>JBEKJP010000193.1:0-12162 GCA_050011155.1 Streptosporangiaceae bacterium
CCGCCGGCACCGCCGGCTCGGTCGGCACCGTCGAGACCCAGTATCTCGACCTGCCGGAGCCGGTGCGGCTCGACTGCGGACGGGAACTGTCCCCGATCCGGGTGGCGTACGAGACCTACGGGACCCTCTCGCCTCGGCGCGACAACGTCATCCTGGTGTGCCACGCGCTCAGCGGCGACGCCCACGCGGCCGGTTTCGCCAAGACACCGCCCGCCGAGAGCACCCGTGACGGGTTCGCCGCCACCGACCGCGACGGCACCGCCGGCAAGGGTCTGGGCTGGTGGGACGGGATGATCGGGCCCGGCAAGGCGTTCGACACCGACCGGTTCTTCGTGGTCTCGACCAACCTGCTCGGCGGTTGCCGGGGCACGACCGGACCGTCGTCCGTCAACCCGGCGACCGGCCGGCCGTACGGACCAGACTTTCCCGTCATCACGGTGGCCGACATGGTCCGGACCGAACGGGTCTTTCTTCGCGCCCTCGGTATCGGCCGCCTCGCGGCCGTGGCCGGCGGATCCCTGGGCGGCATGCAGGCGTTCGAATGGTCGATCCTGTTCCCGGACCAGGTCGACGCCGTGGTCGCCATCGCCAGCACGCACGCGCTCCAGCCGCAGGGCGTGGCCTGGAACGCGATCGCGCGCGAGTCGATCATGCGTGACCCGGCCTGGCAGGGCGGCCGCTACTACGGCACCGGCCAGGCGCCCGACGCGGGCATGGGGGTGGCCCGGATGGTCGGCCACATCACGTACCTGTCCGCCCAGGCGCTTGACGATAAATTCGGGCGGCGGCTCCAGTCTGCCGACGACGTACGCCACACGATCATCGAACCCGAGTTCCAGGTGGAGAGTTACCTGCGGCATCAAGCCGACTCGTTCGTTAAAAGATTTGATGCGAATACCTACCTGTACATGTCGCGGGCCCTGACGTACTTCGACCTGGCCCGGCAGCACGGCGGGTCGCTGGCCCGGGCGTTCGCGGACGTCACGGCGCGGACGCTGCTGATCTCGTTCAGCTCCGACTGGCTGTACCCGCCGTCGTCGTCGCAGGACATCGCCGCCGCGCTGCGCGGCCTGGGCAAGCCGGTCGAGTCGCACGTGATCGAGGCGCCCTACGGCCACGACTGCTTCCTGCTCGAGGAAGCACGGCAGACGCCCATCATCCGTAAATTCCTGGAGGGAAGTTCGTGACCGGGCAGCCAGAGCAGGACCGCGCGTTCGGGTTCGAGACCAGGCAACTGCACGCCGGACAGCGGCCCGACCCGAACACGGGCGCCCGCGCGGTGCCGATCTTCCAGACGTCCAGCTACGTGTTCGAGGACCCGGAGTCGGCGGCGGCGTACTTCAACCTGCAGGAGTACGGCAACACGTACTCGCGCATCATGAACCCGACCACCGCGGTGTTCGAGGAGCGGGTGGCCAACCTGGAGGGCGGCGCCGGCGCGGTGGCGTTCGCCAGCGGGCTCGCCGCGCAGAACGCCGCCTTGTTCACGCTGCTCGAGCCGGGCGATCACGTGGTCTCGTCCCAGGCGCTCTACGGCGGGACCGTGAACCAGTTCAAGCACGTGCTGCGCAAGATGAACGTGGAGCTGACCTGGGTCGATCCCGACGACATATCGGCCTGGGAGAAGGCGGTGCGGCCGGAGACGAAGGCGTTCTTCGGCGAGACGATCGGCAACCCGGGCGGGAACGTGCTGGACATCGAGGCGGTGGCGGGCATCGCGCATTCGCACGGCCTCCCGCTCATCGTGGACAGCACGTTCGCCTCGCCGTACCTGTGCCGCCCGATCGAGTGGGGCGCCGACATCGTGATCCACTCGGCGACCAAGTTCATCGGCGGCCACGGCACCTCGATCGGCGGCGTCGTGGTCGAGTCCGGCTTGTTCAACTGGTCCAACGGGCGGTTCCCGGTGGTGGCCGACCCGTCTCCGGCGTACCACGGGCTGCAGTTCCACGAGACGTTCGGTACCTACGGCTACTTGATGAAGCTGCGGGCCGAATCGCTGCGCGACCTGGGGGCGGCGCTGTCGCCGTTCAACGCCTTCCTGTTCCTGCAGGGGCTGGAGACGCTGTCGCTGCGGATGGAGCGGCACGTGACCAACGCGCTGGCAGTGGCATCGTTCCTCGAGTCGCACTCGCTGGCGTCTAACGTGACCTACCCGGGGCTGCCGTCGAGCCGGTACCGGCCGCTGGTGGACAAGTACCTGCCGCGCGGGGCCGGGGCGGTGTTCTCGTTCGACTGCGCCGGCGGCCGGGACGGCGGGCAGGACCTCATCCGGGGCCTGACGCTGTGGTCCCACCTGGCCAACGTGGGCGACGCGAAGAGCCTGGTCATTCATCCCGCCAGCACCACCCACCGGCAGCTGAGCGACGAGGAGCTGCGGGCGGCCGGCGTCGGCCCGGGTACGGTGCGGCTATCGGTCGGCACCGAGTCCGTCGACGACCTGATCTGGGACCTGGAACAGGGGTTCGCTCTGGTGGCGGCTACGGTGGGTTCGGAGGCTATCTCGTGAGTGACTTCGATCTGGCGCGGTACCAGGATCCGCTTGTGATCCAGCGGGTGCTGCACTCGGCCAAGACGATCGCGATCGTGGGGCTGTCGAAGAACGAGCTGCGGGCCAGCTACTTCGTCGGCTACTACCTCAGTCGGCACGGCTACCGCGTGATCCCGGTGAACCCCCGCGAGAGCGAGATCCTCGGGCAGAAGTGCTACCCGAGCCTGTCGGACGTGCCCGAGCCGGTGGACATCGTCAACGTGTTCCGGGCGCCGGACGCGCTGCCGGCCATCGCCCGGGAGACGGTGCGGATCGGGGCCGGCACCCTATGGTGCCAGTTCGGCGTGATCAACGAAGAGGGCGCCAAGATCGCCGAGCAGGGCGGCGTGACCGTGATCATGGACCGCTGCCTCAAGGTCGAGCACGCCCGCTACATCGGCCGGATGCACTGGCTCGGCTTCAACACCCAGCGCATCACCTCCGTCCGTACCGGGCTGCAGTAACCCCTGCCCCCGGCAGCGGCACGTGGCATCGCTCCGGCAGCGACACGTGGCACGTGGTGCTCCTGGGATGCCTGACCGCGTTTCGGCGGCCGGGGACCGGGATCCTAACCACCACGATGGAACATTGCCGTGGTCCTGACCACTACGATGTTCCACCGTCGTGGTTGCGCGCGCGGACGAGATCGACGTAGCGGTCGGTCAGGCGGTCGGCCTGCTGGCGATAGCGCACGGGCGGCAGGCTGTCCGCGTCGAGTAGCGGCAGGCGCAGGAACCCGAGAACCCGGTTCGCGACCGTGAGCCGCTCCCGGGCCAGGTCTTCGTAGACGACCTCGCACGGCTGGATTCCGGTGGCCGCGAACCACTGCCGCCAGCCGTCCTCGCACTGCTGGGCCAACCGGACGAACGGCAGGATCCGCTCCAGGTCAGCTGCCGGCTGCCCGGCTTCCTGATCCGGCCGCAGGGCCCACTGGCTGGTCGCGACGGCCCGCCACCACGAGATGCCCTGCCGTACCTTGTCCCGCCGCCGCAGCCAGACGAACTGGGGGTCGCCGAACGCCGTCCGCATGAACTCCAGGCCCGCATCGGCTCCCGCGTGCGCCCCGAGGCGGTCGAAGTCGTTCCACATCAGCTTCGATCCGAGCACGCCGTTCGGTGTGGTGGCGTGGTCCCGCACGGCCTGGATATAGCTGTCCAGGTCGACGCGAGGCAGGCCCCACTCACGCGTGTGCGTTTTCCGCTCTCCCTCGTCGAAATAGTCGTACGGCCGGCCCGCGTACCCGGTATCGGTCAGCGTGTGCGCGAGCAGCCAGCTGCCGGTCCGCTGGACGCAGCAGATCACGTAGCTCTGGGCTGGCTTCACAAGCGGAGTGTGCCTCGGCCCTGATCTCCGGCCAAGCGAATATACGCGGTGGTCCGCTCCAGAGCATCAGCAACCCCAACCCGTCCCACGGCACGCTGACCTTCAATCCGGGCGGCCACCGCCGGGTCATCATATATTTCAGGTAGATTTAGACGGTAATAGCAGCGAAGGACTGGCCCATGCCTGTCGAGTTCATCGGCCTGATCAGCATGCAGGACCAGTCCGAGACGCGCCCGTCGAGCGCAGGCCATCTTGGACTACGTCGACCTCGGGGTCGACATCATCTCCATGCGCGGCTACGACCTGCTCGCGGACGCGGTCGACGTCGGCCGCCACGTCATCCCGGTCGTCCGGGAAGAGGTCGCCAAGCGCGACCTGGCGGCCGCGACGGTGTTACCAGGACAGGTGCGGAGCGGCCGCCTGCAGCACGGCGCGGCCGGCCGCGACAGTGATGGAGTCGTCCTGCCGGGGTGTGCACGCGGGCGCAGAGCACATCCCGGTAGTGGCGGCGGTCACGCGGACCGCGAGCCCGCCGTCGCGACGGCGGACCGGTTCAGCACGGCCAGCAGCTCCGGGCTCTCGGGCGAGGCCTCATCCGGTGACCCCGGCGTACGCTGGAGCAGGCCGTCGATGACCTCGTAGTAGCCGATGGCGCGCAGCGGCGGCGAGTACACGTGGACCGTGATCGCCCCGGCGTCGTGATCCATCCGGTGGATGCCCGAGCCGGGAAACGAGAACGAGTCACCGGGTCCGTAGCGGTGGACGCGCCGCGGACCGCCCACCGGCAGCCCCTCGTTGGTGACGCTGCCCCTGAGCACGTAGACGCCGACCGCCGAGCCGTCGTGGTCGTGATATCCCGTGTCACGCGGGTCCGGCATGACGTTGAGCCAGGCGACGGAGTGCTCGTCGCGCCAGAGCACGAAGGAAGCGCCGGTCCCCTCGGGGGGGAGCCCGGTCAGGCCGATCAGTTCCGCGGCGCGCCTGGCCCGTTCGGCACATTCGCCGGGCTGGAACGGGCGTTCAGTCGCGGCTAGCGCCGCCAGCTCACCGGCCAGGAGGTTGTCATTCACGCTCTAAGAGGTACACCGCACCGGCACCGCTCATCAATAAAGTTGGTCTAATTTATAGGAATTAGGACGAAGCCTTCCTGGCCCCCACCACCCGGACTCCCGGCGCAGAAGCGCACCCGTATGCCATCGGTGCCGCAAGGTGAGCGTTCCAGAACAACCTGAGGTCGTAGCGTGTCGCGGTCAGGCGGTGCCGTCGTGGCGAAATGCCCGGCTTGTCCCGGTTCGCGGCAACCCCTTTCCAGGGAGTTACTGCTGGTCAGGGCCGTTCACAGCGAGCGCGGCCCGCGCCCGGGAGCGGCGCGGGCGCGTGTCGGCTGCGGCATCCCGGCCGCGGCATCCCGGCCACGCCACAGCCAGCCCGTTATATCCCTATATGTCTAAACTTCAGGTTAAAGAATCCGGGGCTCAGATCATGATCGCGGGCAGTTCCGGTCGAATTTGCGCCGGAACTGCCCGCGATCATGGAACAGCACGACGCGAGGTGCCGACTTAAGTTCCTGGCCTTGGGTTGTGACCGGGGCGATGTCATATCGTCCGGTCAGCCCTGTTACCTGAGTGATGGCAGGGGCAGGTGATGACCCACCCGGGCCCAGGTGGTCGGTCAGAGGCTGGTCAGGTCCGCGGCGGGGACAGTGCGAGTCGCGCGGCGGGCGTAGGCGCGCACGTCGGCGTCGCTGTCGGCGGCCGCGGCGCGCAGGGCATCCTCGGCGTCCGGGTGGCCGCTCATCGGGGCGAGCGCGATGACGGCGGCCTTCCTGACGTCGGCGTGCGGGTCCCGGAGCGCGCCCGCCAGCGGCGGGACCGCCACGTCGGGGGGCGCGGCCGCCAGGGCCTGGGCCGCGCCCGCGCGCGCCTGCCACGCCGCGTCGCCCGCCAGCGTGGCCACGGCCAAGGTGTCGAGCGGCGGCGGGCAGTCGACGGCGCCGGCCGCCTTGAAGGCCGCCGCCCGGACCAGCGGGTCGGCGTCGCCCGCGAGCCGTTCCAGCGCCCGGCGGGTCTCCGCGCCGACGGAGCCGAGGACGGCCAGCGCCTCGGCCACGGCGACGCGCACCTCGCGCGACGGGTCGGCGGCCGCCGCGGCCAGGCGGGACTCGTCGGCCACGGACACCAGGCCGCGCACCGCGGCCACCCGGGCCTGGTCATCAGCGTCGGTGAGCCCGGCCGCGAAGATCCCGGGGTCCCCCGCCCGCATCTCGCCGAGCACGTCGAGGACGGCGCGGCGGATCACCGGGTCGGGGCTGCCCGCCCGGGCGCGGAGCGCGGTGACCAGCGCCTGGTCACCGGCCGGCAGCACCGAGGCCAGCTCGCGCAGGCCGACGGCGGCGGCGTGCCGCACCGCGCGGCTGTCGTCGGCCACCGCCGCGGCGAGCGGAATCCCCGCCTCGGCCGCCGCGGTCTCGGTGAGGAAGGCGACGGCGGCCCGCCGCACCCGCGCGTCCGCGTCCGCCAGGAACGGCTGCAACTCCGCGACCGGCGGCTGCGTCTCCGCCAGCCGGACCAGTTCCAGGATCCGCGGCGGCTGCTTCCCGGCCGCCGGAGCCCTGGAAGCGGCGGCGTCCCGGCTGGGTGCGGCCGCCAGTGCGGTAGCGGGCGAGGCGGCCAGCACGACCTCGGTCACTTCCCGGGCCGGGACGTCGAACTCGCTCACCGGCACCAGGTACGGGGCGACCGCGCGCTTGACCAGTTCCGGGCTGCCGTCCGCGCCGCGGCGGATGTTCAGGTGCCAGAACCACGCGGCGTCGTCGCGCCCGGGATGGTCGGCCCGGTCGTGGTACAGGCCCCAGCGGGACTCGGTCCGGGCCAGCGACGCGCGGACCGCCAGTTCGGCGCAGTCGCGGATGGAGGTGACCTCGGCGCACCGCATCAGCTCATGCGGGGTCCGCGCGCCCATCCGGGCGATCTCCTCGTTCATCCGGCCGAGAGCCTCGAGCGCGATGGCCAGCTTGGCCTCGGTCTTGGGCGGAGCCACGTAGTCGTTGACGAACCGCCGCAGCTTGTACTCGACCTGCGGCTGCGGCGGCCCGTCGGGATGGCGCAGCGGCCGGTAGATCAGCTCGTGCGCCGCGGCGATCTGGTCCGGCGGCAGGCCGGCCGCGGCGGCCGAGGTACGGGCCGCGGCCGCGCCGGCCAGGTCGCCCAACACGAACGCGCCGATCATGTAGTTGTGCGGCACGCAGGCCAGGTCGCCGGCCGCGTACAGGCCGGGGACCGTGGTGGCCGCGTTCTCGTCCACCCAGACGCCCGAGGAGGAGTGCCCGCCGCACAGGCCGATCTCGGAGATGTGCATCTCCACGTCGTGCGTGCGGTAGTCGTGGCCCCGGCCGGCGTGGAACGTTTCGCGGGTCGGCCGTTCGGTGGTGTGCAGGATGCCTTCGAGCGCGGAGATGGTCTCCTCGGGCAGGTGGGTCAGCTTGAGGTAGACCGGCCCGCGGGCCGAGGCGATCTCGCGGGCCACTTCGGCCATCATCTGCCCGGACCAGTAGTCGCAGTCGACGAACCGCTCGCCGCGGTTGTTGACCTGGTAGCCGCCGAACGGGTTGGCGACGTAGGCGCAGGCCGGCCCGTTGTAGTCCTTGATCAGCGGGTTGATCTGGAAGCACTCCAGGCCGCTCAGCTCGGCGCCGGCGTGGTAGGCCATCGCGTGCCCGTCGCCGGCGTTGGTCGGGTTCTCGTACGTGCCGTACAGGTAGCCGCTGGCCGGGAGGCCGAGCCGCCCGGCGGCGCCGGTGGCCAAGATGACCGCGCCCGCCGACACGGTGACGAACTCCCCGGTCCTGGTGTTGAACCCGGCCAGCCCGGCCGCGCGGCCGCCCGCGGTGAGCACCCGGACCGGCATCACCCGGTTCTCGATCCGGACCTTCTCCCTGATCGAGCGCTGGCGCAGCACCCGGTACAGCACCTTCTTGACGTCCTTGCCCTCCGGCATGGGCAGCACGTAGTTCCCGGACCGGTGCACCCGCCGCACGTCGTATTCGCCCGCGGCGTCCTTGGCGAACTTCACCCCGTACCGTTCCAGGCGCTGCACCATGTCGAAGCCGCGCGAGGCGGTCTGGTAGATAGTGCGCTGGTTCACGATGCCGTCGTTGGCCCGGGTGATCTCGGCGACGTAGTCCTCGGGCGTGGCCTTACCCGGGATCACGGCGTTGTTGACCCCGTCCATGCCCATGGCCAGCGCGCCGGAGTGACGGACGTGCGCCTTCTCAAGCAGCAGCACCGAGGCGCCGTGCTCGGCCGCCGTGATCGCGGCCATGGTGCCGGCGGTGCCCCCGCCGACTACCGCGACGTCACAGCTCAGGTGCTGCCGGTCGGTGACATCCGGGATGCCCGTCAACGCAGCAGGTAGGGCATGTTGACGGTGACCGCCCCGGTCGGGCAGCGGGCCGCGCACGGCCCGCAGTACCAGCACTCGTCCACGTACATGTACGCCTTGCCGCTCTCCGGGTGGATGGCCAGCGAGTCAAGCGGGCAGATGTCCACGCACAGCGTGCATCCCTCGATGCACAGCGACGCGTCGATGGTCACCGGGACGTCGCTTCTGCTCTCAACCAAGGGCACGATACGGGCTCCTGTCTTCCGCCGACCCCTCATATTGCCACATTGTCTACCGGCTTGATAGACATAGGCTCATGGGCGTGATCCTGCACTGGTTTCTGCCGACCAACGGCGACTCGCGCACCGACCTGAGCCTGGGGAACGCGGTCGGCGCGGCGGGCAGCCGGGTCACCGCGGGCGGCACCGAGCGCGCCCCCGACATCGGCTACCTGGGCCAGATCGCCCGTTCCGCCGAGCAGCTCGGGTTCGCCGGCGCGCTGACCCCGACCAGCTCGTGGTGCGAGGACGCCTGGGTCATGACGGCCGGGCTCAGCCAGGTCACCGAGCGGTTCAAGTTCCTCGTCGCGTTCCGGCCCGGGCTGATGTCACCGACGCTGGCCGCCCAGATGGCGGCCACCTACCAGCGCATCTCCGGCGGCCGGCTGCTGCTCAACGTGGTGACCGGCGGCGACGACGTCGAGCAGCAGCGGTTCGGCGACCACCTCGGCAAGCAGGACAGGTACCGCCGGGCGGGCGAGTTCCTGCACATCGTCCGGGAGCTGTGGCGCGGGGATCCGGTCGACTTCGCCGGCCAGCACTACGACGTGCGCGGCGCGCAGATCATCCCCGCGCCGGTCCGCCCGCAGATCTACCTGGGCGGCTCGTCGCCGGACGCCCTCGAGGTGGCCGCCGCTTACGCCGACGTCTACCTGACCTGGGGCGAGCCGCCGGCCGCGGTGGCGGAGAAGCTCGACCGGGTGCGCGAGCGGGCCAAGGCGGCCGGGCGCGAGCTGCGCTTCGGCATCCGGCTGCACGTGATCGCGCGGACGCGGGCCGAGCAGGCCTGGGCGCAGGCCCAGGAACTGCTCGACGGGCTCGACCCGGCCGACATCGAGCGCGCCCAGGCCATCCAGCGCTCCTCCCAGTCCGAGGGCCAGCGCCGCATGTCGGAGCTGCACGGCGGGCGGACCGACGCCCTCGAGGTCTCGCCGAACCTGTGGGCCGGCGTCGGCCTGGTCCGCGGCGGCGCGGGCACCGCCCTGGTCGGCAGCCACGAGGAGGTCGCCGACCGGATCGCCGAGTACCACGAGCTCGGCATCGACGAGTTCATCCTGTCCGGCTACCCGCACCTGGAAGAGGCCTACCAGGTCGGCGAGGGCGTCATGCCGGTGCTGCGCCGCCGGGGCCTGCTGGCCGGCGTTACTGGCTGATCGTGAAGCTGGCGGTCAGCTCCGCGGTCGAGTCGCCGCCGGCGAACACGTCGATCGTGGTGGCGTCGATGACCCAGTCCCGGACGGCCGCGTTCCAGTAGCGGAGCTCGTCCGGGCCGAGCCGGAACTCCAGGGTCCGCGACTCACCGGCCGCCAGCGTGACCCGCTGGAAGCCCTTGAGCTCGCGGACCGGCCGCGAGGCGGTGCCGTGCCGCTGGTGGATGTAGAGCTGGGCCACCTCGTCGGCCGCGCGCTCCCCCGCGTTGGTCACGGTGACCGACACGGTGACGGCCTGGCCGGCCCGTAGCTGGTCGCGGTCCAGGGTCAGGTCACCGTAGGTGAACCGGCTATAAGACAATCCATAGCCGAACGGGTATAGCGGCGTGCTCTCCTCATCCCAGTAACGCCGTCCTTGGTTGACGGGCTCGTGGGAGACCGTGTGGCTGTAGACGAGCGGGACCTGGCCCACGGTGCGCGGCCAGGTGAAGGGCAGCTTGCCGCCCGGTGCGACGTCGCCGAAGAGCACGTCGGCCACGGCCGCGCCGCCCTGGGTGCCCGGGTACCAGATGTCGAGGATGGCCGGGACGTGCTCGGCGGCCCAGCGCAGGTCGAGCGGGCGGCCGTTCATGACCAGGAGCACGACCGGCGTGCCGGTGGCCACGACGGCCCGCAGCAGCGCGAGCTGCCCGCCGGGCAGCTCGAGGCTGGACCGGGAGGCCGCCTCGCCGATCATGTTCTGCCACTCGCCCAGGACGACCACCGCGACGTCGGACGAGCGGGCCAGGTCGACCGCGCGGGCGAGTTCGGCGTCGTCGTCGAAGCCCTCCGGTTCGGCGGGCGCGTTGTTCGCGAACATGTCGAACATCGACGGGAAGACGCGCAGGGCCGGGCGGATGCCCGGTGCGTAGCCGACCTCGGTCTCCTGCCCGGCCCGGTTCCTGATGCCGTCGAGCACGGTGACCGTCTCGTCGAGGTCGAAATCGAAGACCCAGGGCCCGAGGATGTCGCGCCGGGAGTCGGCCAGCGGCCCGATGACGGCAATAGAGCGCGGGCTCGCCAGCGGCAGCAGGCCGCCCTCGTTGCGGAGCAGGACCGCCGAACGCCGCGCGGCCGCGCGGGCCGCGGCGCGGTGGGCCGGGTCGCCCAGTACCTCCCGGGCCTCGTCCTCGTCCACGTAGGGCTGGTCGAGCAGCCCCATCCGGATCTTGGCGGTCAGCACCCGCCGGACGCAGGCGTCCAGCGCTTCCTCGTCGGCCAGCCCGGCCTTGATCGCCTCCGGCAGGTGCGCGTAGGCCGGATCGCCGACGGCCATCTCCATGTCCACGCCGGCCATCAGCGCCCGCGCGCCGGCCTCGGTCAGGTCGGCCGCGAAGCCGTGCGTGCGCAGGTTGTGGACGGCCTGGGCGTCGCTGACCAGGAAGCCGCCGAAACCCCAGGTGCCGCGGAGCACGTCGGCCAGCAGCCAGTGGTTCCCGGTGGCGGGCACGCCGTTGAGGTCCATGTAGGCGGTCATGATGTTCCCGGCGCCCGCGTCGACGGCGGCCTTGAACGGGGGCAGGTAGACGTTCCACAGCTCGGAGTCGGACAGGTTGACCTCGTCGTAGTCACGCCCGCCGAGCGCGGCGCCGTAGCCGGCGAAGTGCTTGGGGCCGGCGATGATCCGGCCGGGGGCCCCGGGGCCGTCGCCCTGGAAGCCGCGCACCTGCGCGGCGGCGACCGCGGCGCCGAGGTACGGATCCTCGCCCGCGCCCTCGACGATCCGGCCCCAGCGGGGGTCGCGCGCGATGTCGACCATCGGCGCGAACGCCCAGTGGATGCCGACGGCCCGGGCCTCGCGGGCGGCGACGGCCTGGCTGCGCTCGGCGCCGGCGGGGTCCCACGACGCGGCCATGGCGATCGGCACCGGGAAGATCGTGCGCAGGCCGTGGATGACGTCGAAGCCGAACAGGACGGGTATGCCGTGCCGGCTGCCCTCGATCGCGCGCCGCTGCAGCCGGTTGATCTGCGCCGGGTCGGTGACGAACAGCAGCGACCCGACCTCGCCCCGGGCCAGGGCCTCGTCGACGGTGATCCCCTGGCCGGCGAAGGCGGCGCCGGGTTCGTCAGGGCCGGTCGCGTTCTCGTCCCGGGGCGGGAGGTCGAAGTAGAAGTACTGGGTCAGCTGCCCGGCCTTCTCCGCCGTGGTCATCCCCGCCATCAGCGTGCCGACGCGCTCGGCCACCTCGGCCTCAGTCAGGACCGGCATCGAGTGAACGGACATGCGGCTCCTCCGGGCTGAACACGGGTAACTAGCTCACCTCAGTCACTAGTCACTATCGCATGGGGCGCATCCGCGACTTACCCGGACATCCCGTCGGCTCCGCGGAGCCGACGGGACGTGACCGGTTCAGTGGACAGGTTCCTTAACCCGGTGGGTTCGCGGCTGGGACCGCGGGACCCGGATGCGGATCATGGCGGCTGATGCGCGCATCAGTTCGTCGTCCGCGTGCCGCAGACC
>JBEKJP010000194.1:0-11813 GCA_050011155.1 Streptosporangiaceae bacterium
CCGGAGTCGCGGTCGATCGTCTCGCTGCGCGAGTCCTACGGGCTCTTCATCGACGGCGAGTTCGGCCCCGGCCAGGACGGCCACGCGTTCAAGACCATCTCCCCGGCCACCGAGGAGGTCCTGGCCGAGGTGGCCGAGGCGGGACCGGCCGACGTCGACCGCGCGGTCACCGCCGCCCGCCAGGCCTACGAAACGAACTGGTCGAAGCTGCCCGGCCGGGACCGAGCCAAGTACCTGTTCCGGATCGCCCGGATCATCCAGGAGAAGGCCAGGGAACTCGCCGTCCTGGAGTCGCTCGACAACGGCAAGCCCATCCGCGAGTCCCGCGACGTCGACATCCCGCTGGTCGCCGCGCATTTCTTCTACCACGCCGGGTGGGCCGACAAGCTGGAGTACGCCGGGTACGGCCCGGCGCCGCGGCCGCTCGGGGTGGCCGGCCAGGTCATCCCGTGGAACTTCCCGCTGCTGATGCTGGCCTGGAAGATCGCCCCGGCGCTAGCCTGCGGCAACACGGTGGTGCTCAAGCCGGCCGAGACCACGCCGCTGACCGCGCTGGCCTTCGCCGAGATCTGCCAGCAGGCCGACCTGCCGCCGGGCGTGGTCAACATCGTCACCGGGGCGGGCGAGACCGGCCGGGCGCTGGTCACCCATCCGGGCATCGACAAGGTGGCGTTCACCGGCTCCACCGAGGTGGGCAAGGAGATCGCCCGGGCCTGTGCCGCCACCCGCAAGAAGGTCACCCTCGAGCTGGGCGGCAAAGCCGCCAACATCGTGTTCGAGGACGCGCCCGTGGACCAGGCCGTCGAGGGCATCGTGAACGGCATCTTCTTCAACCAGGGCCACGTGTGCTGCGCCGGCTCGCGGCTGCTGGTGCAGGAGTCGGTCTACGAGGAGGTGCTGGCCTCGCTGCGGCGGCGGCTGGCGACGCTGCGGCTCGGCGATCCGCTGGACAAGAACACCGACGTGGGCGCCATTAACTCCGCCGCCCAGCTGGCCAGGATCCGCGAGCTGTCCGCGGTCGGCGAGGCCGAAGGCGCGGAGCGCTGGTCGCCGCCGTGCGAGCTGCCGGTAAAGGGCTTCTGGTTCCCGCCCACCGTGTTCACCGGGGTCTCCCAGGCGCATCGCATCGCCCGAGAGGAGATCTTCGGCCCGGTGCTCTCCGTGCTGACCTTCCGTACGCCGGCCGAGGCGCTGGAGAAGGCCAACAACACGCCGTACGGCCTGTCGGCCGGGGTCTGGACCGAGAAGGGATCGCTGATCTTGCACATGGCCTCCCGGCTGCGGGCCGGCGTGGTGTGGGCGAACACGTTCAACAAGTTCGACCCGGCGGCCCCGTTCGGGGGCTACAAGGAATCCGGCTACGGCCGGGAAGGCGGCCGGCAGGGGCTGGAGGCATACCTCGATGTCTGACACCGCCGCGGCTCCGCGCATCGCCGTGCGCAAGACGTACAAGCTGTACATCGGCGGGGCCTTCCCCCGCTCCGAGAGCGGAAGGTCCTACCTGGTGACCGACCACAAGGGCGGGTTCGGCGCCAACGCCGCCCTGGCCTCGCGCAAGGACGCGCGGGACGCGGTCAGCGCGGCGCGCAAGGCGTTCGCCGGCTGGTCCGGTGCCACCGCCTACAACCGCGGGCAGGTGCTGTACCGGGTGGCCGAACTGCTCGAGGGCCGCCGCGCGCAGTTCGTCGCCGAGGTCCGTGCGGCCGAGGGGCTCAGCGCCCGGTCGGCCGAGGCGGCCGTGGACGAGGCGATCGACCGCTGGGTCTGGTACGCCGGCTGGTCCGACAAGATCGCCCAGGTCCGCGGCGCGGCCAACCCGGTGGCCGGCCCGTACTTCAACTTCTCGCTGCCCGAGCCGACCGGCGTCGTCGCGGTGCTCGCACCGCAGGCCTCGAGCCTGCTCGGCTTCGTCTCGGTGGTCGCGCCCGCCGTGGTCAGCGGCAACACGGTCGTGGCGCTGGCCAGCGAGCGCGCCCCGCTGCCCGCCGTGTCGCTGACCGAGGTGCTCGCCACCTCCGACGTCCCCGGCGGCGTGATCAACGTGCTGACCGGCCGCACCGCCGAGATCGCGCCCTGGCTGGCCTCGCACATGGACGTCAACGCCATCGACCTGACCGGCGCCCCCGCCGACCTCACCGCGGACCTGGCCGCGGCCGCCGCCGACAACCTCAAGCGCGTGGTCCGCCCCCCGGACGGCGCCGAGGAGGACTGGACGGCCGCGCCCGGCCTGGGCCGCATGCTCGCCTACCTGGAAACCAAGACCGTCTGGCACCCAGCCAGCACCTGACCTGGCCCGATTCGGCTCACCGCCGTAATGACACTGACCGCCGCTACCCTCCAAGGTGAATTCAAATTCGATCCTACCGAACGGGGTGGCTTCATGCCAGAACCTATCGACGATGAGTGGGGCCTATGCGACCACGGCCCCTTCTTCCCCGCCGACTACCGTGACGACGACGATGCCTACGACGAAGAGTGGGAGGAAGACGCCGAACTCGACGACGATGACGACGAGCCCCTGGGCGCGTCTCTGGCTCGCCTCGCGTCCGAGATCGAGGCTGGGCGCGCGGAGGTGCCGCGACGCTGGAAGCTCGACCGGCCGAGCCCAGGCGTCCTGGTGTGGACCACCCCCTCGGGTCGGCGCTACGCATTCGACCTGACCGGCGAGGAACTGCCGTTGTCTCGGTCCCTCATGTCACAAATGTCCCAGGACCCCGCCTAGCGCACATGATGTCCGGCAGAGGGGGTAATGCTCCGGCGGGAGGAAGCATGCCCGCCACCGTCCAGCCGGTTATCGTGACCCCGACCCTGCCCCTGCTGCTGGCCTTCTACAAGGCGCTGTTCGGCGCGGTGGAGATCTCCCGCGTCCCGGAGGAAGGGCCGGCGTTCTACGTCGGCCTGCGGATCGGCAACGCCGAACTCGGCATCGTCACCGACGGCGAGGCCGACATCGCCGCCCCCCAGCGGATCCTGCTCAACGTGAACGTCGGCGACCTAGGCGTCGGCGGCGTCGAAGACCTGCTGGAACACGTCGAGGTCCTAGGCGGCCAGGTCCTCGGCCCGCCGAACGACATGCCCTGGGGCCAGCGCGTGGCCCATATCCTCGACCCGGACGGCAACACGGTCAACCTCACCGAGCCCATCTGATGATCGCCATCGTGGGATTACAGAACGGCGACGGCGTCGATCTCGACCAGGAACCCGGTCCCAGGCCGGCCACGACGTGGACCGTGATGGCCGACGGCGGGTCAGCCGGGTTCCACGCCTGCTGGAAGGCGGCGAGCTGGCCGAGGCCACGGCCCTCCGCCAGGCGATCTGGGATGTGGCCCACGCCCAGGCTGCGCATCACCCCCTCCCCGCCGAGGTGGTGGCGGCCATCAACCGATCCGCGGTCGCGGCGCCACTGACCCCCGAACTGGCCTCCGCCGACGCATCCGCGAATGCGCGAGCGACGACTGCCCGCTGGTGTTGTCGACACGTCCCGCCCAGGTACCCGCCGCTGGTGCACGATGGAACGCTGCGGCAACCGCCACAAGCTCCGCGCCCTCCGCGCCCGCCGCGCCACAGATCTGTGAAGCGGCGGCCGGCCCGCGCTGCTCAGCCGACATGCCTCTTGAGCGCCTCGCGCTGTTCCACTGCCGTGCACGAAAGGCTGTAGCCACCACCGGAGTGGGCCGGGCGCCTGGTGAGAGCGCTCCGCCTCAGCGGCAACACTGGTCCCTCTCCGACCACAGATGTCTTTTCTTTCTCTTTTACCTCGGGCACCATTTTCGTGACACGGCCGATATGGACCGGAAAATGTCTTAGCCGCGCCATATAATCGAACTCAGATCCTAGATAGATGGTCAGCATGGAAGAGAGTAGACAGAGGAAGCGATAAGAGTCCGCGACCCCCGGAGGGAGGTGACCTGGTGTGAGCACCGTGACTGCTCCTGTCTTCGCGAGTGCGAGTGAGGCGATGGACATGGTGCACGCCGGGCTGGCCTTCCTGGCCGGCGCGGACATCGCGGCGATGGGCAGCGCGGTGCAGGCGGCGACGTTGCGGGGCCTGGAGGAGGCGAACTCGGTCGCGGTCGCGGCCCGGATCTCTGCCCTGAGCGCGTTCGCCGCCGGGCAGGGATATACCGATGACGGCGCTTACAGCCCGCACGCGTGGCTCGTGCACCAGACCGGGATCACCGGCGGCGCCGCGTCACGGCATACCGGATGGGTCAGGCAGGGCCGGGCACATCCGCGGGTGCACGCCGCCCTGGCCGCCAAAGCGGTCTCCGAGCCGTGGGCGAAGACGATCTGCGACTGGACCGGCAAGCTGCCGGCCGGGTCGCGGGACGCGGCCGACGGGATTCTGCTGGCCGCGGCGGCAGCGGGGCTGGGGCTGGCGGACCTGGCCGGGCTGGCCGGGGAGATGTACGAGCGCTCCCGCCAGCACGCCCACGGTACCGGCGATCCTGGCCCGGCCCCGGAGGGCGGCCACGACCCGGACCTGGACCAGGGATCCGGACAAGATCCGGCCCGCGGGCCTGGCGGGACTCCGGATCTAGGGGCGGATGAGCCTGCTGGTGAGGGGGAGGTCTTCGAGGACCGGTCGGTGCGGCTGGCGACCACGTTCGGCGGGGCCGGGGTGATCCGCGGGGACCTGACCCCCGAATGCGCCCAGGTCGTCCAGGCCGTGCTCGATGCCCTGTCGGCCCGGGCCGGAGCCGAGGACACCCGTTCTCACGAGCAGCGGTACCACGACGCCCTGGCCGAGGCCATGACCCGCCTGATCGCGGCCGGCCTGGTCCCCGAGCGGGCCGGGCAGCCGGTCAAGATGTGGGCCCACGTCACACTGGCGGACCTGATGCTGCTCGACGGCAGCGAGAAGCTCCGGGAGGAATGGACCCGGCGGGCCCGCGTCCGTTGGGCCGGGTACCAGCCATCCTCTGCTGAAGCCCGGACCGGGGACGGGGCCTGGCTGGACGGGGACGCTGCCGCCGCGATCGGATGCGACGCGATGGTGGCCCCCGTGGTGTGGGGCCAGGTGAACCCGGCCGCGTTCGCCGACCTGGTGCGGCTGTCCGCCGAGCTCGCCAAGATCTACCGCCACGGCCTCGACGCAGTGGGTCACGACGGCGACACGGACGGCGGGGACGCCGCAAACGGCACGGCCGGGGCGGGCACCGTGATCTCGCGGGAGGCGCTGGAGCAGGCCATCGTCGGCCAGGCCGTGGACCTGCTGTCCGGTCCCGGCGGACTGGCCTCCTTCGTCCGCCAGCACCAGCTCGGCGAGCAGTTCGCCGGGATCAGCCTGCCCCTGGACCTCGGCGTCACCAAGACCATCCCGGCCTCCATCAGGAACCTGGTCCGGCACCGCGACCGGCATTGCCGCTGGCCCGGCTGCCGCCAGCCCGCCAGCGTGTGCGAGGTGCACCATGTCCGGCACAAGGCCAACGGAGGCCGGACGAGTCTCGCGAACTGCGTCCAGCTGTGCCGGTATCACCATCAGGTCACGATTCATCGCCAGGGCTGGACCCTCGTGCTGAACCCGGATGGCACCACGACGGCATGGAACAAGGACAAGACCAAAATCCTGCACAGCCACAGCCCACCCGCCCGAGCCGGGTAACCCCCCGGGGGACGGAGCCCAGGCGTCGGCAACCTGCCACCGTGAGAGCATGGGTCCATGCGCGCGGTGAGGTGGCTCGGCGGGGTGGTGTGGATCGGCTCCTGGTACCTGATGTACCTGGAGATCACGCGTTGGCGCCATGTGAAGCCGTCCCTGGCGTTCAACCCGCCGCCCCCCGATCCCGTGACCGGCATGCGGGCGCGTCCCGGGGAGCCGCTGATCCTGCTCTACGTGGCGTGCGTGACCGCGCCGCTGTCCGTCGTGGCCAGCCTGGTCTTCGGACGCCGGACTAACCGCGACCGCCGGGCAGCAGGCAGGAAGCCTGCCCCGCTCACCTGACCCGGCCGCTCACCTGACCCGGCCGCTCACCTGACCCAGCCGCTTACCTGCCCGGATCCGTTGTCGTCACGTTCCGGTCGCTGACATCTGTCACGCCGATGTCAGGATCTGTCGCACTAGGGCCGGACCGGGTCGCGTTCGTAGCGTTGAACCATGATGAAAGGCATCCACGGTCACCGCAACCGTCTCCTGAACCTGGCCAAGATCGCGGTGTTCGACATCGCCGGGCCCCTGGTGGCCTACTCCATGCTGCGCTCGGCGGGGCAGAGCCAGGTGTCCGCGCTCATCCTCAGCGGCGTCTTTCCGGCGCTCGGTATCGTCGCCGGCGTGATCCGGCGCCGGCGCGTGGACGCCATCGGGATCCTGGTGCTGGCCGGCATCGCGGTCGGCAGCGTCGTCGGGTTGCTGAGCGGCAATCCCCGGCTGGTCCTGGTCGAGGGGTCGGTGCCCACCGCGGTGTTCGGGCTGCTGTGCCTCGGCTCTTTGTGGGCGCAGCGGCCGCTGATCTACCGGTTCGCCCTCGAGTTCATGGGCGCGGACACCGAGCAGGGGCGGGACTTCGAGTCCCTCTGGGATTACCCCGAGTTCCGCCGTCTCTTCCGGCTCTTCACCGTGGTCTGGGGCGTGGTCTACCTGGCCGAGGCCGCGGCCAGGATCATCATCGTCGAGACGACCTCGACGTCGACCGCGCTGGCCGTCTCCAAGGTGATGCCTTACGCCGTCGCCGGCGCCCTGGTGGCCTGGATGGTGGCCTACGGCCGCCGCGCCAGGCGTGCGGGCGAACGCCGCGCCGCCGCCCAGGCCGCCGCAGGCGCCCCGGCCGCAGGCGCCCCGGCCGTGGACACGCCGGCCACGATGCCGGGATAACCAGTTGATCGGGCCGCGGCCGGCTTCGGACCGGGTGACCAGCCGGGCGTGGTCAGCTGCTGGCTGGCAGCCTCGCATCGGCCAGCCGTCCCGGAACTAGCCCTGTACCGGCCGAGCTGGACCTGATGGTGGAGGCGCCCGACGGCCAGATCGCGGGGTACGGCTTGTTCTGGGCCGACCCGGTCACCGGAGTCGGGCTCGTCGAGCCGATGAGAACCGAGCAAGCTCACCAAGGCCGCGGTATCGCGAGCCATATCCTGGCCGCGGGCCTGGACCGGCTGGCCGCGTACGACTGCCGGCGGCTCAAGGTCAGCAACGACATCGGCCTCTACCTGCGGGCGGGCTTCCAGCCGGTAAGCACCGCACCCGTCACGCGGCTCAGTCCCCCAGGCTCAGGGCGTTCGTTGCTGTCGGATTCGGCTGGCTCGGAGTCGACGTAACTCCCGTTGACCCGGACACCCTGGCGGATAAGCTTCTCGACCATTTCGTCGCGGCTCATGTCAGAGCGTCCCGGCCCGCTTCTGGGCCTTCACGTCGGCGGGGGTGCGGATGTCGACCTTCGGAATGTGATCGGTGAACATCGCTTCGAACATTTCCTGGCTCGTCATGATCCCTGCTCCATTTCGTCGATCTTGTAGCCGGCCGCGCCGATAGCATCAGCGTTCCTGGCCATGTGGTGCCCGCAGAGAAGCAGCTTCCCGCCCGGCGTGAGCACCACGAACCTTGCGGCGGCGATGCCGTCCTGGTCGCACTCCCGCATCGTGACTTCGGCGGGCCGTTCGGCAACTAGCGCGTCCATTTGCTTCTCCCTTGATCCCGCTACCCTCAACCCTGACGGCCGCGAATTACGGGCTGCAATTAGTAATCAGGCTGCCCCACCCGGGCTCGTATGTCCCAGCAGGAATTTCCTGAATCGTAAGCGCCATTTCCGTTGCGCTCTAGTCGCAATCCTATGCGGATATTCCTGTCGGGCGAAGAGGCTAAAGCCACTTCCAACCGGCCCTAGCCAGATCCTGCTAAGTCGTACTTGGTCGCGTTACAGCCGCGCGCGAGCAGGACCGTCCCGCTGGCGTGGCGAACCTTCTTCGCCCGACGTCCCGGGGCATGGCTAGGCGTGGTGGGCGCGGTAATGCGCCGCGAGCACGTCGTCGCCGAAGTCGTCCGCCGGGTTCCGCCACGCCGAGTGGATGTGGGTGCCGTTTCCCTGGGTGTTGTCGTGCTCGATGAGCAGCGTGGGTCCCTGGACGCGGTAGTAGTGCCGTTCTCCGGGGCTGGTGCCGCCCGCCCAGGCGAACGTGAGGTTGTCCATGCCCATCCGTTCCAGGTCGTGCAGCTGCGCCCCGGCCACCTCGTCGGGCAGTCGCCGGACGAACCCTCCGACCAGTTCGGTGAGCGAGTCGAACTGCGGCCGGGTCAGCGCCGACCCCGGCACGCCCTTCGGGCTGGACCGGACGTAGCTGAGGATGTCGCGCTCGTCGTCGCTGATCACGTAGTCCGGCTCGGGGGCGAACACCGGGTCGGGCCGTTCGGTCTCGCCGATTCGGGGGACCATCCGGGCGGCCAGGTCGGGCGGCGGCCGGTGGTGGATGATCGCGGCCCGCCGCTGCGCCGCGTCCAGCGAGTTCACCAGCCGGAAGCCGATTTCCTCGTCGTCAGCCAGCGGCGCCAGCAGCCCGAACGCCGCGGGCTCGGCGCCGAGCATGCACGGGGTGGGGGAGACGTGCCGGCCATCGACCACGGTGAAGTTGAGTGACACGTGGTGCCCGGCGAACTGCCAGCCCCACACCCGCTCGCCCGGGGTGCCGAACACCTTGAAGCAGTACCGTTCGGGATTGAACAGGTCGGTCAGCGACTCCGGCGACAGCGCCCGGAGCACATGCTCCATGGCGATGATCGACACCACCTTGGTGTACCCCGGCTTGCTCGTCCCGGTCACGATCAGCTCGTGGCCCAGCCGGCGCTGGCCCTCGTCGAGCGCGCCGATCGGCAGCCCGTCCCGGTCCGTGGCGGGCAGGAACGACCAGCTGCGCCGCTCGTCACCGAACGCGTAGCAGGCGCGTTCCCGCTGTTCCGCCGTCAGCGCTCGCAGGAATGCCGAGGCTGCCACCGTCATCCGTTCGGCCGTCTTGGGCACTTCCAGCCTTTCCCCAAGGTCCATGGTCCGATTATCCGCCCGCGCCCCAGCCCTAGAGGTGCAGTTGCGAGCGATTCGCAGCCGCGCATGGCTGGCTGATGTCGAGATGCCGCAACGGGTTTTCCGGACCATGCTGGGACCATGAGCAGCGAGCACGAGCACGAGCATCAAGGGCTCTGGTCACGCGTCAGGCACGAGGTCGGGCCGCACTCGCACGACCACGACCGCGCGGTCGACTCGGTGCTCGAATCCTCGGCCGAAGGCTTGCGGACCCTGTGGATCTCACTGGCCGCCCTGGCCGCCACGGCGCTGGCCCAGGCGGTCGTGGTCGCACTGTCCGGCTCGGTCGCGCTGCTCGGCGACGCGCTGCACAACGGGGCCGACGCGCTGACCGCGGTGCCGCTCGGCGTCGCGTTCGTCCTCAGCCGGCGCCGGCCCACCCGGCGCTACACCTACGGCTACGGCCGGGCCGAGGACCTGGCCGGCATCGTCATCGTGGCCGTGATCGTGCTCTCCGCGGCCGCGGCCGCGTACGCCGCGGTCGACCGCCTGCTGCACCCGCACCCGGTCACCCACCTGGCCGTGGTCGCGATCGCGGCCGTCATCGGCTTCGCCGGCAACGAGATCGTCGCCCGCTACCGGATCAGGACCGGCCGCCGGATCGGCTCCGCCGCGCTGGTCGCCGACGGCCTGCACGCCCGCACCGACGGGTTCACGAGCCTGGCCGTGCTCATCGGCGCGGGCGGGGTGGCGATCGGCTGGCGCTGGGCCGACCCGGTGGTGGGCCTGCTCATCACGGCGGCCATCGCGATGGCCGGCTGGCAGGCCGCGCGCGAGGTCGGCCGGCGGCTGATGGACAGCGTCGACCCGGCCCTGACCGAACAAGCCGAGACCACCCTGCTCGCCACCCCCGGCGTGCTGGCCGCCGGGCCGGTCAGGCTCCGCTGGGTCGGCCGCACCCTGCGGGCCGAGTGCGAGATCTCGGTGGATCCGGCCTGCACCGTCGTCCAGGCCCACGACATCGCGGTCGGCGCCGAGCACGCGCTGATCCACGCGATCGGCCGGCTCACCGCCGCCATCGTGCACGCCGACCCGCTGGATGACACCGACCATCACGCGGTACTAGCCCACCATCCGGAGGCCAGGGCCTAGATCCGGGGGAGGATCCCGGCCAGCAGGGTCCCCATCCGGCTGGCCGCGGCCCGGCCGGCCTCCACCACCTCGGCGTGGCTGAGGCCCTGCCCGGCCAGGCCCGCCGCCAAGTTGGTGACCAGGGAGATGCCGAGCACCTCGGCGCCCAGGTGACGTGCCGCGATCGCCTCCAGCACGGTCGACATCCCGACCAGGTCGGCGCCGAGGCGCCCCAGCATGGTGATCTCCGCCGGAGTCTCGTAATGCGGGCCCGGCATCATCGCGTAGACCCCCTCGGACAGGCTCGGGTCGGCCTCGCGGGCCAGCGCCCGCAGCCGGGGCGAGTACAGGTCGGTCAGGTCCACGAAGCGCTGCCCCGTCGACGGGGGCGGCCCGGACAGCGGAGACCGGCCGGTCAGGTTGAGGTGGTCGCTGATCAGCACCGGCTCGCCGACGCTCAGGCCCGCCCTGATGCCGCCCGCCGCGTTGGTCAGCACCACCACCCGGCAGCCCGCGGCCACCGCCGTCCGCACGCCGTGCACCACCGCGGCCGGGGACAGCCCCTCGTACAGGTGCACCCGGCCCAGCAACACCAGCACCCGGATCGCGCCCATACGGACCGAACGAGCCACCGACGTGTGGCCGGGCACCGTCGAGCCCGGGAATCCGCCCAGCTCAGCCAGGGGTATCTCGGTCTGCGCCACGCCGAGCGCGTCGGCCGCCGGTGCCCACCCAGAACCGAGCACCACGACGGCATCATGCGCGCCGGCTAGCGCGGTCAGCCGATCGGCACTGGCTCTCGCGGCGGCGAACGGGTCGGCCAAAGCGTCCTGATTATCGGTCACCTTGGCCATCATGGCGCAGGCCAGGGCGGAAACGCCCGTGATCCGGGGTAGCGTGTCTTGGTGGACGAAGCGTCAGGGCTGGAAGCGGCGAAGCTAGCCGCGGGCGAGGCAGAGCAGCGTCCAGCCTGGGACGACCCGCGGATACCGTGGTCCGGCAAGCCCCGGCGCGTCGACATCTTGTGCTGGGCCGGCATCATGCTCAGCGGCATCTTCTACTGGGTGACGCTGCCCCTGCGCACCCACCTGGTCGGCACCCACCCGCTGTGGTCCGAGTTGATCGGCGGGGGTACCGAGTCCATCATCTCCGCCGCCGCCTTCGCCCGGGTCGGGCACGGGTCGCTGATCCTCGTGCTGCTCGCGGCCATCCCCGGGCTGATGAAGTTCGACCCGCTGTACTGGTGGGCGGGCCGGCTCTGGGGCGAGCGCGTCATCGCGCTGTTCGGCGGCAAGCGCAACCGCGGCGCCAAGTACATGGCACGGGTGGAACGGTGGGGACGCAAGTTCACCTGGCCCGCCGTGGTGGCCGCCAATTTCCTGCCGATCCCCAGCGCGATCATCTACGTCATCGCCGGCTGGGCCGGCATGCGGCTGCTCACGTTCGTCATCCTGGACATCATCAGCACGCTGCTGTGGGCGGGGCTGCTGGCCGGCCTCGGCTACGCCCTCGGCCACCACGCCGTCGTGGTGGCGCAGGCCATCTCGCACTACGGGCTGTGGGTCTCGATCGGCCTGGTCGTGATCCTCGTATTCTTCCAGATACGGTCCCAGCGCCACATGATGCGCGAGTACGCCCAGTCCCGTGCGGCCCAGCCCGCCGGCACCGCCGACCCGGCGGCCGGCACCGGGCCGGACGCCACCGATGGGTCAGCGGCTTGACTGGCGTATGACCAGG
>JBEKJP010000195.1:0-21349 GCA_050011155.1 Streptosporangiaceae bacterium
TGGACGTAGGAGAGATAGCCGTCGCACAGCGCCAGCAGGCGATCGCGGCCTGGCTCCGCCGCGGCCAGCGCGGGGCCGACGACCTCGCGGATGAAGCTCTCCCGGGCCGCGTTGACGGTCGCCAGCTGCAGTTCTTCCTTCGACCCGAACAGGGCGTGGACACTGCTCTTGGGCACGCCCGTGACCTCGGCGAGCCGGCCGATGGACAGGCCGTCGAGCCCTTCGACCGTGGCGAGCCCGGCGGCTTGCCCGGCAATGCGGGCCCGGGCCCGGTCGCCGGGTGCCCGGGTCCGCCTGGCCGGCGGATCGTGCTGATCGGACACTGGGATGCTCGCCTTCTGTCAGGCCGCCCCTTGATCTTAGACGAACGATCGTGTAAAAGGGAAATTAGACGATCGTCCGTCTAAGAACTGGCGAACGCACGGGCTCATGCCCGCCTCCTGGAAATGATCGAGCCCTCACCTCCCGGTCACGCCGGAGGTGACTGTCTGGCAAGGAGCACATCGTGGCAACCATCGAGACGGACTACCTGGTAGTAGGCGGCGGCGCTGCGGGGATGGCCTTCGCCGACTCGCTGATCACCGAATGCGGGGCCGACGTCGTGATCGTGGACCGACGCCACCGCCCGGGCGGACACTGGAACAGCGCCTACCCCTTCGTGCGGCTCCACCAGCCATCGGCGTTCTACGGCGTGAACTCGATGGTCCTCGGCTCGGACACCATCGATTCCGAGGGCCCCAACGCGGGACTGTACGAGCGGGCAACCGCCCCGGCGATCTGCCAGTACTTCAGCCGCGTCCTGGACGAGCGCCTGCTGGCATCGGGACGGGTGCGGTTTCTCGCGATGACCGACTACGCGGGCGACATGCGCACCGAGCACCATGTCGTCTCCCGGCTGACCGGACGCCGGGCCGACGTGGTCGTCCGGCGCAAGCTCGTCGATGCCCGGTTCCTGGAACCCTCCATCCCGGCGACTCACACGCCCTCGTTCGAGGTCGACCCCCAGGTGCGGTTCATCCCCGTCAACGACCTGGTCAACCTGGCCGACCCGGGGTCGGGCTTCACGATCGTCGGCGCCGGCAAAACGGCCATGGACGCGTGCGTCTGGCTGCTCGAGCAAGGCGTCGATCCCGGCGCGATCCGCTGGATCCGCCCGCGGGACGCCTGGCTGCTCGACCGCAAGTTCCAGCAGCCCCTCAAACTCCTGCCAGCGCTGATCGAGGGGGTGTCGCTCTACCTTGAGGCCGCCGCCGAGGCCGACAGCCGCCCAGACCTGTTCCGGCGGCTTGAGGACTGCGGCCAGCTGGTGCGCCTCGATCCTGGCATCACGCCCACCATGTTCCGGTCCGCGACCGTAAGCGATACCGAACTCGGCGCACTGCGAAGCATCGAGCATGTCGTCCGGCTCGGCCGGGTGCGGCGACTCGGCACCGGCACCATCACCTTGGCCAGCGGTTCGATACCCACAGACCGCCGCCAGATCCACATCGACTGCTCCGCCGCGGGCCTGCCGGCCCCACCGCCCCGTCCGGTCTTCGAACCAGGCCGCATCACACTCCAGGTGATCCGGGCGCACCAGCCGGTCTTCAGCGCCGCGCTCGCCGCGTTCGTCGAGACGGCACGCACCCACGACACCGAACGCAACGTCCTGTGCCCCGCCAATCCGTGGCCCAGTGCCGCCGGAGACTGGATACGCACCACGTTGATCTCCCAGCAAGCACAGGCCGCATGGTCAACCCCGGACATCTCTGGCTGGCTGGACCGGTCCCGGCTGAACGCCGCCCGCGGTATCGGCGATCACGCAACCGATCCCCGCATGCAAGCCTCTCTCCACCGGCTCCTCACCAGCATGAAGCCCGCCCTCGAAAACCTGGCCCACCTGGCTGAGATCAGCCATCCAGTCGCCGCGACCGCAAGAACCTGACCCGCCAGACAGCCTGCTGCCAATGCGCAGCGCCGATCCTCTCGAAGGGCTGCCACCGTGACAGGGCTGAATGTTTACGGTTTGGGCTATCCATAGCCCCGTAGCCGGTCTAGCAGCGAGTCCAGATCACGCCGTGCACAAGGTCCCGGTCGCAACTTGCCGTATGTCCGTAGCCTTGCTCGCTGCGCTGGGTACGGGAAACCGCAGAGTCGCCTTCGCGAACGCTTGAACTGGGACGGCTCCCAGAGTTTCGACGCCTTCCTGGCCGACTGGGATCGCTCCACCAAAGACCGGGTGACTACCGATCGCGGACGTCGCGCATCTCAGCTGACCAGTAACGCGTAGCTACGTGGGGCCGCCTGGATAACCGGGGAGGCACCGGGCACGAGAGCGCGCAGGTCGGCGCGGTTCTTGCCGGTGCGAGGGCCGGGCGGGACCGGGCGATGGCCGGTTCTCCCCAGCCGTTCGCTGTCCGGGGCGTGGCTGTCTGAGGCGTGGCCTCCTGGCCCGGGCCGGGGCGGCAGTTGTCCGCGGGAACCCCGATGCCCCGCCCAGGTGCCCACCCCATACACCACGATCCCCACTGCCACCACTACGGCGGCCACGGCGATGAGAACGAAGTACTTCGCCCAGGAATCATAGGGAGTAGGGGTGGCGCCGGGGTCGAGCTTGAAGGCGATCTTCATGGCGGCAGCCGCGGTGATCAGGCAGCCGCCCGACCCAGCGGCCGCCCGGGCCAGCGGCCTGCGGCGCCCCGGCGCCGGCGGCTGCGCCGGGGCGACCGCGGGCAGATCGACGGGAGCGGCCGGGATGTCAGCGGTCAGTGCGGCCAGGTCGGCGTAGGTCCGCGCGGACAGCGCCTGGCCCGCCCTCGTGTCGAGTTCAGCCTTGGTCAGCTGTCCATGCACGAACGCGGCCTTGAGCTCCTCGATTACCTGCTCGCGGTCGGCGTGGGCCGCTCTGAGCCGGTCACTGCCCGCCGCCGCCCGGTCCTGTGGTTCCGTCATCGTCAGCACCTTCTCCCAGCACGATGCGATTAGAGCGTAGCGCGGCTGGTCCACCCAGGACATGACCCCGAACAGCAGGACCCTGCACCGACTACTCCGCGGCCGGTGTGTCGGGCCGCTTCGTCACCCGCTCCGGCCGGATCCAGTCGGCCCAGCCACGCTCGCGCATCAGCTCCCGGAACCGTGCCATTCGCGGGTCGGACTCGTCGGCGAGTGCGGCCAGGAGGTCATACGGCAGGTCGTCGTGCGTCCATTCGCCGAGGTCCTGGCCGGCGGTGGCGCCCTGCTCGAGCAGGCCGGCCAGGATGTCGGCCAGTTCCCGCGCCCGCGGGTCGTCGACCGCGCCCGTGTCGAGGAGCTCCGTGTCGAGGAGGTCCGACGCGAGGCGGTAGAACCGGACCAGCTGCGGATCATCGAGCTCCGCGAGCTTCGCGGGCATCCACTCGCGGATGCGGTCGGGCCAGCGGGCCGCGACCAGGATCCACGCGTCCCGCTCGGTCTCCAGCATTCGCTCCGATGCCCCGATCTCCCGGAGCCGGCCGAGATAGAAGACCACCTCCGGGGGGAGCGCCAGGCTGTCCCCGGCCACGAGCTGCGTGACCTGCTTGCGGGTGACCTCGAGCCGTTCGATCTCGTCGTGCAGGTGTCCGTCGATCTTCTGGATTGCCTCGGCAAAGGCCGGTGCGTCGGCTTGGAGCAGCTGGCCGATCTGGGACAGCGGCACGCCGGCGCTGGCGAGGGTGCGGATCTTGATGAGGGACACGGCTGCCCGCGGGCCGTACCGCCGGTAACCAGAAGCGTCCCGCTCCGGCTCGGGCAGCAGCCCGATCTTGTGGTAGTGCCGCACCGCCCGCGTCGTGACGCCGGCATACGCCGCCAGTTGCCCGATCGTCAGCATGCTCTGATCATGTCCTGCGGCGGTAGGCGATGGTAGCGAACACGTAGCCCACGACGAGGATGCCGGCGCACCAGGCGAGGGCGGTCCAGATGCCGGCCCCGGCCGGATGCTGGGTGAGCAGGTCGCGGATCGTGTTGACGATGGCGGTCACCGGCTGGTTGTCGGCGAAGGCGCGCACCGGGCCGGGCATGGTGCTGGTGGGCGCGAAGGCCGAGCTGACGAACGGCAGGAAGATGAGCGGGTAGGCGAACGCGCTCGCACCGTCCACGCTCTTCGCGGTGAGCCCGGGAATCACGGCGAGCCAGGTCAGGGCCAGGGTGAACAGGATGAGGATCCCGGCCACCGCGAGCCAGGCCAGCACTCCGGCGCCCGAGCGGAAGCCCACGGCAACGGCGATGCCGAAGACGACCGCCAGCGAGATCACGTTGGCGGCCAGCGAGGTCAGCACGTGCGCCCACAGCACGCTCGACCGGGCGATCGGCATCGACTGGAATCGCTCGAAGATCCCGCCCTGCATGTCGGTGAAGAGCCGGAGCGCGGTGTAGGAGATGCCCGACGCGATGGCGATGAGCAGGATGCCGGGCAGCGTGTAGTCCACGTACGAGACCGTCCCGGTGCGGATCGCCCCGCCCAGCACGTAGACGAACATCAACATGATGGCGACCGGCATGATCGCGGTCGTGATGATGGTGTCCGGGCTGCGGGTGACGTGGCGCAGGGTCCGGCCGGTGAGGACGGCGGTGTCGCCGAGGAAGTGCGTGGTCATTGGTATTCCTTAACTCTGTGACCGGCTGGTGACCGCGAGGAAGATGTCCTCCAGAGAGGGCTGTTTCTCGACGTACTCGACCCGGGCGGGCGGCAGCAGCTGCCTGAGCTCGGCCAAGGTGCCGTCGACGATGATCCGGCCCTGATCGAGGATCGCGATCCGGTCAGCCAGCTGTTCGGCCTCGTCCAGGTACTGCGTGGTGAGCAGCACGGTCGTGCCGCCTCCGGCCAGCTCCCTGACGGCCCGCCACACCTCGATGCGCGCCTCCGGGTCAAGCCCGGCCGTCGGTTCGTCCAGGAAGATGACCGGCGGGTTCCCGATCAGGCTCATCGCGATGTCCAGGCGGCGTCGCATGCCCCCGGAGTACGTCGCTGCCCTCCGGGCGCCCGCCTCGGTCAGCGAGAAGCGCCTCAGCAGGTCATCCGCGATCGCGCCCGGAGTCTCGAGGTGCCTCAGCCTGGCCACAAGCACGAGGTTCTCCCGCCCGCTGAGAATCTCGTCGACCGCCGCGAACTGCCCGGTGAGGCTGATCGACTCGCGTACGTCGGCGGCCTGCGCGGCGACGTCGAAGCCGTTGACCCGGGCCGTCCCCGCGTCGGCTGCCAGGAGCGTGGACAAGATCCTTATCACCGTGGTCTTGCCCGCCCCGTTCGACCCGAGCAAGGCGAAGATGCTGCCTCGCGCTACGTCGAAATCCACGCCGCGCAGCACCCGCAGCTCCTTGTACGACTTCTCCAGGCCCTGCACGCAGATGGCCGGTGAGTTGCTCATGACCGCCAGCATGAAGGGTTGACCCTGCGACAAGGTCAAGCCCGCGCCGGTTATGGCCGGCGGGTGAGCAGGCCCCGGTTGAAGCCCTCGGCGACGGCGGCGGCGCGGTCGCCGACGCCCAGCTTGGCGTAGATGTTCAGCAGGTGGGTCTTGACCGTGGCCTCGGTGAGGAACAGCCGGGCGGCCGCCTGCCGGTTCGTGGAGCCCGCCGCTACCAGTTCGAGGACTTCGAGCTCACGCTGGCTGAGCGGTCCGGTGCCGGGGGAGCGGACCCGGCTCATCAGCTTGGCCGCCACCGCCGGGGCGAGGACCGCCTCGCCGTTGGCCGCGGCCCGGACCGCGCGCAGCAGTTCGGCCCGGGGGACGTCCTTGAGCAGGTACCCGGTCGCACCCGCCTCGATCGCCGGGAGCACGTGACTGTCGGTGTCGTACGTGGTCAGCACGAGCACGCGCGTGGTGAGGCCCAGACGAACCAGCTCGGCGATCGCGGTCACGCCGTCCATCCCCGGCATCCGCAGGTCCATCAGGATCACGTCGGGCTGGAACTGCTGGGCGAGCCGTACCGCCTCCGCGCCGTCGCCGGCCTCGCCAAGCACCTCGAACTCGGGATCACGCGCGAACATGCTGACCAGCCCGTCCCTGACCACGGGATGATCGTCCACGACCAGCAGCCGGATGGGCGGGCCGCACGGCGGGGCGGCCCCGTCGCCGGGGCTCACCGGCGGTCCTCCGCGACGGCGGACGTGACAGCGGCCGGGACGCGGGCCGAGATCCCCGTGCCCGCACCCGGCTCCGATTCGACCTGGACCGTTCCCGACAGGGCCTCGATCCGCTGCCTCATCGCGACGAGCCCGAACCCGTTACCGCCCAGCCGGGCCGGATCGAACCCCCGGCCGTCGTCGCGCACGTCGAGGGCGACCTCGTGCTCCAGGTACGACAGGGTCACCCCGACCCTGGTCGCGGCGGCATGCCGGGCCACGTTGGCCAGCGCCTCCTGCGCGGCCCGCAGCAGCGCGACCTCGGTTTCCGGCCGCATCGGCCGCGTCGTGCCGGTCGTGGTGACCTTGACCTCGATCCCCTGGAGCTCCGACCAGCGCCCGGCCACATCGGCCAGCGCCTCGCTCAGCCGCCCGGTCTCCAGCGGCTCGGGCCGCAGCGCGTCGACCGACCGCCGCGCCTCGGACAGGCTTTCCCTGGCCAGCCTGGTCGCGGCGGCGAAGTGCCGGCGCCACTGCGCAGGCTCGCCGGCCGCGTGCTCGGCCGCCTGCAGCTGGGTGACGATCCCGGTCAGTCCCTGCGCCAGCGTGTCGTGGATCTCCCGCGCCATCCGCTGCCGCTCGTCGAGGATCCCGGCCTCCCTGGCCTGGGTCAGCAACTGCCGCTGCAGGCCCGCGTTCTCGGCCAGCGTCACCTCGAGCCTGCGGTTGGCCTCGCTCAGCTCGTCGAGCGTGCTCTTGCGCTGGTCGTGCGCCATCTCGATGCCGTGCAGGAACCAGACGATGCCGCTGGTGGCCAGCAGGTTCAGGGCGATCACGCCGAGATAGGCGGCCAGCCCGGCGGGCTCGGCCCGGTTCACGCTGTACGTCTGCGCCGTCGCCGCCAGGACGGCGAACGAGGCCGTCCCTGCTAGCAGCCATGGCCAGGGCAGCAGCCGGATCGAATAGCCGTAGCCCACGATCACGAAGAACCCGAACCAAGGATCCCGGAACACCATGACCGCCTCGATGGCGATGAGCCCGGCCAGGAACACCGCCATCACCGGGACGCGCTGGTACAAGGCCGGATGCAGCGGGATCAGCATCCACACCGCGGCCGCGCCGCACAGGGCCAGGTTGACGGAGACCGAACCCCACTGCGAGGTGGTGGCGGAAGCGGCCAGGGCCGCCAGGACGAGGTACGGGAGGATGGTGCCGGGGAGCGGCCATCCTTGCCGCCACGCATCCAGCGGGGAGCGCTCCGTCGGGCTGCTCATCTGTCCTCTCCGCCTCAGACTCTACTCCCAGCGGAACAGCTACTCCCAGCGGAACAGCCGGGCCGCGGCCAAGCCGAACGCCGCCGCGTAGCCCGCCATGGTCACCAGCTGCAGCCAGGTCGGCCACTGCCCCAGGGTCGCGTTCTGCAGCGCCGGCACCGCCGCCCCCAGCGGGGTGGCGTGGCTGATGTGCTGGAGCACCTTCGGCATGTCCGGGATCGGCAGCCACAGCCCGGCGAAGAACATCATCAGGTAGAACAAGATCGCTCCGATGCCGCGGGCCAGGCCGGCGTTCGGCGCCACCGCGGCGACGAACAGCCCGATCGCCATCAGCGCGGCCGCCGCGAGCAGCCCGCCGACGATCAGCCCGCCGATCTCGCGCGGCGTGGCCACCCCGTACCCGATCCTGGCCACCGCGAGCAGCACGATCACGGTGACGACGGCGACCGCGAGCTTGACCGCGAGCTGGGCGCCCAGCATCCGGACCGGACCCGCGGGCGTCGTCTTCAGCCGCCGCAGGTAGCCAAGCTCCCGGTAGGTGGCCAGCGTGGCCGGCATGGCCACCAGCGACAGCAGGGCCAGCGCGAACACCAGCAGGATGGGCACGTACACGTCGAGCGTGGTGAGGCCGCCGAACTGCCTGACCGGCGTCTTGAACGAACCGATGCTGCCGAAGATGACCATCAGCAGCAGCGGGACCCCGGCGCTGAGCCCCAAGCCGACCGCCGCCCGGCCGCGGGCGAACAGCTTGAATTCGGTGATGACGAGCTGGTTCATTTCGGGCTCCTCCCGGTGAAGGCGAGGAACGCGTCCTCGAGGCTGGCCTGCTCCACCCGGAGCTGCTCGGCCACGATCTGGTTGCGCGCCAGCACCGAGATCACCGCGTTCAGCGCCAGGCTGGTCCCGGTGACCACCACGGCGTCACCCTTGCGGGTGACGCTGGTGACCTCGGGCAGGCTTTCCAGCAGCCGGTCATCCAGCGGGACGGACGGGCGGAACTGGATCCGCTGCTCGGTTTCGACCCGCTCGGCCAGCGCCGCCGGGGTGTCGAGCGCCACGATCTGGCCCGCGTCGATCAGGGCCACGCGGTCGCATAGTCGTTCGGCCTCCTCCATGAAATGGGTAACCAGCACGATGGTCACCCCGCGCTCGCGGACCCCCTCGATCAGGTCCCAGGTGTCCCGCCGCGCCTGCGGGTCCAAGCCGGTCGTGAGCTCGTCGAGCACCGCCACCCGCGGGCGGCCGACCAGCGCCAGCGCGATGGACAGCCGCTGCTGCTGGCCGCCGGAGAGCTTGCCGACCGGCGTCCTGGCCTTGGCCGAGAGGCCGAGCACCTCCATCAGCTCACGCCCGTCGGCCGGAGCCGGGTAGAAGGAGCCGAACAGCTCCAGCGCCTCGCCCACCCGGAGCGGGTCGGGCAGCCGGCTCTGCTGCAGCTGCACCCCCAGGCACCGGGTCAGCTCGGCCCGGTCCCGCTGCGGATCCAGGCCGAGAACGCTGATCTCGCCCCGGTCCGGCTCCCGTAGCCCCTCGATGCATTCCACGGTCGTGGTCTTGCCCGCCCCGTTCGGCCCGAGGATCCCGAAGATCTCACCCTCGTGCACGGTGAAGGAGACATCGCCGACGGCCACGGTATCCCCGTATCGCTTGTGCAGGTGCTGTACCTCGATCACTGCTGACATGCTTCTAGCCTCGCGGCGCCCGCCGGCCGGCGCATCGCCCGAACGCCCGGCCGGCCGGCTGAATCCCGCGCTCAGCCACCCGGCTGACCCCCCTCCACCGATCGGCCCTCCACCAATCGGCTGAGTACACGCGACAAAACATTTTCGGAACGAACGGGGTGGCCCTCAGCCCCGGGTATCACGGCCGTCCTCTTGCTGGCTGTAGGGCGCGAGCGGGAAGCTGAAGCTCATCACGAACGCCCGGTCGACGCCGGCCTGGCCGAGCAGCTTGAGCTGGTCGATCAGGAGCCTGGCCTGAGCCTGTTCGTCTCCCAGCCACACGTCGAGGCCGATGGAGGCCGCGTAATCAGCGGCCGCCAGCAGGCGGCGGGGGTCACGGCCGCCCAGCCGAACGGCGTTGGCGTGCAGCCCGGTCCTGATGATGTCCAGTTCCCGGCGCATCAGCGGCTCGGTGTAGTCGGGCCGCCAGTTCATGGACAGCGAACCCAGCGAACGCCCGGTGTCGTAGACCACCCCGCGCTGCCGTATGACCGTCATGCCTCATCATGACAACTAGGGGTTGTCGCGCCGTCGTGACAGCTTTACGGATTCCCCGGCCGGTCGGTACCCTGTCAGTGGCAGTCAGCGCCAGCCACTCTCCAAGCCAGTTGCGGCCCGCGCCCGGAACCGGCGTCCGAGGACAAGGACGAGATGTTCGCGCTGGAGCCCATCATGCATCGTCTGCGAGTACACGGTGATCGAGGCGCGGGTCAGCATCGCCGGGGAAAGAGACGATCGTGACTGGCAGCAGCGAGTTCAAGGCTCTCGTGCGCGAGCGCATGGAGATCTACACGCAGGCCATGCGGGAAGTCCTGGCGGCGGCCCGTTTCGCCGTGCCGCAAAAGTCGCGGCCGCCGCGGCCGGCCCTGCAACGCCAGGTGCATCGTCCCTGGAACCCGCCGCAGGCGGAGATCCCGGCCATCGTGCCCATCGACACCCTGCGGTTCGCTCCGTCCGGGCAAGCCGCGATCGCGATCATCGGGATATCGGCCTACTCCCAGGGCTTCGAGATCTTCGTCGCCCAGCGCGTCCGGCCGGATGCCCCTGGCTTCGACGAAGACCCGGCGCCCAGTGCGCTGATACGCCCGCGTATCGAGCCGCCGGCCTTCGAGATCAGCCTGCGGCTGGCCGACGGCCGCGAGGTCATCGACGCGAGGCCATCGGGCGACACCGAGCCGGCCGGCCCCATCCTGCGCCGGAACGGCGGCGGCGGCACCTCTCACTCGGTGCTCTCGCGGTGGTGGGCGTGGCCGTTGCCGCCCCAGGGGCCGCTGGAGTTCGCCTGCCGGTGGCCGAGGTACGGGATCACAGAAACGCGGACCGCCATCGACGCCCGGCTGATCCTCGATGCCGCCCAGCGCAGTGTCAGGCTCTGGCCAGAGTACGAAGGCTGATATGTGCGCAAGAACAGCACCGATGGCACATAGGGTCACCTAGAACAGCATCGGTGGCACATAGGGTCACCTGGAACAGCCGTTAGCTGATCGTCAGCTCGGCTACCGAGCCGCCGCTCTGGCCGTTCCGGGCTTGTGTGTTGTCGATCCAGACATGTGAACCGGCCACGGAAATATCATAGGGGGCGTGAAATCCCGGCAGCTGCTTGACGAGCTTTCCGGTTGCCGCGTCAATCGCCGTTACCGTGCTGCTGCCTTGGTTGGTCACCAGGATCAGGCCGCCCGCTAGGGCGATTCCGCTGGAATTGTCGAAGCCGTACTGGCTGTGCGTTCCGGACAGGATTCGTACTGGACTGCCATCTTTGGCATTGAATTCCGTTACCGAATTGCCATTCTGGCTGGCCACCCAGATATCGTTGCCAGCCACTGCGATCCCATTGGGCTCATTGAACTGGTAGCTATTGGTCACCCAGATGTCCGGGCCGTCTGCGGCCATCTTCCACGGCCCGCTAAAATGATATGCCGGGCCGGAAATGATCCGTACCAGGCTGCCGTCGCTGGCATTAAGCTCGGCTACGGAGTTATCTGACCAGTTAGTGACCCATAGATGCTGGCCGTCGTCGGTGATCTCCGTTGGATGAGTCACCCCGGGTCAGGCATCCGCGATCTGCTCGCCGATCTCCAGCACTCGCGGCCACGGCAGGCGCCCGGCCACCTCGATCTCGGTGCCCAGCGACCGGCCCTGGATAAACTGCATCACGATCCACGGCGCGCCGTCATGCTCGACGACATCATGGATCGTGATCACCCCCGGATGGCTCAGCCGGGCCGCGGCCCGGGCCTCACGAGTCGTCCGGGCCACCAGTTCGGCCCGGTCGTCCGCCGCCAGCTGATCAGGCAGCAGTACCTCCTTGACCGCCACCTCACGGTCCAGCACCTCGTCGTAGCCGCGCCAAATGCGTCCCATACCGCCTTGGCCCACCGGTTCGACGAGCCGATATCGCCCGGCCACCAGAATTCCCACCCCACCTGGCATGACAGGATGATAGAGGAGAAGACCGCCAAAGCGGAGTGCGCTGTGCCCGGCCTCAAACCTGAAGAATGGCTCGCCCGGCCCGGGTGGCGCCCCGGCCTCTTCGCCGAGCGCGCTGAACCGCTAACACGCGACGACGTCTGCTGGCGGCTGCAACTCCGGGTACAGGTCAAAGCACTCCTGCATGGCTTCGGCCGACTCTGCGGCCGCCGCACGGTGACAGAGAAGGTCGAGTGACGCGTCGAGTTCGTCGTGCGGCTGGTCGAGGGGGGCCACCTTGATCCGGTCGCACCAGTACCAGCCGGAGACCTCGACCTTGTTGAGGGCGGCGACGTCATTGATCAGGCTGCCTCGCAATTCGTCCCACCCCCAGAGTTCTCCGTTGCCGTGCGAGGCAGGGCTGGACGCACCGTCCCGGCATTGATTCCAGGCGGTGAGGCCATCGTGGAAGTCGTCGGGGGTCAGGTCATCGCGTCCGATCTGGGGGTCCGTGAGCCGCCAGCCGTCGCCGTCCCAGTACTCGACCACCCAGTGGTCGATCCAGCGTCGAGCCTCCAGGTAGCCGGCGAAGCCGCACCGCGCCCGGGCTGGCGTACCGGTGGCGCGCAGCAGGGCGCAGTGCAGCAGGGCGAAGTGATAGCAGAAGCCGGCCATTCTCCGTCCGGCAGGCCGCTTGATGCCCAGGGGGCGCGGGTCCAGGCTGATGACGTTGTCCAGGATCGCTTCGGCGCCGGCGGCCCGCATGTGCGCCATGCGCTCGGCCGGCAACGGCAGGCCCCGGGTCTTCGCGGCGACGTTGTGGATGAGCAGTCCTCGCACGATCGCGCCGAGCGCTCCGGCACCGGTCGGCCAGCCGGTCACGAGCTCGCGGTGGCGTCCCAGATCGGAAGTCAGGCTGGGCCGCCGGTAGAAGTCGGTGATGTCGCTCATGAGCAGGAGGATGCCACCCCCCGCTGACACCTTGTGTCGGTCATCGGCGATTAATCTCAGGTGGTGTCCCGCTGAGCGTCCAACGCCAAACGTTCGCGGACAGCGCGCCAAGCAGGCAGGATGGCGTGACGTGGCGGCCGCCGGGCACGGGTCCTGGCCGGCGAGGCCGACCAGATCGCCCGACAAGACCTAGAAGACCCGGTCGGCCTGCTCACACACTGGTCGTGGCCTACGATCTTGCGGTGGGCTCCTCGCTGCTTGTCCGCCCGGCCCGGGTTCAGGACGTCGGGCAGATGGCGTGCGTGCATGTGCGGTGCTGGCAGGAGACCTATCGCGGGCTCATGCCGGACGCCGTGCTCGACGACCCGGGCTTCCCGGCGGCCCGGGAGCGGATGTGGACTGGCGCGCTGACCAGCGAGCGCTACCGCCACAACCGCGTGGCTGTCGCCGAGCGGGATGACGAGCTGGTCGGGATCGCCATGTCAGGGCCGCCCGAGGACGTCACGGCCGCGTGGACGAGGCAGCTGTACGTGCTCTACGTGTACGCAGCCGACCACGGCACGGGCGCTGGGCGGGCGTTGCTGGAGGCCGTCATCGACTCCGCGGAGCCGGCGGCGCTGTGGGTCGCCGATCCCAACCCTCGCGCGCAGGCGTTCTACCGCAAGCACGGCTTCGCTGCCGACGGGACGGCCCGGTTCGAGGACGGGGTGCGGGAAATCCGCATGGTCCGCGGCAAGCCGTCCTAGCCACTCCGTCAGTCGGCTGGCGGCAGGTCCTCCACCTGCTCTTTGGTCAGATTGAGCCAGATCCCGTTCTCGACCTTGGTCACCGCGCTGGCCGGGATGACGATCTCCCTGCGTCCCCACAGATGCCCCTCCTGGAGCAGCACGTGGGTCACTCGGTGGTCGCCCGGATCGACCCGGACGCCCTCCACCCGCCCGATCGGGCCGTCGACGGCATGGACCGGCTGACCGCGGTCGATGTCTTCCTCACCCAGCGGAACAACGTCCCGGACAATGATCGGTACCGGAGCCGCGGCCCCCATCGACGGCCCCAGGCTGCCGAGCGCCAGGCTGCCGATCAGGTCATCCACCACCTCTGTCTCCTCGGCCGCCTCGAGCGCGCCGAACTCCTCCACGGTGCAGCGCAGCCTGATGCCATCAGCCGTGGCGTCGACCAGGTCGAGGGGGACGAGCCTGCCCACCCCCAGCCGGTGCTTCGGCTCGATGACCAGATGCGTCACCGTCTCGGTGGCCGGCTCGATGATCACACGGGTCACCTTGCCGGCCGGGCCGTCCGCGCAACTCGCCTCGGCCCCCATCGCGAACTCGGTCTCTCCGGCCACAGCTGCCTTCTCCTCCCAGCCGCCACGGGCACCCCTCCGGCCCACCGTAGCTGACCGCCCGTACCCCACCCCGCCGTAACCTGCGCATCGACCGCAAGCGGCCACGGCCATACGATGGCCACGGGCGATACACCCCCTCGGAGGAGATCAGCACATGCCGGCGACGCTGAAGGTGACGCATAAGGCAATCGGAGCGGAGGTCCGTCGCGGCCCGTACGATGTCGTGGTCGACGGTGAGCGGGCCGGGTCGGTCGAAATGAACCGCACGATCGAGATACCAGTCGAGCCTGGACGCCACACGCTGCAAGTTCGCAACGGACGAAACTCGAGCAGCACTGAGACGTTCGACGCCGCCGAAGAAGAGATCGTCGCCTTCCGATGCACAGGAAAGAGGCTCTTGCCCATCTTCCTCGCATCCTTTGCCGTGCCCAGGCTGGCACTGAAACTCGTTCGCGATTGAGCCGGCGTCGCCGTTGTGGCGCTCACTTCGCCTGGACACCGGGCCCCGGCTTGCCAGGTTGCCCTGCACCCTGGTGTGGGCCACGGTCGGCCTCGCTGCCCAGGGCTGACAGCAGGACCGGGAACGCGTAGGCGCCGATGATCCCGCCCACCCTGTCCCGCCGCTTGCCGGTGAGCGTCCCGGTCGCGGTGCTCGCGGTGCCGGTGCTGTGCCTGGTGCACTCCCGGCGGTCGCGGCGGCGCTGCCGGCCGTGCTCCGTGTGCCCCGGGCCACGCTCTAGCGTGGCCTGGGCGCCACGCACCACCTAAGCCGCCCGCGAGCCGGGGACGGCCCCGGCGGCGGGAGCGCAGCCTCGGCCTGATTCCGGGCGTTCTTGCCATGTGTAGATGATTGAGATATGTATATGACATGAAAAAGCGGAGCATGCAGGAGCCCACGTTCCTCATCCTGACCGCCCTGGCGGCCGGCCCCCAGCATGGCTACGGGATCATCGCCGACGCCGAGCGGATCTCCGGCGGAGTGACCAGGCTGCAGACCGGCACCCTGTACATGGCCCTGGACCGGCTGAGCTCGGCCGGCCTGGTCGCGCCGGACCGGGAGGAGGTCGCCGACGGGCGGCTGCGCCGCTACTACCGCCTCACCGACGACGGCGCGGCCGTGCTGGCGGCCGAGACCGAACGCCGCCGCGCCAGCGCCGCCGTCGCGGCCCAGCGGCTGAGCGCCCGGCTCGCCGGCGGCCTCGCGTGAGCGCCGGCCTCGAGCGCCGCTACCGCCTCTTGCTGCGCTGCTACCCGCCCAGCCACCGCGAAGCTCACCGGGAGGAGATGCTCGGCGTCCTGCTGGCCGCCGCCCGGCCCGGGCAGCGCTCGCCGGGCGCGTGGCAGGCGGTGAACCTCGCCGCCTGCGGGCTGGCCATCCGGACCCGCCGGGCCCTGGTCGCCGGCCCCTGGCAGGACGCCCTGGCCGTGGTCAGCCTGGTCACCCCGGTACTGATGCTCGTCAGCTCCGCCGTGAACGTCGGCACCACGGTCCGGGAAACCGTGATGCTGGATCACTCCTCCCCGCCGGGCCTGCCGTTCTGGAGCCTCAGCCTCGTGCCCATGCTCGTGGGGCCCGTGTTCCTGGTGAGTTGCTGGCTGACGGTGGTGGTCCTGGGGCTGGCCGGCCGGCGGCGGGCCGCCGCGGCGGTCGCGTTCGTGCCGCTGGCGCTGGCCCTCCTGGTTCTGCTGGTCTTGCTCATGCAGCGGACCGGTGCCTGGTCCGTAGGAATCTACGGGTTCCTGTACGGGGCCGGCCTGGCCCCGGTCCTGGCCAGCCTGGCGGCTTGCTCGCTGGCCTTCTCGGCCGGCCCGCGGCGCGGCCTGGCCATCGCGGGACGGCGCCAGGCCCGGGTCATGATCGCGGTGTTGTCCGCCGGTTCCGCCGTTCCCGCGCTCTTCGACCTGGTGAGCCGGTACGTGCTACTGGCCGGTCCGGCCTACAGCCTGCTGAGCGCCCTGGCCATCGCGGTCGCGCTCGCCGTCACGCGCGCACGCGGCCTCACCAGCGGGCGGGTCACGGCGCTGCTGGCGATCGGGTTCCTGGTCGATCTCGATCCCTTCACCGGCACCATGACCTCTGACGTGGTGCTCCTGCTCGGCACCCTGCTGCTGACCCTGCTCGTGTGGCCGGTGGCGATCGCGTCCTGGAAGGGACGGCCTGTCAGCTGACCAGCGTGATCAGGTCGAGCGCGATCTCCCCGGGATCGGTCACGGCGTCGAACGAGACCACTGCGACGTGCCCCTTCCCGAACTTGTCCTGAGCGAGGTTCTTCCTGGCCGCCGCCCGGTAAGCGACCACGGTGGCGTCGTGCTTACGGCCGGAGCCGACGATCGCGACCACGAACACGCGCTTGGCGGTCGCTTTCTCCAGCACGGGCTCGAATTCCCTCCAGTCGTCGGCTTCGCCGTCGGTGACCACGAGGGTGAGCATGACCGGCTGCTCGTCGGGATCCCGGTCGCCGAACTCCTCGTCGTAGTCCGCCAGCGCCGCCTTCCAGGCGGGCATGATGTAAGTCTTGCCGCCCCATTTGATCTCGTTGAGCCTGCGCTGCATGTTGCTGGAGTTGAGGTCCCCGATCTCGATATGCCGGTTGCCGAACCCGTGAGTCATCAGCCCCCCGAGCTCGTCGCTGCCGTCGGCCTGCTCGGCGGCGGCCTCGCTGTCCTCTCGCTCCAGGACCCGGACCAGGCCGTGCAGCGCCTCGATCACGATGGCCCGGCGGCTGCCGGCATCGGGCCATTCGGGGCCGTACTCGTCCGCGGCACCCCAGTTCATGCTGGTCGACAGGTCCAGCAGGAGCACCGGTTCCTTCTTGCGGTTGGCTGAGACCGCCGGTCGGATCTCGCTACGCGGAGTGCGGTTCGGGCCGCCCGTCTCTGCGCTTGCTTCATTCACGACCGACATCCTGCCACTGGCAGTCAGCGCCAGCTAGCCTTCCCCGTCGTCCGCTGGCAGGCCTTCACCGAGCGATTGAAGCCGGCTGCCTGATCCCGGCCTGCCAGGGTTCCGTTCGGCTCGTTCGGCGGCGGCGGTGATGTTCTTGAGCATGCCGCCGAACACGATGCCGTGGAACGGCGAGATGGATCGCCAGTACGCGTGGCCCGCGAGCCCGCGGGGCCGGAAGATCGCCCGCTGGCGGTAGGTGGTCAGCCCGTCCGGGTCCTGGCTCACGGACAGCTCCAGCCAGGCCCGGCCCGGCAGCTTCATCTCCGCGCGCAGCCGCAGCAGTGCCCCCGGCTCGATCGTCTCCACCCGCCAGAAGTCCAGGGCGTCGCCGATGAGCAGATGCCGGGGGTCGCGGCGGCCGCGCCGCAGTCCCACTCCGCCAGCCAGCCGGTCCAGCAGCCCGCGGACGGCCCAGGCGGCCGGGAAGGAGTACCACCCGGTCTCGCCGCCGATGCCCTCGATCACCCGCCAAAGCGCCGCGGGGGAGGCCCGCACGACGCTGTGCCGCGCGTCGACGTACAGGGATCCGCCGGCCCACGACGGGTCGTTCGGCAGCGGGTCGCTGGGCGCGCCGGGCGTCGCGGCCGACGACCAGCGAGTCGAGACGGCGCCCGCGCGGGTGTACTGCAGGGCCGCGGCGATGGCCTGGCCGAGGGTCAGCAGGCCGCCGGGCGGGTCCGGGATGTAGTCGGCGATGTCTTTTTCGGCGCAGACGACCTCGTTCCGCAGGGATTCCACCAGCGGCCGGGCCAGGCTGGCGGGTACCGGCGTCACCAGCCCGACCCACAGCGACGACAGTCGCGGCGTCAGGATGGGCACCTTCACGATGACCCGTGGCGTGAGCCCGGCCACCTGGGCGTACCGGCGCATCATCTCCACGTAGCTGAGCACGTCCGGGCCGCCGATGTCGAAGCGGCGGCTGACCTCGGCCGGCAACGTGGCGCTGCCGGCCAGGTAATGCAGCACGTCGCGGACGGCGATCGGCTGGATGCGGGTGTCCACCCACCGGGGAGTGACCATGGCCGGCAGGCGCTCGGTGAGGTAGCGGAGCATCTCGAACGACGCCGATCCGCTGCCGATGATCACCGCGGCCTGCAGCGCGGCCGTCGGCACGCCGCTGGCCAGCAGGATGTCGCCGACCTCGGCCCGGGAGCGCAGGTGCGGGGACAGTTTCCCGGCCGGCCCGGAGATGATGCCGCCCAGGTAGACGATGCGCCGCACCCCGGCGGCTTTCGCGGCCGCGGCGAAGGTCTGCGCCGCGGTCCGGTCGCGCTGTTCGAACGACGCGCCCGTGCCGAGGGAGTGGATCAGGTAGTAGGCGACGTCCACGCCCCGCAGGGCGCGCCGCACCGCGCTGTCGTCCAGCACGTCGGCGACCGCGATCTCGACGTCGTCCGACCATGGGCGGTCGCTGAGCTTCCCCGGATCGCGCGCCATGCACCGGACCGCGTACCCCGCGCTCAGCAACTCCGGTACGAGCCGGCCGCCGATGTACCCCGACGCGCCGGTAACCAGGCAGTTCAGTGGTGATGACATGCTGCCAAGTGTGACACGGTCCGAACTGGCGAAGCCCGCCTGCCAGGAACATGCATGCCGGCTCGTTTGTTAGATATACGAACTGTATGTGCTTCGTACTATCGGGGGGATGAAGACGTGATCGACCAGGATCCGGGCGCTGAGCCGCTGGACGTGCAGGCCGCGCAGACGGCCGTGCTTACCGTGATGCGCCTGTTCCGGGCGCTGGAGCGGGTCGATACGGGCCTGACGCCCCAGCAGTACCGCATCTTGAAGCTGGCCGGGGCCGGCGGCGAGCGTTCCGCCCGGCTGGCCGAGCGGCTGGCCGTCGCCAAGCCCACGCTGACCGCTACCGCCGATGGCCTGGTGGCGGCGGGCTACGCCCAGCGCGAGACGGAGGCCGGCGACCGGCGGGTCGTGCGGCTGCGCCTGACGGCAGCTGGCCGCGCCGCCCTCGAGCGGGCGGACGTGGCCTACGCCGGCTGGCTCGGCCCGCTGCTCGGCGCGACCGGCGACCCGGCCGGGGTACTCGAAGCCTTCCGTGACCTGGACGCGGCACTGGAGGAGCGGCGCCGGGCCCGGATCGGGGTGGCGTGAGCGAGGCCTGGCTGCGGCGGCTGGCGGCCTACTGCTGGCGGCACCGCCGTCTGGTGATCCTGGCGCTGGGCGGCTCGCTGCTGGCCACCGGAGTCCAGGCGACCATCCCGCTGATCATGGCGTGGATCGTGGACAGCGCGATCCTTGACCAGCGCGAGCCGATCTGGCTGGGCGCCTCGGTGCTCATCGTGGCCGGGCTGCTCAGCTTCGCCGGCGTCTATACCCGGCGGTACCGGGGCGGGCAGTTGTCGCTCGAGGTCCAGCACGACCTGCGGACCGAACTCTTCCATTCGCTGGAGCGGCTGGACGGGGCCCGCCAGGACCAGTTGCACACCGGGCAGATCGTCAGCCGCTCCATTTCCGATCTCAACATGGTGCAGAGCCTGCTCAGCCAGCTGCCGATGCTGCTCGGCAACGCTTTGCTGTTCGTGCTGTCGATCAGCATCATGGCCTACCTGTCGCCCGTGCTCACCTTGGTCGCCCTGGCGATCGCGCCCGCCCTCTGGCTGATCGCGATCGCCTCGCGGCGCAGGCTCTTCCCCGCCAGCTGGGACGCGCAGCAGAAGGAGGCGCAGGTCGCGGCCGTCGTCGACGGCGCCGTGACCGGCGTCCGCGTGGTCAAGGGCTTCGGGCAGGAGGAACAGGAGATCGAACGGCTGGAGGGGGTCAGCACGCGGCTGTACTCCGCCCGGCTGCGCGTCGTCCGGCTGACGGCCCGCTACAACCCCGCATTGGGGGCCGTCCCCATGGTCGGCCAGGTCGGGATCCTCGCGCTGGGCGGCTGGCTGGCCCTGCACGGCTCGATCAAGATCGGGGTCTTCCTCGCCTTCTCCCTCTACATCGGGCAGCTGGTCGCGCCGGTGCGCGCGCTGACCAGCCTGATCACGATCGGCCAGGAGGCGCGGGCCAGCGTGATCCGGGTCTACGAGGTGATCGACTCCAGGCCGGCTGTCACCGAGAAGCCCGGCGCGGTGGTCCTGCCGCCGGGGACGCCCGACATCGAGCTGGACCGGGTGGCCTTCGGCTACCTGCCGTCCGAGCCGGTGCTGCGGGGCCTGTCGCTGCACGTGCCGCCGGGCCAGACGCTCGCCGTGGTCGGCCCCTCAGGCTCGGGCAAGTCGACCATCTCCCTGCTGCTGCCCCGCTTCTATGACGTCGGGGGCGGCGCCATCCGGATCGGCGGCCAGGACGTCCGCGACCTGACCCTGGACTCGCTGCGCGCCTCGATCGGCCTGGTGATGGAGGACAGCTTCCTGTTCTCCGACTCGATCCGCGCCAATATCTCCTACGGCCGGCCCGGCGCCACGCAGGAGCAGATCGTCGCGGCGGCCAGGGCCGCCGAGGCCCACGAGTTCATCACCAGCCTGCCGGACGGCTACGACACGGTGATCGGCGAGCAGGGCCTGACCCTGTCCGGCGGCCAGCGGCAGCGAGTGTCGCTCGCCCGGGCGCTGATCACCGACCCCGCCATCTTGATCCTGGACGACGCCACCTCGGCGATCGACGCGGGGATCGAGGCGCAGATCCATGCCACCTTGCGCACGGTGATGGCCGGGCGCACCACGCTGCTGATCGCGCACCGCCGGTCGACGCTGCAGCTGGCCGACCGGATCGCCGTCCTGGACGAGGGGCGGCTGGTCGACGAGGGCACGCACGAGCAGCTGACCGCGCGCTGCGCCCTGTACCGGCTGCTGCTGGCCGGCCCGGGCCAGGACACCGGAGGAAAGGACGCCGGGGGAAAGGACGCCGGGGGAAAGGACGCCGCGGGCGCGGCCGCCGGCCAGCCCGCCCCGCCGACCCCCAGCCTGTGGGGGACCGGCCACGACGCGGCCGGGTCCAGTTCGGCGGCGCGCGTGGACGGCGGCCAGCTGGCCCGCGCATCAGGCGCCGCGATCGGCCGCGGCTTCGGCGCCGCGGCGCGCGGCGGGCGGGGCGGCAGTGGCGCGGGCGGGGGGATGCTCGCGGGGATACCGCCGACACCCGAGCTACTCGCCAAGGTCGACGCGCTGCCCCCGGCCAATGAGCGGCCGGGGGTCAGCCAGGCGGGGGCCCGCGCGGCCGACCCGCACTTCACGCTGGGCCGGCTGCTGCGGCCGATCGCCCTGGCGCTCTTCGCCGGCCTGGTCCTTGACGGCCTCGACGCCGTGGCCGGCATCGCCATGCCCGCGCTGGTCCGCAACGGCGTCGACCACGGCGTCCTGGCCAGGGAATTCCATCCCATCATGGTGGTGTCGCTGATCGGGCTCGCGATCGTGGCCGCCGACTGGATCGTCAACGTGATCCAGACGAACGTGGTGGGCCGTAACGGCGAGCGGATGCTCTACACCCTGCGCGTGAAGATCTTCTCCCACCTGCAGCGGCTCGGCCTGGACTTCTACGAGCGCGAGATGTCCGGCCGGATCATGACCCGGATGACGACGGACGTGGACGCCATGGACACGTTCCTCCAGACCGGGCTGATCACCATGGTCAACGCGGTCCTGACGTTCGCCGGCGTGCTGATCGCGCTGCTGTACATCAACCTGCGGC
>JBEKJP010000196.1:0-14704 GCA_050011155.1 Streptosporangiaceae bacterium
ATTTCCCGGTTGCTGCGCCCGGCCGCGACGAGCCGCAGCACGTCCAGTTCCCGCACGGTCAGCCCCATCCGGTCCGGCTCGGAGATCCGGGCCTGACTGGCCATGGCGTCCGCCGCGTCACCGGGCTGGTCGAGCGTGATCCGGGCCCGCCGGGCAAGCAGGACGATGTCGTCACTCAGCGGCTGGGCACCAACCCGCTGCGCCAATGTGGCGGCCCGGCGCAGCCGGGCGGTGCCGCCCTCGCGGTCGCCGACGCTCAGCGCCGCCTCGGCCGAGCGCAGCAGGGCCACGGCCAGCGGGTACGGCTCGCCGACCTCCTCCCAGGCCTGCGCCGCCTCGTCCCAGGCACCGCGCATATCGGCGAGCGGGGTCAGCTCGCCGGGCCCGGCGGCGGCCAGGGCACGGGCGGCACGCGCTGCTTCGGCCGCGAAGGTCAGCCGGTGAGCCTGCTGGGCCAGCCCCTCCGCGGCCAGCTTGCCCGCCACGGCGCCCAGGCGATCACGTAGCGCCGACGCCCGGGCGAGCAGCGTGTCATCACGGACAGTAATGGCGGCGCACGCGCGGGTGCCGGCGACCAGCAACGGCCACGCGTACCGGGGACTTCGCAGCACGTCGAAGCGAACGAGAGCATCCTCCACCCCGGACCAGGCCTCGGCCGGCCTGCCCTGGGCCAGCGACAACCCGGTTTCCAGCCGGACCATGGGCAGGTGGTACTGGTCGAGATAAGGACTGTCATCGAGCACGGACCTGATCCAGGCCAGGTATTCGGCCGCGGCCGCCAGGTCACCACGCGCCAGGGAAATGTCGCCGGCCAGCCGCCACAGGCAGGTCCGGTAGACCCGCGGCGCGTTGAGCCGCAGCGCGCCCTCGATGACCTCGGCCGCCTCATCCCACCGGCCCAGCGACACCAGCGGCTCGGCCAGGTTGGCGGCGAGGTGCGCACCACCGGTGCGGCCGAGCCCGTATTCGCGAGCGGCCGTGAGTCCCTCGCGGGCTACCGTCGTGGCTAGCTCATGCAGGCCGGCGCCTTCCAGCATTTTCGACTCGGTGATGGCAGCTGCCAGCAGCGGCTGGTAAGCCTTCGCCCGGGAGGCGATCGCACGAGCCTGGTCCAGCAGTGCCCGGATCCGCTCCACATCCTCGCCGACCGGCTCGGCGCAGGCCAGGGTGACCAGCGCGGCCGCTTCGGTCGCGGTATCACCAGCTTGGCGCGCGACGACCACCGCCTCTTCGGCAGCCGCCCGCATTTCCGGGTCGTCCCAGCCGCCACTCACGCGCAGGGTGAAGTGGGCCAGCACCTGAAGGACCCGGGCCCGCGCCGGGCTGGGCGGGTCGGCCGGGACCAGGCGGACCGCCTCGCGCAAATCGTCGGCGTAATCGGCCCGGCCGAGGCGATACTTCAGACGGCCGCTGACCTCGAGCAGGAGAGCAGCCCGGACCGGTTCCGCCCCGGCATCGATCTCCCGCACCGCGGTTCGGGCCAGCGTGACCCCCCGGTCATCCTCCCCGGCCAGGTCGGCGGCTCGTACCGCTGCTTCGAGCACCGCGACGTGATCAGCGCCGATGTGCTGTACCGCGTCTGGCACCTGCCCCCATAGCTCGAGCACCCGGGACAGCATGGCCAGCTGCTCGGCGTACGCCAGCGCACGGCCGGCCTGACCGGCCGCCCGCCAGGCGCAGACCAGAGCCCGGATCGGATGGTGCGCCGCATGCCAGTGAAGCGCCTGCTCGACCGCGGCCTGCACCAGACCGCCCGGCATGACCAGCGCCGGGTCGGCGCCGATAGCCTCGGCGAACCGCCGGTGCACCTGGCCCCGCTCCCCGGGCAGCAGCTCATCATGCACCACCTCGCGGATCAGGGCGTGCCGGAACGCGTAGCCCTCGGAGTCGGTGAGCAGCACGTTGGCCGCCACGGCCGGACGCAGCGCCCTGGCCAGCGCGGCGTCATCCAGCCCGGTCACCGCGACCAGCAGGCCATGACCAAACCGCTCACCGCCCGCGCTCGCGACCCGGACCACCTCCTGGCTCTCTTCCGGCAGCCGCCGCACGGCCGCCACCAGCAGGTCCCGCAGCGACTCCGGCAGGCCCGAGCCCAGCTCACCGTCATCCAGCAGGGCCTCGACGAACAGCGGGTTGCCCTCGGTCCGGCGATACACGGCCGCGAGCAGATCATCGTCCGGCCCGCGGCCGGTGATCTGGGCGACCAGCCGGCCGGTGTCCAGCCGGGTGAGCCTGCCCACATCCATCCTGGTGACCCAGCCGACACGGTCAAGTTCGGCCAGCAGGGGCCGCAACGGGTGGATGCGGGACAGCTCGTCGGACCGGTAGGTCACCACAATCAGCACGCCCTCGGCAGACGGCTGGTTGCGGATCAAGAAGGCCAGCAGGTCCCGGCTGGACCGATCGGCCCAATGCATATCCTCCACGACCAGCACCACCGGACCGGGGCCGGTCAGGCGCTCCAGCAGCATGAGCACCTGCTCGAACAGCCGCGCCCGCGCTTCGCCGCCGTCGTCCGGTCCGGCGGGCTCACCGAACTCCGGCAGCAACCTGGCCAGCTCCCGGGCCGAGCCGCCCGGCAGCAGCCCGGCCACCCCCGCGGTACCAAGGTCCCGCACGAGCCCGCGGAGCACCGAGATGAACGGGGCGAACGGCAGGCCGTCCGCACCAAGCTCCAGACAGCCACCCAGCAGCACCCGCGCACCCGCACCACGTGACCGTTCAGCGAACTCGCAGACCAGCCGGGACTTCCCGACCCCGGCCTCCCCGCCGACCATGACGGCCGACGGGCTGCCGCGGCTGGCCTTGGCCAGCGCGCTCTCAAGCGCGGAGAGCTGACTGGAACGACCGACCAGAACCGGACTCGACACCTGAGGTTCCACATCGGCAAGCATGCCAGCTACCCCGGCTAGTGTCGGGGCATGCCGCGTGTCAGCACGTTTTACGGGTGGTGATCTACATGCACTGGAACGAGCGTGATCACCCGGTTGCCCACTTCCACGCCTACCACGCAGGCCGCCGTGCCTCAGTCTCGGCAGACGGGGATGTGCTGGCCGCAGTATCGAGTCCAGGGCGCTGCACTTCGTCCGGGAATGGGCCACGCTCCGGCATGATGAGATCCTGGCGAACTGGGAACGGGCACGGCGGAATGAGCCCCTGCTCAGCATCAACCCGCTGGCGTAGTATGAAGATCGTGGACGAGAGCTACCTGCCGGTCGTCGTGGGTGTCGCCGTGGTCGGTGACCGCGTGCTCCGCTTGCTGTTCAGCGACGGCGCAGCTGGGGATGTCGACTTTTCCAGTGAACGATGGACGGGCGTCCTCTCGCCACTGAACGACCCCGGCTACTTCGCTGAGGTCACGGTCGATCATGAGGCCGGGACTATCGTCTGGCCTGGCGGCATCGACCTAGCACCCGAGCCACTGTATGAGCAGGCGAAGGCCCATCCGCTTCTTGCCGCCTGACACCGGGCCGCAAACGCCTGCCGTTATGCTCGGGACAACCCGCATCTGCCAGCGCCTGCGGGGCTTGCCTGCCTGCTCCACGAGCGTAGGCCGCACACACCTGGCATTGCTGCAGAGTAGCGACAAAGTGTGTCATTATCGTTTGCACCGTGGGCTGTCGTCATACACACATCAGGTCCGCGGTGCCTTGCTCGTGGTGACTTTATTGCTGCATCGAGTCCACGATTTCGGTGAGGAGGAATCTCACCTTCGCCGGGATCGGCCGTCCTGGATAGGCCTGCTCAACCAGGTCAAGGCCTTCGTCCACCGTGGTGAACCCGAGCTGGCGGTAGAGCAGGATGATGTCGTCGGCGTCGATCTCGGCGCGGGCCGCGAACAGCTTCATCGCGAGCAGGTACCTTGGGGACGCGACGTCGACGATCAGCGAGTCGCTTGAGTAAAAGCGCTGTGCGTCCGGGTCGGGGCCGGGCAGGAATCCTTTCACCGCGTCGTTCAGCCAGTCTTCGGTGAGTCCCCGGTGTTCCGCTACCGCTGTCGCCGCTTGCCGGACTATGCCGGCAGGGACGAACACCGCATCGAGGTCCCTGGTCGCCCGCGTGGCGTCATAGGCCACGGCCAGGGCGGCACCTCCGACAAGGAAGAGCTCGGCCATGGCCGCGAACGCGGCATCGACGCGGATGTCTCCGGTGCTCCTGGGGGCGCCTGCAGGCCGGCCCGGTCATGATCCGGCTGGAATCGGCGCGCGGCTCACCGCGGCCCCCGGGCTGCGGAGGGCGCCGATGCCCGGGCGGCTCCAGATCCTGTCCCGCCCGGCGGAGACAGGTCGGCGGCGGCAGCCGGGGCGCGTCCGGTTCGCCGTTTTGCTCACAATGTGGCCGGATATGACACGATCGAGGGACGAAAAGGTCACGGATCGGTAACCTTACCGCTGCCCGGCCTGCGCGCTGATAGCAACGGCTCGTCAGTCCAGGATCGGTCACAATGCCCGGGGGGCAATATTGAACACCGGGCACGTCCGCGCGGCAGCGCTCGCCGCGGCAGTGATCATGATGCTGGCCGGGTGCGCCGCCGCGCACCGCAACGCGGGGCTCGCCGGGCTGACCACGCCCGGCGACCGGAACGTCACGGTCGCCGCGATACCCTCAGCCGACCTGGCCGGCCTATACATCGCGCAGGATGAGGGGCTTTTCGCCCGGCAGGGGCTGCACGTGACGATCACGACGATAGCCAGTACCAAGGCGGTTATCGCCAGTCAGCTGAACGGCCAGGTCGACATCGGCGCGGGCAGCTATGTCGGCTACGTCGCGGCGCAGGCGGCGGGTGCCAGGTTCCGCATTCTCGCCGAGGCTTCCACCCTCCGGCCGCACACGCGGGTGCTGCTCACCACGGCCGGCTCGCGCATTACGACCCTGGCCGGGCTGGTCGGCAAGAAGATCGCGGTCAACGGCACCAACAGCATCGGTACCCTGCTGATCAGCGCGCTACTCGCCGAGAACGGAATAGCGCCGGCCAAGGTGCGCTTCGTCACCGACAAGCAGGGCTTCCCCGATATGGCGGGACAGCTCCAGCGGGAGCAGTGGGGCGCGGCGTTCCTGGCCGAACCCTACGTCAGCAAGGCCGAAGAGGACTACGGCCAGGTGGAACTGGCCGACCTGGACCAGGGCGCCACCCTGAACTTCCCGATCGCCGGGTATGTCGCCACCCAGGCGTGGGCACGGCAGCATCCGCAGGCAGCGGCCGCGTTCGTGCGGGCGATCGAGGAGGGGCAGGCGCTCGCCCAGGACAATCCCGGCGCCGCCCAGGCGGCCATGGGGAAATCCGATCAGCTGCCGCGCGAGGTGACCGCGGTCATGGCGCTGCCCGACTTCCCCGTCGGCCCGGTTGATGAGCAGCGCATGCAGCGCACCGCCGACGAGATGCTCCAGTTCGGCGTCCTTGCCCGGCAGTACGCCGCCGAAGTCCGGCAGGGCACCCTGATAAGGTCGATGATCTCTCCCAGCTGAGCCGTCGCCTGAGTCATCCGCCGGCAGCTTCGGCTTCCGCTGCGGGTGGTGCCCCGCGGCCGGCATGTGACGGACAGGCACGGGCTGGCTTTGCGGGGCTGCGGGATTGCCGGGGTTACGGGCCGGGACCGGGATCGCTGGCGGGACGACGGCGGGTCGGTGACGAACCACCAGGGCCAGGCCTCACGTCCGGGCAGCCGCGCCCATGACGGAACCTCCCATCCGTCCCGGCGGGCCAGGTACTCGGCCATGGCCGCGAACGCGGCATCGACGCGGATGTCTCCGGTGCCCCTGGGGGCGCTTGCCCACATCCGCGCGGCGGCCGGGACTCTCCACACCAGCAATGCTATCGATCGCATGCACGCAAACCGTCAGGCAACGCCGTACCGGCCCGCGGCTACTGCTGGCTACCGTGGGCGTGCAAGAGCAACCGATTTTTCCGTTTTTGACGGAACTGTGACGTGACGGGCTAATATTCCAGATATAGGTCTTTCTTGACGGAAAGCGATGATCGGCCCCAGTCTGCCCTGTTGCCTCCGCCCAAGTAACCGGCACGTAACTGCAGCTTGACCAATCCTTACGTTGCGCAGTAACCCCGCCGCGCACCCGGTCGTCTATATAAGATCTATACAGGTTCATTCCGGATTTATGGGGTTTCTTTATGGTTTAGCCGTTTTGTCCGATCAGAGCGGCCGGGCTAGGCGACCCGGGGCAGCGTATCCCGGGGAGTGGCTGCCGGGCCCAGCCTCCGGCCTGGGGGGGAATGATATGAATCTGGCAGCTTATGCTGCCGCCGGACTGCCACAGCCGACGAGTGCTGGGTGGTGGCGCCAACTGCACCACTACTTTCCGATCGGCTTGGTCGGCGCGATCTCGTGGACCGTCTGGCTTACCCGTTTCATGCTCTCTCGCGTGTACCGGCCGGTCCCGCCCCGCTACCTGGCGACGACTTCGGTCGTGGTCCCCGCCTATCGGGAGGATCCAGACATCCTCGTCCGCTGCCTCGAGTCCTGGCTGGCCGAGAACCCGACCGAGGTAATCGTCGTGCCCGACGTGGCTGATACCGAGGTGATCGCCCGGTTGCGCGAGCGGGCCGCGGTCGACCCTCGGCTGATCGTGCTGCCGTTCGTGCACCATGGCAAGCGTTCCGCGCTCGGCGTGGGCATCCGGCACGCCAGCCAGGAGATCCTGGTGCTGTCGGACTCGGACACGAGCTGGACGCGGGGGATGCTTCGTAACGTGCTGGCCCCCTTCGCCGATGCCAAGGTCGGTGGGGTGGGCACGCGGCAGAACGCCTACCGGCCGAAGACCAGCGCCTGGCGGCGGGTGGCCGACTGGATGATCGACGTCCGTTATCTCGACTACGTGCCGGCTCAATCCCGGGCCGGGGCCGTCGCCTGCCTGTCCGGCCGGACGGCGGCCTACCGGCGCAGCGTTGTGATCCCGGTGCTGGGGCACCTGGAGGACGAGTTTTTCCTGGGCCGACGGTGCGTATCCGGGGATGACGGCCGACTGACCTGGCTCGTGCTGGCCTCCGGGTATAAGACGGTCTACCAGTCCACAGCCCATGCGGTGTCCATGTTCCCGGATAAGGGCCGCGCTTTCTTCAAACAGCGGCTCCGCTGGAGCCGCAATTCCTACCGGACGTATATTACCGCGATCTGGAAAGGCTGGCTCTGGCGGCAGCCGTTTATCTGCCAGCTCACCGTTCTGCAGATCATGCTGACCCCGGTGACGATGGGCTTCGCGGTTGCCTACCTGATCGCGTGGACGTTGCGTCCGCAGTCCGCGGCGGCTGCGCTCGCGGTCGCCTGGCTTCTGGCCGGGCGGGGCCTGCGCGGCATCTCGCATCTGCGCCGGCGGCCTTCCGATATCTGGCTCCTCCCATTCGTGGTCGTACTGACCATGATCACTGCGCTTCCCATCAAGACGTATGCGTTCTTCACCATGAACGTCCATGGCTGGCTCACCCGCCGCAGCGATCAGCTCGGCGGCGAGGCGCAGACGGCGGCGTCACTTTCTAGGGAGCCGTAGGTGCGAAGCAGAGAGCGACGCCGGCACTCCTCGGGCGGCAGCCGGTCGTGGCCGGTCGTCCTCGCCGCGACGGCAGTTATCTGTTTCCTCGGCACCCTGCCGCTGATCCTGTCGGCGCTCCACGTGCATCTGCAGCCGATCGCGGCGACATCGAGCAACGGAGTCACCCTGCTGGGGCCGCCGAAGCCTGCCCCGGTACCGCTGCCACCGGTGGCGCAGCCGATCGAGCCGGGCCAGCCGCCCGCTGTGCTGCCGGCGGTCGACGCAGCCCGGGAGGCCGCGACGGTGAGGGCCGAAGATCACCGTCTCAGGATGATGCTCCATCAGGCGATCCACGTCTCCCGGCCGGGGGTGATACGGGTCGGGGGTTCGCTGCCTACCCTGGTCCTGACGGCTGGATCACGTGCCTACACTGCGGCGGACCTCGTCCATTACGGTGCTCTGGTCATGCTGAGGAACCACGCTGCTGTTCTGCTCGATAACCTCTTCGTTTCGGTGAATGCCCAGCTCAGCCTCGGCGGACCTGGGCTGCGCTCGCTCTATATGGAGACTGGGAGCGGCCGGTTCGCGTCCATCGTCGGGTGGGGCGGCAGCCTTTCGTTCCATGGGACGAGCGGGCAGCCCTTGACGATCATGAGCTGGAACCGGGCGGACGACGCCCCCGCCGCCGACCAGGGCGACGGGCGGTCCTATATCCGGGAAATGGGCGGCAACATGACGCTCACGAATGTTCGCGTGTCATCCCTGGGATTCTGGAGCGGCCGGACCGGCGGCGTGGCGTGGACCGGTCTGACCGGGAGGCCGAGCACCGGCGGCGCGAGCTATTCGAGGTTCACCACCAGCACATACGGAGCGTTTCTCTCCGGGAGCAATCGTGTTACGTTCCGTGATGACCTGTTCGAGTTGAACGAACTCGACGGATTGCACATTCACCGCAACTCCACTAGCACCTTGGTCGTTTCCAGTTCGGCCTCCCGCAACGGCGGCAACGGTTTCGTCGTCAGTCGCGCGACCCAGGCGAGCTTGCTGGACGGCGACGTCGCCGAGCACAACGGGGCGAACGGCTTCTACGTCGACGGGCGGCCGCTGGTGAATGGCGCCTCGGCGTCAGGCGGCTCGACCACCCCAGGGTCGGGAGCCACGGTCGAAGACAGTGCGGCGCTCGACAACGGCAAGACGGGCATCCTGATTGAGGGCGGCAGCCGTACCGTCATAAAGGCAGACCAGGTATGTGCCGCCGTCACCGCCATCGCGGTCAGGTACGGCGCCACCAATCCGGTCTTGACGGGCAACTACGTCGGATGTGCTCCCCGGACTGGTATCTCTGTTGGCCCGTCCGCCCCTGGGGCCATGGTTTCCGGCAACGCGGTCGCCGGCGCCCGGATGGGTATCCTCGTCCGCGACTCCGGCCCGGTTGAGCTGGACAACAACCACATCAGCGGATTCACCGTCTTCGGCATCACCGTCCGCGGCCCCTCCTCGAAAGTGGCGGGAGTAGGCAATGTCCTGGCCGGAAGCGGATTCCGAGCGGTCGATGCCCGTGCTGACGCCAGTCCGCCGGCCCTTTCCGCCACCGACCTGTCCGGCTGGGCCCATCACGTACGGATCACATTCTGGTCCTACCTGCGCTTTCATCCGCTCGCGGCATTGTGGCTCGGCATCGCGATCCTGGTGCTGGCGGCCGCATTGCGGTCACATCGCCGCAAGCTGCCGCCGCGCCCGTACCTGGCCAGCACCCGCTTGCAGCGCGGTACGGCCGATGTCATTGCGGCGGGCCCATGGCCGACGCGGCCCCGCGCGCCCGTGCGTTCCGGCGTTGCCACCGCGCCCTTTCCCCCATTCACCGTGAATGCCCGCGCTGGCCAGGTGCCGGAGCAGTTCGGCGTCGCGTACGGCCATCATGCCCAGACGGTCCGCAGAGCTGCCCCGCCGGTCAGCAGAGCCGCCCGGCCGGCCGGTGACCGTACACTCCGGGCACCGCCGTGGGCGCCGATGCCGGAGCCTGCCCCGGATCCGGGCCGGGCGGCCGGTGGTTACGGCCGGCATTCCGACGTGTTCCGCCCCGCCACCTAAGGAGAGATGGCCGTAGTGACATCAGGCCGCCGCCGCACGGGACCCGTCGCCGTTATCGCGCTGCTGGCCATCACGCTGGCCGGCTGCGGTTTGGGCGGCCAGAGCACGGCGCCAAAGGGTTCACCCGCCGCCGTCGCGGCGGTCACCGCCCACAGCGCGGCGACCCGCGACCGCCTATGCGGCAACTCAACGCACGTCTTCGTCTCGTCAGCAAACGAGCTGCGAAACGCGCTGGCCAGCGCGCGGCCGGGCGAGACGATCGTGCTCGCGGCGGGGACTTATGACGGTGACTTCGCGGTCTCCCTGTCGGGCACGCAGAGCGCGCCGATCACTTTGTGCGGCCCGCGCGCCGCGGTCCTGGCCGGCGAGAGCATCGCGCGCGGCTACACCGTCCACCTTGAGCACGCCTCCTGGTGGCGGCTGATAGGCTTCACGGTCCAGGGCGGCCAGAAGGGGGTCATGGCCGACGGTTCCAGCAACGACCTGCTGTATGGCCTATACGTACACTCCACCGGCGACGAGGCCATCCACCTTCGTGACTTCAGCAGTCACGACACGATCACCCATTGCGTCGTCAGGGACACCGGACTGCTCGCTCAATTCTTCGGGGAAGGCATCTACGTCGGGTCGGCCCACAAGAACTGGTGCCGGTACTCGGGCTGCCAGCCCGACCGGAGCAACGACAACATCATCGCCGATAACAATATCGCCGGTACGACAGCGGAGAACATCGACATCAAGGAAGGCACAACCGGCGGCCAGATCACCGGTAACCAGTTCAACGGCACCGGAATGGTCGAATCGGCCGCCAGAGCCTGGGTGAACGTCAAAGGAAACGACTGGCTTATCACGGACAACGCGGGTGCGGACAGCATCAAGGACGGCTTCCAGGTACACCAGGTCTATCCCGGCTGGGGAATGGATAACACCTTCCGGGGCAACCGCGCGGATGTCAACGGCCCCGGCTACGGCTTTTACATTCAGAGTAAGAAACTGAACGCCACGGTGGCCTGTGACAACACGGTAAGCGGCGCCGCGAGCGGGTTTTCTACCATTCCCTGCGCGTAAGCCTGAGCCGGGGTTCTGCCGGGCGCCGGCCCAAGGCCCATGCATGTGTACTGCTGGCCTCGTTCTTCCCTATATGGCAGAAGTCTGCTATCCCGTCTATACTTCCTCCATGGCGCTGAGCATCAAGAGTGACGAGGCGGACCTGTTGACGCAGACCTGGCAGCCCGGGCGATGAGCGGCTGGCGGCGATATGGCAAAGGGCGTCATCCAGCCGGGCTGAACTTCGGTGACTGCCTCACATATGCGCTCGCCGAGCGAACCGGGCACCCCGTACTATGCGTCGGTGATGATCTTGCTGCCACCGACATTGCCGTGATGCGCCCTCCGGCCCGGGCCTGATCCAGCGTAGCCATGCCGGTCCGCATCGGGGTCTGTCCACGCGGCGATTGACTGTATCGGGTTGCCCGCTGTCACTCCCTCCTGTGCAGGATGAGGAGGAACTCGGCGGTCGCCTGGCTGGAAAGTCCGCCAAGGAAACCAAATCCGGCTGGCAGCGTGATGCCCCAGCGCCCTGTGCCATCGGCCGACCCGGCCGACGGCCTGGCGGCGCCCGAGGGCAGCGTCAACGGCACCGCGGACGGCTGGGACTTGACGAAGATCGCGGCGCCTCCCACGACGATGACGACGAGGAGTACCACGCCGACCAGCAGCCACTGCCACCAGCGGCGCCGGTGGCCCGGCCCGCTCACAGCTCGCCACCCTCTCCAGGAACCACGCGGAACACGGGGTACCTCGGCGCGATGGCCGCGAAGTCTGCCACCGACGCGTGCCGGCTGACCGGGATGTGCGGGCGGCCGCCGGGCACCTTCCGCAGGTCGCGCTGCAAGATCTCGGGGCGCTCGGCCGACGGCACCTCGACGAGATGGCAGTCGATGGCCCGCCCGTGCCTGATAACCGCCTGGCCGCCCGCAGCCCGCACGTTCAGCACCCAGTTGCAGTGCTCGCCTCGCCAAGCATCCAGGTCTGTTCGGCTACCGGATCCGGCCGGAGACCGGCGCGACCTTCGACACGCTGATCACGCTGGTTGACGCCACGCTGCGCGGGCTCATCATCATGGCCCAGCCGGTCCCTGGGATCGCCACGTCCCTGGTCAGCGCCAGCCCATTCGGCGCGGCGACCGCACGCGAGTGGTCGCTGCCCGCCCTGGGCGCGGGCAGCGTCGCGACCGCGTTCCTCGAACCTGACCCCGGAATCAAGTGGGACGGCGAACGAGTCGCGCGCATCCGCCAGCTGCTGAGCAGCCCTATACCGCCGTATGACTGACACCGTACCCTTCGACCGCTTCCCATAGTTCGTTCTCCGGGTAGCGGCCGTGGGCCTGCTGCCGGCGAGGTTGAGCTGCCGCTGCATGTGGCCTGGTCGGGGCGCCATGTGTACGACGTGAGCCGCGGTTCCAGGTCCAGGTAATGGCGCCTGACCGGTAACCCGGATGCAGGGGTGCGGTCGGGCCGGACGGTGCGGTCGTAGGCCTCGTATGCCCGGGCTCGCTCCTCGATCTCCGGGCGCAGTTCGCGGTGCCGTTCCGCGGTTTCCTGGATCTCCACGGCGTGGGCCTGCTTTTCGTCCATGGAGATGACGGAGGTTGACAGGTCCGTCCAGGTCACCTCGTGGCCGGGCCCGAGCAGGCCTCGCGCGCCGCAGGTCGCGCACTCTACGTCCGCGCCGTGCAGGGCAACGACGTCGAGGTGGCACATCGGGCACAGCCCGGGCGGCCCCAAGTAGCGCGCCTCGTCGAAGGCCACCCCGAGCTGGCCGGCGACGTTGCGCCCGAGCGCGGCCGCACGGTCAAGCGCGTCGGCGTCCAGGACCACCGAGCGCGGCGTGCCTGCCCCGGCGAACTGCACCTGGTCGACCACGGCGATGTGCATCGAGAACGTCGTGGTGTGCATGATCGGCAGGGTCAGCGTCTTCCACTGCGGCGTCAGCGAGCCGCCCACCGCGAGGAAGCCGGCCACCGAGCTGGTGCGGGCGAGCGGCGGGCGGATGGACGCGGTCGCGCCGGTGGACCTGGCGTCGGAAGAGGGCGCCCGGCGATGGGTCGATACCGCCGTGGCCCTGGCCGGCGGGCTCGACATCCTCGTCAACAACGCGTCGGCGATCCGGTTCGGCCCGATCGACCGGCTGTCCTTCGCCGACTGGTCGTTCACGATCCGCAACGAGCTTGACACCGTTTTCCTCGTCACCCGCGCAGCCTGGCCGCACCTGGTCGCCGGCGGAGGCGGGTCCACCGTCAACGTCGCGTCGATCTCGGCCTCGCGCGGGGCATTCTTCATGCCGCAGAACGCGCACGGCGCGGCCAAGGGCGGCGTCCTCGGGCTGACGTACCAGCTGGTGGTCGAGGGCGGCCCGCACGGCATCCGGGTCAACGCCGTCAGCCCGGCGATGACGGAGACGCCGCACACGACGCCGCTGCTCCAGGACCCCGACGGGCCGGCCGCGAGCATCGCCGCACGCACGCCGCTGGGCCGGTGGGGGCAGCCGGAGGACGTCGCTCACGCGATCTTGTTCCTCGCGTCGGACGAGTCGTCTCACGTGAGCGGCGCGAACATCCCCGTCGACGGCGGCTCGGCGGTCGTCGGATGACGGCGCCGCCCCGCGACAGGCTCTGCGGCCGCCTGCTCCTGCGCGGCGACCCGGGGTACGAGCAGGCCCGCGTCGGGCGCATCTTCAACGCGCGCCGACCTGACCGGTTCCCCGCCGCGGTGCTGCTCGCCGAGAACGACGACGACGTGATCGAAGGCGTCGGGTTGGCGGCCGAGCGCGGGTGGCCGGTCAGCGTGCGCTCAGGCGGCCACTCGTGGGCGGCGTGGAGCCTGCGCGACGATGCGCTGCTGATCGACCTGGGCGCCATGCGCGACATCGCGTACGAGCCGGCGACCGGGGTCGTCTCGGCGCGGCCGGCCGTCAAGGGCGGCCTGGAGCTCGAGCCTTTCCTGGCCGAGCGGGGCCGGGCGTTCCCCGGCGGCCACTGTCCCTCGGTCGGTCTCGGCGGCTACCTGCTGCAGGGCGGACAGGGCTGGAACGGGCGGGCGCGCGGATGGGCCTGCCAGAGCGTGGTCGAGCTAGACGTGGTGACGGCCGACGGCCGGCTGGTTCACGCGGACGCGAGCCAGAACGCCGACCTGCTGTGGGCGGCACGCGGAGCCGGCCCTGGCTTCCCCGGCGTCGTCACGCGGTTCCACCTGCAGACCTACGCCGCAGCGCGGGCGATGTGGCACGACACCTTGACGTTCCGCCTCGACGACACGGTGGAACTGCTCACGTGGCTGCATGACGTCCTGCCGGGGCTCGACCCGCGCGTCGAGCCTGTAGTCGCGGCCACCCGCCTGCCGGACGTCCCGCTGCACGACGGCACGACGCGCCCGGACGGGACGGTCCTGCTCCTGCACACGACGGTGATGGCCGACGCCGACGCCGAAGCGATCGCTCTGCTCGCGCCGCTCCAGGACGGCCCGCTGGCCGACCGGGCGCTTGGGCACGTCCAGGCCCGGTCCAACGTGCTCGAGGAGAACCTGGCCCAGGCCGGGCAGAACCCCGAGGGCTACCGGTACGCCGTCGACTGTACGTGGACCGACGCGCCGGCACACGTCCTGGCCCCGCTCCTGCACGCTCTGTGGAGTGAGCTGGACACCGAGCATTCGTTCTCCATCTGGTACGGGTGGGCACCGCGTGGCGACCTCCCCGACATGGCGTTCTCGGTGGAGGGGAACGCGTACGTCGCGACGTACGCGATCTACGCCGACCCCGCCGACGACGCCAGGTACCGCGACTGGGTGCACCGCCGCACGGCCGCCCTTGCCGTCCACGGCACCGGCGTCTACCTGGGCGACACCGACTTCACCGGGCGGCAGGACCGGTTCCTGTCGGACCGCGCGTTCCGCCGTCTCGGCGAGATCCGCGCGGTGCGCGACCCGTCTGGCCGTTTCGCCGCGTACCTGACGTCTGACCCGGCCGGGCTGAACGTCCATGGCTGACCCGGCCGGGCTGAACGTCCATGGCTGACCCGGCCGGGCTGAACGTCCATGGCGACCCGGGCGCCGTCGCGGCCCGGCTAGACCACGTC
>JBEKJP010000197.1:0-11550 GCA_050011155.1 Streptosporangiaceae bacterium
ATCGCCCGCGACCTGACCGGCCTCCGCGCTTAAGCCCTTACGGTCCCATTTACAGGCTTTACGGGTACACAATGGCAAGGTGATCGAGGCGGACAGGCGGCCGGGCATCCTGGCCCGGGAGCTGGGGTCGATGCTCCAGAAGGCCCGCGAGGTCGTGGGCTTGTCCTACGACCAGGCCGCGGCCCGGCTGGGCCGTACGGCCGACTGGCTGGTCCGGTTGGAGACCGGGTTCGCGGTGGCGGGCCCGGACGAAGTGGCGCGCATCCTCGTGGCATACGGCGTACGCGAAGCCAGGGTCGCCGACACGATCATCGACATGGCCCGCCGCGCGGCCGCCCCGCCGCCCTGGCTGGCCGCGCATACCTCCCGGCTGAGCGCCGCCAACCGGGACGTGCTGCTAGTCGAGGCCGAGGCCACGCTCGCCCAGGTCCACGGCTTCCTGCTGATCCCGCCCCTGGTGCAGGCCGAGGGCTACTTCAGGGAAATCGGACCCAAGGTCTTTCCCGGCTGCGACGTGGATCAGGAGTGGGACCTGCTCGCGCACCGCCAGGCCCACCGGCCCGCCGGGGTGACGCGGCTGCTGGAGGTGATCATCGACGAGAGCGCCTTCGAGCGGGTCAGGCACCCCGCGGCCATGGCGGGCCAGCTCCGTCACCTGCTCGCGCTGGCGGACAGCCCGCACGCCACGGTCCGCGTCGTCCCCAAGGACGCCGTGTTCTACGAAAGCCGCGGCTATAACTTCGACGTGCTGTCCTTCGCCGGCACCACCGACCGGATCGGCGTCAGCTACGCCGCGGTCATCGGCGCCGAACTCGCCCCCGGCAGCCTGCACGACCTCTGGGCCCGCATCGAGGACAACTCGGCGGCCGACCTGGCTCAGAGCCGGGCCATCCTCGAACGGCACCTGGCCGCCACCGGTTGATTTTTGCTCTCCGCGCCGCGGCACCGGTTATGTCTGCCGCCATATAAACATTTGCCCGTTCGCATTTACCGCAACCAGAAGTCTCGCGTTCGGGGTGAAAACCAGGCCAGTTATCATCCGTGCGGCACCTCCCTTTGGAATGGAATTCTCGAGGCCATGAATTGGGCCATGCCCGATTTCTGTCGCTGTCGCCGAATCCCACATTCGCACGCTGCCATCCAAGTGCCCGGTGGCGAGCCAGGCGCCATCTGGGCTGTACGCTACGGCTGAGATTCCATCAGACTTACCTGAAAGTCGGCGTCGGACAGGAAGACGGCAGGCGTTCTGCACACTGATGCCGTCAGATTGACTAGCTGTGAAGAATCGCTCCTCGAAATTCGCGATTGACCATATGGAAATCAGGCCCTCTTGGTTGACCGTAGCCAGAGAACGGCCATCAGGGTGGAATGCCAGTGTTTGAACTGGGATCCCCGGATCCTCGTGCAAAACCGGGCCAACCGGCGCACCGCCGATAAAGCTCCAGAATCGGACAGTTCCATTTCGATAGCCGCAGGCGAAAATCTCATTGGCGGCAGGGATCCCTGGACAAGGGTTCGGCATGGCGGGTCTTGAGGAGATTGAGCAGACCACTCCAAGTGCGTCAACTCGATAGCTGACCTTCCCTGTGGCGTCCCACCATCCTAGCACGCTTACGTCACATCCCAAGGGCCTTTCGGTGCTGACTAGAAACGTTCCGTCCGAACTGAAGGCTGGGAGGATAAGCCGGCTTTCTGTAACGCCGACATCTATCTGCTTTCCGCCCTGGATCCAAAACTTTAGGCCGCGAACCCCGCTGCTGACGGCTAGTTCGGACGATCGAGGGTCGAAGGTGAGACCCGTAATGGCAAGGTTGCGGCCGAGCCAGCGCTTGGCGATTTCCTGTGTGATTAGATCGCCGAATGAATCTATCGGTTGAAACCGCATACCATTGGTCACGTCGGCCCTGCGTTCATCGTTGGACAAGCCGAGCCGGTGCAGGACCGAGCAGGTGTCGTCGCGTGCGAACTCATGTATGGCGACTGTGCCGTCCGTACTTCCGGTCGCCGCGAGATCGCCTGCTGAATTAATGGCAATGCAAGTTATTTTCCCGCGATGTGAGGGTGGCGGGATGTCCTGCAAGCGCCAGTTGACTCCTAGCGGCAGTCGCGACCGAGGCCGGAAGGCCTGATTCCGCGCGAACGCGTAACCGTGCAGGTCATGTCGGATGTCTGTCGGCACCGGAAGGTGGGCCGCGACGAGACTACGGCTGACCTGGGCAATGATCTCATCCAGCGTCAGCGCCTCTGAATCGCTTGTGATGCCCTGCTCGATAACCCGTGCAAGGTGCCGCGTAAAGTAAGTGAGCGCCCCCGGCGTGGTGTCGAATTTCGCCGTCCCGTATTTCCTGGTCGCTGCGACCAGGTAGGCGCCACCCGTACCTTTGACTAGATCGCTCTCGCTTCCTGCCAGTCCCGAGTTGCAGCAATCGAGAAATATTATCTTCACAGTGGCCTTGCTCGCCCGGAGCGCTCGTTTGACAGCGTCAAACTGTAGGCCTGTACTCGCGGTGTACGGACCATCAATCACCGAGTCCGCCAGCCCGAGGATCAGCTTGTTATCTTCGTCGCGATGGCCATGGCCGACGTAATAGAATAGAGCAACATCCTTGGCATCGCCATACGAGTCGAGAAGTTTCCGTCCGATGCCGGCTGGCTCGCTTGGATTCTCGATTCTGGTAACCTGCGATTCATCCCAGGCACACAGATCCGATGTGAGCAGCTGATACATTTTGGCCAAGCTATTCCCGGCGGCCGGAATAGACGGTAGGTGCGTATAGTAAGACGTGCTGATCAAGACAGCTCGGGAGGAGCTCAGCCTACGGCCTGGCCAATCAGTCATCGGTCGGCTCCGCTAGCTCGGCGATTACTTGGTTGATGAGCGTCGCTGCTTGCGCGGTCGTGTCCTCAGCCCTGATTTCGACCGCACGCTTGAACTTTCCTCTTTCCGACTTGACGCGGATGATAAGAGGCGTTTTCTGTGACCGGATAAATTCGGGCAGGACCCGTATGGCTGTGATGACTGCGCTAGCCGCACCCGACACGGCTATGTCGGTAAGTGCGCCTTGTTCGCCGGGCCCTGGTGGCTCTACCTTTTCTGTGATATTGATATCGTCGGCCGACGAGAGCCAGTCCATTAGAATTCCCCGAACCCCCGGATCCGGAAGAGAAATGAACAAGTCAACGTGTTCGGCCATGTGATTGCGCATTCTGCTTACCCCTTGATGCTCTAACCGTTTGAGCAGCGAACTTTCACGCATAGTCCAGTCAGCGCGTATGATGCGCCCCATCGAACTCTCGGAAGTAAGAAATATCCGCCTGGCTCAGCGAGCCGGCTCCGCTGCCGGAGCGAAACGTTGGCGACATTCAGGTCTTCGGCACATAGGGCTGCCGTTGAGTACCCGGAAACGTCTCATCGTCAACGTGTTGTGTGTTGCTAGCTATTTATCGCCGCGGGTGAGCCGGATGCGCCGGGTCAGGACGGTAATCCAGCTCAGTATTATTACCTGAGGTGCGGTGGCGATGTAGTTGCGGGGAGCCTGCCGCCAATCCTCCGCGGCAGCCTCGGACAGGAAGCTCTCCGCTTCCTCCAGCCACCGCCTGCCCGCGGCCCGGGGCATGAGCCCTGCGGCCAATCGCATGACAGGCCATGAAGCCGTGGCGGCGACGCCACTTGCGGTCGAGCCTGCGTCACCCCGGACAGCGCACGCTATAGAAGCCTGGAATGATCCTCTGAAGCTCCGGCCCCGCAGCATGCCGCTGGCCCCAAGGGCTCCGCCCGCCGTGACTCCAAGGACGCCTCCTGCGACGATGCCAAGAATGCCGCTTGTGATGACGCCAAAGACGCCGCCAACGATCCCGATCACGCCGCTAGCGATGCCGACGAGGCCGACTACGAGGCCGACGATGCCGCTGATAAGACCAGTGACGCCACCGGCAGCGGCGAAGTCGATGTCATCGCCGCCGCCAACGACACCGGAGACGCGAGCCAGGATAGGGGGAGTCATCACGCGTGACCGCCTTCCTCGAGCAAGCTGCGGAGCGCTGCGCGGCTCGGGCGCCGCGCTGATGCTATGGCCTTGCTGGCCTGCTCAGCCCCGCTCGCCGTCATGCGGTAGTAGCGGCGGCGAGGTCGGCCTTCGATTTCAGGATTGATGTCCTCCCAGGAGCTGGTGACCCAACCCTCGTTCTCCAGCCGCAGCAAGATCGGGTACGCGGTCCCCGGCAGCAGCCCCGTCTCCTCGGCAAGCTCCAGGCCATACAACTCGCGGGCGGGATCTTGCAGGAAGGCTTGCAGGACCATCAATGTCTGCATGGTCATCCGGACAGTCATAGATGAACTCTATATAGGTATCGAGCTCGTGTCCATAGATTATCTCAGTATAGGTACGAACGGGGCGATGCCTGAGCGGTCAGCGTCGGAGTCGAAGGTAGGTCACCAGGACTGTGCTGCCCAGCAAGACGAACTATCCGTCGGCGTCCGGCCGCTAGGATTTTCGGGCGGCGCCGCCCAGGAACGTCGCGGTGCGCGGCCAGTGGTCCAGTGGCACGCCGTCCCCGTTCCAGCACATGACCGGGACCACGCCGGGCGGCACCAGGTCCAGCCCGGCGAAGAAGCTGATGATGTCCTCCAGCGGGTGGATGTAGATCCGCGCGGCGGTATAGGCCGAAGTAAAGTTGTCTCCTTCGGCCGGGTTCCCGGATCCGACCGAGATGATCAGGTAGCTGCCCGGGGCCAGCGCCCGGGCGAACCCGGCCGTCACCCGGCGGGCCGTCCCGGCGTCGGCGAAGTGCAGGACCCCGGACATGATCACGCAAGCCGGTGCGGCCAGGTCGATGAGCCCGGCCAGCCCGTCATCGCCGAGAATCGCCTCGGGGTCGCGCATGTCGCCGGGTACCGCGATCACTCCCGGGCTCTTGGCGAGCAGGCTGCGGGCGTGCGAGATCACCACCGGGTCGTAGTCCACGTAGGCCACCCGGGCCTGCGGGTTGACGTGCTGGGCGATGTCGTGCGTGTTCAGCGCGGTCGGCAGCCCGGCTCCGACGTCGATGAACTGCCCGATGCCGTGGTCGGCCACGTAGCTGACGGCCCGGCCGAGGAACTGCCGGTTCTCCCGGGCCATCTGCGCGGTGAGCGGGTGGACGGCCAGCATCTTCTCGGCCAGCTCCCGGTCGGTCGCGAAGTTCTCCTTGCCGCCCAGCCAGTAATCCCACACCCGGGCGATGTTCGGTCTGGACGTGTCGAACGTCTCCATTGCCAGTCCCTCCCTTCCGTGACAGCCCCTACCGGACAGACGAGGCGGAAGCTGGCCTCGCCCGCCTGGCCCAGTGGCGTAGCCAGAGCAGGCCGAAAACGGGCAGGACGAGCGGCACGAAGCCGTACCCGCTGCCGTACCCCGACCATACGGTAGCGTCAGGAAAGGTGGCCGGGTCGGCCACGCTCCAGGTGCCGACCGCCAGCACGCCGACGAGTTCGACCGAGCAGGACACAAGAGCAATCCGGCGTGCCGTCGGACTGCCGTTGGCGAGGGTGACCGTGGCGATGATGTAGACCACGCCGGCGAAGGCCGACAGCAGGTAGGCGACCGGAGCGTGGTGGAACTTCGTCGCGATCTGCACCCCGGCCCGGGCGGAAGCCGAAAGCGCGAACAGCCCGTAAACGGCGACCAGCAGCCGCCCCGGCCCCGTCCTGGTCGAGTCAGGCGGCGTCGCCGCGGGCGAAGGCGAAGCCACCGGCGAAGCCGCAGGCTCAGACATGGATCACCGGCCAGATCTGATGCAGCCGGACCACCAGCACGGCCGCGACGAGCCCGGCCACGATGATGACGGCCGGGCCCCACCGCGTCCGCTCCATCAGTCCCCACAAACCCGCGGCCACCGGCACGATCGGCATCGCGATCAGGTAGCCGATGAGCGTGGCCAGCCCGCCAGCCGGACGGCCGCCGTCGGCGAGCTTGGCCACGACCAAGCCAACCAGGACGAGCACGATGACCTCGAGGACGCCGAGCGCGAGGAGCAAGGGGACGTTCATCCGCCGGTTCCGGGCCGTCTCCAGCCCCGCGTACCCGGCCAGCACGAGACCGGCCACGATAACGATCGTGGGCACGACACCGTTCACGCACAAAATGTTACTACGTTTAGTAGTAACCGGCGCTGGCCGCCGATGTGGCAGGCTGGCCCGGTGACCGGACAGCAGATCGCGCCGTACATGGCGGTGGGGCTCTCCACCATCGTGCACGGCATCGGCAGCCGCAAGGACATCGAGCGCAACCTGCGGATCGTCGAGGACGGGATCCACGCGGCCGTCTCGATCATCGGCATCAACATGCCAGTAAGGCTCATCGCCCTGGCCGAAGGCGCCCTGACCGGCTTCACCGACGAGATCTTCGACATCCCGCACGTCACCGCCGCCCGCGACCTGTTCATCGACATCCCCGGCCCGGAGACAGAAAGACTGAGCCTCCTCGCCCGCCAGTACGACACCTACATCGTGGCCCAGTGCAAGGCGCGCTGGCCCGAGGTCATGGACGACCGCTTCTTCAACACCTTGTTCGTCATCTCGCCGCGGGGCGAGGTCGTCCACAAGGCGGCCAAGAACCACCTGTGGTGCCGCGAGCGCTCGTGCGTCCCGCACGACGTCTACGACCGCTGGGTGGAACTGTTCGGCGACGGGATCGACGCGTTCTACCCGGTGCTGCGGACCGGGGACATCGGCAACATCGGCACGATCTGCTGTTCCGACGGCGAGTACCCGGAGGCGGTGCGCGCGCTCGCGTTCAACGGCGCCGAGGTGGTCTACCGGCCGAGCGAGGCGGTGCCGATGACCCAGCAGGGCATGGAACCGGGCGGGACGTGGCTGCTGCAGAACCGGGCGCACGCGCATTTCAACAACGTCTACATGGTCTGCCCGAACGTCGGCCCGGTCTACGTGCACCCGAAGATGGAGCACCCGTACGACATCGGCGGCGGAAACTCTCATGTCGTCGATTACCAGGGAAACGTGCTCGGGCACACGACGTCGGGCGCCAACACGTTCGTTGCCGGGATTGTCGATATCGAAGCCCTGCGTCAGTTCCGCACGATGAACCTCAACTCCAACTGGATGAAGGACCTGCGCACCGAGATCTTCCGGCGCATGTACGAGGAGCCCGTTCATCCGAAGAACCTCTGGCTGCACAAAGAACCACGCCAGCACGCCGAAGTGGACGAGATCTACCGCGCCAACATCGACCGGCTGGTCGCCCGGGGCAGCTTCACCCGGCCGGCCCAGGCCTTTCCCGGCGCCCGCTACATCGCGCCCGTCGGCTCACCCGACGAGGCCGACTGGGAAAACCTGCGCAGCCTGTGGGAGGAACCGTGACCGGCAATCGCTTCGAGGTCACGCCAGCCCTTCCTTATTTAGGGTTGTATGATAAACCTAAATAAGGAAGTGTGATGTCAAGGGTTATCCATCGCCACTGGCCCGGCAACCCGGACGCCCTCTCGCGTCGCGGGCGGCTGCCGTGTGACTACGACGCCTACATCCCTGACCAACTGGCAGGCAGACGCTTCACGTTCGACAGCGACGTAGCGGCGGATGCCGCGGACGCCGAGGTCGCCATGGCCCGGCTGAACGCTGAGGCGTTGGCGCTGGCGGATACCGAGGCGCTGGCGCGGCTCCTGCTCCGAGCCGAATCGGTGGCATCGTCCCGGATCGAGGGGCTCGAGGTCGGGGCGAGACGGTTGCTCCGCGCCGAGGCCGCCAAGGAACTGGGTGAACGATTCCTGGATATCACCGCGGCGGAAGTTCTCGGCAACATCAATGCGATGAACGCCGCCATCTTCGAGGTCGGGGCAGGCGATCCGATCACCCTCGATGTCCTGCTCGGTTTTCACCGGCGTCTTCTCGCGGATACTCGTCTCGCCGCCCAGGCCGGACGGTTGCGGGATAAGCAGAACTGGATCGGGGGCAGCGACTACAGTCCCTGTTCGGCGGCCTTCGTGCCGCCGCCGCCCGAACTCGTCCCTGACCTGATGGCTGACCTGTGCTCATTCTGCAATGACGAATCGCTGCCCGCGGTCGCCCAGGCCGCGATCGCGCACGCCCAGTTCGAGACCATCCACCCGTTTCCCGACGGGAACGGCCGGACCGGGAGAGGGTTGATCCATCTCGTACTGCGGCGGCGAGGCCTGGCCCCGCGTGTGCTCCCGCTCGTTTCCCTGGTCCTGGCGACCTGGGCCAAGGATTACGTCGATGGCCTGGCGGCTACCCGGTATCGCGGGCCAGCCATGGGAAAGGCTGCTCAAACGGGCCTGAACATGTGGGTAGGGACGTTCGCGGGCGCCTGCAGGCGCGCGGTTGAAGACGCGTCCTCGTTCGAGCAGCGGATCGAGCAGATCCAGCGCGAATGGCGGGCGCGACTAGGGCGTATCCGCGGTGGTTCAGCGGCCGATCTGCTGCTCAGATCCCTGGTCGGCGCGCCCGTGCTGACGGTGGCGAGCGCTGCCGACCTGATCGGCCGTAGTTTCCCGCAGACCAACGATGCCGTCGAACGGCTCGTGTCTGCCGATGTGCTCTCGCAGGTAAGGGTCGGCCGGCGGAACCGTGTCTTCGAAGCCCCGGCGATCATCAACGCGTTCACCGACTTGGAACGCCAGCTTGCCAGTCCGGCTGGAGACACGCGTTCGTCCGAACCTGTCCGGCCCGTACCGCCGCGCAAGCCGGGACCCTTATTAAGGCTTGCGCGAGCGCGTCTACGCCAAGACCGGCGCCTCGACCCGGACGACCGCCACGCTGTTCGCGATGCGGCATGGCCTGCTCGACACCCCAAACCCAATCAACCCTTTATTACCGAACGGCCTGGCCTTCGCGCCCCGCCCCCCATCACCGGCCCGCGCGGCGGACGGCACACTGGAGAAATGATCCGCCTGGGTACCCCCGCCGACCTGGCCGCCGCCCGCGGCGTCTACCGTCGCGCGTCGCTGTCGAACGCGGGTGATCGCGACAACCTGCTCGCTCACCCGGAGTACCTGATCCTGGGACCGGAAGGCCTAGCCGAGGGCCGCACGCATGTCGCCGAACAGGACAGCACCGTGGTCGGCTTCGCCAGCTGGGCCGACGTCGACGGCGTCATCGAGCTGGAAGACCTGTTCGTGGACCCGGACTACATGCGGCGTGGCATCGCCACCGAGCTCGTCAGCCACGTCGCCGCGGCCGTGCGGGCGCGGGGCGTGGAGCGCCTGGAGGTCACCGCCAACCCCCACGCGATGGCGTTCTACCACTCCGCGGGCTTCGTCGACTGCGGGGTCGCGGAAACGGAGTTCTACCCCGGGACGCGCATGGTCCTCATGCTCTCCTGACCGTGCCATCCTTGACCGGGCCATCGGACTGGACCGCCACCGCGATCTCGCCGCCGAGCCGGAAGCCGGCCGTGAGCTCGAGGCTGTCACCGCTCCAGAAGCTGCCCGGGTCGTACCAACCCGGGCGGTGCCCGCCCGGCAGCAGGCCCATGGCCTGGTAGGTCGCGGCCAGCACCTGCGCACAGTAGGCCGTCTCCGGGTCGCTGCCCGGCTGGTCCCGGCGGGCCCCCGGCCGGAGCACAGGTACCCGGCCGCCCAGCCAGCGTGAGGCGAGCCGGGCGGTGGAGGGGAACGGAGTGCCGTCCAGCCGCGCGACCGTGCGCAGCACGGCGTCTTCCACCTCCCCGGTCACCGGCGGATCCAGCTGGCGCAGCCAGGCCCGCTGGCCGTACCGGCCCGCCCAGACCAGGACCGCGTCCCGCAGGTCGTGCAGCTGGACGCCGCGGTGGCGGGCGCCGGTCCACACGTCGGGCAGCGACCGGCCGAGCTCGGCGTGCCACATCAGCGGCGGCAGGTCCTCGATCGCCACCACCATGCCCACGTGGTTGACCGGGCTGTTGGTCGCCACCTGGATCGCCCGGTCGGCCACCGCGCGCCCCCGGAACAGCCACACGTCACCCGTGCGGGCCAGGTCGACGGCTTCGTCCAGGGTGATGCTCGCGCTGGCCACCGTCTAACCTAAGCAGATGCGCTGGGGAAAAGTGCTGGGAGTGGCCGCCTTCGCGGGCGTGGCCGCCACCGGAGCCGTGGTCATCCGCGACCAGCGCCGCCGCCGCGCCTACACCCCCGACGAGATCCGCGACCGCCTGCACACCCGCCTATCCCAATCCCCCCACCCGCCCGGGCCGCCGCCGCCACCCGAGCCGCCGCCGCCGTCCGCCTAGCCGCCGCCCAGGAACCGCGGCCGCCCAGGAACCGCGGCCGCCCGGCACCCCGTCCGCACCAGCTCCAGCGCCGCAGCGCTCCACCGCGAGCCCGAGAATGCGGATCTCTAACGGATCTAGGGCGTGTTGCAAACTGGCGGGGCCGCGGCCCGGGCGGCAGCACCGGCCGGAACGCTATGGAACTGCGCTTTCATCGCGTCAGGAAGCACTGGAACCGCGGTTTCACCACGTTCTGCCGCGGGGCGCCCGGCGCAACACACACCTCGTGAGATGACCAGCGCATCGTCAGCATCACGAACACCGCCCGCAGGGTGCCCCGGCGCCCCGGCATCCTGTCCCTGCCAGGCAAAACGCTTCTGGAACTTCTGCAACACGCCCTCTATCCATGACAGATCCGCATTCTCCGGTTCTCCCCAAGGGACGATCTGTGTTTAATGCTGCTATTCCGGAGGGCGTGATCTACAGGACGTGCCCTAGCCGTACCAGATCTTTCGTGATCATGGAAAAGCATGACGGAAACGTCCTGATCCCCCATTCGTCAATCCGCGACACGGGACGCCGATTGTGGCTGTCTGTGCTGGAAGTGGGTGCTGTGACGTGCCTCGATTCCTGCGCCGCCGCGCAGGATATATCGGAAGAGCCAGGTATCAAGATCCGGACCCGCTGCCTCCGTGTCAGTGAAAGTTATAACGGGGGAAAGGACCCACTCATGGCTAATGTCCCGAACCAGTACCATGTTCACGGCGGAGGCATATCCGTCTCGTATTACCCGGAAGGATTCGGGCCGCCGATCGAGGGGCGCGGCAGCCTGATCTTCACCTACCAGGACGCGCACCGGTCGGAGTCGTTCTTCAGTGACGGCACTGACGTGCGGACGGTCAAGGTCGACGACCTCGGCATGGTCGTCAGCGTGACCATCGTCGAGAGCATCGACACCGGCAGCACCACCTTCAGCCTGCTGATCCCGGACGTCGACCTGCCCGACGGGCAGTCGTCGGTCTTCGTCCGCACCGAGGGGATCACCACGGTCCACCGGGCCTTCGTCGCCCTGCTCGGGCACCCGCAGGCCGAGACCTACACGGTGACCGAGCTCGACGGCACGGCCGCCTTCGGCCCGCTGCCGCTGGTCGTGACCGCGAGCTAGGCGCCAGACGCCCCGGCCGGCTACGGACCTGGCAGCCGGCCGGGGCGTCCCCGCCCGGCAGGCAGTAACGTGACGGTCGTCGCCGGCGACGTGACCCGGATGCCGTTCCCGGACGGACGGTTCTCCGCCGCCGCCTGCCTGACCATGCTCCATCACATCCCGTCCCCGGCGCTGCAGGACACCGCC
>JBEKJP010000198.1:0-13415 GCA_050011155.1 Streptosporangiaceae bacterium
CGAGGGCGAGGAGGAGATCGGCTCGCCCGCCCTGCCCGATTTCCTGTCCGCCTACGCCGACCGCCTGCGGGCCGACGTGGTGGTGTTCGCCGACGCCGGCAACTGGTCGCTCGACGTGCCCGTGCCCGGCCTGGTCCGCGGCACGTCAGCATCGCCCGAACTGGCCGAGGCGCAGTTCCGGGCCGAGGCCGGCCTGCTCGACGGAGTACGGCTGACCGGCACCGGCCGCCTGGCCGACCGGCTCAGCGCCGCTCCCGCCCTCGCCGTCATCGGCATCGACGCCCCGCCGGTGGCCGGCGCCGCCAACACGATCGTCCCGGTCGCGCGGGCCAAGGTGAGCCTGCGGGTGGCCCCCGGCGACGACGCCGAGGCGGCCCGCGACGCGCTCGCCGCCTACCTGCTCGCCCGGGCGCCGTGGGGCGCGCAGGTGCGGGTGGAAGCCGGCCGGGCGGCCGCGCCGTTTACCGCACGCACGGGGGGCCGGGCGTACCAGGTAGCCCGTTCGGCGCTCCAGGCGGCCTGGGGGGCGCCGGCCGTGCTGGCGGGCGCGGGCGGGTCCATCCCCTTCGTCACCGCCTACGCCGGCCTCTTCCCCGACGCCGAGATCCTGATCACCGGGGTGGAAGACCCGGACACCCGGGCCCACGGCGCCAACGAGAGCCTGCACCTGCCCACCTTCGAACGCGCCTGCCTGGCCGAGGCGCTGCTGTTGCGTAACCTGGGCGAGGATGGCTGACACGAGCCCAGGCTGGCCGGCCGATGATCCCGTCGCGCTGCGCCAGTGGCTCGGGTCGGGCGGGGCCAGCGAGCTCGGCTTCAGCCAGGACAGCTGGGCCACCCTGGTTTATGCCTGCACGTTCGGGATCTGGCACGGCCGCGACCCCGCCGAGCGCCGGGCGTACCGTGACACGGCGCTGGCCGCGATCGAGTCGGGGCGGCGGCTGGGAGCCCTCGATGAGGGGTACTACACCGAGCAGGCCATCTACATCCGGATGTCCTACCTGCGGAATTCAGCTGAAGACGATTCCTGGCGGCGGGCCGAGATGGCGGAGGTCGCCGACATCTTCCTGGCCTGGATCCCGATGAGCCTGGCGGAGGCTCGCGACGCGTCCGCTCGCTGGCGAGACCGGTCGCGACGGGAAATCCTGTCTCTCCGCAAGACCAAGGTCCTCCTCGGACTGATGGAGCCGGGTGCCAGCTACCTGACTGGCCGCCGGGAACAGGTAGTCCGCGAATGGCTCAGCCTGGTGCCCCAGCTGCCATAGCGTTGGCGGCAGGCCGCCGGAGAACCCGTCATGGCGCACTTCCGGCCTGCAGGAGTTCGCAGAAGCGGCGGCCGAACAGGTAGGCGTCACCCGGCCAGCGGGCCGACAGGTAGTTCCCGTCGGCCACCGTGAAGGCCGCGGTGTCGTCGGTCGCGGTGCCGCGCGCGGACAACGTCCGCGGTCCGCGCTCGAACTGGCGGCGGGGGTCGTCCAGGGCCGCCTCGACCTCGTCCTGGACGTAGGCCGGGTACGTGCGGTAGTAGCGGCCGAGCCGCCAGGCGGTGGCCAGCCAGGCGGAGCGTTCCATGTACCGGGGCAGGCAGGTGGTCCGGCGGCCGGCCAGCACGCTGCGGCCGGTGGCCGGGTCGCGGGTGCGCGCCAGCACCAGGACCCCGTGGCAGATCGCGCCGACCGGTCGGCCCAGCGCCCAGAACCGGGCGACCTGCTGCTGCAGGACCGGTGAGCCGAGGTACTGCCGCATCCCCGGCGCGTGCCCGCCGGGCAGCAGCCAGCCGTCGAAGGCGCCCGGGTCGAGCTCGGCCCAGGACACCGTCGCGCTGAACTCGGGCGCCCCGGTGAGCTCGGCGTAGAAGTCCTTTGCCTCGGGCGCGGCGCCGAGCTGGCCGAAGATCACCCCGTCGAGCAGCCGGGGGTCAGCCGCCGGCACCGTGCCCGCCGGCACCGTGCCCGCCTGCACCGTGCCCGCCTGCACCGTGCCCGCCTGCTCGGTGGCGAAGACCACCTCGTGCCCGGCTGCGCGCAGCAGCCGCCACGGCACCGCCACCTCGGTGACGTCGAAATCCCGGTCAGGCAGCGGTATCAGCACACGCACCCAGCCACCTTAGCTCCAGAAGAGGTCGCCTGCCGCCACGCCGAAACCTAGGCCCCGCTGATCTCGTCCGCCACCTATGAAGAGTATTTGACAGGGCCTGTAAGAGCAGAAGCCGGGAGGCGCCAACTGCTGGGCAATTGCTAGCCAGCCTCCGCGGGCAGGGCGCCGGGCCGCGTGATCCGCGCCTTCGTGGTCTTGGCGGCGTCCGGGTGCCAGGCTGAGCGCCGTCAGCGGTCAGCTCCAGGGACCCGCGTAGAGGACGAAGGCGTCGTCGTCCCTTCTTCGGGGATGCCGGCCTTGACCGAAGGAGTTGGCTGCTCAGACGGCAGCTTCATCGATTTCCGGGCCGGTCTTACTTGGCCTGGTGCGTCCCCGTCTTTGTTATGACCCGGGCGGGCCGACCACATATGTGCCCTTGCCGGGCAGTGTCACCGCGAGGCCGCGCTCGCGCAGTTCCAGCACCGCCCGTCGGGCCGTGCCGATCGCTACGCCGTACTCGGCGGCCAGTTCCCGCTCGCCCGGCAGCCGGGCATCCGCGGGCAGGTCTCCCGCCGAGATCCGCGCCGCGATGTGGTCGGCTACGCGCATGTAGACGTAAGCCGGGCCGCCTGCGTCCGGATCCCATCGCGGTACATCTGCCACGTGATGCAACATAGAGCGTCCCTGACCTGCAAGGATACACGGGACGCGGCATAGAGCTATATAGAGCGGTGTGTAGCGGTATAGTCAGGATCTACCGGCAGGGTCGTCTGGTCGCTCATCGTTCGTCCGTTCCGCAGCCCTGACGGATGATGTTGGCTGAGGTGAGGGAAGACCGGAGCGTACGCCAATGCAGGAATTGCCTAACGGAACCAAGGTCAGCCGCGCACCGAGGGACATGCAGTCATGGGAGATAATCGCCACGTACCGGCACGCCTGGGCACTTGCCACGTACGTTCCTTCCGGCTACCTCGCTAAAGCTCTCGCCAATTGGAGGAGTGCCGCTCGGCGCGAACTAGAACGGCGAGGTCAATGGCATCCCGAGAAGCTCCCGCCGCAAAGCATGTGAGGAAGACGCGGATAGGAGAAGCAATCGGCGCAGGGAAAACTCTTCGCGTCCTGGATCCGCGAGGCGGAGAATGTGGACCCGGCGCAGATTCCGGCGGCGACCGGAGGACATCGATGGCGGGGACGACGCGATGACCTTGCCGACCTTCGTGGTGATCGGGGCGATGAAGGCGGGCACGGTGAGCTTGCGTCACTACCTCGATGACCATCCCGATGTCTTCCTCGGGCGCGGCGGGAAGTTCGGCGAGCCTAACTTCTTTATCGCCGAGTACAACTGGCCCCGCGGCCGTGGCTGGTACGAGTCCCTGTTCGACGGCGCCGGCTAGGCCACTGCGATCGGGGAGTGCTCGCCGAGCTACACGATGGCCCCTGCCTTCCGCGGTGTCCCCGAGCGGATGGCACAGGTCGTCCCGGCCGGCCGGCCGGGAGCGCCGCCGCGCGGAGGCGGCGCTGCTCGACGACCGGTACCTCAGGCCAAGCCTGTACGGGTTCCAGCTCGCGGCGTTCCTCGACCACTTCGACCGCGGCCAGGTCCTCGTGATCGCGAGCGAGGTGCTCCGCGACCGGCCACGCGAGGCACTGAGCGCGGTGTTCGGCCACCTCGCGGTCGACCCGGCCGCGGCTGACCTCGACCAGCGGCATCACGACCACCGCTCGATGGACAAGCCCGTCCCGCGCCTGCACGATCTCACGTGGCTGCCCCGGCGCCGGGTCAGGCACCTGTCCGCCGACCGGCAGCGCTTCGAGCATCTCCTCGGCCACCAGGTACCCAGCCACTGGAGATGGTCAACTTCAGCGTCCGCGTAACCCCGGGGCGCCGGGCGGGTTACCCGGTCCGGGCTGGGGGACTGTGGCTGTGGAGCACCCTGGTCTTGTCCTTGTTCCACGCCGTGGTGGTCCCGTCCGGGTTGACCACCAGGGTCCAGCCGCGTCGGTGGATCATGACGTGATGATGGAAGTGACACAGCAGCACGCACCCGGTCAGGCTGGTCGGGCCGCCGTCGGCTAGGTGCTTGACGTGGTGCACCTCGCACGCCGAAGCGGGCTGGTTGCACCCTCCGGCCCATTCACAGTGCCGGGCCCGGAGGCGGACGGCCTTGCGGATGTGGGCCGGGACGCTCTTGCTGTAGCCGATGTCCAGCGGCAGGCTCGGTCCGGCCAGCCGCGCGTCGAGCTGCTCACGGCGCACGAAGCCGGCCAGCCCGCCCGGGCCGGACAGCAGTTCGACCGCCTGGCCGATGATGGCCTGCACCAGCGCCTGCTGGGACCGGGCAGTACCAGAAGGCTGCGCATCCGCGGTGGTGCCGTGGCTAAACGTGCCGAGCTCGACGCACAGCCGGACCAGATCACCGAACGCCTCCAGGTTCACGTCCCCGACCACCACCGGAGTGATCGAGGCGTCGCAGGCCAGGGCCTGGGCGGCGTCGCCGTCCAGCCACAGGCCCTGGTGTCCGCCGGCCTCGTCGGCGGCGGCGCGGTGCCCCGCCCACCGCGCCCGCAACTGCCCGGTCCATTCCTCCAGCAGCGCCGAGCTGCCTTCGATCAGCATCAGGTCCGCCAGCGACACGTACGCCAGGACGTTGACCGCCGCCCCGGCCCGCTCCGGTACCAGTCCCGCCGCCATCAGCCGCCGCATGGCCTCCTGGAGAGCGTCGTGGTAGCGCTGGTCATGCGACCGGTCGTCGTCCGCACTGACCGGCGCGGAGAGCGAGTCGAGCACGGTCCGCACGAACTCGGCGCACTCGGGAGTCAGGTCCCCGCGGATCCACCCGGCCCCGCCCATCGTGGTGGCGAGCTTGACGCCCCGGTCATCCAGCAGCGGGTCTCCTTCGTCGGTGTCGGCATCCTCCGGCTCGCCGTCGTCGTCACCCGGATCGGTGTCGGGCCGGTCCTGCCGGGACCGCTCGAACATCTCCCCGGCCAGCCCGGCCAGGTCCGCCAGCCCCAGTCCCGACCCCGCCGCGCCGAGCAAGATGTCATCCGCCGCCGGTCGGGAATCGTCCGGGAGCTTGCGCGTCCACGCGCAGATCACCCGCGCGTACGACTCCGAGATCTGCTCCGCCGCCAGGGCAGCGTGCACGGCCGGGTGCGCGGCGGCCCACTTCATCCACGCGGTGTGGGAGGCCGCGGCCCCGTGGGTGATCCCGGTCCGGTACGTCAGCCACGAGCACGGACTGTAGTCACCGTCCTCGGCATACCCTTGGCCCGCGGTGAACGCGCCCAGGATCGAGGTCCGCGCCGCGACCGCGGTGGAGTTGAGCTTCTCGAGCCCTTGCAGGCAACCCGCCTGCTCCGCCGTCGTCAGCTGCGTCGCGTCCGCCGCGGCCAGGTAACCCAGCGCCGCGCGGGCCATCTCCAGCGCCTGGCTCGCGCTGGCAAATACGGGGGCGGTACTCATACCTGGTCACCTCCCTCCCCGAGGGGCCGCTGGTCCTGACGCTTCTCTTCCTGACCGAAGCAAATTTCTAGCTTCTGTGTTCGACTCTATCGCGCACCGCTGACATTTCGGCTGACATCAGGACGAGCTACGCGAAATAGGTACGCTTGCTCATAAAGAGATTCATGGGACTACAGAGGCCGTGCCATCCTGAGGAGCGTGGCAGGCCAGGGAGAAGAGCTGTTCGTCGCCACGGACGTCCACTACCTACCCGCCGGCGGAGCCCGGGCCGCGGCCGTCGTAGCCGCCGACGCCGCCTTCTCTCACCTAGTCGAAGACCGAGTCAAACTGGTCCCCGAGGTCCAGCCCTACCAGCCGGGCCAGTTCTACCTGCGTGAGCTCCCGCCCCTGCACGCGGTGCTCGACGGCCTGACCGGGATGACCCTGCTCGTCGTCGACGGCTACGCCGACCTGGACCCGGACGGACGACCTGGCCTGGGCTCCTACGCATGGCCGGCCGGCACCGGATGCCCGACGCCCTCCGCCGCGTCGACACCCTCACCCGCCACGGCCTCCTGGCGACGTAAGCGATCCGGAACGACGAGAGTGCGCGCGCCGGGTTGACGTGCACAGGTAGGTGCCTGCTACGAGGATGGCAGCCCAGGGTGCGCGGCGATGGCTGGCTCAGGCATACCGGTCAGGAAGGCGAGTTCATGGATGCCGCCGAGATCCGGCTCGCATTTGAATAGTTTCCTTAGCAGGTCGCCTTCACCGCTCTTGACGATGTTGAGATCCTTGAGCGCCTGATCCCAGTTGTCGTCTTTTTCCTGCCGGGCTGCGAACTGGAGTTCCGTGATCTTGTCTTCGTCAGCTTGGATGGCAAGCGCTATTTCCGGCCACAGCTCACGCAGTACCAGCCACTTGCAGAACCGGAAGGCATTCTGCTCGCTCTTCATACCCTCATGGAGCCCGAAGAGACCGCGTGCTATCGCGACCGGCATCATCAGGCGAACCTGGTTCACCAGTCTCTTGGCGGCCCGCGGCCGTTCCGGCAGGAACTCCGTCACGAACCTGTCGATGGAGTCCCTGATCCCGCTCCGCACCTGATCCTCGAGGATCGAAATGAAGACCTGGCGGCGAATGCTTATCTCATCGAACTGGTCAGATTCCTCGGATATCTGTTCCACCGCCTGATCGATCGTCGTCCCCGCCTGCTGACCCTTGACCGCCGTTTCCAGTTCCTTGCGTTTCTTCTCGTCCTGCTTCTTATGGCGGATCTGTACGAGCGTTATCACTGATCCTATGAAGAGGAAGACGAGCGGTATCTCCACAATGATATAGAGCACTCTGGTTCCTGCCCGACCGGTATTGAGGAAGGCCCAGCTGAGAAATGCGGTAACTACGAGGGTGAACGCCGTGAACGCAATCGAGTACGGCAGGTCGTCGTCCTTCGTCGACGGCGGGTCCGCGGACTGGGCGGCACCTGTCGCGGCCGTACCGGGCTGCGGGCCCTGCGTGCCATTGGCCGGAGCGGCAGGATCAGCAGCCGTGGCGGCCAGCCTCCCGGGTTCGGCTTCGCCGGCGTCCGTCGCCCCGGCTTCCCCGGCTGGTTTCTCCGGTCGGCCCAGCTCGCCTGGTGCCGCGCTACCGGCGGCCGGAGAGTCGTTGCCGGCGGCGCCGGCCGGCTTCGCCTGGTCGGCGCCGCCGATCCGCATCATCGCCATCAGCTGATCTTGGGTGGCGGGCGGCAGATCGAACTGGACCTGGACGATCTTCTGCAGGTAGGAACGCCCGTACTCGTCGTAGGCCGAGCCGCTGTCCTCGCCGGCGCCGGGCTGCTCGAGCGCTCGGTACTTAATAGCGGCCGAGCGCGCGATGACCGTCATGTCGGCCAGCAGTACCGTTACCACGCCTTCGTGGCCGAGCAGCTGGGAGGCTACCTCGCACACCTCGACGGCACGAGGCGGACGGCATCGCTCGAGATCGTCCACGAACACGATGAAGCGCCGGCGGTCCCGCGTTGCCTGCTTGATCAGGTCACGCAGCTGGAGGCGAACCTTGTCGATCGATCCGCTCGCGGCCTCCGTCTGAGGATCGGTGATGAACCGTGAGAGCGCCTTCGCCCCGGAGAACACCTTCGGGTAGATGAAGGCGATGGCCCCCAGCAGGACGAGCAAGGTAAGACCGAACCCCTGAACGCCGTGCACAGCCGTGAGCCACGTCTTGTCGGTCGGCTTCGCCGCGGCCTTGACCATGTTTCCGGTATCGGGACCCAGGACGAGCCCGACGGCGACGGCCAGCGAACCCAGGATGATCCAGAGCTTGCGGCGCCATCGCTGCTCCGGCGTGAGCATCGCCGACGGAAGCGGCTGCGCCAGCCTGCACCACCACGGCCGCTTCCCGTTGGCGACCTGCGCGACCTGGGCGGCGAACGCGGCGCCGAGGTTGGGTGAATCGTCATGATTCCAGGCGTTGAACCAGCAGATGATGTGGTCGTCTTCCCACCAGAAACTCGTCTGCAGCTGCTCCTCGACCAGCCTGGCCAAAGTGGTCTTGCCCGCGCCCCAGGGCGCGCTGATAGCCACGATGAACGGTGTCCGGCTTTGCGGATGGTCCAGCAGGAAGGCCAGTGCCTGGGCGTACGGGCCGAAATTCAGAGAATCAGTCTTGTCCGCGAATGCGGAATCCGACTGGATCAGAAGGCTGCCCAGAACAGGTGCCGTCGGCTGGGAACGCCGCAGTAACGAGCGGTTAGCCATGATTCCCCCCAAAGGCGCCTATGACTCCCGCGTGAACTCTGAATAACAGTAAAGCACGACTAAACCGGTCAGGACTGCAGCCACGCCAGCAGGTCGGCGTTGATCGTCTCGGCCTGGGTGGTCGGCATGCCGTGCGGGAAGCCGTGGTACGTCTTCAGCGTCCCGTTCTGCACGAGCTTGGCCGACAGCGGCCCGGAATCCGCGTACGGGACGATCTGGTCGTCGTCGCCGTGCATGACAAGCACCGGTACGGAGATCTGCTTGAGGTCGTCGGTGAAGTCGGTCTGGGAAAACGCGACGATCCCGTCGTAGTGCGCCTTCGCCCCGCCCATCATCCCCTGCCGCCACCAGTTCGCGATGATCGCCTCCGACGGCTCCACCCCCGGCCGGTTGAAGCCGTAGAAAGGACCCGCAGGCAGCGCCCGGTAGAACTCGGACCGGTTCGCGGCCAGCTGGGCCTGCAGGTCGTCGAAGACGCTCTTGGGCAGGCCGCCCGGATTGGCGGAGGTCTGCACCATCAGCGGCGGCACCGAGCTGATCAGCACCGCCCTCGCCACCCGGCTCTCGCCGTGGCGCGCGATGTAGTGCACGACCTCGCCACCCCCGGTGGAGTGCCCGACGTGAATAGCGTCGTGTAGATCCAGCGCCGCCGTCACCGCGGCCAGGTCGTCGGCGTAGTGGTCCATGTCGTGCCCGTCGCTCGTCTGCGACGAACGTCCGTGCCCGCGCCGGTCGTGCGCGACCACGCGGTAGCCGTGCCGCAGGAAGAACAGCAGCTGGGTGTCCCAGTCGTCGGCCGAGAGCGGCCAGCCGTGGCTGAACACGATCGGCTGCCCCGAGCCCCAGTCCTTGTAGAAGATCTGTACGCCGTCTGTCGTCGTGATGATGCCCATGCGCGGGACCATGCCCACGCCGATCCTGGCAAAACCCATCGAAAGGGCCGGCCGCGGCGGCCAGAAAGCCGTACCGTCCCGGTCGCTTATCCGCCTGGAAAGCGATGCCAAGCTCAGCCGGCCTCACGTCAGATCCGAAGAAGACATTTTACGACGAACGATCCTGGTTATCCGCATCACCAGCCGTTCCTCCGGATCCGGGCAGGAAACCAGGCTGTCGCGTTCCAGCCAGTCGCCCGGAGGCAGTTGCCGCTGCTTAGCCGGACCAGCCCCCGGCGGCGGGCCAGCACGTCCGCGGATATCGACGGGCCGTAATAGGCCAGCTTCTCGGCCAGCGCCGCCCGGCCGGCGGCCGCGTCGTCGGAACCGACACCCAGAAACAGGCGGGAGCAGAATAGGTGCGAAAACGTTCCCACACCAGGTGACTGCCGCGCCACCCCGCCGCGCCACCCCGCCGCGCCAACCCGGCCGTGCGGTCTGGCCGGGCGGTCGCCAGCAGGCATATTTGTCCTGGGCCGGCCCGCTAGGTACCTTCGCATGGGTGACCGGCGATTCGGATGGCAACAGATCGTCAGGACCTTGGTACGCATCGGATCCGCCCACCGCGCCGTTCCAGGCCGTTGGCTCCGGGCAGACCCAGGGACCTGAAGCGTACGAGCGGCTGAGCGGGCTCAGCGGCCAGCCGCCCCGGCATGGCGGCCGGCGGGCCAAGCCCGGCCGCTCGCGCAAGCGCCGGACGGCCATCATCGCCGGGATACTCGCGGTCGTGGCCGGGATCGCCGCCGCCATCGTGGTGGTGGTGCTGCCCGGCAGCACCACGCACACCACCGGCTTCGTGCCGACCGGGACCACTCCGGGGCAGGACGCCCAGCAGATCACCGCCGCGTTCCTCAAGGCGTGGAAGGCGGGCGAACTCGACACGGCCGCCCGGCTCACCGACCATCACGTCGCGGCCCAGGCCGCGCTGACCGCCTACGGCAAGTACCTCCACCTCAGGAACCTGTCCGGCTCGGTGCAGAGCGTCGCCCCGGTGTCCACGGGCGGCGGGACGCCCCAGTCGGTCGTCTTCGGGGTGAACGTCAAGGTGGCCGACGCCGACGGCGCCCAGGCCCTGACCGGCACCTGGAGCTACCACTCCAAGCTGACCGCTTACCAGAAGCTGAACTCGAACCTGTGGTACATCTCCTGGAACCCCGCGGTCCTGGCGCCGAACCTCACCGCGACTACCCACCTGGCCGCGATCCGTGTCGCCCCCCAGGTCACCCAGGTGAGCGACAGCAGCGGCAACGACATCACCGGCTACAAGGACGCCGGCCTGACCACGATCGCCAACCTGCTGGAGAAGCAGGCGCCGCCCGGGAAGGGCAGCCCGGGACTCTACGTGGAGATCCAGAACGCCAAGGGCACGGCCATCCCGAACAGCCAGGCCGCCATCATCGCGCCGAACAACATCTCCAACCTGGCCACGACGATCGACTCCCGGGCGGAATCGGCCGCCCTGTCGGCCGTCAAGGCGCACGCCAGCAGCTCGATGGTGGCCATCCAGCCGTCCACCGGCAAGGTCCTGGCCATCGCCAACAACGACGGCTTCAACGACTTCGCGCTGACCGCCAAGGTGTCGCCGGGCTCGACCATGAAGGTGATCACGTCCACCGCGCTGATCAGCTCGGGCGTGCTGACCGCGTCGTCCGGGGTGTCCTGCCCGCTGGCGTACACAGTGGGGGGGACCACCTTCCACAACGACAACAACGAGTCCGAGCCGGCCGGGACCCCGTTCACCACCGACTTCGCCCAGTCCTGCAACAACGCGTTCGTCCAGCAGTGGTCGCACCTGTCCGGCGGCGGCCTGGCCAACGCGGCCAAGAAGTACTTCGGCCTCGACCAGGCCTGGAACATCGGCCTCCCCGGCGTGTCCGGCACCTACTTCAACGCCCCGGCCAGCGCCAGCGGCCCCGAGCTGGCCCAGGAGGCGTTCGGCCAGGGCGCGCTGACCGCCTCCCCGCTGGCGATGGCCTCGGTGGCCGCTACCGTGTCGGCCGGCGAGTTCCACCAGCCGATCCTGGTCGCCGGGACCAAGCAGGTCACCGCCACCCCGCTGTCGGCCAGCACCGACGAGCAGCTGAAGACGATGATGCGGGCCGTGGTCACCAGCGGGACGGCCGCCGGGATCGGGCTGGGTCCGGATGTCTACGCCAAGACCGGTACCGCCGACATCCAGGGCCAGGAGCAGCCCAACAGCTGGCTCATCGCCTTTCCGGCTACGGCGCCTCGGTGGCCGGCCCCGAGGTCGTCTCCTTCCTCAGCCACTACTAATCGTCCGCGTGCGGATTAAGCAGATTAGCCTCCGCTGCTTTGTGTCCGTATGGCGACTGCTTTCCTGTTTGTATCCGTATGGCGAATGCGGTCAGAGCTCGGCCGTCGCGACCCGCGATAAAGGCGCATAGGCCGTGTTCGCGGCTAAATCCGCGTGAAAGAGCAGATTACACAGTAACCGCATTACGGGGTCAGGCGACAGCTTGCGGCTGCTATTGCATGGGGTGTATGGTCAGCTTTAGATTGCGCTGCCGTGAAGGCATGGATAAGATTCGCAGTCTAGCCATGAGGTACATCGATGGGGGGAGTGACCAGTGGCTGTAGAAAAGGCGATTGGATCTTCGAGCCTGGTAGAGGTCGTTGATCGGATTCTGGACAAGGGTATCGTTATCGACGCATGGGTGCGCGTGTCCCTGGTCGGAATCGAACTGCTGGCTATCGAGGCCCGGGTTGTCGTGGCGTCGGTGGAAACGTACCTGAAGTACGCCGAGGCAGTCGGCCTGACCGCGACCGCGGCAGAAGCGGAGGCGTAGCAGCGTCATTCGCTGATGGGTTCAGCGGATGGGGGAAGCTGGCTTAGGGGCGGGCTGGCGAGGAAGCCAAGGTTTCGTCTCGTGCTGGCCATTTCTTCCGGGTGAGCATGGTTCCCCCTGTTCGCTGGGCCCTGCGGAGACACTCGACGGCGCCTTCCCGTCATCATGACGGGAAGGGCGCCGGCGAGGATGATACGGGGTGTTCATGGCTAGAGCGGGGATGGCTGATAGCCAACTCGTTGCTTAGGGGGAGATTGACGAATGGGGCTCCTGGATGAAATACGGGTTCTGGTCGGCGACTTGGAGGCGGCTTTCTCGCTTCGGGTAGATGACGAGCGCGAGCGGCTGGCGACGGCCGGTCAGGACGCCCAGGAGCGCGTCGCGGACATAGCCGTCCTGCGGTCCGATGTCGCGGAGATGCTGGGGGAGTTTCGCCAGGAACGTTTCACGCGGAGCGCAGAGGATGCCCGCGAGCGTGCCGAAAATGAGCGCGAGCGGCTGGCGGTTGCGGGAGAGGATGCCCGCGAGCGTGCCGGAAATGAGCGCGAGCGGCTGGCGGTTGCGCGACAGGATGCCCGCGAGCGGACGGCGGAGGTTCTCGAACTCGGGAGGATCTGGAGCGATCACTCCGTGGCCATGCTAGGTTTTCGCGGCAGCGTATTCTCGCCGCGGCGGCCTGCGGTCATTACGCGCAGGTCCCCGGCCCCGGCTGCCGCCAGGCCCAAGCCGGCGACGTCAGCACCGGCCGCCGCCAAGCGCAAGCCGGCGACGTCAGCACCGGCCACCAGGCCCAAGCCCGCGAGGTCAGCACCGGCCGCCGCCAAGCGCAAGCCCGTGAAACCGGTCTCCGCGAAATCAGCACCTGCGGAAACAATGCCCGCGGAACCAATGCCCGCGGAAGCAATGCCCGCGGAAACAATGCCCGCGGAAACAATGCCCGCGGAAACAGCAGCCGCGAAACCAGCGCCCGCGGAACCAGTGACGGCCGCGGCCATTACGGGTTACCTGGCGGATCGTCCCGACGGAGTGAAGCTGAAGGAGCTGGAAACCCGTTTCGGCGGGGACCCGGACGTGCTGCGGCCAATTCTGGACGAGATGATCACGGACAAAAAGCTGCGTAAGGACGAGGAATCTAAGCTCTATTTCGCGGCTTAAAAGGGTGCGGCATCCCCTGGCATCGGGCCCATTCACGCGGGGTCAGCGTTGCCCGTTCTTATCTAAGCTGGTGCGGCTCGCCAGGTAAATGAAGTGCCCAGATCGGGGTGTGTGCGTTGGATGTTGCCGGTGGTTCGGTTATCAAGTCGGCTCTGCGGCCGGATTTTGTGGAGACTGCTTATGTCGCGGCGGTGAGTGAGCGGGCTGTGGGGTATGTGCGGGCGGGTTTCCCGGTGCATTT
>JBEKJP010000199.1:0-11417 GCA_050011155.1 Streptosporangiaceae bacterium
GGCCAGCCCGAGGTACGCACGCCTGGTGCTGCAGCTTCCCGGCTCCGGTGAGGAACTCGAGATGGATCTCCTGAAGGAGGCGCTGGAGCCCCGGTGGGTGACGGTTCAGGTAACACCTGCGGCGAGCGTCCGGGCGGTGTCGCTTGAAGACACCGTGGGCCTGAAGGCGCGCGCCTGGCACGACCGGTTCGTGATCCGCGACATCATCGATCTCCACGCCGTCGCCGGGACCTTCTCCTATGCCGATCTTGAGAACCTTGCCCGCCGTCATGATCCCGACCTCGACCTGGAGGCGATGCTGGACCATCTCGCCGGGGTCAGTGTCTTCGCCGACGAAGACTTCGCCGAATACGGGCTGGATGAGCCGGGGATCACGGATCTGCGCAACTGGGCTACCGACTGGTATGACGACCTCGGCGGTCGGCTCGCTGCCGATGAAACCTCAGATGACCCATGACCAGTGCATCAGGCGCGAAGCCGACCCCTTTGTTCGGGGCGCAGGTGGAGCGAAGTGTGTGGTTATCGCTGACACTGCGGACTGTGGCCGCACACGCAGGTACAGGCATTGAACTGTGGAAATAGCCTAGGGTAGTCATCTTTGCCCACAGCCGAGCCACCAGAAATGAGGGCCGCCGAACAGTCCAGCAGCGGCGTCGAAGTGACCGCACGACACCGTGGCTGTGGGCACCGACCGTCATTACCGGCTCCGCCAGGATCGTGGCGATAGACTCTGGTCATGGCCGACGATGGGCGGGTTGAAGATGCGGGCCAGGAGCGAGATGAGGCCGCCGGGCTCCCGCGCCACCTCGCCGCGCTTGTCGGCGCGCTGAACGGCCCGTCAGATCTTGGCCGTAACCACGATAAGTACCTGTCCTACCCTGACCGGGAAGAGGACAGCGGAGCGGCATCCGCGTGATCTTGTGTGATACGGGGCCGCTTGTCGCTGCCTTCAATGAGGCTGACAACGACCACGCCCGGTGTGCTGAGTTCCTCGCCAGCAACTGGTCGCGTCTGGTGATCCCGTCGCTTGCCGTCACCGAGGTCTGTCACCTGCTGTCCGATCCGCAGCGGCGCGGGCGCGTCGGCCTGGCCGCAGAATTCTGCGCCGCCATCGCCGACGACGAGCTCCGTGTCATCGAGATCACGCCGCATGACTACCGGAGGATGGCCGAACTGCTTACCACTTACTCATCGCTGCGGCTCCAGGTCGTGGATGCGTGCGTGGTCGCGCTCGCCGAGCGGCTGGACCTCCACGAGGTCGCCGCTCTTGACCGCCGCGACTTTCAGGTAGTCGCGCCACGCCACCTGCCCAAAGGACAGCGGCTCAAGTTGCTCCCGGAAGACTGATCCCCAGGACGTACCTGCCTCGCGCCACCTGTGTAGTTATCGCTTGCACTGCGGGGCGAGGTTGCACTCGCAGGTCCGGCCGCCGTGGTGGTGGGGGTCGGTGTGGTCCAGGTCGCAGGCCGCGGCGCGGCGGCCGCAGCCGGGCGCGGTACAGGTGGTGCTGCGCGCCCGGATCAGGTGCTGGAGCTTGCGGCTGGGGCGGTAGCGGTCCTCGGCGCTGGCGTGGTCGCACGGTCCGCGGATGACCGGGGTGAGCCTGGTGATGCCCAGGAAGTCCATGAGGCTGCCGAGGGTCACCGGTCCCGGTGGCCCTTGTCCCGGTGGCCTTTGTCCGGGTGGTCCCGGTGCGGGTGGCCAGGGGCGGGGTCCGGTGGCGCAGGCGTGGGCGGCGGCGGTGCCGTCGGGGTGCAGGGTGGTCAGGCACCGCCGGGTGGCGGGGTTGCGGGCGGCGGCGGCGATCAGGTCGCGGGTGCCGGCGTGGTCCAGGATCCCGAACCCGGCTACTTCGCCGCCCGGCCCGGTGTCGCCGTCCAGGGCGGTGTCGGGGACGGTGATGGTGACCTGCGCGCCGAGGCCGGGCCCGCCGGGGGCGGGCCCGCCGGGGGCGGGCCGGGAATCGCGTTCCTGGAGCAGGTCCAGGGTGGCGCGGACCTTCAGCTCCTCCCACGTCCCAGGCACCCCGGCCGCGCGCAGGGCGCGGGCCCGCTCCTCGACGTGCTGCATCGAGGCCAGCACCTCCACCGACGGCAGCTCCCGGCCGGAGATCCCGGCGTTCCCGGATTCCTCGCGGAACGACCGCACCCGCGCTTCGCGCCGTGCCTTGTCCTTGCGCTTGCGGACCGCGTCGGGGTCCAGCCGCAGCACCAGCCGGCTCGCGGCCCGGCGCAGCTCGGCGTAGGTCTTGTCCTGCGTCGCCGCGGCCAGCAGCTCATCGGCCACGGCGGCGTCCGCGTCGGACAAGATGCTGGTGACGTCCTCGATGATCCTGACGTGGACCGCGTCGAGCTTCCCCGCCGCCAGCGCGGCGAAGGTGACCGGGAGCCGCCGCGCCACCGCCTGGGCGTACCCGATCTCCCCGGCCGCCGGCAGCCAGCCGCGACTCCATCCGCCGGGCCCCCGAGAGGAACCCGATCAGCTGGTCATCGGACAGCCCGGCCAGCCCGGCCCCGTCCGGCCCGGCCGCGGTGTCCAGCACCATGGCCAGCAGCGGGCCCGGCGCCATGGTGTCCGCCCGGCCGTCCGCCGCGAACCCCTCCAGCGACAGGTCCTCCGCCGGGGCGGTGACATACAGGCCCTGCGGCATGCCCTCGTCCGTGTTCCCGGGCAGCCCAGAACCATATGGCTCCTCGGGCTCGGGGGACAGCGCAGCAGACATGGCTCACCTGCCAGGCTAAGGGAAAGGGGGATCGCGGAGACCTCCGCTACAGAACAACTTATCACTCTACAAGATTAAAAACTAGTATTCATCGAACCGAATTTCGAGCCACGGTGATGATCGGCGATCGCCAGGGAACCGGCCGTTAAAGCCTGTCCCGTAGATCTTGATCATTGTTCCGGGTCCGATGGGGCTCGTGGATGAGGACCGGTTAAGGCACCATGACCTCACTGATGCGGAGTGGGCGCGGATCCGGCTCCGCCACCCCGTCACATGATCTAAAGGGCAGGCCCTAGCCGCGGGTCGCTTCCAGGGCGGCGATAAGGCGGTCCACCTCGTCGGTGGTGTTGTAGTGGATGAAGCCGATGCGGACCGACTTGTCGGAGTAGCCGAGCCGCTTGTACAAGTTCAGCGAGTACCAGGAGTCGTGCGCCCACACCCCGATCTGCGCGTCGGCGAGCTTGCTGGCGACCTCTTCGGCGGGCACGCCCTCGACGTTGACGAGGAATGTCGGCACCCGGCCCTCCATCCCCGGCAGGCCGTACACCGTGACCGCGTCCGAGATGCCGTCCAGGAAGCGCTGCCCCAGCGACCGCTCGTACGGCATGATCGCCGCGAGGCCGCCGATGGATGCCAGGTAGTCCGTGGCGGCGTTGAACCCGGCCAGCAGTTCGTAGGGGTGCGTGCCGGTCGCGAACCGGCGGCCGAGCGGGGTGGTGGGCGCGGGCCTGGCCTTGTAGGGCCGCCAGGTTTCCATCAGCTCGGCCCGCCCGCAGGCCATCCCCAGGTGCGGCCCGCAGAACTTGTAGGGCGAGCAGAGCAGCACGTCGGCGCCGACCTCGCGGACGTCGATGGGCTCGTGCGCCGCGTAATGGACGGCGTCGATCCAGGCGAGCGCGCCCGCCTCGTGGGCTAGGTCGCAGACCCGGCGCGCGTCCACTATCGTGCCGACCGCGTTGGAGGCCCAGGCGAACGCGACCACCCTGGTCCGGGGCCCGAGCTTGGACCGCAGGTCGTCGAGGTCGAGGGTGGTGTCGGGGTTCAGTTCGATGTGCCGGACCACGAGGTCCTTGTCGTGCGCGAGTTCCAGCCACGGCGCCACGCCGCCGTCGTGGTCCAGCGAGGAGACGAGGATCTCGTCCCCGGGCTGGAAGCCGCGGCCGGCGGTACGCGACAGCGTGAAGTTCAGCGAGGTCATGTTCGTCCCGAACATCACTTCGGTCGGGTCGCAGCCGAGGAACCTGGCTGCGTTCTGCTCCGCCTCGACGAGGATCCGCCCGACGCGCTGACTGGTGGCGTAGCCCGCGCCCATGTTGGCGCTCGCCTCGCGCAGCGTTCGCGCGATCGCGTCGCCGACCTCGTCGGGCACCTGTGATCCGCCGGGGGCGTCGAGGAACGCGAAATCCCCCTTCAGGGCCGAGAAGCGGTCCCGTACGGCGGCGACGTCGATGGTCGTGCGGAGTACCTCGGTCATCGGCAGCGTCCTCTCCTGCGCAGGGGCGCCGGCGGGCGCCCGCATTGCGATCGAATCACAATTCCCGCTCCAAGATCAAAGTGCTTCTCTTGCCTGGCATTCGGCGCAATGGTTTGATCAACGCACATTCGGCCGGCCGGGGGGTTGTGAGTTTTCTTGAGGGACCGCGCATGCCGCCGGTGACTCACCGTGCGGGGATAACACCGGGCGCGAGGTAACTCCGCGGTAGCAGAGATTGACGACGTGAAATATCACATACAGATGGAGGGACGTTCCATGAAAGGAACGGTCGTGATCGCCGCGACGGCACTCAGTGCCCTGGCCGTGGCGGCGTGTTCGAGCGGCGGCAGCAGCAGCAGCGCGAGCGGCGGCAGCGCGGGCGGCGGCAGCAGCACCAAGGCTTGTGTCGCCTCGATCGGCATGGAAGGGCCGCTCACGGGGCCGGTCGCGAACCTCGGGCAGGAGCAACTGCACTTCGCGGAGCTCGCGGTCAGCCAGGACAACGCGGCCAGCAAGACGAAGATCTCAATCGTGCAGGGCGACACCCAGCTGAATCCCGCCCAGGCGACGACGGTGACCCAGCAGTTCACCTCGAACTCGAAGATCGTCGCGGTGGTCGGCCCGGCGGGCAGTCAGGAGGTCGAGGCGATCGGCCCGCTGATGGCCCGGGCGGGACTGCCGTTCATCACCGGGTCGGCGACCGCCGTCGCCCTGACGACCGGGAAGTACCCCACGTTCTTCCGGGTCGTGTCCAAGGACAGCGTGCAGGGGCCGCAGGACGCCAACTACATCGTCAACACCCTGCACCCCAAGGCGCTCATGATCGTGGACGACCAGGAGGCGTACTCGACCGGCCTGGTAGCGGCCATGACACCGGTTTTCACGGCCGCCGGGATCAAGGTCGACCACGAGTCGGTGTCGCAGAAGACCACCGACTTCTCCTCGCTGGTAGCCAAGGTCACGGCGTCCACCTCCGTCGTGGTGCTGCCGTGGCAGGTGGCCGCCAACGCGCAGCAGTTCGGCCGGGACCTCGCCCAGCAGCACAAGAAGGCCGTGATCTTCGGCACGGACGGGCTCTTCTCGCCCGGCACCTTCACGATCAACGGCTCGTACGTGTCCTCGTTCGGCCCGGACATCACCGCGATCCCCGCCGACGCGGCCATCGCGGCCCAGGCGAAGGCGAAGTACGGGACCTTCGGCACGTTCGGCCCGCCGGTGTTCGCGGCGACCCACGTCATCGACGAGGCGATCGCCTCGGTCTGCAAGTCAGGCCAGACCCCGAGCCGGAGCAACGTGCTGGCCGCGATCAAGACGACGGATGAGTCCACGTCGATCCTGGGGCAGCCGATCAAATTCGACTCGCACGGCGACCTGGTCAACGGCAAGTTCTTCCTCTTCAAGATCGATTCGTCCGGGAAGTACAACCTGATCCCGAGCTGACCCGGCAGCAGACAGCGAAACCAAACCGCCCGGGTGGCGCGCCGGTCGCGCCGGCGCGCCACCCCGGGGCGGCCTGACCGCGAGCAGGCAGGCAGGATCTGGCGCATGGCCTTCTTCTTCCAGGAACTGGTGAACGGTCTCACCACGGGCGCGCTGTACGCGCTGGTAGCCCTCGGGTTCTCGATGGTCTACGGGGTGCTCAAGCTGCTCAACTTCGCCCATGGGGACCTGTATATGGTCGGGGCCTACATCGGTTTCTTCGTGATCCAGTGGTTCGGCGGGGCAACCAAGCTGTCGATCCCCGTGCCGCTGCTGCTGGTCATCATGTTCGCGCTGGCGGGCGTCCTGGTGGGCGGCCTGGGGGTGGCGATCGAGCGGTTCGCGTACCGGCCGCTGCGAGACGCCCCGCGGATCGCGCCGCTGATCACTGCCATCGGCGTCTCGTTCTTCCTGGAGAACGCGGCGCTGCTGCTCTTCGGCGCGAATTACCGCATCTACAACACGCCAGACTTCATCAACGCCGACTCGGGGATCTCGATCGGGTCGGTCACCATCAACTCGGTCCAGATCCTGGTCCTGGTCATGGGCCTGATCCTGATGGTGGGGCTGCAGCAATTGGTCAACCGGACCAAACTGGGCAGGCAGATGCGGGCGGTGGCCGCCGACCGGGAGGCCGCGGAGATGCTGGGCGTCAACGTGAACTTCACCATCGCGGTGACGTTCTTCCTCGGCTCCGCGCTGGCCGGGGTGGCCGGGGTCATGGCCGGACTGCTGTTCAACCAGGTGACGAACACGATTGGCTTCATCGCCGGCCTCAAGGCGTTCACCGCCGCGGTGGTCGGCGGCATCGGGTCGATCCCCGGTGCGATGCTCGGCGGCCTCATGATCGGCCTGGCGGAGTCCTTCGTCACCGGCTACCTCTCCTCGACCTACAGCAACCTGCTGGTGTTCCTGCTGCTCATCGCCGTGATGCTGGTGCGGCCCAGCGGGCTGCTCGGCCGGGCCCAACTCCAGAAGGTGTGAGCCCGTGAGCCTCGATTCGCCGCCGCCTGCTGGCCCGCAGGTCGGGTCCGACGAGTGGGTCGCCCGGCAGGCCCACCGGCGTGAGTACCTGCCATCTTGGCTCGGCTCGCTGGAGCGGGCCAGCGAGCGGGCCGGCTGGTGGCCCAAGCTCGCGATCGCCGCCGTGGCCGCGGCCGTCCTGCCCCTTTTCGGGCTCGGCCAGTTCCAGCTCCAGGTCGGGATCGACGCGCTGGTCATCGCCCTGCTCGCGGTCGGCCTGAACATCGTGGTGGGCTGGGCTGGGCTGCTCGACCTCGGCTACGTCGCGTTCTTCGGCTTCGGCGCCTACGGGTACGCCCTGGTGTCCTCCGGCCAGATCGGCGCGAACGGCATCCACCTGCCCTCTTACCTGTCCATCCCGCTGGTGATGGTCGCCGCCGCCGGGCTGGGGCTGCTCGTCGGCTGGCCCTCGCGCCGGCTGATCGGCGACTACCTGGCGATCATCACGCTGTTCTTCGGCGAGGCGTTCGTCGAGTTCACCAACAACGTCGCCCCCCACACGCTGGGCGGCCCTAACGGGATCGTCGGGGTCGACCCGATCCGCCTTTTCGGGTACACGTTCACCAGCAACCAGTCCTACTATTACCTGCTGGTGGTCGTCCTGGTAGTGACCATGGGGGTGCTGCGGCTGCTCGAGGCCTCCCGCACCGGCCGGGCCTGGCGCGCGGTACGGGAAGACCCGCTGGCCGCGGCGTCGATGACGATCCCGGTGAACCGGGTCAAGCTGATGGCGTTCGCGTTCGGCGCGGCGGTCGCGGCCCTGGCCGGCACCATCTTCGCGGTCCAGCAGGTCAGCGTGTTCCCCACCGACTTCGACACGCCCATCCTGATCCTGGTCTACGCCGGGCTGATCCTCGGCGGAGCGGGCAGCATCGCCGGCGCCTGCACCGGGGCCCTGGTGGTCATGGTCATCTACGACGGGCTGCTGCGCAGCCCCACCGAGTCCGGCTATCTCTTCTACGGCCTGATCCTGCTGACCCTGCTGGTGAAGCTGCGGCCGTGGCGTCGGCTGGCGCTGGTCCTCGCGGCCACCGCGGCGCTCGGCTTCGCCGTCCACGCGATCGCCGCCGCCATCTCCCGTAGCGCGGTGGCGGGCGGCCCCCACTCGACCGGCTGGATCGCCAGCGCGCTGCGCGACTGGGTGGTCGTCCCGGCCAACGCCACCGTGCCCGGGAACTGGGGATTCGTCGTGCTGGTGTGCCTGCTGATCGCGCTGGTCCAGGTCAGCAGCCCGTGGCGGGCCATCCTGTTGCCGCCGACGCTGTACCTGGCATCATTCGTATGGGAGACCCGGCTGGCCACCGAGGCGGCCATCACCAGGCAGCTCATGATCGGTGCGATCCTGATAGTGATGATGAACGCGAGACCGCAAGGACTGCTCGGGTCGCGGCGGGTCGAGGCGCTTACGTGAGCGCGCCCCCCGTACTGGAGCTTGACCACCTGTCGCTGTCCTTCGGCGGCCTGCGGGCGCTGTCGGAACTGGACCTCGGTGTCGGCGAACGGGAGATCGTCAGCCTGATCGGGCCGAACGGCGCGGGCAAGTCCACCGTCTTCAACGTGATCACGGGCGTTTACCAGCCAAGTTCGGGCGACGTCCGGTTCGCCGGGCGGTCGATTGCCGGGCTGGCGCCGCATACCGTCGCCCGGCTGGGGATCGGCCGGACGTTCCAGAGCCTGCGGCTGTTCCTGAACATGTCGGTGCTCGAGAACGTGATGGCCGCGACCTACGGCAACACCAAGGCGATGCCGTGGGAGTCGGTGCTGCGGCTGCCGCGGGCCCGGCGGGAGGAGCGCGAGGTGCGGGCGCTCGCCGAGGACGTTCTGTCGTTCTTCGGCCAGCGGCTCGCCGGGTACCGGTGGGAACAGCCCGCCTACTCGCTCTCCTACGCGAACCGGCGGCGGCTCGAGATCGCCCGCGCGCTCGCCACCAGCCCGCGGCTGCTGCTGCTGGACGAGCCGGCCGCGGGCATGAACCCGGCCGAGACGCACGAGGTCACCGAGCTGATCTCCCGGCTGCGGGACGAACGCGGCGTGTCGATTCTGGTCATCGAGCACGACATGCACGTGGTGGGCTCCTGCTCGGACCGGGTGGTCGCGCTCGACCACGGGGTCAAGATCGCCGAGGGCAGCTTCGACCAGGTAGCTGCCCACCCAGCGGTGATCGAGGCTTACCTCGGCAAGGACCCGGGCGCACTGTCGGACGCGGGGTGAGTGACATGCTGCTGAGCCTCGAAAGCGTCACCACGTACTACGGGCAGATGCGGATCCTGGAGGGGATCTCGCTGAACGTCGCCGAGGGCGAAATGGTCTGTCTGCTCGGCGGCAACGCCTCGGGCAAGTCGACCACGCTGAAGACGATCCTGGGCATCGTGCGGCCGCGCACCGGGCGGGTACTGCTCGGCGGCAAGGACGTGACGCAGTGGCCGGTGCCGCGGCGGATCTCCGCCGGGCTGGCCATCGTGCCGGAGAACCGGCGGCTGTTCGGCCAGATGACGGTCCGGGAGAACCTCGAACTCGGGGCGGTGCTGCGCGGTCGCGAGAAGCTGGACGACGACTTCGACCGGGTCCACACGCTGTTCCCCCGGCTGCTCGAACGGCGCAGCCAGCTCGCGGGGACGCTGTCGGGCGGCGAGCAGCAGATGGTCGCGATGGGCCGGGCGCTGATGTCACGGCCCCGGCTGCTGCTGATGGACGAGCCGTCGATGGGCCTGTCGCCCGCGCTGGTGCAGCAGAACTTCCAGATCATCAAGGACATCCACGCCACCGGGGTGTCGGTGCTGATGGTCGAGCAGAACGCGACCATGGCGCTTTCGATCGCCGACCGCGGGTATGTCTTGTCCACCGGCGAAATCGTGCTCGAGGGGCCGGCGTCGGAGCTGTTGCGGAGCGAGGATCTGAAGCGGGCCTACCTGGGCCGGTGAGGAGGCAGCGGTGGCGGCGGGCACGGGCGCTACGGTCCGCACGGTTCTCGACACCGGCGGCGGCCTGATCCGGCGGCAGGTAGAGGTGCCGGCCGGGGCCCGCCACGCCGGCGCCGCCGGGCCCGGCGGCGAGCTGTGCTTCGTGATCGAAGGTGCCGGGCAGCTCAGCTCCGGGACCGCCCCAGACGGGACCGCCCTAGACAGGCCGGTCCAGCCGGACACCGGCGTGTGGCTGCCGCCCGGCACCAGCTACTCGCTGGCCGCCGACGGGCCCGGGCCGCTGCGGCTGGACAGCGTGCTGCTGCCCGCGTCCGCGCCAGACGCGGAGCCGGACGGCCCCGAGCCGGACAGCACCGCCGGGCCGCTGCTGGCGGACCTGGCCGGGCAGCCGGCCGAGATCACCGGTGACCGCCGGTTCCGGGTGCTGTTCGCGCCGGGCCAGGGCTGCGCCGCCGCCACCCAGTTCGTGGGGGAGATCCCGCCCGGCCGGGCGCCCTTCCACAGCCACACCTACGACGAGGTGGTGCTCATCCTGGCGGGGGAGGGTGTGCTCCACGTGGGTGACGAGGACCGCCCGCTCGCCCCCGGCAGCTGCCTGCACCTCGCCCCCGGCACCGCGCACTGCCTGGAGAACACGGGCCAGACCACGCTGCGGGTGCTGGGCGTATTCCACCCCGGCGGCAGTCCCGCCGCCAAGAAACCGGCCGGCGGTTGATGGCACAGGATCCTATTTCGAGAGGGACAGACCGCGGAGCTGTTGCATTGCCTTCGCGTTCCGTACGAGTGCTATTGGCGTCCAGATCACGCCGAACGGGATGCCCCACCAGCCCAGCAGCAGGTTATGGGTACGCGCGCTGCGAGCGATGCCTTCCAGCTGGTCCAAGGTGCCGCTATACGTAGCCGTACGCCGTTGGGTAACGACCAGGAAGCTGCTCACTTTAGTCAGCCGGACCCGATATTCGGTACCCGCTGACTCTACGGTCGGAGCCTGGCCGGGAAACGAATTGCTCATGCAAGTTTCTCCTTTGTCGACGCTACCGATACAAACTAGACCGCCATCTTGGCAAGGGGATCGCGGCGCTGTCTCAGCCCTGCGACAACGGATGCAGTTCTGATACAGCCCGGATCCGCTCGTCGTCGGCTGAGGAGGGTGAAAGCCAGCCCGTTCGGTACCTGGGACAAGCGTGATAACGAACGGGTCAGCGTGCTGCGGCCCTCGCCGGCGCGTGCCCTAGCGATCTTCAATAGCGCGGTGAAGGACTTTGGCGTCTGCCGGTTCCGGTCACACGCTGGGGAGAGTGAGCACGAGCCCGGGATAGGCCGCGGACATCCAGTCGTTGGTCGCCATGGTCGGCATGGCAGTGAGGTCTGGCATGCCGAACACGTAGCTCCGCTCGATGCCTTCAGTGTTTGGAATGACCTGAGCAGCGGCCTGGAGCTGGGCATCACTCCACCGGCGGAGAGCATCGTCCACGGCGGGCGTGCCGGCCAGGGCGTCCGCCAGTGAGGCGGCACTGGTCACCGCTCTGAGGACGCCGCTCCCCGCGAACGGAGGGACTAGCGTGCCGGAATCGCCGACTAGGCAGAGGCGGTTGCGTGCGTAGCTGCGAGGCACGAAGGAGTAAATGGCCTGGATTGAAGAGTTGCCGCTCTGTTGCACCAGCTCGAACAGCGGCGAGGGCAGCAGGTCCGCGAGGCGGGACTCCAGGGCCGCCCTGACCTCCGGGTGCACTTTCCCGAACGGTACCGAGCCGGACTGCTGCCGCTCCTGGTCGTCGACGAGCACCGAGGCCAGGGC
>JBEKJP010000200.1:0-11192 GCA_050011155.1 Streptosporangiaceae bacterium
GCGTGCAGGCTGGACCTGATCCGGTGCCAGTACGGCTGGATCAGGTCACGGTAGGCGGCCTCGGTCGCCTCGGCCAGGTCGGGCCGGGCGCCCGGCTCGGCCAGCGCCCACGCGTCCGGGGACAGCCGGTTGAACCGGTCGATGTACGCCATCTCGACCAGCAGGTGTTCGCGCGGCACCTCGAGCAGGGCCCGGACGCCCTGCTCGATGGTGGCCGCCTCGCCGGTGAGCGTGGGCAGGTCGACGCCCTTGCAGCCGGGCGGGATCAGCGCCGCCAGCGGCCGCAGCCGCGGCGACACCCGGTCCTGGACCTGACTGCGCCACTCGCGGAGCAGCGTGCGCGGCTGCTGCGGATCGCGCAGCACCGACATCGCCAGCACCGTCTCGGCCAGCGGCCCCAGCGTCGGCCGGAGCTGGATGCGGTCCAGGTCCTCCGGACTGAAGTAAATCCGCCACACCATGACATTCAGATTGGCTCGTGACCTGGTAACGAATCAACGCCCTGTTTCCCCAGCGCGTCCACGGGGAGCTTGGTCAGCGCGTCCACGGGGAGCCTCATACGCTCCGCATCCTGCTCCCGGCGTCCGCCCTCGCCGCGACCGCAGTCCCTCACTCACCAAAACCCTCACTAGCCCCTCGGTCACCAGGCCTGACCGGCGTACGTGGCCTGGGTGCAGCTCTTTGAGAGTGAGCGTCCCGGGTTGCGTGGCGGCTGGTGCCTGTGGTGCGCCTGATCGCGTTCCGGCTGGCGGGGGGCGGGCTGGGTAACCACGACGATGGAGCATCGTGGTGGTCAGTGTAAGCGTTCCAAAATAAGGTGCGCTTCCGGCGTGCCGCGGTTCCCGGACGTGGTTTCATGCCACTCGCGTCAGGTCGGCCGGGGGCGTGGGCGGCACCGGGCACGGCACAGAACGGCACCGGTGGCACACCGGGTCACATAGAGGTGCACCGGTGGCACACCGGGCACGCAAAAGACCGCCCGGCCGCGCCCCGGCCGCGCCCGTGAACGCCGCTCCGGCCACAGGCACCACCCCCGCCACCCCCGCCACCCCGCCCCCGTCGTCCCGGCCAGCCGGACCCCGGTGCGCCCCCCGGCGAAGCCGTGTCAGGTGCCCGCACAGTCACGACTCGCCCCCATGACGGCCCAGGCGGACGGAAAAGGCGGGCATGTGCCTCCCGGCGAGGCCGCCGCGGCGGCCGGAACCCGGATGAGCTACCGCCAACCCGGCAGCTCCCGGTTCACGGCGGCCTCGTGACGAGACGCCGGGAACTCACGTTATTTCGGGATGCCCACGGGACCACGGCGATGGAGCATTGCCGTGGTTACGGCGGGGCCCGGGACCGCGCGGGGGCTGGTACCGGTGGTGCGGGAGCGGCCGCTGAGGCACAGAGCGTGGCTGGTCCGGCTCAGCCGCCGCTTGGTAGCGTGCGGGAGCGCTGGTCCTCGCCGAGTTCGCCGTAGGGGTAGTCGACGACCTGCGGGTAGCTGGCCGCGTCCAGCGCGGCGGCCTCGGCCGCGGTCAGCTCAAGCTCGGCCGAACGCAGGTTGGCCTCGAGCTGCTCCAGCGTGCGCGCGCCCAAGATGGTGGAGGTGACGGCGGGCCGGGCGGTCACCCAGGCCAGCGCGACCTCGGCCATGGACACGCCGCGGTCCTCGGCCACCTTCTGCACCTCGTCGATGACGTTCCAGGTCCGCTCGTTGCCGCGCCGGTCGTAGGCCTCCATGCCGCGGTTCGGGTCGTCGCCGAGGCGGGTGTCGCCGGTCGGGCGCTGGTCGCGCCGGTACTTGCCGGACAGCCAGCCGCCGCCGAGCGGGCTCCACGGCAGCAGGCCGAGCCCGGCGTCCAGGCAGGCGGGCACGATCTCCCACTCGATCTCCCGGGCCAGCAGGCTGTACTGCGGCTGCAGGGTGACCGGCTCGGCCACGTTCAGCGCCCGGGCCAGGTGCACGGCCTTGGTCAGCTGCCAGCCGGTGAAGTTGGACAGCCCGTAATAGCGGATCTTGCCGGCCCGGATGAACTGGTCCAGCGTGCGCAGCGTCTCCTCGAGCGGGGTCAGCGGGTCGTACGCGTGCACCTGGTACAGGTCGACCGCGTCCAGGCCCAGCCGGCCCAGCGAGGCGTCAAGCGCGCGGGTGAGGTGGCGGGCGGACAGCCCGGCGCCGTTGGGCGAGCCGTCCCCGGCGCGCGCGAAACGTCCCTTGGTGGCCAGCACCACCGGCTCGGTGACGTCGGCCGGGCGGCTGGCGAACCAGCGGCCGATGATCTCCTCGGACCGGCCATTGGCGTACACGTCGGCCGTGTCGACCAGGTTGCCGCCCGCCTCGATGAAGCGGTCGAGCTGGGCGTGCGCGCCCGCCTCGTCGGTCTCGGCTCCGAACGTCATCGTGCCCAGGCACAGGCTCGACACGGCGCAGCCGCTGCTTCCTAGCGTGCGATAGTCCATGCCGCCAAGGCTACCGACCTCAGAACAGGACGTAGAGCTTGCGGATCGTCTCGTGGATCTGCCAGGTCCCCTGCCATCCCCGGGGGAACACGGCGGTGTCGCCCGGCCCGATCTCGGTCGGCTCGCCGCCGTCCGGGGTCACCGTCATCCGGCCGGACAGGATGTGCACGAACTCGTTGTCGTCCAGGCTCCACCGGGACGGCCCCGGCGTGCACTCCCAGACGCCGGTCTCCTGGGCGCCCTCGCCCGACCACAGCGTGGTCCCCGCGGTCTGCATCGGCTCGCCCCCGGGATTCGGCAGGGCCTCCTCCAGCGGGCCCCAGTCCTCGAGCTTGGCGTCGGCCGCGGCGGCCAGGTACGGGGTAACGGTGGTCATGATCAGTTGGTCCTCTCCGGGAAGGGCAGGGCGATGGGGTCGGTGGCGAGGCGGCTGCGGCCAGCCTGGTCGAAGCGGTCGAGGCCGAGCTCGGAGACGTCGAGCACCTCGGAGGCGCCGGCGAGCGCGACGTCGGCGGTGGCCCGGGCCAGGCCCGGACCCCACATCATGCCGGCTCCGGCGGCGCCGGCCACCGTGACGTGCTCGAGTCCCGGCGCCCGGCCGATGATGGGCATGTGGTCCGAGGTGTAGTCGATGGTGGCGGCCCAGACCCGGCGCAGCCCGAGCCCGGCGGTGACCGGGACCAGCGCGGCCAGCCGCGCCCGCATCTTGGCCAGGTACTCCTCGTCCACTTCGCGGTTGTCGCCGGGCGGCTCGTCCGGGTTGCTCATGCCGAACAGCAGGCCGCCCTCTTCCGGCCGCCAGTACAGCCCCTCGGCCAGGTCGAAGACCATCGGCACCCGGCCCGGGTCCAGGCCGGGGTGGCGCTCGGTCACCGCCACCTGGTGGCGGACGCCGCCGGCCGGGATGCGCAGGCCGGCCCGCCGGCCGACCTCGGCCAGCTTCGGCCCGCCGGTCAGCACGACCAGGCCCGCGCTGATCCGGCCCTGGCTCGTCACAACAGTGCTAGCCGATGCCGAGGAGCTGTCCAGGCCGCGGAAGGCCACCCGCTCGCGCACCTCGACGCCGCTACGGACCAGCGCGACCGTGTAGGCGGCCACGTTGCGCGGCGGAGAGATGAACCCGTCCTGGTCGCAGAAGGTGCCGCCGAGCGTCTGCCCGGGCGCGAGCGCGGGGTTGGCCGCGTCCACCTCGTCCGGGTCCAGCCACCGCACCGGGAGGCCGAGCGCCGCCTGCATCTCCATCCGCGACCGGGCCGCCGCCACCTCCGCCGCGGTGAAACAGGGCAGCAGGTAGCCCTGCTCGGTGAAGCCGGAGTCGGTCCCGATCTCGTCCCGCTGACGCAGGTAGAAGGCGCGGGACCACGTACTCAGGCGCACCGCCGCGGGCGTGCCGCCCTGCACCCGGACCACGCCGGCCGCCCGGCTGCTGGCGCCCTCGCCGAGCAGGCCCTGCTCGATCAGCACGACCCGGGCCAGCCCGGCCTGGCGCAGGAAGTAAGCGCACCAGGCGCCGACTGTCCCGCCGCCCACCACCACGGCGTCCGCGGTATCCGTTCTTGGCACAGGACTGATGCTGGCATAGACTGAACATTCAGTCAATAAACCGAGCACGACGGGGCTGGCGCCTGGAGGTACCGCCGCATGTACGGGTTGACCGAAGCAGATCTGCACATCCAGGCGCGGGCCCGCGGGTTCGCGGACGAGCTGATCCCCTTCGAGGAGGAGGCCGAACGGTCCGGCGGCGAGCTCAAGGCCGACGCGCACGCCGCCCACGCCGAACGCGCCCGCGAACTCGGCCTGACGGCCACCAACATGCCCAAGGACCTGGGCGGCGGCGGCTGCACCGCGCTGCAGCAGGTGCTCGTCCAGGAGCAGATGGGCCGGGTCACCAACGCGCTGGGCTGGGTCGCGACCACCCCGCCGTCCTGGCTGCCCGCGGTGGCCACCCCGGATCAGATCGAGCGCTACGTCCGGCCCGCGATCGCGGGCGAGCGGGAGGAGTGCTACGCGATCACCGAGGAGGGCGCGGGCTCCGACGTCGACGCGATCGAGGCGACGGCGGTACCGGACGGCGACGGGTACCTGCTCAACGGCGTCAAATGGCACGTGACCTCGTACAACGCCGCCGACTTCGCCTTCTTCCAGGGCAAGCTGCCGAGCGGTCAGCACGCGATGTTCCTGGTCGACCTGCCCAGCCCCGGCGTGCGCGTGGTCCGGACGCCGGAGTACTCGCACACGATCGGCCACCACCACCCGATCGTCGCGTTCGAGGACGTGCGCGTCCCGGCCGCGAACCTGGTCGGCGCCGAGGGCGACGGGATGGCCTTCGCCTACGAGTGGTTCAGGTTCGAGCGGATGATGGTGGCGGCCCGCTGCCTCGGCGCGGCCGAGCGGCTCACCGCCGAGATGACCGCGTTCGCCTCCGCCCGCGTGGTCGGCGGCCAGCCCATCAGCGAGTACGGGCTGGTGGCGGGGATGCTGGCCGACAGCCTGACCGAGCTGTTCGCGGCCCGCGCCATGGTCTACGAGACGGCCCGCGGCATCGACGCGGGCGCGGACGTGAAGATCTCGCACGCGCAGTGCTCGATGGCCAAGCTCTACGCCTCCGAGATGGCCGGCCGGGTGGCCGACCGCGCCGTCCAGGTGTTCGGCGGCCGCGGCTACATGCGCGAGAACGTGGCCGAGCGCTTCTTCCGCGAGCTGCGCGTCGAGCGCATCTGGGAGGGCACCAGCGAGATCCAGCGCATGATCATCGCCCGCCAGCTAACCAAACGCGGCCCCGCCCAGCTCGCCTAGCCTTCCGAGACCATGATCGTGAACAGTTCGGGACAACTATTGACCAAAACTGTTCACGATCATGAAACGCGAGCGCCTCAACCGGGCAGCACGTCCTCGATGGCGGCGAGGACCTCGGGGGAGTCGGGCTCAGTGCGCGGGCGGAACCGGGCGGCCACGGTGCCGTCCGGGCGGATCAGGAACTTCTCGAAGTTCCACTGGATGTCGCCCGCCTCACCGGCAGCATCAGGGACCGAGGTGAGCGACGAGTAGATCTCGTGCCGGCCGGGCCCGTTCACCTCGATCTTCTCGAACATCGGGAAGGTGACTCCGTAGGTCGCCGAGCAGAACTCGGCGATCTCGTCGGCGGAGCCGGGCTCCTGCCCGCCGAACTGGTTGCACGGGAATCCGACCACGGACAGCCCGCGCGCGGCGAACTCCTCGTGCAGCTTCTCCAGCGCGGTGTACTGGGGCGTCAGCCCGCACTTGGAGGCGACGTTGACCACGAGCAGGGCCGCGCCCGGCGCGGCGGCACCGAGCGAGGAGTCCTCGCCGGCCAGGGTCTTTACTGGGGTGTCAAGTATGCTCACGCGCCCTACGCTACCGGGCTCCAGACCGACTGGCCGAGGTAGCCCCGGGCGATGCAGCTGACGTAGGAGTGCACCGCGTCCTCGGACGGCGACAGCGGCCCCGGGACCGCGTGCGGCGAGGACAGGCCCCGCTGCACCGACTCGCACGCGGACCAGTCCTGCTGGTTCGTCAGGTCCCAGAAGTCCACCGCATACGACGGGTCGAAGTCGGGCCGGGCGACCGCCTCGGGCGCGAACGCCCAGGTGCACTCGATCGTGGTCCGGTCCGCGGCCAGCGGGATCAGCCGGTGCGTCATGACGTAGTCCGGGTGCAGGCTGAGCAGCACGTTCGGGAAGATGTTGACGTAGATGACGGTCCGCAGCCCGTGCGCGTCCAGGCCGCGCAGCGGCACACCGCCACTGGCACCGGAAAGCGACATCGTCTCCATGCCGTCGCGCAGGTCCATCCAGCCGCCGATCCAGGCGCCGTCGTCGGCGTAGTTCTCGCCGCTCTGCGGCGGGCTGACCCGGCACAGCTCGGGGTGGATGGACGGGCAGTGGTAGCACTCGTGGTAGTTCTCGGTGAGGGTCTTCCAGTTCGCCGCGGCGTCGTAGCGGTGCTCCCCGGCCGTCACCAGGCGCTCCGGCTCGTATGGCGCGACCAGCTCGTCGAGCTTGGCCAGCGCCTCGGTCAGCGACCCGGACCCAGGGCCCGCGCCGCCCGAGCCGTCCACGAACACCAGGCCGTGCCACTCGGTCACCGGCAGCGGCGTCAGCCCCCATGAACCGAAGTCGAAGCCGCGCACCTTGCGGAAGCCCGCGGCGCCCTGCAGCGAGCCGGACAGCGTGTACGTCCAGGCGTGGTACGGGCAGATGACCGAATTGGACCGGGCACCCTGGCCGCACGGCAGCAGCTCGTGGCCGCGGTGCCGGCAGCTGTTCGCGAACGCCCGCAGCTCGCCGTCCTCGCCGCGGACCAGCAGCACGCTGCCTTCCCCGGTGGCCTCGGCGCGCTGGTCGCCCGGCTGCGGCAGCTGCTCGCTGCGCGCCACGCAGAGCCAGCCGCCGCCGAAGAAATGCCGCTGCTCCCAGCCGAACACGGCCGGATCCACGTACGCCGCCCGTGGCAGCATCCGGCTTTCACCGAACGGGCGAAGCGCGAGCTCGAGCTCACCGCGATCGAGCGGCGCCGGGAGGGCTGGGGGGGTCGGGGAAGAAGAAGCGGAAGAAGAAGCGGGACGGGCACGAAAATCTTGACTGACCATACAGTCAAGCCTAAGCGCCCTATCGGAGCCTGTCCAGGCTCGTGATCTTGCGAACCGCGGGCCGCGGTACCGATACTGCATTGCATGAGCGACCGTAATGTCCTCGGCGGCGAGCTCGAGTCATGTGGCACCGATCCGGTGACCGGTTTCTACCGGGACGGATGCTGCACGACCGGCCCGGAGGACCTGGGCAGCCACACCGTCTGCGCGGTGGTGACGGCCGAGTTCCTCGAGCACCAGCGCCGGATCGGCAACGACCTGTCCACGCCGATGCCCCAGTTCCGGTTTCCCGGCCTCGTGCCGGGCGACCGGTGGTGCGTGACCGCGGCCAACTGGCTGCGGGCGCATCAGGACGGCGCGGCCGCGCCGGTGGTGCTGGCTTCGACCCACGAGCGCGCGCTCGAGATCGTCCCGCTGGACGTGCTCCGGCGGTACTCGGTCGACGTCCCCGCCGACGCCGCCGCCCTGGACGAATAAATAACCCCGCTGGGTTACCAGCCGCGCCGGGGCTGCGACCGGGCGGCCAGCGCCGAACGCAGGATCGCCTCCTGCTCCCGCAGCACCACCCGCAGCTCGTCGCTCAGGTCGCCGCGCTCCGCCGCGGCCGCGCTGGCGGCCAGCGTCGCGGGCCCGGCCAGCGTGACCGGGTAGAGGGCCTGGGCCAGCCGCCGCCTCTCCCGCAGCCCCCGGCGGTCAAGGGTGGCCAGCGCCTCGGCGAAGTACCGGTCCCGGTATCCGGCCAGCAGCGCCTCCTGGCCCGGCACCCACATCGCGCTCGCGGCCGCCTCCGTGATCCGCCGGTCGCCGGGGCTCAGCGCCAGTTCCCACGCCTGCGCCTTGGCCGCCGCGTCCGGCCGCGCGGCCCGGCCGGCCACCCGGTTCCGCTCCCCGCCGACCGGGTCCGCGGCGGCCAGCGCGTCCAGGTCCTCGGCCGCGGCGAGCCCGCGGGCCGCCAGCGTGCGCAGCAACCGTCCGCGCAGGTCACCGCCGACATCCAGGCCCGCTGGGCGCGACCTCTCCGGGCCGCCATCCAGCCACGCGCGCGCCCGCGCCAGCTGGTCATCGGAGTGCGCGCTGGCCGCGAACCCGGCCGCCAGCGCGCGCTGCGCGGGGCTGCCCGCCGCCGCGGCGTCCGCCCCGGCCAGGCACGCGGTGGCAAGCGCGGCGCGCACCCGGCCCCGTTCGGCATCTTCGGTGTAAAGGTTCGCGGCGGTGACGGCGCGTTCGAGCAGGACCTCGAGCCCGACGGCGGGCGGGAGCGGGGCGGCGGCCAGCCGCCGGGCCACCAGGCCGGCCAGGTCGGCGCCGTTCAGCGCGCCGGCCGTCACCATCCGCCAGACGGCGTTCCAGCACACTGCCTCGGACAGCGGGTCACCGACGTTCATCGCCGCCCCGGCCAGCGCCGCCAGCGTCGCCGGGTCGAACGCGATCTCCGCGTAGGTCAGGTCACCGTCGTTGGGGATCACGGCGTCAGGCAATGGCTCTCCGAACAGAACCGGTACCTCGCACCGCGCCCCCGTGATCTCCGCGCTGATCACCCGCCGGCGCCGCAGGGAGCCGTCCCCGGCCTGGTCGTAGAGCCCGATGCCGAGCCGGTGCGTCCGCGGCTCGTCCTGCTCCACGGCCAGCGACGCCAGCGTCCCGTCAGGACCAGGTGCCGCCGAGACCCGCAGCGTGCTCGCGCCCTCGGTGCGCAGCCACTCCCGCGCCCAGCCGGCCAGGTCCCGGCCGGACGAGCGGGACCAGCAGGCGACCAGGTCGTCCAGGCTCGCGGTGCCGCCGCCGAACCGGCGCATGTAGTCCGTCAGCCCCGCCCGCATCGCGTCGTCGCCGATCAGCGCGGCCAGCTGCCTGACCACCGCGGCGCCCTTGGAGTAGGTCAGCGCGGGCGGCCGCCACACGGCGTCGGCCGCGGTGGCCACCGGCGAGGACACCGGCTGCCGTCCGGGCAGCGCGTCGGCCTCGTAGGCACGCGTCTTCTCCCGGTAGCAGAACGCGGTCCACGGGTCGGCCATCCCCGCCTGCGCCATGGCCGTATAGCTGACGTAGCTGGCCATCGCCTCGTCCAGCCACAGGTCGTCCCACCAGCGGGCCGAGATGTGAGCGCCGAACCACAGGTGGGACACCTCGTGCGCGCACAGCATGGCCACGAAGTCATCGTCCGGGTCGGCCATCCGGGCCAGCAGGTTCTCGCTGACCAGCATCAGGCCCGGGATCGAGATCGCCTGCGCGTCCAGCCGGGGGACGAACCCGATGTCGTACTTGGGGTACGGACAGGGCACCCCCAGCATCCGCTCGTAGTACTCCAGCGCCTGCCGCGCCAGCCCGGCGAATCGCTCCAGGCCCGGGACCGTCCCGGCCAGCGACCGCCGGCACCAGATGCTCATCTGCACCGACCCATCGGCCCGGGTCGACGGGACCGCCCCGCTCCAGGCCCGCGCGTACGGCCCGGCCGCGATCGTCAGGTCGAACGGCCGCGTGCCGTCCACCGGCCCGAACCGCCACCGGCCCGCCTCCCCGGCCGGCGGCCGCTCGACGACGGGGCCGTTGGTCAGGCACTCCCACCCGGCCGGGAGCACCAGGCTCAGCGTGGTGGTCCCGGTCAGGCTGGCCTGGTCGAAGCAGCAGAACAGGCCGGGGGACAGGGTCGGGTACCCGGTGAACAGCAGGTAGCCGTCCCCGTCGGCCGGGTCGGTGAACCGGATCAGGACGTCGGCCGCCACCTCGGCCTCGACCACGAGGATGTTCTGGCCGGCCAGCCGGGGCAAGGCGAGCCGACCGTCCGCCGGCGGCCCCACGGGGCGCCCGTTCAGCACCGCGCTCGTCGCCGTAGCCGTGAGCTCGGCGAACGTGGCCGCCCCGGGCTCGCCGCAGCCGAACCGGATCTCGGTGCGGGACCGGACCGGCTCCGCCGTCAGGTCGGCGAAGACCTCATAGGAGATGACGTCGATCAGGGCGCCGCGCGCCCGGGCCTCAGTTTCCGTCAGTGCCGGCACAGGTCCCCATTATGCCGAACGAGCCCGGTTCCCGCCCCGGACCGCTGCGTGCTCGCGCACCGCGGCCGGTACCGCGACGAGGACCAACGTGCCGGTCAGGGCGAACGCCGCCGGGTAGCCGGTATGCGCGCAGACCAGGCCGAAAATGGCCGGACCCACCCCGTACCCGGCGTCATAGGCGAGGTTCCACCGCGCGCTCGCCGTGTCCTCGGGCAGTTGCTCGAGCATCAGGGCGAACGTCGCGCTCTCGGTCGCGCCGAACCCGGCGCCGAACAGCACCATGGCGGCGAAGATCATCGCGGGCGAGCCGAGCGCCATCATCGCGGCCAGGCCGGCCGCCGCCACGGCGAGCGCCGGGACGAGCAGCCGGGTGTGACCGTGCCGGTCGCCGTACTTGCCGGCCTGCCAGCGGGTCAGGGTGGCGACGATCGACTGCACGAGCAGGGCGGCCGAGGCGAGGTTGCCCGTGATCCCGCGCGCGAGCGGCAGGAACGAGTCGATCACGCCGGCCGCGACGGTCGCGGCGGCGAAGATCAGCGGCAGCCGCAGCGCGGCGCCCGCCGCCCGCCTGGAGCCGCGCCCGCCCGGCACCCGCCCAGTCCGGGCGTCCGCCCGTTCCCCGCGCCCGCCCGCCCGTTCCCCGTGCCCGCCCGGCAGCCAGCGCACCGCGACCAGCGGCAGCAAGCCGACCGCGGCGGCCAGGGCCGCGGCCACGGCGGCCAGGTGGTGCCCGGCCAGCCAGACCCCGGCCGGCAGCGCGACGATGGCCGGGACGCCGGAGACGATGCCGAGCAGGCCGAGCCCTTCGCCCCGCCGATCGGCCGGCAGCAGCGTGGCGGCGAGCGCGCCGGTGGCCACGCCGCACAGGCCGAAGCCGATCCCGCGCACGAAGCTGACGCTCACCATGACGGCCTGCGGCTCGCGGACCAGCAGGGCCAGGGCTGGCCCGCCGAGCAGCGCCGCTCCGGCCGCGATCACCTTCCGGTAGCCGAACCGCCTGATCGCCACCGTGGCCGTGGCCTCGGCCGCCACCGTGCCGAGCAGCAAAGACCCGGTGAGCAGGCCGGCTCCCGAGCTGCCGGCCCCGGCCGCCGCGGCCAGCATCGGCATCACCGACAGCAGCAGGAAGAAGCTGGTCAGCG
>JBEKJP010000201.1:0-11160 GCA_050011155.1 Streptosporangiaceae bacterium
GGCCCGCGTCGTGACTTCTGAGTGCGGTGGTTCCGGGGAGACCCGTGATGCATCGTTCCGAGCCCGGCTGCGGGAAACAACGGGGTGGATTGGGGTTACGGGGTTGATTTGGTGCCCTATAGACCCCCGAATCCACCCGGTAACCCGAATCCACCCCGTTAACTTGCAGCCGGGGGAACAGGTTTGCGGTTGATGTGGCGGGCGATGCTCCCGGGGCCGACGGGGCCAGGGCTCCCGGGGCCAGGGCTCCCGGGGACTGGGGCGCTCCCGGGGGCCCGCCGCGGCCGCGGCGAACATCGTCGCCGCACTGCCAGCAGGTGAGACCGCTGGTATTAGCGTTTCGTCCTAATTGCGCGCAAAAGAATTTGTCCCTCAGCCCGTGCCTGACGACTGGAGATCGGCATGACCCTGGCCATGGATTATCTGGGCCTCGACGCCCTGCTTTCGGCCGACGAACTCGCCTGGCGTGACACCGTCCGGGCGTTCGTCGGCGAACGCATCAGGCCCAGCATCAGGGAGTGGTACGAGAACGCGGTCTTTCCCACCGGGATCGTCCCCGAGATGGGCAGGCTCGGGCTGCTGGGGACGCACCTGTCCGGTTACGGCTGCGCGGGCCGCAGCGCGGTGGAGTACGGCCTGGCCGCGCTGGAGCTCGAGGCGGGCGATTCGGGGCTACGGACCTTCGTCAGCGTGCAGGGGTCACTGGCCATGAGCGCCATCCATAAGTTCGGCACTGACGAGCAGAAGGAGCGCTGGCTGCCCGGGATGGCCGCGGGCGAGGTGATCGGCTGTTTCGGGCTGACCGAACCCGAGGCCGGCAGCGACCCGGCCAGCATGACCACGACGGCGCGCCGGGCCGGTGACAGCTGGGTCATCAACGGCGCCAAGCGGTGGATCGGCCTGGCGTCGATCGCCGACATCGCCGTCATCTGGGCCCGCACCGAGGACGGCATCCGCGGCTTCCTGGTCCCCACCGATACGCCCGGATTCACCGCGACCCCCATCGAGCCCAAGCTGGCCATGCGCGCCTCGATCCAGTGCGACATCACGCTCGCGGGGGTACGGGTCCCGGCCGACGCGATCCTGCCGGGGGCGGCGGGCCTGCGCGGGCCGTTCGCCTGCCTGAACGAAGCGCGCTACGGGATTATCTGGGGCGCCATGGGCGCGGCCCGCGACGCCTACGAGGCGGCGCTGGACTACGCGCTGAACCGCAGGCAGTTCGGCAAGCCGATCGCGTCGTTCCAGCTCACCCAGGAAAAGCTGGTGGACATGGTGCTCGAGATACAAAAGGGACTGCTGGTCGCGCTGCACATCGGCCGGATGAAGGACGCCGGCACGCTGGTCCCGGAGCAGATCTCGTTCGGAAAGCTCAACAACGTCAGGACCGCCATCGCCATCGCGCGGCAGGCCCGCACCATCCTGGGCGGCAACGGCGTCGCGCTGGAGTACTCGCCGATGCGGCACGCCAACAACCTCGAGGGCGTCCGCACCTACGAAGGCACCGACGAGATCCACATCCTGATCATGGGCCGGGCCATCACCGGCATCGCCGCCTTCAGCTGACGACCGAGGGAAACCGTTAATCCATCCGCCGCAGCCAGCGGAAACCGTACCGGCCAAGCGTGATGTCGTCGCCCGCGCCGAACGCCGGCTCGGCGTCGCCGAGCACGTGCGGGTCGCCGACGTCGAGTATCCGCCACTGGCCCAGCCGAGTTCCGGGCTCTCGCCGCCGGCGGGCCCGGGCGACCACTGCATCGGGTTGCGGACGGCGAGCCGTCCGGGCAGCGATAGGTTCCGCTGCTGGTCATGGCCGAGCATCGAGGCCAGCCGCCGGCGGATGCCGCGCCTAGGTCGACCAGGACCCGGATGCCCAGGTTGTCCGCGGTGCGGATCATCTCCACGCAGACCCGATTTCCCGCCCTCGCTGCCGCCTAACACGCGACAGCCCCGGGCCGAGGGGCCCGGCATCATCGCGGGCCAAAACCCCCGCTAACAGGGGTGTTCTGGCCCACGATGACGGGAGGGCTCATTTACCTCGTCGCACCAGCTTCGGCCACACGGCCAGCTTCCGTGTGGGCTAGGAACTGGCTGTACCCGACCGCACCAGCGCGACGAACCGCGGCGCCCGCCACAGGCCCGCGGCGATGGTCGAGAAGTGCCCGATGGCGGGCACTTCGAGCACGCTGACCTGAGCGCCCGCCCGCCGCATCGGCCCGAGGTACCCGGCGATGTCGGCCAGCGGCGCGATCGTGTCGCGCCGTGAGCTCACGAAGACGTACCGGCAGCCGTCGAGGCAGCCGAACTGCGGCCATTGGACCCCGGCCCACGCCTCCTCGAGCCGGTCCAGCGACCAGCCGTTCCGTACGTACGCCTGCCTGGCCCCCTCGAGCCGCCACATGCCCTGGGCGATGTCGCCGCCGGTGTTGAACACGCCCCAGCGCAGTTCGGGAACGGCGTCGCCGACGCAGTTGTAGAAGATGAAAGAGCCCAGGCTGCTGCCGAAGAAGCCGAACTCGGTCACGCCTTCGGACCTCAGCCTCGCTATCTGCGCCTGGATGTCCGTTCGCACCGCGGCGATGAGCCGGGAGAGGATCTCCGGATCGCCGTCCAGGAATACCGCCGTGGTCGTCTCGTAGGCCACCACCTGAAAACCACGTCGGCAAAGCCGCCGTATCGCCCACCGCACGGTGGAGATGGCGGTGCCGTACGGGCAGATGAAGATGAGCGCGGGGCCAGCCCGCGAGGCGGCCAGGAATTCCTCGCGGCGGAAGCCGTTCGCGCCGGCGACAGGTGCCCGGCGCACGCGGTCGAGCATCTAGGCCGGGGCCGCGGGGCGCGTCAGGCGCGGGGCGTCGGTAACGGACGCTGCGGCCAACTCGTCCGCGATCCGCTGCCGGAGCCTGGCCTTCAGGTCGAAGCTGAGCCCGGTCACCCGGTACCTCCCATGGGTTTGATGACCTCCTCGCCGAACCGGGCCAGCGCCGTCAGCGTCGCCTCGTGACCTGGCCCGCCCGGCTGCCGCATCCGCAGGGCCAGCGCGTGCGGCAGCCACACCTTCTCGCACTCCGCGCGCGAGCCGCCGATCCAGGCGTCGCGGAACATGCCGATCCGCACCGGCCGGCCCGCCGCCGCGGCCGCGGCCCGCACCGGGTGGTAGAGCGGACCGGGCACGACCGCCTGCCCGACCCGGATCCGCCGCGTCCCCTCGGCCAGGGCCGCGCCGGTGAGCAGCGGGGATATGGCCCCGCCGGCCCTGGTCTGATGGAACTCGGGGAGGAAGAACGCGTCGAAGCCGGCCTCGTCGGCCGCCCGCACCTCGGCGTGGGTCCAGCAGGACATCCAGCGGCTCCTGGGTGTCCTGGATCGGGAGGACCACACCGAAACGCATACCGGCCTCGCATCTATCAAACGGTCGTCCGAATCCTATCGTCCGCCGGGCAGGGTGGATTGCCGTCCTCGCCGACGATGAGGCAGCTGTGGCTCAGCGCCGAGGCGCCGGCGAAAACGACGGCCAGCGCCAGCGCCTCGCCGCCCAGGGAGACGACGCCGGTCCGGATGTGCTCGCCGAACAAGAACACGCCGAGCAGGCCGGCGGACAGCGGATCGAGGATGGTGAACCCGGGTTGCGAGGCGGCCAGCGGTCCGGCCGCCAGCGCGTGCGAGGCGAGGAGCATCGTCGCGGCCCCGGCCACGAGGAGCACGTAAACCGGCCAGCTGGAGAAGATGGCGCCGAGACCGTCATCCAGACGCGAGCTGAGCTCCTTGATGACCGCCGCCACGAAACCCCAGGAGATCCCGGTGACCGCGCCGAGCACGGCGGCCCGGCGGGACGGGGACGCGCCGGAACCTTTCCTCAGGCCGAGGGTCACCGCCAGCGCCGTGACCACGACGCCGGCCGTGACGAGGGCCGCCAGCAGCCACGACGAGCCCGGCGCGTGCAGCCGCCCGCCCGACGGCGACGCCAGACGCAGGAACAAGCCGATACCCACCGACATGGCGGCCGCGGCCAGCCAGTCGCGGCGCCTGACCTTCACCCGCCCGGCCCCGGCGACGGCCAGGTAACCGAAGACGAACAGCAGCTCGAGCGCCAAGATGGGCTGGACCAGGGCCAGCGCGCCGTACCGGAGCGCGCACAGCTGGAGGACGAACCCGCCGATCATGCTGGCCACGCCGAGCAGCCAGACCGGCCGCCGGGCCAGGCGCAGGAGCAGCCAGGCGTCGAAGCCTCCCGTTTCGACGCTCCTGGCCCCCAGGCGCTGGCACACAGAAGCCGTGGCGGTGCAGATGCTCGCCGCCAGGGCCATCAGGATCGCCGTGCCCATGGCCCCCTTTTCACGTCCTCAAGCGTCCACCTAGGTCGAATGCCTCACCTACCGCGGTAATTCCCGCTACGTCGGCGAAGGCGAAGCTGAAGATCACTTCGTCCGCGCCGGCCTCGATGTGCCCCGCGACCAGGTCGGGGATCTCATGCGGCTGGCCGACGGTGAACCCGGCCGTCTCCTCCGGCGAGGCGGACGCCGCCAGCAACTCGTGCACCTCGGCCGTGTTCTGGCTCGACGTGGTCAGGATCAGCGGAGACATCCAGGTCACGCCAACCTCGGCCGGATCACGGCCTACGTCGGCGCAGTGGCGGCGGAGCACGTCGATCTTGTGCTTCAGCGTGCTGACGTCGCCGCCGACGTTGCACATGTCCGCGTACTGGGCCACCAGCCGCAGCGTCCGCTTCTCGCCGCCGCCGCCGATCATGATCTTCGGCCCGCCCGCCCGCACCGGCCGGGGCAGGTTGCGGGCATGGTCGAGCCGGTAGTGAGAGCCGGAGAAGCTCACGTCGTCGCCGGCGAACATGGCCCGGCAGACCTGGACCGCTTCTTCGAGCATGTCGAGCCGCACGCCGGCGCGCGGGAAGTCGACGCCGAGGCCCTGGTGCTCCACGTCGTACCAGGCGCCGCCGATGCCGAGGATGGCCCGGCCCCGTGAGATGACGTCCAGCGTCGTGACGATCTTGGCCAGGATGGCGGGGTTGCGGTAGGTCACGCCGGTGACCAGCGTGCCGAGCTGGACCCGGCTGGTCCGCGCGGCCAGCGCCCCGAGCAGCGTGTACGCCTCCAGCATCGGCTGGTCCGGGCCGCCCAGGGGCGGCAGCTGGAAGAAGTGATCCATCACCCACACCGAGTCGAACCCGGCGTCTTCCGCAGTCGTGGCCAGCCCAGCCACATGCTCGAACAGATCGGCCGAATCAAATCCGGAGAAGTTGGGCAGCTGCACGCCGAATTTCGTCATGGTGTCACAGTAGCGACGTAGCCGCGATCAGCACCGCGAGGCAGCCCAGTATGACGGCGGCGACGGCCAGCCGGCTCCTCCGCGGGAACGCGGGGGTCATGGGGTGCGCGGGCAGTCGGCCGAAGGGGCCGACCGGCAAGTCGGCGGTGAGCGCCATCAGTTCCTCGAAGTACCGCGAAACCAGAACCTGCCCCACCCGCCGGCCCAGCTCCTCCTGCGTCAGCCTGCCCTCGACGAAAGACGCCTTGACGACCTCGACGGAGCGGTCCCGGTCCGCCGTCGAGGCCCACATGCATCACAGGATAACCCGGCCGCGTCGGCTGCGGCCGTTACGCCGGATCGGACCTGACCATCCGCACGAGCGCGCGCAGGCCGGCCAGCAGTTCCTGATGATCGGTGATCCCGTCCAGGGTCGTCTCGATCCTGCGCACCATCTGGCCGATCTGGCGCTCGAGGTCTTCAGCGCGGGACCGGGCCGCGGCCCGGTCGGCCGCCTGCATGTCCTGCAGCCGGTTCAGGTCGCCGCCCAGGAGCTGCCGTGCGTGCGCGATCGCGTCGGTGAGCGCGGACTCGGTCCGGCGGAGGTCCTCGTTCGCGGCCCGCAGCTGAAGGCGCAGCTCGTCGGCGGCCTGCTCCATCGTGTCCGCCTTGTTCAGCAGCGTCGCGACGTCATCACGCGGATGGGTGCTCTCGCGGGTGAGTACCTTGATCCGTTCGCGAAGATGGCCGAAGTATGCCGCGGCTGGCCGGAAGGCGGTCGAGAGCAGAGCGATGCCCGCGATGTAGTAGCCGACCGCCTTCCCGGACAGCAGCGCGATCGCCGCGGCCGCCACCGCCGTGCCGAGGTGCCCGCCGAGCGCGAACCGCAGCATCTGCCGGGAGATCCGCGCGGCCTCCTGATCGTAGGCGGGCCGGACGGCGATGCCGCGCTCGCGGGACACGTCGATCTCCTGCGCTGTCCGCCGGGCTGCGAAATACAGATTCCAGGGCACGGTGGTCAGCACGACCAGCCACGACAGCGCGATGACCACCGCAGCCGCGGTCAGCAGCGTCGTCAGCGGGACGCTCACGACGCGGCTGAGCCAGGCGACCAGCAATGCGATAACGGCTCCGACCAGGACGAGGAACCACCCGGCGATCACCCGGTTCTGCTTTCCGCTCATGCCACTCATCGTGTCCGCCAGCGCCGCGGCCCACATCCGCTGAATTACTCAGACCACCTGAGTAGGCATACACAGGCCCCTGGCGGCCGACCGCCTTGACTCTGACCTTGGGGGAGCCCGCACACTCATCTTGCCGGGTCGAATGGGCCCGGCGACGAGGGAGTCAGCGTGAAAGAAATCAGCATCGGAGAGTTCGCGCGACGGTCCGGCCTTTCGCTGAAGGCACTCCGCCTCTACGACAAGCGCGGGGTGCTGGTGCCTTCGCGCGTCGATCATGCGTCTGGCTATCGCTACTACGACACGGCCCAGCTCGACCAGGCACGCCTGGTCGTGATGATGCGCGAGTTGCAGTTGCCGCTTAAGACGGTCAAGACGCTGCTCGCGTGCGATCCGGCCGATGCGGCGAAACGCGTCGCTGAGCACTGGCGTGACGCCGAAGCGGCCCACGACGCGCGGCGCGAGCTAGCCGACCACCTCGTCAGCCGACTGAGCGGAATGAGGCCCGTCATGTACGAAGTCGCCACGCGGGAGATGCCCGAGCGGAGCCTGCTCTGCTTGAAGCGCACCGTCGCCGTGCAGAAGCAATTTGCGTTCGGCAAGGAGTTCATCGCGATCTTGCGCGAGCGCCCGCTGCCGAAGATCGAAGGACGAGAAGGCGCGTTCTTCTGCATCTACTGGAGCCACCCGACCGCTGACGGCGATGGTCTGATCGAATGGTGCAAGCCGGTTCCGCAGGCGGAGGCACGTGCTCTCGCGGAGCAATATCCCGAGCTGACGCTGCGAACCGAGCCGGCCCACGTGGAGATGTTCGTCGCGCTGCCAGCTGGGTACGGGGCCGTGCAGTGGGGCCTCGCTTGCGAGTCACTCGATGCCTGGGGGCAGGAGCAGGCCCTGGAGCACGAGGGTGATCGTCTTGCCCTCACGCCCGAGGACCTCGGCCTGCGCACCACCTATCTCGCGACCGGGGCGAGCGAACCCGGCATCGACCTCGCCATCCCGTTCGCCGTAGCGCCATGATCGAAGCTCACGGCCTGGTCAAGCGCTACGGCTCCACCATGGCCGTCAACGACCTCTCCTTCTCGATCAGGCCCGGCCTGGTCACCGGCTTCCTCGGCCCGAACGGCGCCGGGAAGACCACCACCATGCGGATGATCCTGGGCCTCGACGCGCCGACGCAGGGCTCGGTCACCGTCGACGGCCACAGCTACCGCGACCTGCCGGCGCCCATGCGCGAGGTAGGCGCCCTCCTCGACGCCAAGGCGCTGCACGGCGGCCGCCGGGCCCGCGACCACCTGCTGTGCCTGGCCCAGAGCAACGGCATCCCCCGCCGCCGGGTGGACGAGGTGCTCCGCACCGTCGGTCTCGAGGACGTCGCCAGGCGCCGGGCGAAGGGCTTCTCGCTGGGCATGAGCCAGCGCCTCGGCATCGCCTCGGCGCTGCTGGGGGACCCGGCCGTGCTCATCTTCGACGAACCGGTGAACGGCCTCGACCCCGACGGCATCCACTGGGTCCGGACCCTCATGCGGGAGCTCGCCGCCGACGGCCGCATCGTGCTGGTCTCCAGCCACCTGATGAGCGAGATGGCCCTGACCGCCGACCACCTGCTGGTGATCGGCAAGGGCCGGCTGATCGCCGATACCAGCGTGGACGAGTTCGTACGGTCCAGCTCCCAGCAGTCGGTACACGTCCGCAGCCCCCAGGCGGCCGAGCTGGCCGCCCGCTGCCGCGAGGCCGGCGCGACCGCCCAGGCCGGGACCGCCCCCGACGTCATCGATATCACCGGGATGGACAGCGCCGAGGTGGGAAAGCTGGCCGCCGCTCATGGCATCACCCTGTTCGAGCTCATCCCCGTCCGGGCCTCGCTGGAGGAGGCGTTCATGGAACTGACCAGAGACAGCGTGGAGTACCAGGCGACCGGGGCGACCCGATGACCAGCACCACAATCGCCCGCACCGGCCCGGACCACCGGGCGGCCTTCCGCCCAGCCACCTTCGCCGACGTGCTGCGCTCGGAGTGGACCAAGCTCCGTTCGGTCCGGTCGACCTTCTGGGCGCTGACCGTGACCGTCGTGCTCGGCATCGCCCTGGGGGCCGTCATCAGCGCGGCCGCCGCCCACGGCTACGCCAAGTTCAGCGTCTCCCAAAAGCTGAGCTGGGACCCGACCGGGGTCAGCACGTCGGGGTTGGCCATCGCCTCGCTGGCCATCGTCGTGCTCGGGGTGCTGTGCATCAGCTCGGAGTACTCGTCCGGGATGATCCGCACCAGCCTGATCGCCGTCCCGAAGCGAGGCCGGGTACTCGCAGCCAAGTCGCTGGTCTTCGCCGTGGTGACCTTCGTCGTGGGCGAGTTCACCAGCTTCACCGCGTTCTTCGTGGGCCAGGCCCTCATCAGCGGCCATGCCCCCCACGCGGCGCTCGGCGACCCCGGGGTAGCCCGGGCGGTGGTGGGAGCGGGGCTGGTCCTGACCGCCCTGGCGGTGCTCAGCGTCGCCGCGGGCACCTTGCTCCGGCACCCCGCAGCCGCCATCGCCTGCATGATCGCCGTCCTGTTGGTCCTGCCCGGGATCGTCCAGGCGCTGCCGGACTCGTGGCGGAACCCGGTCACCGAGTTCTGGCCGACCCAGGCCGGAAGCCAGCTCACCAACGTCTACCACTCCGCCCACACCCTCCAGCCCTGGCCTGGCTTCGGCGTGATGTGCCTGTTCACCGCCATCGTGTACGCCATCGCCTGGACGCTGCTTGACCGCCGGGACGCATGATGGCGGTCGCGGAAGCGGACGGCGAGGCCATCACGGTGATCCGGGTCGCTGAGGCCGAGATCGGGGTGGACCGCGGCAAGCAACTGCGATCACTGCTGCAGGAGTGCTTCTCCGGCTATCCGGACCGGAGCTATTACAAGCTGCCTCCCCACTTCCGGTATCTCGCGGTGACCGGCAGCGGCGACGTCGCGGCCCAGCTGGGCGTGGAATTCCGGGTCATCCGGGTGGGTGATGCCGTGGTGCGGACGTTCGGGGTGGTGGACCTGTGCGTGCGCCACGACCAGCGGTCCCGGGGCCTGGCGGCCCAGTTGCTGGCTGAGCTGACCTCATTCGCGCGGTCGTGCGGGATGGCCTTCATCGTCTTGTTCGCCGACGATGACCGGCTCTACGCGAGGAACGGGTGGGCGCGAGTCACGAACCGCTGCACGTGGGTGAAAATCCACGACCACGTCACCATCGGGCTCGCCCGGCAGGAAGATCCCGAAGTGATGATGGTCAAGGCCCTGGGGGAGCAGCCCTGGCCCGACGGCGATGTCGACCTGCTGGGCCACCTGTTCTGAGCGCCGCCCGCTACGATGCCGTCGGAGCGTGGGCCAGCGTGACCGTCACCGACTGTGCGTATGCAGGTATGGTGACGGCCCCGGCTGCTTTGTCGACCGTGCCGGCGGATGCCGAGGCGATGTTGTCGACGAAGGCAGGCAGCTCGAAGGTCACCGGTCCCGGGAGATTGCCGGCCAGCTTCAGCGTTACCGCGTCTCCTCGCGTGGTGATCCGCACGCCGATCCGGTGGCCATTGGTGGTGGGGAAGTTGGAGACGGCGATCTGACGGCCGGACCCGACCCAGCTGTCGGGGACACCCCGGCCGACAATCAGCGACCCGTCGGTCCGCTGCGACACGAGCGAGTCGAGCAGGCCGAGGTCACCCATGGCAATGCCCCACGAGTGCGGAGACGCGCCGCCGCCGCTGGCCGGATGGTTGCCGATCCACGGCGTCGTGCCCGGCGGGGTCGAGCCTTCCCACCAGGCGTAGGGTCCGGCCTGGTCCTGGTTGATGAGGAACTCAAGCGCGAGGATGCCCTCGTCGCGGTAGTTGCTGCTGCCCAGGCCCCAGGCGCCGTAGGCACCGTTGTAGGCGGTCGACCAGAAGCCCTCGCCCGGGTACCCGCCGAAGGTATCGGCCGGCAGCAGCCCCTTCAGCCGGCCGAACCCGTAGGACAGCGTCTTGCCGGTCCAGTCGCCGGTGGTTCCGCCCGCCGGGCCCGCCGTCGAGGCGCCGAGCAGGTACCCGTTCCAGGCCCAGTTGAAGTAGACACCGGGCGCGGCCCAGTTGGCGTCCTCCGGGTTGGAGCAGCGGTTGGCGGTGTTGGGCTCGACCATCGAGCAGGGGATGTAGTCGAGCTTATTGGTGGAGATGGTGGACGACAGCGTCGAGTTCACCGCCTTCAGCAGGCTGTTGAACTGGCCGGCCGCCCATTGCTGCTGGGCGGTGTCGCCGAGGACCTTGGCCAGGTACTCGTAGCTGGCCAGGCCGAGCAGGGCCTCGTAGTTGTCGCTGGTCCAGTAGCCGTTGGCATCGATGTCGTTGGTCTGGCCGATGATGCCGCCTGGCCCGGTACGGTCCGCCGCGATGATCTGCGCGGTCGCCTCGATGCTCGGCTGCGCGGTGGCCCCGAGCGGGCCGGGCGAGCTGAATCGCGCGGCCAGGAAACTCGTGTCACCGGTCTTCTCGACGTACACGGCCCACAGCCACGGGTAGACCCACGTACCGTCCGAGTACTGGGTGTTGGTTCCGACCACCTTGTCGGTCTCGTCGAGCAGCGCGTGGGCGTCGGTGAAGTAGCCCTCGTTGAACATGTTCGCGAGGATGCCGACGACGTCGTGCTCGTACTCCGCGTGGTACCCGTTGGTGCCGGTGTCCAGGGCGTTGCCGCTCCGGTCGATCTGCGTGTACGCGAAGCC
>JBEKJP010000202.1:0-11414 GCA_050011155.1 Streptosporangiaceae bacterium
CGGTCCGACGAGAGCGCCGAACGCGTCGGCATCCCCGGCTTGCGCCCGGGCCAGGAGGTCGGCAGTCACGCCGCCATTGTTCTGCAAAAGCGCGAGCCGACCACCCCTTCTGGCTCCGCGCCGGTGTCTGCATGGGTGAAGGACACGAACGCTGGCGCCACTGCCAGCACGGACGAAGGGACCTAATCCAATGCCTCAGTACATCTTCACCTATCGTTCGGCGAAGAACTACAACGCGCTGGCCGACCCCGATGGCCTCGCGGCGTGGACGTCGTTTATCAAACGATGTCATCGCACCGAGCATCACGGACCCCGGCTGGCCGGTCTTCAAGCCAGCGACCGTGCTCGGAGAAGCGGGTGAATCCACCCAGCCCGGCCGAGCAGCTCCGGGCGCGGCTGTCCAAGGCCTGAATGGCCCGGCCCCAGGCGCGCACGACAGCAGGCCGGCCCTTCAGTCTTGGCTGTTCTTTCTGGCGTTTGCTGTCAGCCTTTGCTTTGGAGCATGTCTTCCTGCTCACCAGGCCTTCCGGCTGACAGCGGGCCGCCGCTGCCCGGGCAGGGCCGGCAGCAGCGGGCCCAGTACCAGCTACCAGTGGATAGCGCTGGCTGGAGGCCACCCCCGTTCGTTCCGGAATGTTTGCCGGGCCTTACGGGCGGCTACCTGCTATGCCCGCCGGGCCCAGGGTCAGCAGCAGGGTGCCGAGCAGGAGCACCACGTCAGAGGTCATGGTGCCGCCGAATCGACGAGGCGGTCATCCACCGCGTCGTCGGCGCCCCCGAGGTCATGCGCGGGCAACTCAGCCACCTAGCCGATATCGTCCAGCAGGGCAAGACCACCGTTCAGGTCGTGCCCTACTGGGCAGGAGCACATGCGGGAACCACCGGCCCGTTCGTCATCTTGGACTTCGACGAGCCAACCGACCCGGCGGTGGTGTACGTCGAGACGGTCGTCGGTGAAGAAGCGGATTATAGGTCTGGCCACGCGTGGTCGGCCAGGTAGGGTGATCGCCCGGTAACGAACCAGTTCTGCAGGTCCCGGAGCCGCCTGATTGCCGCCGTGTAGTACCGGGCTGGCTCTGGGCGGGGGAAGTCGGGGTGGCCGGTGTGTCCCGGGACGAAGTCCGAGAGATACCAGTAGCCCTCTACCAGCCACCGGTCGAGCTGGTGCCGGGGCTCCTGCTGCGCGCAGACGCGGCGCATCGCTTGCTCCAGCCGAGTGAACGCCTGCCGGTCCCAGTGCAGGTCAACCCGGAGCTGGAGAAGGAACGAGCCGTCCTCGGCCCTGAACTCCTGCCGGAGCAGTTCGAGATCATCCACGTTGTCCAGCATGGCAGGGCTGCGCGCTCGCCGGACGAACGGTAACGGCAGGCTCGCCGCCGGGCAAGATCCGCGGGCAGGCTGCCTGCGAGACCACGTCGATGACGGTCGTCACCATGACCCCGTCCGCCGACGATAGGCGAGGATGTCCCAGTGGAACCGAAGGCTCCCGGCCCGTGGCCGTCATGGAGAACTCTGATGGATGCCGGCTCGTCGAACAGGGCGCCGCCGGCCGGTTCCTGCTTTCGGCCGCGCGTGGTGAGCCGCCTTGACCCGTGGGCTTCGGCGTTCTTCGCGGGCGGAGCGACGGTGATGGGTGAAGCGGAGGCCGACGCCCGGCAGCACTCACCTGCCGGCCTTGAGCCTGTCACTGTCGAGCCTGGCAGGGAAGATCACCTGCCGGCGATTACGGGCATCCTGAACTACACGATCACGAACTCGAACGCCACCTTGGCCACTGAGCCTGTCACCGTCGCCGACCGGCGGGAGTGGTTCGGGCGCTTCGCGGGGGCAGGACCTTACCGGCTCTTCGTCGCCCGGCGCGGGAGCCGGGTCCTCGGCTATGCCGCCAGCCAGCCTTACCGGGAGCATGAAGGGTTCCGGGAGACCGTCGAGGTCAGCATCGCGCTCGACATCGCGAGCCGCGGCCAGGGCGTGGGTACTGCCCTGTACCGCGTGCTGCTTGAATGCCTGGCTGGCGAGCCGGTGCACGTCGCTCTCGCAGGGATTGTCCTGCCCAATGACGCATCGGTCGCCCTTCACCGCAAGGTCGGCTTCACCGAGGTGGGAACCTTCCGCGAGTACGCGGTGAAGAACGGCCAGTACCTGAGCTCAGTATGGATGGAACGCCGCTTCCCCTGACGTCAGGCCTAGCGTTTGGACGAACGTCTGCTGGCGGGCTCAGCCGGGCGGTACTGTCCACGTCATGCGTGTCGCCCACCACAAGCTCGTCCGCGACCAGATCCCCGAGATCATCGCGGCCGCCGGACGCCAGCCTGTGACCCGGGTCCTGGACCAGGCCGGCTACCAGGCGGCCCTGCGGGCGAAGCTGATCGAGGAGGCCCGCGAGGCGGATCTTCCTCGAATACGTCGACCAAGCCCGGTAAGGTCCGGCCGGCGTGTCAACGGCGGCCAGCCATATCGCGCACGTCCGGCTCTTTGTCTTGCGGCCGGAGCGACGACGTAGGCAACCCGGCACCCGTCGGGCGAGATCACCGGCTGCGACGGCACGACGCCGTCCACCGCCAGTTCCGCGGTCAGCTCCGGCGCGTCTTCACTCATGCACCGCGCCCTTTACAGGTTGCCTGCCGCCGGCAGCGCGGGCCGGTGGATCCAGGCGGCAAGGTCCGCGGGCGCGCATTCGGCGACTCGGGCGGCGTACCGGGGAAGCTCCTCCTCGCTGAGGACCTGCCGCCACTGGCCTGTCGATCCGCTGTGGAAGAACTGGCTGCGATCGTGATAGAAGCCGTCGTGGCTGGCTTCGGGCGCGAGCTCGCCGGCCCGGCCCTTCATGACCGCGAACGTGGCGGCCTGGACCAGGTCCGGCCAGGCTGTCCCGGTGATGGCGATCCCTAGCCGGGCGGCTATGTAGCGCATCTGCCCTTCGAGGTCATCAAGGAGGTCCTCATAGCGCAGCAGCACGATGTTCGGCTGGTCGCGGACCTGCCAGAACGTGTCCAGATGGTGAAGCATGATCTCCAGGTCGGACACGGCCTTCCCGGGCGCGGCCGGATTGACCCAGGACCAGAAGCGCTCGCGCGCGGTCCCGCTCGGCAGGGACGGAGCCGCTGCCAGCAGCTCGGCAAGGACCGCGGCGCCCACGGCATCCTCCCGCAATGCCAGGGACACGGCCCGGTCGGTGTTGCTGGCATGGCTGTCCAAGGACACGGCCACATCCCGGGGGTCCCGGCTCGCGCACAGGTAGGTGACCCGGTCGTCGAAGGGCAATCCGTCCAGGGGCGTATGGGTCTTGATGAACCGCCGGTGCGCCTGCGCCTCGAGGTCGGCCAGCACTGCGGTGAGCGGGCGCAGCAGGACGTCCAGCCACGGCGAGATCTGGTCGAGCGGCCGGCCGAATGCCGCGCTTTTGAAGATCTCCAGGGCACAGATCATCTGCAGCCAGGTCGTGCCGCACTTCGCCGGGGCGCTGATCACGATGTCGCCCGGACGGAACACGAACCCATCCCAGCGGGCCGAGTCCGTAAAGGAGGTCTGGTAGCGAACGCGTTCCCCCAAGCCCATGCGGGCACGATGACAGCAACCAGATCAGGCCGTCAACCGTGCCGTGTCCGCCAGTTCTGCGACTTTGTTCTGCCAGGCTCGTTTCTGCGCTGAGCGGATGTCCACGTCCCCTCCTGAGGATGACAACGGGCCTGACCGAGGCAAGCAGGTGATTCGTTCGGTAATAAAGAACCTCAATTATCCCGGGCGGGCAGTGGTCCTACCGGCGGAGGCGTCAGGTGAGTGAGCGGATATCCGCGACGTCGTACTCGGCCACGGAGGCGGCAAGCATCGCCGTGCTCTGCTCTTCGCCTGGGCCGCTGCCGCGGAAGACCCGGACGGCTTCCTGAGTCTCCCAGCGTTCGAAGATGTTGATCCGTCCCGGGTCGATCAGGTCGGCAGTGATGGCGAAGTCAAGGCAGCCCGGCGCGCGGCGCGCCTGCTCAACGACGTCGGCGCAGCCGGCGAGATAGCGTTCTCGCCCGGCTGGGTCAACAAAGATCTGTCCGGCGACGATCACCATCGCGTCTCCTTCCGTGGCCGGCCACCTGATAAGTCAGACGCCCTGCGGCCTGCGGACTCATCGCTGCAGTGAGGCAAGCAGGCCCGTCGTTCGGTATAAGTCTTTTCCGGCGGGGGGTCAGGGGCGGGCGGTCACCTCCAGGGCGGAGCGGACGGCGCTTTCCAGCGCCCCCTCGATCCAGGCGGCCTTCATGCTGGTGTGGTCGCCGGCGAAGTGGGCCCGGCCTTCCACGGTGGCCGTCGCGAGATGGTGCTCGTGGAGCTGGCCCGGTGTGAAGATCACCGCCTCGCCCAGCGCGTAGCGGGCCCGCGCCCACGACTGAGTGGCGCCGACCCCGGTGAACTGCGGGTAGACCTGCGGGCCGAACATAGCCGCCAGGTTGCGCAGCGCGAAGTAGCAGCGCTCGTCGAGGGTGAGCGCGTCCCATCGCATGGCCTCGTCGGACCACGCGTACGAGGCCAGCACCACACCCCCGGGCGAGCCGGGAACGTGCGAGGGGAAATAGGTGAACCTGTTCGCGCTGTCGCTGACGAGCGAGTTCATGGCTGGTGTGGGTGGTGCTCACGACCCTGGGAGCGGGAGCCGGTGCCGACCGGAACCCGGTTGTCGCTGTCGCCGCGCCCGCGGCGAGGACACCGCCGACGAAGCCGCGGCGTCCGATGGGACGAACGGAAGATGACTTCACGCTGCGTCACATTAATGATGACGCAATGATCAGGCAAGATGACACTTCGTAACTACCTGTGCTGGGCTTCGGGGCCTGGGCGGGTGGTGACTGTGTCGGCCGGGACGGGTTCGCCGCAGTCCCGGCAGGCAGTTTGCTGGGTGATCTCGCCGCCGCAGGCCTGGTGCTGGAAGATGACCGGTGGGCCCTGGGGTGCTGCCCACCGGTCGCCCCAGGCGGTGAGCGCGATGATCGCCGGTGCCAGGTCGCGGCCTTTGTCGGTGAGCACGTATTCGGGCTGGCCGGGGCGGCCCGGCTGGGGGCGCTGCTCCATGAGCCCGTCGCGGACGAAGCCGTCCAGCCGGGTGGCCAGGATGTTGGGCGCCAGGCGCAGGCTGCGCTGGAAGTCGGTGAACCGGGTCATGCCGCGGAACAGGGCGTCCCGGATGATCAGCAGGCTCCATCGCTCGCCCGCCACTTCCAGGGCTCGCGCGGCTGAGCAGTTCTGGCCTTCGTAGCTGCGCCCGAGCATGACCGCAGGCTACCGACCTCTACTTGCATCATGCAAGTAGAGGGCCGTATGTTACTAGCGTCATGCAAGTAAGGGCGCGAGCTCGGCTTCGCGGCGAACCCGAGGAGGCAGACCATGGACACCAGGTCAGATAGCCCGCAGGCGGCCCCGGCGCACCCGGGATCCGGCCATCCCGGGCCGGCCGAGATTGCGGGCGCCTACCTGACCGCGTTCTACGGCGGCGACTTCGGCCAAGCCCGGGCGCTGCTGGCCGAGGACTTCTCCTTCTCCGGCCCGTTCGTCCAGGTGCGCGGGCGGGACCCGTTCCTGGACAGTGCGGCCGGGCTCAAGCCCATCGTCCGCGGCCACCGGCTGCTGCGGCAGTGGGCCGACGGCGACGAAATCTGCTCGTGGTACGACGTGGACCTGCAGACGCCGGTGAAGTCCGGGGCAGTCACGATGAGCGAGTGGCACACCGTCCGTGAGGGCAAGCTCACCTCCGGCCGGGTGGTGTTCGACGCCGCCGCGTTCCGGGCCTTCCTGCCACCCAGTAAACCCTCGCCCGGGCCCGGTGCTTAAGACCCCTAAGCCGGCCGGGGCCAGGTCGTCCATCCGCTGATCCATGCCCCGGCCCGCCGCTGGGAGGCTAGTTAGGTCAGGCGCCTGCCTTTCTTGAGGTGGTCCCACAGGCGGGTCAGGGCATTAGCTATTGTGGCCAGGCTTGACGGTGATGCCCCACAGGTAGGTGAGGCCGAAGAAGTCGGCGATGGCTAGGGTCTTGCCGTCCGGGCTGAACGCCGTGTCAGATACGACCGAGTTGGCGGGGTCGGTGAGGGTGGCGATGCGGGTCCGGGCAGAGGCGTCCCACAGATAGATACGGCCGTTCAAATAGGCGGTGGCCAAGGTCTTGCCGTCCGGGCTGAACGCTAGATATCTTCCGCCCATGCTGCCGGGGTCGGTGAGGGTGGCGATGCGGGTCCGGGCAGCGACGTCCCACAGATAGATACGGCCGTTCACGTCGGCGGTGGCCAGGGTCCTGCCACCTAGGCCGAACGCCGTGGCATTTACGCCCTCGCTAGCGGGGTCGGTGAGGGTGGCGATGCGGGTCCGGGCAGCGATGTCCCACAGGTAGGTGCTGCCGTCGTAGTCGGCGGCGGCCAGGGTCTTGCCGTCCGGGCTGAAAGCTATGTTACTTACGCCCTTGCTGCCAGGGTCGGTGAGGGTGACGATATGGGTCCGGGCAGCGACGTCCCACAAATAGATACGGCCGTTGTCGTCGGCGGTGACCAGGGTCTTGCCGTCCGGGCTGAAAGCTACGTTAATTGCGCCCGTGCTGCCGGGGTCGGTGAGGGTGGCGATGCGGGTCCGGGCAGCGACGTCCCACAGATAGATGCTGTCTCCGTTGGCGGCGGCCAGTGTCTTGCCGTCCGGGCTGAACGCCACGCCACCGATTGCGCCCGTGCTGTCGGGGTCGGTGAGGGTGGCGATGCGGGTCCGGGTCGCGATGTCCCACAGGTAGATGCTGTTCACGTCCTTGCTGGCCAGGGTCTTGCCGTCCGGGCTGAACACCACGCCACCGACTGGGCCAAGGCGGTAGGGGTCGGTGAGGGTGGCGATGCGGCTGGCGACGATGGTTTGCCTGACGGGGGCGGCGTTGCGGCTGGGGGTGGCGGAAGGCTTGTGCGCCGCCGGGCCGTGCGGCATGGTCGCGATCACCGCGACCGCGGCCAGCACGATCGCGGCCACGGCAGCCGTGCCAGCCCGGCGATGAACTCGAACCGCCAGCCGCCTCCTGCCCGCCGGCTGGCCTGAGGCGCCCGCTGCCCTGGCCGACTTGCCCGCGCTGTCAGCCGTTACCAGATCGGGCGCTAGGCCAGCGCTGGGCGGCGGCGTCTCAAAGCGAGCCAAGGGTGCGGCGTGGCCGCCGTCCGCCTGCCCAGATTGCCGGGACGCCTGATGCGCCCCGGCGGCCCCTGGCCATGCGTCCTGGCCTGGTGGGGGACCCAGCACAGCGGCCAGGCTGGAAGGCGGCCCGCCGAGCGCGGTCCGCAGCGCAGCGGCGAACTCCCCGCAGCTGGGGTACCGGTCCTGCGGCTCCTTGGCCAGCCCCCGGCCCAGCACCTCATCCGCCGCGGCCGGAAGATCCGGCCGCAGCGACGTCAGCGGCGGCGGCGGCTCGGACAGCTGCGCCCACAGCACCGCCATCAGCGGGTCACGCTGGAACGGCGGCACCCCGGCCAGCAGCATGAACGCCAGGCACGCCAGTGCGTACTGATCCGCCCGCCCGTCTACCGTCCGCCCGGAGATCTGCTCCGGCGCGCTGAAGGCCGCAGTGCCCAGGAACACCCCCGACTCGGTCAGACTCGCCGACCACAACGCGCCCTTGCTCAGCCCGAAATCCGCCAGGTACACATGCTCCGGCCTGCCCGGCCGCGCATCCACCAGCACGTTTGCCGGCTTGACATCCCGGTGCACCAGCCCGGCGGCATGCGCCGCGTCCAGCGCAGAAGCCACCTCGGATACGAAACCCGCCGCCCGGCCCGCCGCCAACGGCCCGTCCCGGGCCAGCACCGACCCCAGGTCACCGCCGCCCACGAACCGCATCGCGATGAACAGCACCCCGCCCGCCTCGCCGGCTTCATATACCGGAAGAATGTGCGGGTCATCCGCCGCGGCCGCCGCCTGCGACTCCCGGATGAACCGCGCCCGGAACCCCGCATCGGCAGCCAGCCCCGGCGCCAGCACCTTCAGCGCGACGATCCGGCCCAGCCGCACATCCCGCGCCCGGAACACCACCGCCATGCCCCCGGCCCCCAACTGGCCCTCCACCTGGTATCCAGCCACCCGCGAACCAGGAACCAGCCCGGACGGCAGGCCGGCCTCAGCGGAGGAATCCACCGCCGCCATACCTCCCAACCCGCCCGCCGCCGCCAGATACCCTCAGTGTGACAGTCGGCCTGGCATCCCGTCTAATATCCCAACCGGATCTCGTGACCTTGGGTGCAGGGGTACTAGCCGCGGAACGGCAACCGCTTGGTCAGCACGAACGAGCGGGCCGTCCGGGCCGACCCGCCTGCACGGCTATCCGCCGTCGGTTATCCGCCTTGGGTGACCTGGATGATCGTCTTGCCGGGCACCCGGTGGCCGGGGGCGAACGCGGACGGCGCCTCGGCGAGCGGCCGTACGGCCCCGACGATCGGATTCAGCCGCCCGGACCGCACCCGCTCGGCGATGTCAGCCAGCCGGAACCGGTCCGGCTCGACGACGAAGAAAACCGCCCGGCCGTCGGCGGGCCGCACCTTCTGTAACGGGGTGTCCGCGCCGTTGCGCATCCTATACCGCCTGACCAGCGGAAACCGGCAGCCGTGCCGTGCGGCCCGGACGACAGCATCGACCTCGCCTACGGCGCACTCGCCACCCATGTGACCCAGCACGCGCTGGCCGTGGACGGACCCATCCGCGAATACTACCTGTCCGGCTGCCATGACACACCGGACGAATCAGCCGGGATATCGAAGCCGCTGGCCAGCTAGCGGCGGCCAGCGGCAGCCACCACTTCCACAAGCTCGCCGTCCGCCATGGGGCCACCACCCTCCACGTCGCCATCACCGGCGAATGACTCCGCCCGCTAGCTTTTTAGACACGGCCTGACTACTAGGCTGGGCAGCGGGCCGTGACTGGCGTTACAGGTGGAGCACCACCGGGGAGCGGTCCTCCGGCCGCCGCGGGCGTGCCGTAACGTGCCGTGCGCCTGGGCAATCGCTCTTGTCAACACCATGACTAGTGACGCCCTGAGGAGCACGCCCATGGAGAACACCGCAGCCGCGACCGCCTTCAAGGCGGGACTTGAGGTTATTTCTGCCGTCGAGCCGGCGATCGCTGCGGCGATCGCCGGAGAGCTCGGCAACCAGCGGCGGCAGCTGAAGCTGATCGCCTCGGAGAACTACGCCTCCCCCGCTGTGCTGCTGGCGATGGGCAACTGGCTGTCGGACAAGTATGCCGAGGGCACCGTCGGCAGCCGTTTCTACGCCGGCTGCGAGTTCGTCGACAAGGTCGAGCAGATCGCCGCCGGCCACGCGACCGCGCTGTTCGGCGCCGAGCACGCCTACGTGCAGCCGCACTCGGGCATCGACGCGAACCTGGTCGCGTTCTGGTCGATCCTGGCGAAGCGGGTCGAGGAGCCCGCCCTCGCGCAGGTCGGCGCCAAGTCCGTCAACGATATGACCGAGGAGGACTGGGCGTGGCTGCGAGCAGGCCTCCTACGGGACCGACCCGCAGACCGGCCTGATCGACTACGACGCGCTCGCCGTCCAGGCCAAGGAGTTCAAGCCGCTGATCCTGGTCGCCGGCTACTCCGCCTACCCGCGGACGCCGAATTTCCGGATCATGCGCGAGATCGCGGACTCGGTCGGTGCGACGCTCATGGTGGACATGGCGCACTTCGCGGGCCTGGTGGCCGGCGGGGTGCTGACCGGCGAGGAGAACCCGGTCCCATTCGCCCACGTGGTGACCTCCACTACGCACAAGTCGCTGCGCGGGCCGCGCGGCGGGTTCGTGCTGTGCACCAGTGAGTACGCCCCTTACGTCGACAGGGGCTGCCCGATGGTGCTCGGCGGGCCGCTGCCGCACGTCATGGCCGCCAAGGGCGTCGCGTTCGCCGAGGCCCGGCAGCCATCGTTCGCCGGCTACGCGCGGCGGATCGCGGAGAACGCCAACGCCCTCGCCGAGGGGCTGCTGCGGCGCGACGTCACGCTGGTCTCCGGTGGGACGAGCAACCACCTCGTGCTGGCGGACATCGCCGCGTCGTTCGGGCTCACCGGCCGGCAGGCGGAGTCCGCGCTGCTGGACGCGGGCGTCGTCACCAACCGCAACAGCGTCCCGCGCGACCCGAACGGCACCTGGTACACCTCCGGCATCCGGATGGGCACCCCGGCGCTGACCACGCTGGGCCTGTCGGCCGGCGAGATGGATGAGGTCGCAGATATCGTCGCGGCCACGCTGCGGGCCGCCGAGCCGGCCAAGGCGGGGGCCAAGGCGAAGTACACCCTCGACGCCGCCGTCGCCGAGCAAGGCCGCCAGCGCTGTGCCAATTTGCTGGCCGAGCACCCGCTCTACCCCGGCATCGATCCGGCCGGAGCCCCCTTCACCTGACCTCAGTCATCAGACATGGCTCGCCGGGCTGGGATGAAACCCCGCTGGGACGTGTCAAAAGTCCCAGGCTGGCGATGCATTTCCGCCCGAGTAGATGGCCGGGCGGTCAGTGCAGCCGGCGGAGGTGGGCGTCGGCGGGCTCGGCGGCCTGAAGGCGGATCCGGGCATCGACGGCCTGCACGCCGTCCGGCCGGGCGAAAACCGGGCTGAGCTCGAGTTCGGCGATCTGCGGCAGGTCGTCGGCCAGCTGGGAGACGCGCAGCAGCAAGTCCCGCAGCGCGGTGAGATCGACGCCGGGGACGCCGGGGTGCCCCAGCAGGAGCGAGGCGGCGCGTACGGAGCGGATCAGCTCGTCGGCATCGGAGTCGGTCAGCGGAGCGAGCCGCGCGGCGCGGTCGGCCAGCGCATCGGCGGCCGCACCGCCAACCCCGAACAGCACCAGCGGGCCGACGACCTCTTCCTGCAGCACGCTGATCATCACCTCGACGCCGCCCGTGACGATCGGCTTGACGATGACACCGGCCAGCCGGTGGCCGAAAGCCTCCCTCAGCGAACGGAACCCGCGCCGGACCTCGTCCGCGCCGTGCAGATCGATCAGCAGGGCACCGGCGCCACGCGCGCGCACCAGGCCGGGCACGTCCGCCCGGAGCGCGACCGGGCCCCCGAACCGTGCTGCCGCCGCGACGGCGGCGTCCTCCGTGACGACCCCGATGCTTTCTGCCAGCGGCACGCCGTAGCAGCCGAGGAGTTCCACGGTCGGGTCCAGCGGCAGCCAGCCGCCGGCCGGCCCTTCGGCCAGAAATTCCGCGACCAGAAACCTCGCCCGGTCCTGGCGCAGGCCGTCGAAGTCGGGCACGTTTCCAGGCGGGATCGCCCGCCACATGCCGTAGCGGGCGGCGTGGCCGAGGGCGTGAGCGGCGGACGCAGAGTAGGCATAGGCCGGAACGGCGGGGGAGTCCTCGCCCGGTCCCCGGAGCAACCGGACCACTTCCACCTGGTCCAGCACCGCGGCGGCGATCGGCACGGGC
>JBEKJP010000203.1:0-22522 GCA_050011155.1 Streptosporangiaceae bacterium
TTGCGGTGCCCGGGACCTGGCGGCGATTCGGCGGCCGCCGGTAACGCTGCTCGAGGCGGTGGGCGGCAAGCCTTCGGTGCGGAACTTGGGTGCGGGTCGTCCCGTCAGAGCGGATACCGCTGCTGCGGGGTGGGGTAGTTCGCAGGGTGGCTGGTGTGGGTACCGCCCCGGCGCTGAGCGCGATCATCATCGCGGGTACGGCGGCGGCGCTGTTCCTGTCGCGCAGGCCTTACGGGGATGACGCCGCGGGCGGGCGGCTGGGGCCCCCTGTCTAGCCTGCCGTTCAGTTGGCCGGAGTAACGGATCACGGGGAGCACCATATCTAGCCACCGCCGGATTGGCCGAGGTGCACGTCCGGCTATATACGGCACCATCAGGCCATACTTCGAAAGTGCCTCCTGAGCGGTAGGTCCCGCGTTCGAGTCGCGGTCGGGGTGCAGGTCAGAGAATTAATTCTGCTCTATTTTCTACGTTACGGCACATCGCGGGGAGCCTAAGGATCGTAACGTTAGCGAAAACTGGTCACCTTTGGCGAAGCCGAACTCGTGGTCGCTGGTGAGTTGCGCGGCGATATCAACCTCCACGCGCTGTGCCGTCCAGCTCTCCTCTGGACTATGGGCGTGCGCTCCGAGGTGGAGTGCGATAGGACCGTCACATTTCGTGACAGGCGGATAGTTCGTACTTGGCGCGAGCAATTTCAGATCCCTGCCGACTCTGTTCGGCGGTGCGTCGCGCTGACGATGATATGAATGGGCGCACACGTCGCCCTGTTATGTGCCCGGCGATCCGCTCGTCCTGTGCTGCGAGTCCGCGACCGGGAGCTTTCGTTAGGTCTGCGCTGATCAGGCTTGCGGCCGGCGGCGCAGTGCAGGGAACAGCGGGCCGGGGCCCGGCGGGCGCGGAGCGATCCGCGCTTTACAGTCCACGGCGAGCGCTCCGCTGGGACCGACCAGGATCGGGTTGAGGTCGAGTTCGGCAAGTTCGGGGATCTCCTCGGCCATCCGGGCGACCGTCTCGATCACCGTCACCAGCGCCTGGCGATCGGCTTTCGGCGTCCCCCGGTAGCCGTCCAGCAGCGGCGCGGCCCGGAGCGACGCCACCATGGCGTCGGCCGCGCCGGGCTCGAGCGGCGGGACGGCGAATTCGCGATCCTGGAGCAGGTCGGTCATGATCCCGCCGAGGCCGGCCATCACGACCGGCCCGAACTCCGGATCGGTGGCCAGGCCGACGATCGCCTCGACACCCGGCGCCGCCATCGGCTGGACCACCGCACCGCCCATCTGCGCGCCGAGCCGCGCCTCCATCGTCTGGTACGCCGCGCGCACAGCCCCGGCGTCGTTCAGTCCCAGCGCGACGCCGCCCACGTCTGACTTGTGCACCAGATCGCCAGCCCGGGCCTTCAACGCCACGGGGAACCCGGTGGCCGAGGCGACCGCGGCCGCCTCTACCGCGCTCGCCGCCGGCTGGGCCGGCAGCACGGGCAGGCCGCACGCCGTCAGCAGCCGGGTCGCCTGATCGAGCTCGAGCCAGCCTCCTGCGGGGCTGCCGGCCAGCTTAGAGTCGACTATCTCCCTTATCACCGGATGGTCGGACGGCTCTTCGGGCTCCCGTGCGGGCAGCATTGCGCGGCGGCGCCACTGCGCGTAGCCGCAGACGCGGCCGAGAGCCACCGCCGCTCGCTCCGGTGACGGGATCTCGGCGACCCGGGCGGCACCGCTTGGCCCGGACGGGGCGGCCGCCTCGACGGAGCAGGCCACGACCGGCTTGCCCGCCCGCTGCGCGACGCGGTCTATGACGTGGCGCGCCGCTGCGGCCGAGATCGCCATTGTCTCCACGACGACGGTGATTACCGCGTCGACCGCGTCGTCGGCCACAACGATGTCCAGCGCCCGCTCAAGCATCGCCGCGGTCCCGTCCGCGGTGAGGTCCACCGGGTTGGCGGTCGCCGCCGCGGCGGCCAGCACCTCGCCCAGTGCGTTCCGCGTCGCCTGCCCGAGCTCCGGGACGGTCAGCTCGCCGCCCTCGCACGCGTCGGCGGTGAGGATGAGCGGGCCGCCGGAATTCCCGACCAGCGCTACCCGGCGCCCCCCGGGCAGCGGCGACGCGAGCAGGATGGCCGAAACGTCCAGGAGTTCCTCCAGGCGATCCACCTTGATCACCCCCGCGCTGCGCAGCAACGCGGCGACGGTGACCTCAGGAGTCGCCGCGGCCGCGGTGTGCGAGCGGGCGCCCCTGGCTCCCGCCGATGTCCGGCCCGCCTTCAGCGCCACGATCGGCTTGGCCGCGCCGACCCGCCGGGCGATGCGGGCGAACTTGCGCGGGTTGCCAAGCGACTCCAGGTACAGAGCCACCACCGAGGTCCGCTCATCGTCCTCGAAGAAGCACAACAGGTCGTTCGGGCTCACGTCAAGCTTGTTCCCGACCGACACGAAGGCCGACAGGCCAAGGCCTGCCGCGCGGGTCTGCTCGCTGAGCACGATCCCGACCGCGCCGGACTGCGAAACCAGGGCCAGGTGCCCCGGCAGCGGGTCCAGCGAGGCGAACGTGGCGTTCATCCGCACAGCGGGATCGGTGTTCATCACGCCCAGGCAGTTCGGGCCCACGATCCGCATCCCGTGCCTGCGGGCGATGCTCAGCAGCTCGGTCTCGACCGCCGCGCCAGAGCGACCCGTCTCGCCGAAGCCCGCGGTGATGATCGTGACGGCGCGCACGCCGGCCGATGCGGCCTCATCGATCACGCCAGGGACTGCCGCGGCGGGAACCGCGACGACGGCCAGGTCAACCGGCTCGGGTATCGACAGCAACGCCGGAAACGCGGGCACGCCGCAGACCGCCCGCGCCGCGGGATTGACCGGGTAGACAGTACCCGAGAAGTCACCAACCAGCAGGGACCGGACCACCTGATGCCCCGCGTTCTCCGGACGGCGCCCGGCCCCGACCACCGCGACCGAGCGCGGCCGCAGGACCGCCGCGATGCTGGCAACCTCCGCGATCGCCTCCCGCCGATCGCACGACGCACGGTAGGCCGCCGTCGGCCGCAGGTCGATCTCGACCCGCACCGTCTCCGTGCCGCCCCGCCGGGTGCAGCGCAGCCCGGTGGCCGCGAAGATCTCAAGCAAGGCCGTGTCCTGCGCCTTCACCTCGGCGATGAAACGCAGGATCCCCCTGGCCCGCCCGTATTCTGACAGGCTCTCGAACAGCAGCGTCGTCACGCCCTGGCCCTGGTAGGCGTCAGCGAGCAGGAAGCTTGCCTCGGCGGCCGGAACGGGCGCGTCGAGGCGGTCATAGCTGGCCAACGCGACCAGTTCGTCCGACACCAGCGCGACGAAGGCCATCTGGGCGCCGTAGTCCACCTCGCTGAAACCGGCCGCCGTCTCCAGGCTGAGGGCCGGGCCAGTCAGCAGAACATGCCGGTGCAGCGAGCCGGGCGACACGGCCCCGTGCAGCCCGACCAGCGCCGGCGCGTCGGCCGGCCGGATCGGACGGACCACTACCGCCTCGCCGTTCCTGAGCAACCCGTCGAACTCCCACTCCCGGGGATACCCAGCCGGTTCCGCAACGTCGTGCACGGCACCGCCTACAGCAGCCATATTGCCTCCTCCGCGACCTAACCTCCGCGCGTCACCCCGATACCGCCAGGGCCGGAAGTCCCGGTTCAGCCCGCGGGCGGAAGCACCAAGCGCCCGGGCACCCCCGGACGAGGCCCGCGCGCGCCGCACGGGACCTGCCCGGCGTTGCCGCCGTCACCGCGGATCCGCCGGCCGGAAGCTATTCCGCCCAGACCGTCGACTTGTCCGTCGCTCCCTACAGCGCCCAGGGCTTCAGCGTCATCGCCGCCCTGCGCCAGGACCTCGCCCGCGCCGCGCCCGGCGCGCTGACCGGCGGCAGCCCGGCCGCCGAGTACGACATCACCCAGGCAGCAGGCCGGGACACCGCGGTAATCATCCCGCTCGCCCTGCTCGTCATCCTGCTCGTGATCGCCGCTCTGCTCAGGGCGGTCACGGCCGCCCTGGTGCTGACGGCCACCACGGCGCTGAGCTTCGGCGCTTCCCTCGGCCTGGCCGCCCTGCTGTGGCGGTACGGATTCGGCTACCCGGGCATCTACCCGCAGATCCCGCTGTCCCTACCGCGACCTTTCATTCGTGTCGGCGGGCAGCGCCCTGCCGGTGACCGCCAGGGCCATGGTCCTGGGGGTCTCGGCGCGGAGGCCGCAAACCTGCCGCCAGATGCTGTCACGCTCGCGGCGGTGTTCACCGACACCGGCGACGACACCGGGCAGGCGCCACCCGGCTTCACCGGTCTGCCCGGTGGCTACGCCAGCTGCGGCAGTCCTGCCTTGTCGAACCGTTCCATCAGCGATGGCCGCTTCGCGTACCGCGTCCGCAGCTTGCGTACCCGCGCCGTGAACGCCGGGATGTCGTCCTCCCGCCGCGCGATCACGTGCAGGTCCCGCAGGAGCTGTGTCGCCTGGTCGTACTCTTTCGGTTTGGAGAACATGGTCAGCCTCTCCACCTGCTGCCACGTCTCGTCCTTGCGGCCCGCCAGCTTCTCCAGATGGCGCTCGTAGGCGGCGGCCTGCTCCGCCGCCCGTCGCGCCCGTGCTTCCTCCCGCGCCCGCGCCTCGGTCGCCTTCCGCGCGGCCTGGCGGGCCTTCGCGCCCGCCAGCAGCTCGCTCGCTGTTCGCCCCGCACTGGCCGCCGCAGCCCCCGCTGGCCGGGACTCCCGCCGGAACCGCCGCACCAGCAGCGCCTCCACCTGCGTCCCCTCGCCCTCCGCGACCATCGTGAGGAACTTGTCCTTCTCACTGGCCGGCAGCGCCGTGACCCAGTCCGCGATCCCGTCGTCGCTGACCGGTACCAGCGGGACGCTGGCCTTCGCTGCGGTCGCGATCAGGTCGTCATCGATCTTCAGGAACTCCGCGACCGAGACCAGCGAGTCGCTCAGCTCCTTCAGACCCGCCGGAACCGGTGGCTCGGCCTCATCCTCCAGCTCTTCGTCATTGTCGTCGAAGCCGCCCGACTGGATCTTGAGCAGCCACCCCAGGTAGAGCAGCCGCGTGTCCCCGGCGGCCAGCTCACTGCGAGCAGCGAGCAGCGGGTCGAGCAGCCCCTCGCCCTCGATCCAGTCGTCGCCCTCATCGTCGTCCCACCGGAACCGGACGATCACGTGCTCCGCGGTCTCCGTCACCCAGGCCCGGTACTCCTCATCGCAGTACCGCCGCGCCGTCTCCGCGTCCAGCAGCGCCCGGGGCAGCCGGAACGCCAGCTCCCGCGTCCCCCAGTTCGCCGCGTACAGGTAGGCGTCGAAGTACTCCTCCAGCAGCCGCCCGGGATCCCCGCGGAAGTCCCCGAATGAGTACTCGCTGGCGAACCGCGTCGCCGAGATCACCGCGCGGCTCGACAGCGCCCGCAACTGCTGCTGCTGCTCGGCCGTCAGCCGCCTGTCCAGCGCCCGGAACTCGTAGTACTGGTACTCACTCACGCGATGCTCGCCTCCTGCCGTCGCCGACTTCAGGGCTCTGCTGCGGTCAGTGTGGCCTGTGCGCGGGCCAGGGATTCCCGCAACTTGGCCAGGCCATGGCTCTTCTTGCCTTTCTGCTGCTCTAGGCGTTCCGCGCACCGGGCCAGCCCGGCGGGGCCGAGCACGTCGGCGTACTTCGCCGGGCCGTCCGTGAAGACGTCCCAGCCGGTGTTCAGCCTCGCCGACACCAGGCGGTCGGCCAGCGCGACCGGGTCCGGCGGCGCGGCCCGGCAGGCCGCCAGGTGCAGTTCGTGTGCCATCTCCAGGGCGTCGGTGGGGCCGCTGCCGTAGCAGTTCTCGTAGTCCAGCAGTCCCTCGATCCGGGTGATCGCGTAGTCGGCCAGCTCCCGCAGTTCACCGGGGGCGTCCTCCAGGTAGGTCCCGGCCTCCTCGATCAGGGCCTCGACCCCCTCGAAGTCCGGGTACCACTCGCCGAAGCCGTCCTCGGCTTCCGCCGCGGCGTCGGCCTCGTGGGCGTCAAGCACCGACTCCAGTTCGGCACGCAGCTCCGCTAGCGCACCGGGTACCTCGGGATCCACGGCTTCCGCCAGCAGCAGCCGGGTCAGTTCCGCGTTGCCGTCCGCGATCGCCGCCAGCCGCAACGCCAGCCACGCCGTCGACTGCTCCTGCAAGACCGCGAGCAGATCGGGCGTCTCCTCATCGGTCCCCGCCCGTACCCAGGCCACCGCGGCGGCCACCACGTGCGCGCACGGGGCATCGCTGGGGCAGGGGCACTTCCACGCCAGCGCGTCCTCCAGCACCCGGACGCTGACCGGCGTCCCGGCCACCGTCGCGAAGACCAGCAGACCGTCCAGCCGGACATCCGCCACCATCCCGCCGTCGACCAGCCCGGCCGCCTGCCCCAGCACCTCATCGCCCACGAGCAGCCGCAGGCTCTCCTCGCTCACCTCGATAACCGCCACCCGCAGATACTGCCGCATTCCGGACGCCGGCATGAGGCAACTGCGAAGATCGAGCGCGGGCACGCTGTCCCGGCGGCAGGAACGTTGTGCTCGTGCTGCGTTCCCGGCTTCCGGTATCGCCTGCCGTAGAATTAAGTGGTGGAGCTTTCACTGGATTCGCCTGAGGCACAGCGGTTCAGGCTGGCGGTTGAGATGGCGGACCTCGGCATCGGCCTGTACCGGCAGCGGATGCGCCGCGAGCACCCTGGCGCGAGCGACGAACAGATCGAGGCCAGGGTCCAGGGGTGGCTCATGCGCAGGGCAGGGGATTACTCGGCGCGCTAGTACAGTAGGGCGCCATGACGGGCCTCGAAGAGGTACTCAAGCGTGCTGCCGCTGACCTGGACGCGGTCGGTGCCAGGTGGGCGATCATCGGCGGGCTTGCGGTGGCGACGCGGGCGGCTCCCCGGTTCACGCAGGATGTGGATTTCGCGGTGTCGGTTGCCGATGACGCCGAGGCGGAGGACATCGTGCACCGCATGTCGGTGCGGGGCTACGCGGTCGGGATGATGCTGGAGCAGGACTACGTCCACCGCCTCGCCACGATCCGGCTGATCAGGCCCGTTCCCGGGAAGTCCCAGGTGTTCGTGGACCTGCTATTCGGCAGTTCGGGAATCGAGGACCAGGTTGTGGCCTGCGCGGACCGCCTTGAAGTGTGGCCGCAGTTCAGCGTGCCGGTGGCGCGGGTTGGGCACCTGATCGCACTGAAGCTGCTGTCCCGGGACGCGCGGCGGCTGCAGGACCAGCTGGATCTCCAGGCGCTGCTCGCGGTCGCGACGGAGGCTGACCTGGAGGATGCCCGCAAGGGCGTCAGCCTCATCGTTGAGCGGGGTTTCCACCGCGGCCGCGCGCTTGAGGCGGACTTGGACGCGCTCGTACGCGACGGCAGGTAGCAGACGGCGCGTACTGTCGAACCCGGCGCGCTTCAAACGCCTCGGTGAGGTCACGGTGGGGCCAGCATTCCTGGAATTCGGTGTTGTCGGATAGAACGGCGTTGCTGTCGGCTCAGGAGCCGCCGGGCGGCACGGTTGCTTGTTTTCGCAGGTCAGGCTGCACGAGATCCGCAACGGCGCCGGGAAGCCCGTTACTGAATTGTGGCTTTCATTGCTGCCAGCGCGCGGCCATTGGGCAGCCAGGAGATTGGCCCCGGCCAGCGCCGTGGTGTGCCGTTCCCCGGAGGCTGCCTGGCATCCCCAATGGTCAGCCTTGGCGAGTGCTCGAAGTTTTGGGCAAGCGGGGCAATGACCGCGGCCGCCTCCTCGGCGCGGTCTACGGTCGTTACTACCTGTATGTATTCGGTCATAGGTCGTCAATTCTGCGGGGTGCAGGAAGATCTAGGGCCTGGGCGGCCAGGCTGGCCTGGTGAAGATGATCGCGGAATACCTGGGCGGCAGCGGCGGCCTTCTCGGTCAAGCCCTTGATCTCGGCGATGGCATATTCGTCGGCAGCAGTGCCGGCAATAAGATCGAGATACTGGTCGTTGCGGTCTGACGCTTTCAAGGCAGTCCGCCAGTCACTCTCTGCGGCATCGGCCGCCTTGAGTTCTGCTGCATAGCGCTCCAGTGCGCTAATTCGGGATGTGGTGGCATCCGTCGCCAGGGTGAGAGCACGATGCTGAGAGTTCAGAACGTCGGCCGTCGCCGGCCCTGGCGAGCCGCCTTTCGTGCTGGCGTCAAGTTCAGAACGCAGCTTGCTAATTTTCCGCAGAGCCTTGGCAACATCCCATTCATGTCGCCTCAGCTCCAGCTCTTCTGCGGCGCGGTCCAGCGAATTACGGGCATTTATCCCGGACCCAAGTATGGTACCGATGGCATCTTGAGCCCGGAACAGCAGCTTGCTGGATGATTTGTCCAGATCCGACGGCCGGACGAAATGACTGTCGTCAAGCTTATCGAGCTGGCTGTTACGCCCGGCCGTCAGGGCGCCGCCGATCAGAGTCGGAAGCGCGCTGGCGAACATCCACCACCAGCTCAACCCGATAGCAAAATGAAGAATGATCAAAGTGATGGCGCCGAGGACGCTGAGCACAAAGCCGCACCCGGCCGGGAGGTCAGCATCGTTATTGATCTTGCGCACGAGCTGGCCCCGCGCTTCCGCTGACATGCTCGGATCCACTACCAAGGCGATCGGCTTGATTTTTTCGTCGTCCATCAGCTTCCCTGCCCGAACGCTGCTGCGGTGACAACACAAAACGTCGGCCCGGTATGCGGGTACGGAAATTCCCATTTACCGAAATGCAATGCGACTCGCATTCGCGATGCTTGAAGACCTTTGCGTCGTCAATTCCGCCTGCTATCATAGCCTCGTTCCTTGAGAACCCTGACGCTTCCCGTTATGGCCAGCACCTTATCTCAGGCGTTACTAAATAGATTCGGATTCTGGGTGTGATCTGAGGTGCTGGCCACATAGCCAGTGTTGGCAGTCGCGGCGGCAGTACGGCCGGACTCAACCTGACCCGCCGGTCAGGTGGGACCAGACACGAATGCGCCAGGTTCCCTGCCGACGGCAAGGACAGGGCAGCGTTGCTGTCAGCTCAAGGGCTGCCGGGCAGGCACAGTTGCCGGTTTCCGCTGGTCAGGCGGCATACGATGCGTAGCGGTGCCGACAAGCCCGTTACGGGATTGAGGCATTCATTGTCACTGAGGCGCGGGCGCTGGAACGGCACGAGATTAACCTTGGCCAGCGCTGGCTCGTGATCAGGGCTGGCCAGGTCCGGGTCAGTGATCGTCGTAGTGGAAGCGGCAGGCGATGATGGTGATCACGTCGGGCTGGATGTCGTACACGAGCCGGTCCTTCTCAGTTATCCGGCGTGACCAGACCTCACCGCCCAGGTGCTTGAGGCGTTCTGGCTTGCCGGTGCCGGTTCGCGGTGACCGTGTTGTCTCCGCGATCAGCCTGATGATCTTGGAAAGCACCTTGGGGCTGGTCGTCGACCAGGCCTCGAGGTCTTCGAGGGCGCCGGAGGTGATCGACAGTTTCACTCGTCTGCCTGCACGTTGAACCGGGCGGCTAGCGTCTCGAGTTCGGTCGGCTCGGCGGTGCCTTCGCGCGCCTCAGCCAGCCCGCGCAGGATGTGGACGGCATTGGCGCGGGTGGAAAACAGGTAGAGCGTCTCCTGCAGCGACTCGTAGTCCTCGGCGGACATCAGGACGGCGTTGCCGCCGTTGCGTGCCACGATCTCGACGACGATATGGTCTTCGTTGACCTGCCTTACCAGCGGGAACAGATTCTCGCGGGCGTTGCTGATGCTGACAGCGGTCATCTCGGCCTCACTCCGACTCGTACAGGAATATTGTACGAGTGTACGTCATCGAGGGCGGGGCCGGCAAAGAGGGCGGCCCTCTACTTCGTTCGGCGGAAATGCCGGAGCCGCTGTGCCGCAGCGGTTGTACGGTGCGCACGTGCAGGCACCATCGGGCGCGCCCCACTGGCTGGAAGCCTTCACAGCGGCAGAGCGGCCCGGCTTGTGGTCGCTGGCGCGCGGCCCCGGCTCCTCGACGGACTGTGGCCGGAGTACAACCACCACGACAACCACACCGGCCGCCTCATCACCTCGCTGACCGCGCAGCCCCGGCGCGGCACGATCTACGCCGCGAAGGCGATCGTGCTCACGTCGCTGACGCTCATCACCTCGTTCATCGCGTTCTTCGTCGGCCAGGCGCTGCTGTCGGGCCACGGCGTGAGCGCCTCGCTGTTCCACTCCGTCACGATCCCGCTGAACGCGAACGTGAGCTGCCCGCAGGGGCCGGGGCCCGGTGGGGGCGGTCGCGGGTTGCCGCCCGGATGCAAGGTGGTGTTCTCCGGCGTCGACGTAATCTCCCCGTCCACCGTGCTGATGGCGATCATCGGCTGCGCGCTGTCCCGTTCCGCAAGCGCGACGCGTAAGCCATGGTTTAGCGACATGGCCGCCGATCCCGTCCTGCCGGACGGCGTCGCGGTACGAGAGGTCACGGCAGAGGCCGACCTGAGCGAGATCGCGGCGATGGAATCTGAGGTCTGGGCAGAAGACTGGAGCTGGCTGGCCGATGACCTGATCACCCGGATCGCGTCGGCGCCGGCCGATACCGCGGTGTTCGCGGTCAGCGATGAGGCCGGGCTGTGGGGCGGTTCCACCCTGGCGGCGTGGCGCCGACGCGGTATCTACCGCGCCCTCGTCGCGATCCGGGCCCAGCGCGCGGCGGCCCGCGGCGTCCGCTACCTGGAGGTAGACGCGTCCGAGGCCAGCGCTCCCATCCTGCGCCAGCTCGGGTTCCGCGCTGCCACCACGCCGTACGTGTGGGCCCCACCCAATCTCTAGCCCGACCCCACCCGAGGGGCGCCGATGGTGGAACGGCTGCCTCCAGCCGTGGTCTCCAACCGGCTCAACGGACCATCGCGTCGGATCGGGCCAAGACGAACCGCGGAACCCGCAGCAACGCGAGACCCAGCAGAACCGCCTGATCAGCTGGCCGGGAGCCGTTTCGCCACGCGCTCGGCCCAGGTTACGGCGGGCGACCCGAGGTCGCTGTGCTGGGAACTGTAGATGGTCGTCACGATGGCGTTGCCGACCCGGATGGCGACGAGCGTGGTCCCGCCGATGAAGGTAGGCGAGGTCTCGACCAACTTAATAGCCTGGCTGCCCACGCCGGGCAGCTTGCTGCGCACAGCCGTCGTCCGAGCCTGCATGCCGCTGTAAGTCTGGCTGAAGCTCTTGCAGTGACTTTCCTCACCGATCGTCTCGGTTTTGGCGCTGTTGATGTACTCCCGCTGGGCCCAGGAGGCGCTGTCGATGCCGCCGACGGCAATCCATGAGGTGCCGGTCAGCCGGTTGCACCACTGACTCGCCGGCATCGGGCCGGGAGAATCCGGGGACGTGCTGTCGGCGGTGTTGCGCGTATTCGCGGCTATGACCGAGAAGCCCGCCGGGAAGCTGCCCTTGTTCAGCAGCAGGGAGTTCAGCTTGGTGCCCGTCGGGAGCGGCTGCGACGTCGGACTGCTCGTCGCATGCTCCGTAGCGGCGGGTATGGTCGCTCTGGTCGAGACCTGGGAGGTCGAGCCGCCGTTCCCGCAGCCGGTAACCGCGAGAACGATCAGGCCAGCCGTGCTGATAATGGAGGCCAACCTGCGACGATGGCTAAAAGAGTTCACTCTCGGATTCCTTAAGGGCGGCAATGGGTTACTCAACGTAGCGCACGGGTTTCCGATAGCGGGAGCTTTGTGTGCATAACGTGATCTAACGGACCGTGCCGCTGCCTCACGCGGTCGCAGCTCAGCGCGATAGGCCGTGCGCGACCGCATCAAAGGCCTCGTTCAGGCGCTCCCGGTGCGTCGCGGCGATATCGGCGGGATCGCCTCCGGCGAGCCGGCGCCGGACCGACTCGACCGCCACGGTCTGGTAGGCCGCCACCAGCAGGGCCGCGGCCAGCGCGCTGTCACCCGCGAACCCCGCGTCGGCGTGGAGCTCGGCCGCCAGCTCCGTCTCGATCTCATGACCAAACGCGTGAAGCCGCGCCGTGAGCGCGGGCGAGGCGGCCGCGAGCGCCAGCGCGACCTGGTGAAGCGCCTCGACGGGCTGGTGTCCGCCGCCCGCTCCCGGACGGCCGCGCGCACGATGTCGACCGCGTCGGGCAGCCGATCGAGCAGGAGATCCTCCTTGCGCTCGAAGTGCGAGAACACCGTCACCTTTGACGCCCCGGCCGCGGCGGCGACCTCGGCGATGGTCACGTCCTCACGCTGCGGGCCATTGCCTGGCTGATCGGACGGCGCGGCACGGTCAGCATCGCCGGGACCCCGCTGCGACCGGTCTGCCCGCCGAGGCCGTCGCCGCCGGGCTGTCCCTGGTCCCGCCGGGCCGCGGCACCTTCACCAAGCTCAGCGTGGCCGAGAACCTGCTGGTCGGGGCGACCAAGCGGCCGGACAAGGCCGGGGTCGCCCGCGGCATCGTCCGGTGGTACGAGGCCTTTCCCGCCCTGTTGGCCCGGACCGAGCAGGCGGCAGGCACGCCGTCCGGCGGGAGCAGCAGATGCTGGCCGTGGTCCGCTCGCTGATGAGCAGGCCGTCGCTGCTGCTCTGCGACGAGCCGAGCCCCGGGCTGGCCCCGCTTGTCGTGCGCAGCGTGTTCGCCTCCGACGGCCTCACCTGGGGCAAAGGCAACCAGTCGATGCCGAGCATGTTCCCCAACACGGCCAACAACAGGGAACCCACCGCGATCGGCGCGATCGCCGGCGCACGCCCAGCCGGCCGGCACCTACTATGAGACCGGCTGGATGATCGCCGACATGGACATCAACGCCTTCCAGGTCACGGCCTCCTCAAGCCTTGGCGCCCGCCGCTCACCACGGGAGCATCGTGACCTACCAAGTCGTGCAGTGGGCCACCGGAGCGGTCGGCAAGACCTGCCTGCGGGCGGTGCTCGACCATCCCGGCCTGGCGCTGGCCGGGGTGTACGTGTACTCGGAGCGCAAGGCCGGGCAGGACGCGGGCACGATCGCCCGTTACCCGGAGACCGGCATCCTGGCCACCAGGAGCCTGGCGGAGATCCTGGCGCTTGACGCGGACGTGGTGATCCACACGGCCCGGCTCCAGCTGCCCTACTCCCGGCCCGACGAGGACATCTGCGCGCTGCTGCGCTCGGGCAAGAACGTGATCACCACCACCATGCCGGACCCCGACTTCGTCTTCACCGTCATGGGGATGGGGTCGGACCCGGCGACCCTCGACCTGCGAGAAGGTCCGCTGGCCGTCCTGTTCGGCCAGCTCTACCGCGAGGCCATCGCGTTCGTCTGCGACCAGATGATCCAGCCCGACCACACGGTGGTGACCGCCCCCCGCGACCTGGAGATCGCGGCCGGCCGGATCGCGGCCGGGACGGTCGCGGCGACCGAGTGGCGCTGGCACGCGATCAGTGCCGGGCGACGGTTCCTGACCCTGTCGGTGATCTGGACGATGGACCAGGACCTGCCCGGCTACCAGCACCGCAACCACTGGACCGTGGAGATCGAGGGCCGCCCCGACCTGCACCTCAGCCTGGACATGTCCGACCCGCCCGGCACCGGCTTGCGCACCAAGGCCGGGCAGTACGTGGCCGCCGGGGCGGTCATCAACGCGATTCCCGCCGTCGTCGCCGCCCCGCCCGGCGTTTTCGTGCCGCCGGTCTTCGCCCCGTTGACCCGGTACGGATCGCAGCGTCCGTAGCCCACGCCGGTACCGGCGGCCATGGCCGGATGCGCACGCTTTTATTGATCTCCGCTCGCCGTTATCGTCAGTGACGTAGGCGGTAAAGACGACGACCGGGAGAACAATGGCTCGCAGTGGGAGTCTTTCTGAGTTCGAGCGCCGTCTGGTCACGCAGCGCCGGGAAGACGACCGGCTGGACCGGGAACAGCGCCGGCAGGACAAGGACAGGGAAAAAGACCAGCAGCAAGAACAGGCGGAGACCCGGCAGCGGGAAGCCGAGGAAAAGACCGCCGCCGTGCAGGAACAGATCAAGATCCTCGAGGAAGTACTGACGGGTATTCTGCCGCGGCCTGCGCTGACGTTCGAGCGGCTGATGGCCACGCCGAAGCTATCGCCCTTCGATCCTGGCCAACTCGGCCAGGTGATGGCCGCACCCGACTGGAGTGAGTTCGCGCCGGTCCCCCCGCACGGACTCAGCCGCTTGCTGCGCAGGCGCCATCAGCGTGAGCTGGCGCAGGCGCGAGCCGGGTTGGCGGCCGCCGAGGCGGCCCACAAGCAGCGGGAAGCGCAGCGGCGGCAGGCCCTGGCCGTGGCTAAGGCCAGCTACGACTCCAAGCTCACCTCCGAACGCGCGCGAGCGGCCCGGCGGAACGCCTACGTCGCTGCTCGCCAGTCGGCGTTCGCGGCCGGGCGAGCCGACGCGGTGGAGTGGTTCGCCGGCTGCCTGCTCAAGGCGTCCAGGTACCCGGACGGCTTTCCGCGTGAGCACCAGGTCAGTTACCAGGCGCAGGACCGGGACGTCACGGTGGACGCCGAGCTTCCGCCGGTCAGCGTCGTGCCCTCGGCCCGCGCCTACCGTTACGTCCAGGCGCGGGACGTCATCGAGCCGGTGCCGCGCCAGGACGGCGAGATCAGCCAGCGTTACGACCGGCTCGTCTGCTGCGTCGCGCTGCGCACCCTGCACGAGATCTTCACTGCCACCCCGCCCGAGGTGGTGGCGACCGTGACCTTTCGCGGCCGGGTCACCACCGTCGACGCGGCGACGGGCAAACCGTCCCGTGCTCAGCTGGTCAGCGTGTCGGCCGTGCGCCCGGTATTCGGCGATCTGGTGCTGGCCGCCGTCGATCCGCAGGCCTGCGTGGCGCGCCTGAACGCGCTGGCGTCGGCCGGCTAGTACTCGGTGTCGCGGGCGGCGGCGTCGAGCAGGTCCATCATCGCGCGCAGGGCTTCCAGGTAGGAGCGTGACTCCTCGCGCAGCGGCGTCCACTGGTGGGTGCCGAAGTCACGCGCGATGCCATCGCGCCAGGACGGCACGACGCTGTCCCAGGCATCCTCGAGCAGCCGCAGGTGCTGATCGCCGTCGCGATCGGGCCGGACGGGCACGGCGGACACCGGATCAGGCCCCGGGCGCCTGGACGTGGCGGGCGCCCTTCAGGCTCGCGATGATGGCGGCGAGCTGCTCTTCGGCCCGGGGCAGGTCGGTCTCAAGCAAGCCGGCGAACCGGGTGGCGGCGGCGTGAAATTCCATGGCCTGCTGATCGATCCGCTGTTGCCAGCGCCGGATGTGCTCAAGCCGCTGGCCGGCCTCGCTGACGGCCCGGGCGTAGCCCGAACAGTCCGCCGGGTCGTCGCGGGCCTGCGACCGGTCCCGGCAGGCCGCGAGCTCGGCCTGGGACTGCTCCAGCCGGGCTCGCCAATGGCCGGCCTTGGCCTCCAGGGACGCCAGGGCCGCCACGATCGCTTCGTCGCCGCGGTCGGCCACCTCCCGCTGGGCGTAGCGGAACCGGGTCAGCGCCGCGCACAACCCGGCCAGGGCGTCGACGTCAGCGTGGATCGCGGTCACGTCGGCTTACCGTACGGCCCGCGCCCGGCCCGAGACCCGTCTCCAGGTAGCCGCGAAGCTGCTCGATCAAGGCGGCCAGGTGCGCCTCGTGCGCCTGCGTGGCCGACAGGTAATGCGTGATACCTGGAGTCACCTCCTCGAGCGCCTCGCCGAACACCTGGTACATGTCGTCCCGCCAGACCTCGCCGAGTTCACGCCAGTGCCCCCGGATGGTGGCAAAGTTTTCCGCCAGGTCGTGATTGAACTGCATAAGGTGAGCCCTGAACTCCGCCAGCGCCTCAATGTCGTTGACTACCCCAGCCATAGGCGTACTCCTAGCATAGACCTTCGAATTCAGCGGCAATTTCATCGAGGCTTATCATGACGATATCCGGGTATTTCGCGACTCCACCGGTTGCGATGTGCTCCACTCGGCTGCTATAGGGTATTTCGATATCCCGCTGCCGCATTACGCCGTATATCGAGGCGGCCAGCGGGACAAGCAGCCGATTGACCTCACGGTTCAGTTCCTCCGGGGCCTCTCGCAGCACCGCTCGCAGGGCCTTGATCGAGGTCCCGATCTCGGCCGGCGGCATTTTATTGCTGATGCCCCTGAGCTGCTCGTGATGGGCCGCCAGCACCGCCGTGGCCAGCTGGGCCCGCAGGTCGGCCGCCGCGCCCGCTTCGCCTGCGTCGGCCAGGAACCCGGCCAGCTGGCGCACGGCGGCCCAGTCGCCCGCCTCAAGTGAGTCCCGGCCCAGCGCCAAGGCGCTGCCGACCACCTTGGCCCACAACAGCCCCGCCTCGGCGTAGGCGTCGAGAAGCCGGACGTGCCGGGCGGCTCCGTCCTCATCGGCCCCGGGTCCACCGGCCCCTGGTCCGGGTCCGCCGGCGCCGGGGCCGGGGCCGGGCTCGGGCCCGAGGATGCGCGCTCGCCCGGCGGCGACCAGCAGTTCCCTGGTGAGCTTGAGCAGTTCTTCGCACTCGGCCACCAGCGGCCCGGCCCGTTCGGCGTCCCCGGCCAGCAGCCGGTGGGCGAAGATGGCGGGCCGGACCGCCTGGCGCAGGGACAGGTACGGCGAGGGGGCGGGCTCGGTCACGGCGGGCTCGGTCACGGCGGGCTCCGGAAGGCTGCCCGGGCGAAAGCGCGCAGCGAGGCGACCGAGTACGGCTTGAACTTCTCGACCTGTTCGGACGGCCACTCGGTGTCCCGGTACAGGGCGCGGTTGTCATCCAGGCTGGCCGCCGCCGCGACGCCGAGCAGCGCGTCGCTTTCCGCGGGCGACAGCACCCGCAGCACCGCGCGCAGGCCGAAGTGGGCCAGGCCCGGCCGCCGCAGCGCTCGCTCGGCGGTGGCGTAGCTGTCGGCCCAGGCCACCACGTGCATGCCGACGTCGGGCCCGGCCTCGGCCAGGCGGACCAGGCGGGCGGCGGCCTCGCTGGGCCGGCCGTAGTCGCCTTCGGTCACGAGCTCGTGCCAGCGGTGCATCCCGGCGATGAGGAAGAACCGGTCCGGCTGCGGCGACCCGCCGGGGGCGCCGGGATCGGCCAGCCGGGTGTCCAGCTCCGCCATCAGGTCATCCAGCGCCGCCCCGGCGGTCCTGCGGTCGGCGATCCGCACCTGGTGGGGCAGCGCCTGCGCCACGGCGAAGAAACCGTGGAAGGACGACGACGGCCGGGTGAACTGGGCGATCGTGAAACTGGCATCCGCCGGGGAACGCTGCACCGCGGCGCTGAGCAAGGTGGCCAAGAGCAGCCCGTGGCCGTGCTCCTCATGGCCGACGATGAGCAGGTTGGACCGGACGTAGCGTTCGAACGTCGCGGTGGTGGCGGGCTTGATCTCGATCGCCTCGCCCAGCCAGGCCTGCACCGTACCGCCCGCCGGCGCGCCCCGGGCCGGCCGGGCCGGCGGGACGAAGGCGGCGGGCGCGTCGGGGTCGAAGCTCGCGGGCGGCGGGTAGTCCCGGCCGGGCGCCAGCGACCGGATCGCCGCGATCAGTTCCAGCCGTTCCCTGGTGGGGAGCATCGCGATCCGCATGACCGGATTGGCGCCCTCGCCGCGGCGGTCGTTGTAGATCGCGTCCCCGGCCCGGACCAGCCTGGTAGCGGCGTCGTTGCCTTCGCCCAGGATGGCCTGGGACACGCTCGGCTGAGTACAGCCCAGGGCGATCCGCAGCGCCATCTGCTCGTAGACGGGCCGCAGGTACGCGGTGAGCGGGCCGCCCGGGGACTGGGTGGCGAGCAGCAGGTGCAGGCCGAACGCCGCGCCGCGCTTAGCGATGTCGGCCAGCAGCCGCCCGGCCTCCCGGGCGAGCCGGTCCTCCTCGTTGAACAGCACCTGGAACTCGTCCATGATCACCAGAGCCCGGGGCAGCCGCTGCCCGGTTTCGCTGCGGTAGTCGGGCAGGTCGGTGACCTTCGCCTCCCGGCACAGCCGGGCCCGCCTGTCGATCTCATCGTGGAAGCGGCGCAGCATGGAAAGGCCGAACTCGCGGTCGGTCCGGGAGGTGATCGCGCGGGCGTGCGGCAGCCGTTCGGTCAGGTAGCCGTCAAACTCGACCTCCTTGAAGTCGAGCAGGTAAAGCTCGAGCTCCTCCGGCGGGTACGTCAGGGCCAGCTGGCTGATCAGCACGTGCAGCAGGTTGGTCTTCCCCATCCGGACGTCGCCGCCGACCATGCCGTGGTGTACCCCCCTGACGCCCATCACGAAATGCTGCGGCTCGCCCCGGCTGTCCACCCCGATCTGCACATCAAGGCCGTCGATGCTGACCGCGGCCCAGCGCCGGTCCGGCCGGATCGCGATCCGGGCGAACGGAAGATCACGTACGGCCGAACTGGCGGCAGCGCCCACCGCGTCGAGCCACGGATTGGCCCGGGCGGCGGCCGGCATCTGATCCGGTTCGATCACGCTCGGCCCGAACTCCGGGTCATCCCAGCTCAGCTCCCCGTGGGCGTCCAGTCCCACGGTCGTGCCCAGCGCGGTCAGGGCGGCCAGGTCGAAGGGCCGGGGCGGCGGGAGCCCCGGGTCGACCGTGCCGAGCAGGTAGAGGCCGGCCCGGGGCCCGTTGCGGGCGAGGCGGCCGAGCAGCTCCGCGGACCGGTCGCTGAAGCCGGCCGGGAAGCCGGCCAGCACCAGCACGTGGTACGGAATCGACGGCCCCGTGGCGGCCGCGTTGTAGGCCTCCACCGAGTCGTACACGTTGGTCAGCCGGGTCTGGGTGACCTCGACGACATAACCGGTCAGCGTGGTGAGCAGGCTCTCGATCTCCTCGGGGCTGGCCGCGACCCCGGCCCCGGCACTGCCCACCCGCATCGGCGCGGGCAGCCGCAGGAACGCGCTCAGGTGCTGGCCCTGCCCGACCGGATCGGCGAGCGCGAACCGCACCGTGCCCGGCCCGGCCGCGGTCGCCAGTCGCAAGGTGAGTGCCTGCAGCAGCGACCGCGCCCCCGGTACGAACCCGCCCTCGTTGATCAGCAGGTGGCCGTGCCGGGCGAACCGCGCCACCGCGGGCAGCGGCGGGCCGGCGTGGCCGGCCAGCCGCAGCACCCCGACGCGCAGTCCCTCGGGGCCAGGGGCATGCGGGTCGGGCCGGTAGTCGTCCCAGGCTGGTTCGGCGAAGCCGGCCAGCGCCCACGGATGCGCGGCGGTCAACGCCGTCACGGCGCGGAACGGGTCCTCGCCGGGCCGTGCGGCCGCGGGTCCGTCCAGGTACCGCTCGTGTTCGTAGCGCATCGTCGCGGCCGCCGCGGATAGCTGACGATAGCCGACCTGAATCTCCCGCTCGATCGACTCGATCGGCATATCACCCCTAGCTCAGGCTGCCTCCTTTCATGGTCGGTCCATCGGCGCGGATCGGCAACCCAGGCCGGGGCGGGAGGTTGCGGGGAGGCGGGCGGGGATGCGGCGGGCTAGCGACCAGGCGGGCTTGTCCGGCAGAATGGCCGGGTCGCCGGTGACCGCTGCCAGCAGCGCCACCGTGGTGCGCAAGCCTTCCTTCCGAGGCTGGGAAGTGGCGGTAAACCCGATGGGGTCCCGCGCGCGTTTAGGTAGTGCCGGGCACGCATTTGCCGCACGAGGATCAACTCGAGGGGCTTGAGAGAGCAATGTCAGCTTCTGGGTTGACGTCCGATACCGACGCCGCGGTACCGGGGCGGCTAGCCTGGCGCTGGTCTTTTCCGTTGTCCGTGCGGCTCCCGGCGCCAGCGACCGCGGCCGTCATCTACCTGGGCATCCGCGTGCTCCAGTTCATCGCCGTCGCATTCTTGCTCCGGCACGGTGCTTACCAGCGGGCACATGTGTCACTCGAACAGTGGATTACCGGGGGCGACGGCGCTTTCTACCGGGCCATCGCGGCGCACTGGTACGACCACGGGCTGATCCAGCTGACGAATTCCTCGGTGTTCGCCTCCTTCCCCGGCTATCCGGCGGCCATCGACTCGCTGGCATGGCTGCCGGGAATCAGCATCGCGTCGGCGGGATTGGCCGTCACGATCCTGGCCGGGCTGGCGGCAGCGTGGGGCCTGGCCACGCTGGGCTTGAAGCTGACCGCGGACGCGCGCATCAGCCTGATCATGGTGGCGATCTGGGCGGTGGCACCTGGCTGCGTCGCCTTGTCGAGGGTGCACTCGGAGGCGCTCTTCAGCGCCCTGGCCATCTGGGCGCTGGTCGCACTGGTCGACCGGCGGTGGCTGACCGCGGGGATCCTGGTCATGCTGGCCGGAACGGTCCGCAGCACCGCCCTGGCCCTGGTCGCGGCCGTCGCGGTGGCGGCGGTGCTGGCCGTGATCGAGGCCGCGCGGACCCGGCAGCGGATCGGCGCCTGGTGGCGCCCGGTGGCCGCGCTGCTGCTGGCACCGCTGGGGCTGCTCGGCTACTGGGGCTACGTGGCCTGGGTGACGCGCCGGCCGGACGGATGGTTCTGGATCGAGAATCATCGCTTCCACACGTCTTTTGACTGGGGCCTGGGCACGATCCGGGTTATCTCGGGCACGTTCCTGGACCGGCCCTCGGTGGCCGGGCTTCTGGTCGTCCTGGCGATCTGCGGGGCCGTCGCGCTTACTGGCTGGAGCCTGACCGAGCGGATCCCCGCCTACCTGCACGTCTACACGGTCGTGGTGGCCGCGGTTGCGTTCACGATCAGCGCCAACTGGTTTAGTGAAAAGCCACGGTACTTCCTGCCCGCCGTCCTGCTCGCGCTCCCGGTGGCCCGGCTGCTGGCCCCGCTCCGGACATCGGTGCTCGTCCCGCTCATCGTCATGTTCACCCTCGCGTCCACCTGGATCGGCGTCTACCTCGTGATCATCGCGGGCTGGGCGTCCTGAGCATCGCGGCTAACCCAACGGCGCGGGCCGGCCGAGCGGGATGCAGGCCGCGCCGAGCGCGCTCATGAGCAGCCCGATGACGGGGAACCAGATCAACATGAAGAGGTACACGTTGGTGTCCGTGCCGGCACCGATCTCGTAGCGGTAGGCGGCGATGGCGGTCAGGTGCTGGCCGTGGTTGAGCCAGTGCAGCAGCCATGCGGACCTGAGCATCAGCGCGGTCGTGCCAAAGCCGAGGGCGGAGACGAACAGCGCGGCGGTTCCGTTCGCCAGCACGCCGGCCGCGATGCCCTGGCCGATCCTGACGTTGCGGGGCAGCGTGGCGCCGCCGGGACCGCGGGCGCGCCGCGCGGCCAGCACGGCGGCGGCGGCCGGCCCGCCGAACAGCAGGATCCAGGCCAGCGCCACCAGCGGATCGGCCGTCGATCCCGGCAGCCACGGATCGGTGGCGTTGCTACTGAGCCCGAGGGGTGCCACCACGTACATGACCATGCCGAAGAGCAGGCCGGTGCCGGTGCCGATGGCCAGCGTGCCCCGGGTCACCCGAGACCGCCGCGAGGTCAGGAACAAGATGACGCCCAGGTATGCGATGGTCATGAGCAGGAGCGGGATCTCGCCCGCCCAGTCCGGCCCCCCGGTCGACCGGCCGAGCACCCCGGTACAGCCCTGGACGTTGCTCCAGCCCTGGGCGATACAGAAGGCGTACCGGTACGCGGGCTGGGCCGGCGTCAGGTTGGCGAACGCCTCGACGATGGCCAGGGCCGGCATCAGGGCCAGGATCGCCGCGCAGCAGAACACGCGCAGGGACCGGCCGGCCCGGCTGGGGCTGGGCGGCCCGAAGAACCTCCGGGCCAGCAGCGGGAGGCCGACCAGCAGCAGCAGCGTGGCGATCACGTGGAACTGGCTGACCGCGGCGTGGCCGACCGTCGGCTGCGGCCAGGCCGCCCAGGCCGCGGCTCCGGCGGCCGCCGCGAACAGCGCCGCGCGGCCGAGCCGCCGCGGCATCAGCGCCTCCCGCGCGATCACCCAGGCCCCGCCGGCCCGCCAGGCCAGCCGCGCCAGCCCCGGCGGCACCTCGTGCGCCTCGGCCCAGACCGCCGCGACCCAGTCCCGCCGCCCGGCGGGCAGCAGCGATGCCGCGGCGCGGCTGGCCGCGGCGGCGGCCCGGTTCAGCCTGTTCATGGCGCCACTCTCGCGACCGCGCCCCGGACGACCGGCGTCCGCGCCGCCTTGGTGGCGGCCGGCCTGGCCGCGCTGGCCAGTGCCTGCGTGGCACTGGCCAGGCCGGCCGCCGTCAGCCGGTACAGGTGACGCCGCGGCCGGCCCGGCTCGGGCTCGTCCTGCCAGCAGGCCTCGACCAGCCCCCGGTCGGCCAGCCGGATCAGGATCGGGTACAGCGTGCCGGACTTCAGGCCTGTCTGCTTAGCCAGCGCGTACCCGTGCTGCCACTGCGACGGCTCGTCGCACAGCGCGGCCAGCACCGACAGCGTCTGCGCGGAGAACCCGGGTGATGACCTCACGCACGTCACTCTATATAGGTAGAGATCACACGTCCAGCCCCACCACGCAGAACGTGGTCACGGCCTCCGTCCCGATAGCCCGGATTCACCGGGAGGGCCCGGAATGGACGGGTCGCCGCCGACCTGGATCTGCGATCCGTGCAGCTCACGCTCACAGACCGAACAGTGCAGCACGGGGCGGAAGTCACCGCCGCAACTGGTGTGAGTCAGCAGCATGGCCG
>JBEKJP010000204.1:0-10986 GCA_050011155.1 Streptosporangiaceae bacterium
GCCACCCGGTCAAGCGGCCCGGCCAGCCGCACCGCCACCGGGATGTTGTACGTCGCCCCCCGCCCCTCCAGCCGGCTCAGGAACCACAACCGCTGCTGCGCAAACGACAACGGCAACCTCACACGGCACCACCCACCGCTGGCCCCGGCTCCGGCTCTCCCGGCTCTGCCGGCTCTCCCGGCTCTGCCGGCTCTCCCGGCCGCCGCATCCGGCGCAGGGCAGGACGGGTCCGCCCGCTCCGGCCAGCGCCCGCCACCTTGGCCGCCAGCCCCGCCACCGTCGGCGCGTCGAACAGATCCTGGATCCCCACCTCCACCCCGAGCACCGACCGGATCCGGCTGATCAGCCGCGTCGCCAGCAGCGACTGACCACCCAGGTCAAAGAAGCTGTCGCCGAGCCCTACCCGGTCGACCCCAAGGACCTCGGCGAACAGCCTGGCCATGACCCGTTCGGGTTCGGTCCGCGGGGCCTCGTATGTGGCCGCCCGGTAGTCCGGCTCGGGCAGCGCGGCCCGGTCGAGCTTGCCGTTGACCGTCAGCGGCAGCTCCGCCAGCTCCACCACCGCCGAAGGCACCATGTAGTCCGGCAGCCGGCCGGCCAGCCACTCCCGCAGGCGGCCACGTTCCGCGGACGCGGCGGCCCCCGGGTGCCCGTTGGCGGCCGGGACCACGTAGCCCACCACCCGTCGTTCCCCTGGCCGGTCCTCCCGCACCAGCACCGCCGCCTGGCTTACCCCGGGCGCCTGGGCCAGGGCCGACTGCACTTCGCCGAGCTCCACCCGGAACCCGCGCACCTTCACCTGGTCATCAGCCCGGCCAAGGAACTCGAGCTGGCCGTCGCCGCGCCAGCGCGCCAGGTCCCCGGTCCGGTACATCCGTTCCCCTGGCTGCCCGGACGGCGGCCTCCCGAAGGGGCAGGCCACGAACCGCTCCGCCGTCAGCCCCGGACGGCCCAGGTATCCCCGGGCCAGCCCTGCCCCGGTCACGTACAGCTCCCCGGCCACGCCTGGCGGCACCGGCTGCAACCACTCGTCAAGCACGAACACCCGGGTATTGGCGATCGGGCGGCCGATCGGCAGCGGGCCTGGCCGCCTCGCGTCGGCTGGCCGGGCGAGGTAGTGCGTGGTCGTGATCGTGTACTCGGTCGGGCCGTAGCCGACAAGCAGCTGGCGCCCCGCGGCCCACCGGCCGGCCAGCGGCGCCGGGACCGCCTCCCCGCCCACCGTCAACGTCCGCACGCTGGCCAGCCGCCCGGCCGGCACCGCCGTGAGCACCGCCGGAGGCGCCCACGTGTGGCTGATGGCCTGGTCGTCCACCAGCCCGGCCAGGGCCTCCTCGCCTAGCGGGCCAGGCGGGGGCAGGACGAGCGTGGCTCCCGCCGCCAGCGCGCGCCAGATCTCCCCCGCCGCGGTGTCGAAGCTGAGCGACGCGACCTGCAGTAGCCGGCTGCCCGGGCCGACGGCGTGCATCCCGATGTGCGCGGCCACCAGGTTGGCCAGCGCGGCATGGCTGACCACGACGGCCTTGGGCGTGCCGGTCGACCCCGACGTGTAGATCACGTACACCGGGTGGGCAGGAAGCAGCCGGGCACTTGCGTCCCCGGGGGGAGGATCCACTGCCGCCCCCGGGTCGTCGAGCAGCAGGCGGGCTCCGCCAGCTGGCAGCCGGGCCGCGGTCGCCGTGTCGGTCACCACGAGCACCGGCGCGGCGTCGGCGAGCATGAACGCGATCCGCGGCGGCGGCAGCCGCGGGTCGATCGGCAGGTAGGCCGCGCCGGACTTGGCCACCGCGAGCAGCGCGACGATCGCCGGCTCACCACGCGGCAGCGCCAGCGCCACCAGCCGCTCAGGGCCGGCTCCCAGCCCGGTGAGACGGCAGGCAAGCCGGCTCGCCCGCTCATTCAGGTCGCGGTAGGTCAGCTCCCCGTCCGCCCAGGCCAGCGCCACCGCATCCGGGGTCCGCGCCACCTGGGCCTCGAAAAGCTCCGGCGGGGTCAGCGACGGGACCTCGGCGGCGGTGTCGTTCCACTGCCGCAGGATCCGCTGCCGCTCGTGCGGGGCGAGGATGTCCAGGTCGCTGATCCGCTGCCGCGGGTCGGCGGCGACCGCTTCGAGGACGCGCATCAGCCTGGCCGCGATCGACTCCGCCGTGGCCTGGTCGAACAGGTCCAGGGCGAACCTGAGTTCCGCGTTGATCCCGGCCGGGGCGCCGCCCTCGCCCCTCACCTCGTATAGGTCGACGACCAGGTCCATGTTGACCAGGCCGCTGGCTGCCGGCTCGGCCGCGCATTTGAGCCCGGGCAGCTCGAGCACCGCGTACGGGCCCTCACCCACCCCCATGGTCAGCATCACCTGGAACAACGGGTTACGGGCCAGCGACCGGACCGGGTTCAGCGCCTCGACGACCCGCTCGAACGGCATGTCCTGGTGCTCGAAGGCGGCCAGATCCACCGCCCGCACCCGGCTCAGCAGCTCACCGAACCCGGGATTCCCCGACGCGTCGGTCCGCAGGACCAGGGTGTTCACGAAAAACCCGATCATCTCCCCGAGGGCATCATCGGGCCGCCCGGCGGCCGCCGCGCCGACCGGCACGTCGGGCCCCGCGCCCAGCCGGGTCAGCAGCGCTACCAACGCGGCCTGCGCCACCATGAACACGGTCACGCCGTGGCTGCGGGCCAGGTCCACCAGCCCGGCGTGCAGGCCGGCCCCGATCGTGAACCGCACTGACCCGCCACGGTAGGAGGGCGCCATCGGGCGTGGCCGGTCGAACGGAAGGGGCAGCTCTTCCGGCGCCCCAGCCAGCGCCCCGGTCCAGAATCCCAGGTCGTTCCCTTCTCCGAGCAGCTCCCGCTGCCACAGCGTGTAGTCCGCGTACTGCATCTCGAGCGGTTTCCAGTCCGGCGCGCGCCCTGCGCACCGGGCCGCGTAGGCCCGGCCCAGATCCCGGCTCAGCGGTTCCATCGACCAGTCGTCCCCCGCGATGTGATGGACGACAAGCAGCAGCACGGACTCGGCCGGGTCAAGGGTGAACAGCCAGGCCCGCACCGGCAGCTCGGCGGTCAGGTCGAACGGGCTGCCCGCCGCCGCGGCCAGCGCTGCCGGCAGCCCCTCCTCGGTGATCCCGGCTACCCGCAGTTCTGGCGCCGCGGCCGGCCCTTCCACTACTAGCTGCCACGGCACCCCGTCCGCCTCAGGGAACACCGTCCGCAGGCTCTCATGCCGGCCCACCACATCGGCCAGCGCCCGCTCGAGCGCCACCCGGTCAAGCGGCCCGGCCAGCCGCACCGCCACCGGGATGTTGTACGTCGCCCCCCGCCCCTCCAGCCGGTTCAGGAACCACAACCGCTGCTGCGCAAACGACAACGGCACCCGCTCGGGCCGGATACCGGCCACCAGCTGCGGCCGCGCCGGCTTGCTCCCGTTCGCCGCGCTCCCGTTCGCCGTGAGAACTGCCGCAAGCTCCGCGGCCGTCGGCGCCTCGAACACGTCAGGCAGGCTCAGCTCGGCCGCCAGTTCGGCCCGCACCCGGCTGATCAGCCGGGTCGCCAGCAGCGAATCACCGCCCAGGTCGAAGAAGCTGTCCTCGGCACCGACCCGGCCGACCCCAAGGACCTCGGCGAACAGCTCCCCGAGCAGCCTCTCCTGCGGCGTCCGCGGCGCCACGTACGCGGCCGCTGCGCTCGCGGCGTAATCCGGTGCCGGCAGCGCCTGCCTGTCCAGCTTGCCGTTCGCCGTCAGCGGCAGCCCCGCCAGCACCACGACCGCCGACGGCACCATGTAATCCGGCAGCATGGCAGCTGCCGCGGCGCGGAGCGCCCGGCCGTCCAGCCGCGCGCCAGGCACCGCGGCCACATACGCCACCAGCCGCTTGTCTCCGGGACGGTCCTCTCGCACAAGCACCGCCGCCTGGGCCACGCCCTCGAGCCGGCTCAGCCCGGATTCCACCTCGCCGAGCTCGATCCTGACCCCCCGGACCTTCACCTGGTCGTCGGCCCGGCCCAGGAAGTCAAGCTCTCCCGCCGGGGTCCACCGGACCAGGTCCCCGGTCCGGTACATCCGTTCCCCTGGCTTCCCGAATGGCGGCTCGCCGAACGGGCAGGCCACGAAGCGCTCCGCGGTCAGCGCCGGACGCCCCAGATAGCCCCGCGCCAGGCTCGCGCCGGCGATGTACAGCTCGCCCGGCACTCCCGGCGGCACCGGGTCCAGCCGGTCATCGAGCACGAACGCCCGGGAACCGGCGACCGGCCGGCCGATTGGCGGGTCCGCCTGGCCCCCGTCCGCCGGCAGCGGGCCTGTCATCGTCACGCACACCGTCAGCTCGGTCGGCCCGTAGCCATTGATGAGCCGGCGGCCTGCCGCCCAGCGCGCGGCCAGCCCGGCCGGGAACGCCTCCGCTCCCACCAGGAGGCACTCCAGCCTCGGCAGCCTCCCGGCTGGCACCCCCGCCAGCGCCGTGGGCGTCACGATCGCGTGGGTGACCCCCAGCTCCTCGAGCTCCCGCGCGAGTTCCTCCCCGGCCAGCCGGCTCCGGCTCGCCACCGCCAGGCAGCCGCCCGCCGCCCAGGCCATCAGCATCTCCATCACCATGATGTCGAAGCTGAGGGTCCCGAGCTGGGCTACCGTGGCGCCCGGTCCCGCCTCGAGCCAGCGCATCTCACTCGCCAGGCTAGCCAGGCCGGCGTGCGAGACGACGACGCCCTTGGGCGTTCCTGTTGAGCCTGAGGTGTAGATGACGTAGGCCGGGTGGGCCACGCGCAGCGGGGCGGACCGGTCGGCATCGGCCGGATTGCGAGCCGGGCAGGCCGCCGTCGCCGCGGCCATGGCCGGGTCGTCGGTGAGCAGCCGGGCCGGGCCGCCGCCGGGCAGCCGGGCCGCGGTCGCCGTGTCGGTCACCACGAGCACCGGCGCGGCGTCGGCGAGCATGAACGCGATCCGTGCCACCGGGAGCCCCGGGTCGACCGGCAGGTACGCCGCCCCGGTCTTCGCCACCGCCAGCAGCGCCACGAGCACCGGCTCGCCCCGGGGCAGCACCAGCGCCACCACCCGCTCCGGCCCCGCCCCCAGGCCGATGAGATGGTGCGCCAGCCGACTGGCGCGCTCGTTCAGCTGCGCGTAGGTGAGCTGCCCCGCCCGCGATAGCACCGCTATCGCGCCGGGCGTGCGTGCGGCCTGCTGCTCCACCAGTTCGGGCAGCGTCAGCGCGCTGCGCATCTCAGGCCACGTCCCCCGGGCGGGTATCGGGCGGTCTTAGCCCGTGTGCCGTTTTGCCGTCGGCGGAAATCACGAATAGCGCACTTATCATCGTCAAAGGACTGGACACTGGGTCCCTTCCCAGTCCGTGAGAATCAGCTGGATGTCCCCCGCGCATCCCTTTCGGCAGCATCAAAACCTACCATAAATCGGCCAAAGACGGTAGATTCGGTACTAGCGCGCACCTGCTGGCACTGCAACCAGCCGTGCCACGGGACGCTGCCATTTCACGGCTTCATCTGCCGCCCTACTAGGCATATAAATGACCTACTTTATACTTATTTCGCCAGCCAACACAATGATTTCAGGTGAAAACGTGCCGGGACCATGGCGCCGAGCTGATGACCGGCAAGAACGGCGAGGTCTGGCCATTGAAGGTGTTCAACTGAACCGTTTTCCGCAGGACGGGCGATGACAGCTCCGCAAGGCGAGGAGGGGGTCCTCGACGTCCTGGGGATCGGGTTCGGCCCGTCGAACCTCGCCCTCGCTATCGCGCTGGAGGAGGGTGCGGGCAGGCAGGCCGGGTCGCGGCCCGTCCGCGCCGCCTTCCTGGAACGGCAGGACCAGTTCGGCTGGCATAAGGGCATGCTGATCGAGGGCGCGACCCTCCAGGTGTCCTTCCTCAAGGACCTGGTCACCATGCGCGACCCCACCAGCGATTTCAGCTTCCTGGCGTATCTCCACCAGATGGGCCGCCTGGCGGCTTTCATCAACACCAAGGACGCGTACCCGAGCCGCGTCGAGTTCCACGACTACCTCAGCTGGGCCGCCGGCCGGCTGGCCGATCGCGTCGGCTACGGCCTCGACGCGGTCGGCGCCGCGCCGGTCCTGCGCGGCGCCGACGTGCAGTACATCGACATCACGGCCCGACGGGTCGCCGACGGCAGCCTGGTCAGCTACCGGACAAGGAACGTCGTCGTCGCCGCCGGCCTGGAACCCTGCCTTCCGCCGGAGGCCCCCTCATCCCCCCGGGTCTGGCACAGCTCCCAGCTGCTGAACCGGCTCGACGACGTCCCAGCGGACCAAGCGCGGACGTTCGTGGTGGTGGGGGCCGGGCAGAGCGCCGCCGAGGTCGTGGACTACCTGCACCGCCGGTTCAGCCTGGCCCAGGTGCACTCGGTCTTCTCCAGGTACGGCTACAGTCCCGCGGACGACACCCCGTTTGTCAACGGGATCTTCGACCCGGACACCGTCGATCTCTTCTACCACGCGCCGGACAACGTCAAGGACCTGCTGCACGGCTACCACGCCAACACCAACTACTCGGTCGTGGACAGCGTCCTCATCACCGACCTGCACCGGCGGGCGTACCAGGAGCTCGTCACCGGCGAGCAGCGGCTGAGGATGCGCAACCTGTCGCGGGTCGCGGCGGTCCGCGACACCGGGACCGCGCTGGACGTCGACATCGAGTACCTGCCTGACGGCCGGGTGACCACGCTCAGGGCCGACCGGCTCGTCTACGCCACCGGCTACCGCCCGCGCAGCCCGCTCAGCATGCTCGGCGAGCTCAGCAGCTACTGCAAGATCGAGCCGAATCAGTCGGTCAGGCTGGAGCGCGACCATCGCATCGTCACCTCGGAGCGGATGCTGTGCGGGCTGTACGTCCAGGGAGCAGCCGAAGCCAGCCACGGGCTCTCGTCCACGCTGCTGTCCACCACCGCGATCCGGGCCGGCGAGATCGCCCGCTCCATCGCGGCCGACCTGGACGAGGCCGATCATCGTGATCGTCGGTAATACCCGTTCCGAAGCACAGAAAGGCGCCCCCTCATGCAGGTGCTCGCGACCGGCTCAGCCGCGCTGACGCAGGAACATGGCATCCAGATCGGCCGATGGGAGCAGTACGCCGGGATCGGCGATACCCCGTTCGGCGCGATGTGGTGCGTGGTACCGCCCGGTGGGCGCAGCGCCGTCGACCGTCACTCCGAGCGTGAACTCTGGGTCATCGTGCAGGGCAACGCCGACGTCGAATGCGACCAGCTCACCCAGGCCGCGCTGACGGGCAGCGCGGTGCTGCTTGAAAGCGAGGAGCCGCACGTCATGATCAACCGCTCCGCCGACGAGCCGCTTGTCGTGCTCAGCCTGTACTGGGAACCAGAGGCAGAGGCAGCAGAGCAGCCCGATGCCGACTGATCCGACTGATCCGGCTGCTCCGCCGCTGACCGTCATCACCACCCCGCCGCCGACACCCAATGGCCCCTTGCACCTCGGCCACCTCAGCGGCCCGTTCGTGGCCGCCGACGTGGCAGCACGGGCCGCGCGCGGCCGCGGCGCGCGGACGCTGACCGTCAGCGGCCTCGATGCGCACCAGAACTACGTGCCGGCCAAGGCCGCGGCTCAGCAGCGCCCGGCCTCGGCGGTGCTCGACGAGTACGAGGGGCTGGTCCGGGAGGGCCTGCGGGCCGCCCGGGTCGGCTATGACCTGTTCTTCGACCCGCGGGCCGACCGGTCGTACCGCGATGCCGTGGCGCGCCTGCTCGACGAGCTCATCGCCGGCAAAGCCATCGCCGTGGAGGAGGTGACGCTGTTTCGCTGCGGCGGCTGCGGCGTTACCCTGCACCACGCGTACGTGGCAGGCCACTGCCCGGGCTGCGGCAGCGATGCCAGCGGCGGCACCTGCGAGAGCTGCGGCATCTTCACCACCGCGGGGAACCTGGCGCACCCGCGCTGCGCCGTATGCGGCGGCGCGCCCGTGCCGTTCGGGACGCGGGTTCCGCTGATCCGCTTGGAGGCCTATCGAGCGACGTTGACCGAAGCGTGGGCACGTGCGGTGCTCCCATCCAAGACACGTTCCGTAATCGGCTTTTACCTCACCGCCGGGCTACCTGACGTGCCGCTGGCCTACCCCACAGACTGGGGCATACCGTTCGCCGAGGGGCAGCGCATCGACGTCTGGGCCGAGATGGGACTCGGCATGCTCGCCGGGATAGCCCGGCGGCTCAACCCGGATGCCCGCGCCCAGGACGACTACGTGACCGCTTGGCGGCAGATCGGTGCGTGCTGGCACTTCCTCGGCATCGACAATGCCTTCTACTACGCCGTGCTGTTCCCCGCCCTGTTCGCCGCGGTCGGCCTGGAGCCCGGCTGGCTGGGCGGACTCGTGGTCAACGGGTTCTACCGTCTGGACGGGCTGAAGTTCTCCACCAGCCGTGGCCATGCCATCTGGGCCCACGAATTCCTGGCCGAACAGGACCCGGCCGTGGTCCGGCTCTTCCTGCTCTGGGATCGGCCGGATCGCTACGAGAGCGGGTTCACCCACCCGGCGTACGACCAGTTCAGGGACTGGGCGCAGGCCGCCATCCTGGCGGGGGGCACGCTGCCGCCCGACCTCGCCGACGCGGAGGTCCGCCGGGCCGCGCACGCGCTCGAGCTCACGTCCTTCGATCCGGGCCTGGCTCTGCGCTGCCTGCTCGCGGCGGGCGCTGATCGTGCTCCCCGGCTGTTCTGCGCCCTGACCGGCACCGGCGAACGGGCACCGTAACGCCTCCAGCCGCCCTCTCCGGCGCAGTTCGGGCAGCACTCCCTCGCCGAACCAGTACGCCTCTTCCAGATGCGGGTATCCGGACAAGATGAACTCCTCGACCCCGTGAGATGCGTAATCCTCGATCAGGTCGGCGACCTGGCCATGGCTGCCGACCATGGCGGTTCCCGCCCCACCTCGCAGCAGCCCGATGCCGGCCCACAGGTTCGGGTAGATCTCCAGGTCGCGGGGATCACCGCTGTGCCGGAAATCCTCCAGCAGCGCCTGCTGCCGCCGCTGGCCCACCGACTCGCTGACCGCGAGCGTCTGCTGCGCGGTCGCGATCTCATCGGTGCCGGCGAACTCGACCAGCCGCGCCGCCTCGGCCCAGGCCTGCCCCGCGTGATCCCTGGTGATGACGTGGATCCTCATCCCGAAGCGCAACTGCCTGCCCTGCTCCGCAGCGAGCCCGCGCACCCAGCCGATCTTCTCCCCGACTTGCGCGGGCGGCTCGCCGAAGGTCAGGTACACATCCGCCTGCCTGGCCGCCACCTGCGCCGCGGCCGGCGATGAGCCGCCGAAGTAGATCACGGGGAGAGGATCTGGCCGGGAGAATACCGTAGCGCCCTCGACGGTGTAGTACGTGCCGGTGAAGTCGAACGGCTTGGCGCCCCATGCACCCCGGACCACGGAAAGGAACTCGTCGCACCGCGCGTAGCGTTCGTCGTGCGGCATGAAGTCGCCGAACCTGCGCAATTCGTCGGAATGACCGCCGGTGACGACGTTGAGCAGCAGCCGGCCCCGGGACAATTCCTGGAACGTGCCCGCCATGTGCGCCGCGAGAGTCGGTGACGTGATACCGGGACGGAACGCCACGATGTACTTCAGCCGCTCGGTTTCCCTGGTCAGCGCGGCCGTTACCAGCCACGCGTCCTCGCACCAGACCCCGGTAGGCGTCAGCATCCCGTAGAAGCCCAGTCGCTCGGCCGACTTCGCGATCTGCGTCATGTACTCGATATCCGGCGCCCGCCAGCACGCGGCCGCGCTCGGACCGCCAAGCGCGGGGCCATCGGTCGCCTTTCCGTCGAGCGACGGGAAGGCCCGGTCCGAAATGGTGCGCCCGTCGCCTGACGTCGGAAGGTACCAGTGCATCTTGAGCTTCATCGCGATCATCGCCCGCCCGCTATTCGTATCCGTAGGCTTGCATAACCTCCCCGAACCGGTCGTCCGCCAGACGCTGGAGGGCCGGCGTGAAGGCTTCCCGCCAGCCACCGATCTGGCCCCGGTAGAACGAGAAGGCGCCGGGGTTGAAGAGCCGGCCTGCCAGGTCGGCCGGCTCGGTGCCGGTAACGCCGAGGAACTCGAATACCCTCTTCAGCCCGCTGCCCTGGGCCTCGGCCGAGCCGCCGCCCCTTGGCCCGACCAGTTCCTCGAAAGAGGTCTTGCATACGTTCGGGTGGTGCAGCAGCCAGAGCATCCGCTGATAATCGCCGAGCCCGGGGAAAGAGCGGTCGGCAAGAGCGTAGGCCAGCCTTTCCTCCAGCGTGGCTTTGGAGTTCAGGATCGCGCTGAAGGGAAGCAGGTCGTTATAATTACTGAAGCCGCGCCCGGTTTTACCGCAGAGGAAGTTCACGAACGACAGCGTCAGGTCCCGCGGATCGCGGTAGTTGAATATGATCCGCGGCTCCCCGGTCTCTGACCACTCGCGCAGGAATTGGCCGTCGACCTGCGTGATGTCAAGCTGGTTTATTACCCAGCACACTCCAGGCGGGGTGGCGGCGAAGTCGGAGCCCATGGCCCGCCTGTGTACCTGCGCTGCGAATCCTGTCTCGAGCGAGGCCTGGGTATACCAGCTGGCCAGCGGCTGGGCCAGCCTTCTCTCCCACGACGTGACCAGCGCTTCCCAGGCACGGTCGGTCGCCTTCCTGAACTGCTCCCCGGTGGCCATCTCCAGCCGGGCGATCGTTTCATCGTCGCAGCTGAGCCGGAGGATCTGCCAGCGGATCTCTCTATTGAATACCGGCAAGGTCTCGGGCGTGAGCCTGACCCCTGAGCCGGTCATCCCGTAGCCGAGGGCAGTCATCAATTCCTGGAGGATATGCGTGCCCGACTTCATCAGCGATACTATGAGAACACGCTGCGCGCGCCCTGAACTCCCCGAGTTCACAGGTGACTTCACCGCTTCAATAGCTGGTTTATATGTGCGCAAATATTTAAAAAATTTAAACAATTTCGTTATTTTAGAACGGCGGCTAACGGAATGTCAAGCAGCGAAATGGAT
>JBEKJP010000205.1:0-10901 GCA_050011155.1 Streptosporangiaceae bacterium
GAAGTGGTCGGCAGCACCGACAACTCGATCGTCGCCCTGCTCGGCGCCTCGCCCGGCGCGTCCACCGCCGCTTACATCGCCTTCGAGACCCTGGAGAAGTGCTTCGCGAAGGAACGGGCCGGTGCTGGTGCGGAAGCTGAGCTGGGCTCGGCCGAGATGCTGCGCGAGCTGGAGCTGCTGGTGATGCGCGGGCCGCCGCAGCTGCGGTTCGTGCTCGTTACCCGGCATGACCTGCGGCTGGGTCTGCACCGGTTGCGGCTGGCGGGCGAGCTGACCGAGATCCGCGCGACCGACCTGCGGTTCACCTTGGATGAGGCCCGCGGGCTGTTCGACGCGGCCGGGGTGCAGCTGCCGGGCCCGGCGCTGGCGCTGCTGCTGGAGCGGACCGAGGGGTGGGCGGCGGGGCTGCGACTGGCCGCGCTGTCGCTGGCCGGGCACCCGGACCCGGAGCGGTTCGCGGCCGAGTTTTCCGGCGGCGAGCGGACCGTCGCCGAGTACCTGCTCGCCGAGGTCCTGGAGCGGCAGCCTGAGCAGGCTGTTGCTATGGGCGTGCTGGTGGCCAAGGATAGTGGTGCCTAGATATGGAGGGCGGGCTCTCGCACATGCCGGAGACGCGGCTGGCGCACTTGCACCCCCTGCGGTGGCTCGGCCAGCGTGACCGCGGCTTCGCCGCGCTGCGCCGTGCCACCCGGGCAGCGATCATCATGCCGGCCATGTTCGCCGGACGACCGTGCGCCTGGTAGATGAGCTGATCTGGCTGAACAGCGGTGTCATTCAGCCTGGGCTTCACCGGGACGGCGTCAACCGCGCAGCGCTGAGGGTCAGGGAGGCCGGGGCCGCGGTTCTCGACCGTGCCGCGGATCTCCTCGGCTCCAGGGGCGGGACCAGCGGTAACCTCGGCGCCGCGCTGACCGGACTGGCTGCTGCGCACGCGAAAATGAAGGAGGGCGTGAGGGCAGGCCTGCCGGCCCGGTCCCTGCGGCCGGCGAGTGACCCGGCGGTGGCCGGCCCGCCCGGGCCTGAGCCGCCGGTTGGCGACCCGGCCGCGGGCGGGGGGCCGGTCAGCGAGTTCATCACCTCCCTTGACCCCGCCTTCCGTGCGGAAGAGCTGAGCTACGCGGTCTCGCTCATCGCGCGCACCGTCGAGCTGACCGCGGCCGCTGAGCGACGGAGCTGGCGGGAGCGGTGGCTCGGCCGCCAGCCCGCGGGTGTGCCGGGGACGCTGTCCGCGGCGCGGGAACGGATCACGTCCTACCTCGAGCCGCATTCGGTCTGGTTGCACAACAGCTTGCGTGGTGCCGCCGGGCTGGGGCTGGCGGTGCTCGCCGCGAGACTGACCGGGGTCCAGCACTCGTTCTGGGTGGTCCTCGGCGCGCTGTCGGTGCTGCGCTCGAATGCGCTGAACACCGGGCAGGACGCCGTGCGCGCCATGCTCGGCACGGTAGCGGGTTTCATCCTCGGCGCGGCCCTGCTCGCGGGGATCGGCACGAACACCACGCTGCTGTGGTTCCTGCTGCCGCTGGCGGTCTTTCTGGCCGGGGTCGCTCCGGCGGTCATCTCGTTCGCTGGCGGGCAGGCGGCGTTCACGCTCACACTGGTGATCTTGTTCAACATCATCCAGCCGGCCGGATGGCGCGTCGGCCTGGTGCGGATCGAAGACGTTGCCCTCGGGGTCAGCGTGAGCCTGGTCGTGGGTGTCCTGTTCTGGCCGCGGGGCGCGGCGCCCGCGCTCCGCCAGGCGCTGGCGCAGGCGTACGCCGACGGCGCGGGCTACCTCGCCAGCACGGTGCGATCCGGGACCTCACGCGGCGACCCGAGCACGCCCGCACTCCCCGCTCTAGCCAACGACGCTGCCCGGGCCGCTGCGGCATCGCGCCGGCTCGATGACGCGTTCCGCACGTACCTGGCCGAGCGCGGTGCGAAACGGTTCCTGCTTGTCGATGTGGCCGGGCTGGTCACCGGGGTCGCCGGACTGCGCCTGGAGGCTGACGCGGTACTGGACCTGTGGCGAGGCGACGACGGCCAGGCGGGCGGCGACGTGGCCGCTGCACGCCATGAGATCCTGGGCATGGCTGACCGCGTCACGAGCTGGTACGACGCTCTCGCGACCGCCCTGATCACCGGCGGTGAGCTACCCCAGCCGCTGGCTCACGACAAGGCCGCCGACGGCCGCCTTGTCCGGGCCGTACGCCGCGACCTGCTCGGTGACGACGGCAGAGCCAGCGCCACCGCGGTCCGGATGATCTGGACCGGCGATCGCCTTGACGTCGCCCGCCGTCTGCAGGCGGCCATCATCTCACCGGCGCGCGCCACCGCCGGGCAGCCGGCCGGGCAGCCCGCAGGCGGCCGCATTATCCCGCCGCTCCCCAGGCGATTCCTGACGCTAATCCGGTAATCCGGTAATCCGGCTTGCCGAGGCGACCCATGGTCGCCATGATAAAGAACCTATTCATCCGAATTCGGCAATCATCCGGAGACCATCGCCCGGGTCTGGCCGGGCTTCCTATCAGTACCCGGCGGGCGGCTGCAAGACGCAGAACCCGTGGTGGCGTGGTTCGCAAGGTCATTGCGGCAGTCCCGGGGGCCGGGCTAGCGGGAGGCGACGCCGTCATTCGTGGCGGTGAGCGGGAACTCGGCCTGCAGGCTGGTCCCGGCCCCGGGCCGGCTGTCGAGGAAGATCCGGCCGCCGAGCGCCTCCACCCGGTCCTTCAGCCCGGCCAGGCCGGTGCCGCCGGCCAGGTCGGCGCCGCCCGCGCCGTCGTCGCGCACCGCGACGCGCAGGACTTCGCCGGCGACGGTCACGCAGGCCGATTTCGCGATTTCCGAGGAGCTCGCTGGGGTCAACATGTACCTGGAGCCGGGCGGCATCCGTGACCTGCACTGGCACCAGACCGCCGAGTGGGCCCTCATGACGCAGGGCAAGTGCCGGGTCACGACCCTGAGCCGGGACGGGAAGCCGAGCGTAGAGGATGTCTTCAAGGGAGACATCTGGTTCTTCCCGGCCGGGCTGCCGCACTCCTTGCAGGGCCTCGGCCCGGACGGCGCGGAATTCGTGATCGCGTTCGACGACGGTGCCCAGTCCGAGAGCAACACGCTGCTGCTGACGGACTGGTTCGCGCACACCACGCCGGAGGTGCTGGCGAAGAACTTCGGGGTGGCCCAGGAGGTCTTCGACGACATTCCGCTGCACAACCTGTGGATCTTCCCCGGGGAGGAACCGGGTGATCTGGAGGCGGACCAGGTCGCGGCCGGCGTCGAATGGGGCGGGACCGAGCCGGTGATCTTCCGCCTGTCGCAGTCCGAGCCGTTCTATGAGAACAGCGGCGGCAGCGTCCGCGTCGCGGACAGCACGAACTTCCCGGCGGCCAAGACGGTCGCGGCCGCCTTGGTCATGATCGAGCCGGGCGGGATGCGGGAGCTGCACTGGCACCCGAACGCCGATGAGTGGCAGTACTACATGCAAGGTTCCGGCCGGATGACGGTGTTCAACACCGGCCCGCATGCCAACACCACCGACTTCAAGGCCGGCGATGTCGGCCTGGTCCGGCGCAATTGCGGCCACTACGTCGAGAACACCGGCGACGACGTCCTGATCATGATGGAAACGTTCCGCAGCGACCACTACGAAGAGGTCTCACTCGCCAACTGGCTCGCCCACCTGCCACCCAAGCTCGTTTCCGCGCACCTGAATATTCCCGAGGAGACCCTCGCCAAGTTTCCCCGCGGCGCGCGCGCAGGGAATCGTGCCGCTGCCCTAGCCGTGTGTGCGGGCGCCGGTACCCGACGCCGCCTTGCCCACGCTCCCCACCAGCAGGTCCAGCCCTGGGCGGCAGGGGCCAAGGGGTTGCTGTGGGCGTCCGGCCCGTTCGTCCAGCCCGGGGTCCTGGTCGGTGACGGGCTAACGATCTTCCGCACCGCTTCTCTGGAGGAAGCGCGCAAGCTGATCGAGGACGAGCCGTTGACCAAGCGGAACCTCCGCACGTACGAGATTCACACCTGGGAACTGCGCAAAGGCAAGATCACGGTTGACCTGAACGCCTCGACGAGCACCTGCCTGGACGGCGCGAACACGGCGGGCGCGTCCGTGGGTCTTGTCCGCTGTGCCCGCGAGCGGCTCCCGCTCGCGCGACAGCTGGTGTCATCAGGCATGTCCTGGGGACGCTCCTACCTCTCCTGGCTCTGACAGGTCCCGAGGCCGGCCCCCTGCTGGCCGGTGGCCGTTGGCCGCCTGCCGGGACGAAGTAATCGGCCACATCCACCATGGTGGAAGTCGAGCGAACTCGCCTGACCTCCACCTGACATCACCTCCTTTATGCTCAGCGTCGCGGAGCACATTGCAGCCAGCCAGACAAGGCAGGTGCGGGGTGCACATTACCTCGGAGCAGGTTGCTCCCCGGTTCGTTCGGTGGCGGCACGCCCCGCACTCGAGCCAGAGGTCTCGGCCGGGGCGGGTTCGCGGCGGGCGATGAGGTGGACGTCGATGCCGGACGCGCCCGCCTCATGGATGACCTGCCGGACGATCGGCCCGCCGCCGGGGAGGTGCCACCAGCTGTGCTGGATGCTGCCGATCACGATCTGGGTGATCTGGTGCTCCCGCGCGAAGCTGACGATGGCCTCGGCTGGGTCGTCGTCTTGTATCTGGTGCCAGCGGGCGCCCAGGGCGGCGGTCAGCTCCCGCAGCCGGTCGACCGGCTTGGCGTGCCCTGGCAGGGTGGCGTCGCTGACGGTGACGTGGACCACGTCCAGTTCCCCTCTGACCCGCAACGCGATGCGGGCCGCCCGTCGGAGCAGCACGTCGTTCCCCGGTGCCGCGGTGACGGCCACCATGATGCGCTCGGTCGTCTCCCACAGGACGGGGGAGGAGACGGGATGGCGCCGGCGCAGGTGCTCCAGAAGTTCTTCGTCGGACTCGTCGGCCACGAACCGCAGCGCCAGCTCCCGCAGGGCGATCAGGTTGTCGGTCTGGAAGAAATGCGTCAGGGCCTGGGAGATCTTTTCCTTCTGATAGATGTTGCCGTGCAGCATCCGGCGGCGCAGCTGCTCCGGTGAGGAGTCTGCCAGCTCGATCTGGTCGGCCTTGTGCACCACCCAGTCCGGTACCCGTTCGCGGACCTTCGCCCCGGTCATGTGCTCGACCTCGTCGGCGATGCTTTCCAGGTGCTGGATGTTGACGGTGGTGACGACGTCGATCCCGGCGCCGAGCATGTCCAGGACATCCTGCCAGCGTTTCTCGTGCGGGCCTGATCCCGGCACGTTCGTGTGGGCCAGCTCGTCGACCAGGGCGATCCCGGGGCGTCGGCGCAGGACCGCGGCGAGGTCCAGCTCCTCCAGGCGGCTGCCCCGGTACTCGACAACCTGGCGGGGATGACCTCCAGGCCGTCGATCAGTTCCTCGGTGTGCGGCCGCCCGTAGGCCTCGACCAACCCGGCCACCACGTCGGCGCCCCGCTCCTGCCGTCGGTGGCCCTCGGAGAGCATCGCGTACGTCTTGCCGACGCCGGGGGCCGCGCCCACGTAGATGCGGAAATGACCGGCGGGCTCGACCTCGCCTGCGGCGTCCACGTCCGCCGCCGCGGCTTCGCTCACGCTCTCGACCGTACAACAGGCACGAACCGGCGGACATGCCAGCTAGCCAGGTGGCCGTACCGGGGCGCGCTATGGCAATGTGCACCCATGTCCGAGTGGATCCAGCGATGACGAGCGAGGGCAGCCTGCGTACCTACCTGGGGATTGCCCCCGGAGTCGGGAAGACCTACGAGATGCTGCGGGACGCACGCGCCCGCCGGCGCTCCGGCGTCGACGCGGTGGTGGCTTACCGGGAGCGGCACGGGCGGCCGGCGACCGCAGCTCAGCTCGCTGACCTCGCAATCCTTCCGACCCGTACGGTCACCTACCGGGGCGTCAGCTTTGCCGAGCTGGACGTCACCGCGGTCCTGGACCGTTGCCCAGAGCTGGCCGTGGTGGACGAGCTGGCCCACGCCAACCTCCCCGGCGAGCGGCACGCGAAGCGCTGGCAGGACGTCGCCGAGCTGCTCGCCAACGGCATCGACGTCTATACCACCCTCAACGTCGCTAACATCGAATCGCTGGGTGCGCTGGTCGCCCGGATCACCGGCGTGCACCCGGCCGAGCCGGTGCCCGACACGTTCGTGCGGGCCGGCGAGATCGAGCTCGTCGACCTGGCGCCCGCGGCACTTCGGCACCGGCTGGCCCAGGGCCTCGTCGTCCCGCAGGAGCGGGTCGATGCGGCCCTGTCGAGCTATTTCCGCTTCGCCAATCTCGCCGCCTTGCGGGAGCTCGCGCAGCTATGGCTGGATGACACCGTTCCCGATCCGGTCACGGCGTTTCTGGCCGCCCGCGACATCAGCGTGCCGGTGGAGGCCTCGGTCATCGTGGTCGGCCTGGAGGGATCGCCCGCCGACGAGTGGCTCATCCGCTACGCCGCCCAGCTGGCCGGGCTGTCCGAGGCCAGGCTCGAGGGGGTACACGTCCGGGACATCGACAACCTCGGCGGGCCGCCGATCGCCCGGCTGGAGGAGGACCGCCGGCTGCTCGGCGAGCTGCACGGGACCTTGGTCGAGGTCAGGGCCGGCGACATCGCCTCCGGACTGATCCAGGCGGCACGCCGGTCCGGCGCCTGCCAGCTGGTCATCGGATCGCGCCGCCGCTCGCGCTGGTCGCGCCTGCTGACTGGCTCGGCGGTGGCCGACCAGGTGCTCAGCGCGGCTGGCGACCTGCCCGTCCAGGTCGTGAACGTGGGCCAGCCGGACAAGACCAGCGCCGAGTGGCGCCACTGAGACGCGAGTCGTGATCGGCGCGTTCACCACGCCCATTCCGACCCTTACCGGCTAGCAGGAACCTGACCAACCCGGGAGACCGGAGCTGGAGCTATAGCGGAAGTTACTGCTAGCCGCAATGCGACCGTGCCGTATCCGTGGCAACCTGATCACATGCCGCTGCGGTGCCTACTCGTTGATGACAACGAAGCCTTCCTTGAGGCCGCGAGCCTTCTCCCGGAGCGAGAGGGCGTGACCGTTGTGGGCGTGGCCTCGAGCATCGCCGAGGCACTCCAGCAGGCCCGCGCGCTACGCCCGGACGTCATCCTCGTCGACATCGGGCTCGGCGAGGAGAGTGGCTTTGACCTGGCCCGGCTCCTCGCCGAGGACGGTCAGGGCGGCGCCGAAGTGATCTTGATTTCAACCGGAGCCGAAGCAGACTACAGCGAGCTGATCGACGAAAGCCCGGCCGCCGGATTCTTGGCCAAGTCGACGCTGTCGGCGCGAGGCATCAGCCGGATCCTCGACCACACGACGTAAAGCCGTCAGCTCTCTCAATCGGAGCGTTGATCGGCAGCGTCGTTCCCCAGGCACCGGAACCTTCGTCAGCCAGTGGGGCAGCGTAACGGACCGCTTCCCGGTGGGCAGCCGGTGGATGCTGGGGGGCCATAACGTCGGCACGCTCGTGTTCCAGGCCGGCCGTCCGGTCCGGGTCGATGGCTATGCCGAGAGCTCTTCCGGCGCGCTCGGTGCCGGCATCCGCGAGGCGGGCCGCCGGTCGGCGATCGGAACGCCGATCATCGTTGAGGGCCGTCTGTGGGGCTTGATCCCCGTTGCTCCGCGCGGGAGGAGCCTGCCGGAGGACACCGAGGCGCGGCTGGCCTCCTCGCGATCCTGACCCTTGGCGCGGCGTCAGAGCAGCGGCGGTACCGTCGCGGCGATCGGGACTTCCAGTACGGTCGGCGTGTTTCGCTTAGCGGCGGCGGCTTCGGATCGCAGCACGTCCAGGGTGGCTGCCCGGGCCGCCTGGCAGCCGTATCCCCGGGCCAGGGAGACGATATCAATGCCGGGAATATCCAGCCCGGGGACGCCTGGTGAGTCCTCGATTTCCGCGAAAGCCTTGAGGATCGCGTACTCGCCGTTCCTGAGCACGACGAACAGGATCGGGAGCTCGAGCTGCGCTGCCGTCCAGATCGATTGGACCGAGTACTGGAAGGACCCGTCGCCGACGACCATGACGACCGGCCGGTTCCTGCCGCTGTCGCGCTCGGCGAGGGCGATGCCCACGCTGGCCGGGGTGCTCCAGCCCAGCCCGCCGCTGGCCATGGTGTAGAACGCGTCCGGCTGCGTGACCGGCCAGGCCGCGTGGAGATCTCCGAGATTAGAGGGGGTCTCCTCAACGAGCACCGCATTGGCCGGGCAGATCCGGCGCAGCTCGTCGAACACCTCGCGCGCAGTGAGCAGGCCGGCCGCGTCGTCCGCGGCGGATGTCTGCGGCACGGAGGACATCCGGTGCGGCAGCGGGGGCTTCAGCGGCTGGCTGCGGGCGCCTTGGGGTACCAGCGGCAGCAGCTGCTCGATGGTCAGGACCGGATCGCCGAGGATGCTGTCACCGACCGGGGCGCGTCCCGCCTCCTCGGGATCATCGGTGACCTGCCACAACCGCAGGCCGTCCGGCAGGTAATCGCCGGGAATGTAGGGGTAGTAGCGGAACACGGGCGCGCCGACGACAAGCGCTAGGTCGTGTCCATCCAGATGCCGGGCCAGCGGCCCTATCGCGAACGGCAGGCCGCCCTGGTACAGCGGATGATCCTCCGGGGAAGGCGCCCGCTCCGAAGCTGGCGCCGCCCACACCGGGGCGTCCATCTTCTCGGCCAGGGCGACCGCCTGATCCCAGCCCGATCCCCGTGCCACCGCCGCGCCGAAGATCAGGACCGGCCGCTTCGCGGCGGCGATCGTGTCGGCCAGCCGTCGCAGCCGGGCCGGATCCGGGCCGGTGCGGGCGGACGCGCTCCGCACGACCGCCGGGCCCAGGGCCGGGGCGGCCCAGTCATCCAGCGGCAGCGACAGGAATACCGGGCCCGCGGGCGGCTGGATCGCCGTGGCGTATGCACGCATGAACGCGCCGGCGGCGATGGCGTGGTCGATCGCCTCCGCGATCGTCCCGTGCTGGCGGTGCCAGGCCGAGGCACGCCGGTGCAGCAGCTGCGCCAGCCCCGGCTCGGCCCGGTCCAGCTCGTGGAGCAGCGCCTCGGCGAACAGGATGTGGTAGCGGTACCAGCGGCGGGTGTTGTCCAGCGGCACCAGGAACAGCTGGCAGCGTTCGATCTCCTCCAGCACGTCCCGCGAGCCGGCCGAGCGGATCACCGCGTCGCACAACGATGCGCAGAACCGGTCAAGCACCGCCGTGCGGAGCAAGACCTACGAAAGCGTCACTAGCAGCGTCACCATGAGCTGTCTGAGCCGCCATCACAGCGTTGATGTGATTTCGTCCCGTGCAACGATCTCTGCGGACACCTCCCAGAGCAGTTCGGCATACCGGGGCTCGAGGGCATAGTCGGCGACGCCGGTCCCGAACATGCCAGGGCTTTCCGTGCGTGTGCCAGCTTCGTTAACGTCCTCGAAGTAGCGTCCGCCGGTTCCCTCGGCTAGCGGGGAGGCAGCCAGGAATACCGGGGTTGCCGCTCCCTGCTCCACGGACTTGCGGCGCTCGGCCGGGGTTTTCAGGCCTCCAGTGTGCTTCTGCAGCCCGGTGGCGATGGCGCCGGGATTGACGGCGTTGGCATAGATGCCGTCGGCCGACCAGCGCCGGGTTGCCTCGACCGCGAGCATAACCGCTGCGGTCTTCGACTCGGCGTAGGCCTGGCGCGGGTCGTAGGGACGGAACACGATCCGCTGGGCGTCACCCTGATCATCGGCCCGTGGAACGAGCCGCTGATGCTGACCTTCGGCCCGCTGGCGCCGGCGCTCGCCGCCGGGAACACCGCGGTGATCAAGCCATCGGAGCTGGCCGTCGCGACCTCGGCGCTGATCGCCGAGCTCGTCCCTCGCTACCTGGACCACGAGGCGGTCGCGGTGGTAGAGGGCGCGGTACCCGAGACGACGGCGCTGCTCGAGCAGCAGTGGGACTTCATCTTTTTCACCGGCGGCCGGCATGGGCAAATACCACGGCCGCTGGGGCTTCGAGGCGTTCACAAACACCCGCGGCGTCCACTACCACAGCCCGCGAGCGGATCCTGAGCTCCGCTGCCCGCCATACGCCGACCACCGCCTCGCGTGGGACCTCGCGCGAAAGGTGGCATGACCGTCCACCCGGCGGCGGCGCTGACCGGGGAGCTTGCGGTATGCGGGCAGCTGCGGCCCGGGCACGGCTAGTCCCAGGGCCGTGTAGTTAAGGTTCGGATACGGCTGTCAAGCCGGTGAGACGGGCAACGGAGTCCCTGCTAGAACTGCGTCGACCAAGATCGCTGTCTGGCAGGGACTCCGTTGGGCATTCAGCGTGTCGTTAGCGTCGGGATCCCGGTCTCATCTCAGGTCGCGCGGCAGGCAGCGGCCGCCGGGGATTCGCCGGGGCTTACCGCGCCCCCGGAAGCGCCCAGGCGCCCCGGTAAGGGTCCTTTCCGCGCCTGCCGAAGAGGGTGTCCCAGCTTCTCCGTACTCTCAGTACCGCGACATTGACGGCAAGGACGGAGCCCGTTCACTTGGCACTATTGCTGCTGTTCGGGCTTTGCAGCGGGTTCGGTCGCGTCGCTGCCAAGGGCGACGTCGAGAACGTTGATCAGGTAGTTGGCTGCCACCAGGTGGCCTGCTCGAGGTCCTCGACGAGGCCGGGGTGGCCGCGACTGCCGCGACCGCGGCGAGGCTTTCGCCCGCGCCATGCGCGCCATTTCGTGAACCATCCGGCCGCCGTGAGCGGCCCGCCGAACCCAACTCCCGTCACATCCAGCTCATTAGTCCATTAATTCGGATTACATCACAGATCAGGCCAGAAAGATTGCGGCAGCCGATCCGATTCGCTAGAATGTTTGATAAGAACCTAACAATCATTCTCCTGAACGGGCGGTGGTTCGTGACCTCAGGACCGGTTTCCCCAGACCCCGGGCCGGACGACGATCCCGCCCGGCGT
>JBEKJP010000206.1:0-10800 GCA_050011155.1 Streptosporangiaceae bacterium
CGAGCGCACCACCCTGGAAGGCCATACCAGCGGGGTGAACGGGGTGGCGTTCTCCCCCGACGGCATCCTGCTCGCCACCGCCTCCCACGACGGAACCGCCCGGATCTGGGACCTGACCGGCACCGCCCCCGCCACCCAGGCCACCCTGGAAGGCCACGGCCGCGCGATGCGCGGGGTGGCGTTCTCCCCCGACGGCACCCTGCTCGCCACCGCCTCCGACGACGAAACCGCCCGGATCTGGGACCTGACCGGCACCGTCCCCGCCACCCGGGCCACCCTGGAAGGCCACGGCGGCGCGGTGAACGGGGTGGCGTTCTCCCCCGACGGCACCCTGCTCGCCACCGCCTCCGACGACGGAACCGCCCGGATCTGGGACGTCGAACGAGGCGTGGTGGTGACAGTGCTCGCGGGGTTCCCCGGAGGGGGCCGTGCCATGCTGACCGCTGGCGGGTATAAGACCGACGGCGACGTGGCCGGCGGACTATGGTGGGCGATCAAGATGTGCCGGTTCGAGCCGGGGGAGCTGGATGGGTTCGTGCCGGGGTTGCGGCGGGTGCCGGACGGCGAAGCGCTGCGGCTGGTCTAGGGGATCTTGATGTCGTGGTGGGCTTCGGCGAAGGCGCGGTCTTCGGCGCTGAGGGTGTCGGGGCGGACCGGGACGACCAGGCTCCAGTGGTGGCCGATGGGGCAGCGCTGGATGCGGGCGATCACCAGGTCGATTTCCTTGAGCTTGATGCCGGGGATCCAGATGGTGGTGAACACGTGGCCCTGGCGGCAGCGCACCAGGGTGTTGGTGCCCAGGTTGTAGCCGAGGCGGCGGGCGATCAGGGTGCCGCCCGCCGCTACTCCGGCCGCGATCAGGATCGTTGTCACCACTCGCCGTAGCATGCTGCCATTATCGCACCGCATCATCGCGCGGGGGGTGGGGCGGGGTGGACGGATGGCTAGCGACCGCGGGGACGAGGATCTCGAACGTGGCGCCGTGGCCGTCGGCGCTGCGCACCCGGGCCGAGCCGTGATGCGCCTCGGCGATGGCCTGGACGATGGGCAGGCCGAGCCCGAACCCGCCGGTCCCGCGGCTGCGGTACGGCTCGGCGCGGGCGAAGCGGCCGAAGATGCGGGCCAGGTCGTCCGGCGGGATGCCGCAGCCGGAGTCGGCCACCGCGATGACCGCGTTCCCGTTCTCGAGGCGGACGCTGACCTCGACCCGGTCTCCCTCCTCGGTGTGCGCGACGGCGTTCTCCAGCAGCGCGTCCAGCGCGACCGTGAGCCGGTCGGCGTCGCCGGGCACGACGGCCTCGGCCACCTCGCCCAGGCGCCAGTGCCGTGGCACATGTCCCCACCGCTCCAGCGCGTCAAGCACCAGGGCATCGGTGGCTACCGGCGCCACCTGGAGGAAGCCGGGCGTCCCGGCCGAGGCCAGCAGCAGCATGCGGTGGGTGAGACGGCGCAGCCGGGCCAGTTCGCCGGCCACCACCCGGGCGTCCGCGGCTACGCCCGGGTCGGTGACGGCCTGCTCGATGAGCTCGGCGTGACCCAGCGCGACGGTAATCGGCGTGCCCAGCTCGTGCGAGGCGTCCGCTAGGAACTGGCGCTGCTGCTCGAGCAGGCGCACGTTCTCCTGGGAGATCCGCTGCACCTGTTCCATCGCCAGCAGGCGTTCGGTCGTGGCCGCCAGCCTGCGGCGCCCGTGCAGCACCATGACCAGGAACATCACCGCGATCAGCGGGACCTCGGCCAGGTAGTCGGCGTCCTGCTGGCCCTCGATGACCTGCACCCCGATGATCCCGCCGGTGGCCAGGGTCACCGCCGCCAAGGTCACGATGGTGGGCTGCAGCCGCCATAGCCGGAATCCGTAGATCACGGTCAGGCTCACCCAGATGGCCAGGAACGGCACCGTCCCCCACACCGGGAACAGCCGCATGGCGGCCAGGTTGAGCGCGACGAAAACCGCCCAGGCGATATCCGGCGCGACTGGGCGGAGCTGGTAGGGGCGGACTAGGCCCAGTGCCCGCACGGTCAAAGCTTGCACCGGTGCCCGATCTAGGTCAACTAGGGGGGGTATCGGTAACGTAGGGCGGGTGGCGGATGCACTTCCCGGTCGGCCGGCGTCGCCCCTGGGCGCGACGCCGCTGGACGGCGGGATCAACTTCGCGGTGGCTTCCAGCGTGGCCGAGGCGGCCGAGGTCTGCCTGATCGGCGAGTCGGGCGAGGAGACCAGGTACCGGCTACCCGACTACGACGGCGGGATCTGGCACGGGTTCGTCCCCGGGGCCGGACCGGGGCAGGCTTACGGGTTCCGCGTGCACGGGCCGTACAACGCCGCGCAGGGGTTGCGCTGCAATCCGGCCAAGCTGCTGCTGGACCCGTACGCGCGGGCGGTGCGGGGCGAGGTCACGTTCGGCCCGGAGGTGTTCGACTACTCCTGGGACGACCACGACGCGCCCAGTTCGCTGGACTCGGCCGGGCACGTGCCGCTCAGCCTGGTCGCGGACGCCGCCTTCGACTGGGGATCCGACGCACTGCTGCGGCGCGACTTCGCGGACACCGTCGTCTACGAGGTGCACGTCAAGGGCTTCACGATGCGCCACCCGGACGTTCCGGAAGAACTGCGTGGCACGTATGCGGGGCTCGCGCATGACTCCGTTCGTTCATATTTGTCTGATCTGGGGGTTACGGCGGTCGAGCTGTTGCCGGTGCATCAGTATGTGCCGGACGAGTTCCTGCTCAAGCGCGGTCTGACCAACTACTGGGGTTACAACACCATCGGGTACTTCGCGCCGCACGCGGCCTACTCCGCCGCGGTGCGCGCCGGATCGCCTGGCGGGCAGGTCGGCGAGTTCAAGGCCATGGTGCGCGCGCTGCACGAGGCCGGGCTCGAGGTCATCCTGGACGTCGTCTTCAACCACACCGCCGAGGGCGGCGAGGGCGGCCCGTCGCTGTGCTTCCGCGGCCTGGACAACACGGCGTACTACCGGCTGAACCCGGGGGACCCGGGCCAGTACTACGACACCACCGGCACCGGGAACTCGCTGAACGCCGGGAACCCGGTGGCGCTGCGGCTGATCATGGACTCGCTGCGCTACTGGGTGACCGAGATGCACGTCGACGGGTTCCGGTTCGACCTGGCCACCACGCTGGCCCGCCAGGATGGCGGGTTCAGCCGCCTGTCCGCGTTCTTCGACCTGGTGGCCCAGGATCCGGTGGTGTCGCAGGTCAAGCTCATCGCCGAGCCGTGGGACGTCGGGCAGATGGACAGCTACGACCTCGGCGAGTTCCCCGAGCTCTGGCACGAATGGAACGGCAAGTACCGGGACAGCATGCGCGACTTCTGGCGCAGCCAGCACATCGGCCTGGGCGAGTTCGCCACCCGGTTCGCCGGGTCGGCCGACCTGTACGGGGACGACCGGCGGCGGCCGACCGCCTCGATCAACATCATCACCGTGCACGACGGGTTCACGCTGCGAGATCTGGTCTCCTACGACAACAAGCACAATGAGCCGAACGGGGAGTCGAACCGCGACGGCGCCAATGACAACCGGTCGTGGAACTCGGGCGCCGAGGGTCCGGCCTCCGATGCTTCCGTGCTCGCGTTGCGGGCGCAGCGGGCGCGGGCGATGCTGGGCACGCTGCTGCTGTCGTTCGGCGTGCCGATGCTGCTCGGCGGCGACGAGATGGGACGCACCCAGGACGGCAACAACAACGCGTACTGCCAGGACAACGAGATCTCCTGGGTGGACTGGGCGGCGGCGGACTCGTCGCTGCGGTCGTTCGTCCGGGACCTGGTGGCGTTCCGCCGGTCCCACCCGGTGTTCCGGCGGCACCGGTTCCTCACCGGCGTGGAGGCGGCCGAACTCGGCTGGTACACGCCGGACGGGAAGCCGATGACCCAGGAGGACTGGGACGACGAGTCGGCGCTCGCGCTCGGGGTGTACCTGGACGGTTCTGACGCGCCCGATACCGGGCCCGACGGGCAGCCGCTGGTCGACGACGACTTCCTGGTCCTGGTGAACGGGTGGTGGGAGCCGATTGACTTCACCGTCCCCGACTGCCGGGCGGGGCTGACCTGGCACGCCGCGATCGACACGTTCGACCCGGCCGCGGCTTCGGCTTCCTCGGCCTGGAAGGCCGGGGAGCAGGCGCGAGTCGGGCCTCGTTCGATCCTGGTACTGCGCGGACCTGGTGTGACGGCTGCGCAGGCACGTGACTTATCCGTAGAATCTGGTCATAGTCACCTGGGGAGGGAGCTGCCGTGTCCGTGCTTCCGGCTGAGCTGATACTCGATCCGGTGCGGCAGATCGACGGCTTCGTCCACGCCTGCCTGGTGGACGCCGCCACCGGCATGATCCTGAGCTCCCTGGAAGAGCAGGACGACGTGCGGCTGCCGGTCGCGGCGGCCGGGGCGACCGACGTGGTCAACGTGCTGTCCCTGATGACCGGCGAACTGGCCGCCGACGGCGACGTCGAGGACGTCATCGTGACCCTGGAGAGCCATTACCTGCTGATCCGGCTGCTGCGGCCCGCTCCCGGCCAGCGACTGCTGCTGCTCGTGACGCTGGCGCGACCGCACGCCAACATGGCCATGGCCCACCGCGAGATCCGCGACTTCAGCCGGACCCTGGTGCGGGAACACGATTGGGTGGCCTGACCGGGCCGGGGGAGATGACGGAGCCCATCGAGACGGAAAAGGCCATGATCCCGAGCAGGAGCCCGGTCGCCATCCGGCTGGGCAAGCTCGCCGAGGCGGGGCGGACGGGCTCGCTCCACCTGTCGGGCGACTCCGGCGGCGTCATCTACCTCAGCGCGGGCGACATCGTGGCCGCCGACTCCCGGCGCACTCCCAGCCTGGCCGCCAGGAGCGGGGCGGAAGCGGCGGGGGCGTTCGGGCGGAGCTGGATGGCGGCGGAGGCCACCGTCGACGCGGCCATGGAACTGATGTCGGCCCGGCCCCGCCACGTGCGGTTCGCCGAACCCAGGGAGGAACCGGGACCAGACCTGCCCGGGCCCCCTGGCCCGCCCGGGCCCCCTGGCCCGCCCGGCATGCCGCTGGCGGCGCTGATGGCGGAGGTAACCCGCCGGCACAAGCTGCTTGAGCAGATCGCCGCCGTGCTCACGCCCGACGCGCCGGTGGTGCGCAACCCGCGGCTGCGGTCAGGCGCGGTCCAGGTGTCCGATATCCAGTGGGCCATCCTGCTGCGGCTGGGCCAGCCGGTCACGCCGCGCGCCCTGGCGCTGGAACTCGGGCCAAGCGTGTTCGGCATGACAATTGAGGTATACCGGATGGTGATCATGCACCTGGTGTCGGTCGCCGACGCTCCAGCCTGGCCTGGGGAAGCCAGCCAAGGCAGGTCCGCGCTGTCGTTCATCCGGGCGCTGGCTTGACATCGCGCTGGCTTGACATTGCACTGGCTTGACATTGCACTGGCTTGACATTGCATGGGGGGAAAGCGGTGGACCAGCCGTTCGCCAACCAGATCACGGTTGAGGAACTCGTCCGCACCGAATTGCGTTCGCTGCGCGACAGCGTGGTCGGCGTGCACGGCAGCCTGGTCGCCACCAGCGACGGGCTGCTGGTCACGCACGACATCCCCGACATGGAGCCGACCAGGATCGCGGCCATCGTGGCGGCCACTCTCGGCCTGGCCAGCCAGGCCACCCAGGCGACCGGCCGGGGCGGGTTCCGTGAGGCGGTCGCCCGCGGCGGCACCGGCTACCTCGTGGTGTACGCGGCCGGAAGCCACGCCGTGGTGGCCGTGCTGGGCGACCACGAGCTCAACGTCGGCATGCTGCACTACGAGATGCGGGACATGATCGTGCGGATCGCCCGCTACTCCGCCGATTTCGGCCGGTGGGCTGACGTGGAGACGTTCCGGCGCGCGCTGAACCGGGACCTGTAACCGGGGCGCGCGCATTAAATCGGTGCGCCTCAGGCCCTTGAGGATCCGGCTGAGCAGGTCGGGATGCGTGGTCCCGGCTGGCTTCGGTACGTCTTCGGCTCGCCAGCGCGGGACGGCGGGGATCTCGGCGTCGTCGGACCTGTCCGGCAGGGACTCCCCTCGCTTGCGCCGCGGCAGCAGCGGCCACTCGTCGGCTGGCGCGGGCTCCACGCTGGCTGCTTCGGCGGGGGCTGCTTCGACGGCGGGGGCTGCGGCGGGGGCTGCTTCGACGGCGGGGGGGAGCGCCGTGACCGGGACGGCGACGGCGACCGGAGAGGTCACCACGCACAGCCCTGCCTGCGCGAGGTCTCCGACCAGTTCCAGCGTGTCGTAGAGGGCGTAGCCGTTCCGCCAGGCCAGGTCGCGGACGGTGGCGAGCCCGTCGAGTTGCCAGGCGATCTCCCACTGCTCGCTGCCGACCACGGCCCGGGGACGCGCCATCCGGCGCAGTTGCGGGCAGCCTTCGGCTGAGATCTCGCGGCTGGTCAGGCGTTCGGCCTTCTGCTTGACGTCGGCCCAGACGGCGGCGACGTCGAGGCGGAGCAGTGACCCGACCCAGTGCGACCGGCGCGGCCAGAACCGCAGCCGAGCCTGCGGGCCGGCCGGCACCGGGAGAGTCAGCGCGACCAGCGCGTCCATGGCCACGGACCAGAGCAGGTCAACCAGCTCACCCCGGCTGACGACGTCGCCGCTCACCAGCAGGGCACCGACGCCGCCGTGATCCTGGCCGGTGGCAATTATGTCGTTCCACCGGTCGACCGATATCCGCCGCGAGCGGATAAGCCGGGTCCGCAGGTCGGGGATCGACGGTGACTCGGCATAGGTGAGGTAGCCGCCACTCAGAAATACCATGCCGCTCGGATTCCCGATGATTTCCAGCGCGCCGGAGGCACGCTGGCGAGCGAGCATCGCAAGCTCAGCAGAAATCTGCGTTCTCATGTTTACTTCTGGCACGCTCAGTCGAAATCACTTCCTCTGCTTGCCGCTCGCAAACCGGCACCCCAGCCCGGAGCCGCTTTACCGCTCCCGGGCGCTGCCTCGGGCCGGTGGCCGGGCACCGCGTGTGATCGTTGCGGTCCGCGTCACCAGAAGGCTACGCACAACAGTCCGGGAAACCCGCGGCCCGCGGTGGATAATTACTTTGCGTAACTACCCGGCCACTCGCAAACGTTTTTTACGTCTCGATCCAACGAAGGTCAACAAGCCTCCCACCTGCACGTCTCGGTCATGGCATCCTAGGTTACCGCTATCCAGGACCACCGTACGGCGCAGAGAGGCACACTGGTGAATCGCACCCAGCTAATCAACAACACGCTCAAGGAATTCCGCCAGAACGTTCCCGATTACGTTGGTTGCGGTTTTGTCGATATGTCAACTGGAATGCTTCTTGCCGTGGATACCGTTGATAATCACCCGCGCGAGATCCTGGATGTGGTCGCGGCGGCGACCGGAGATCTTTTCCAGGGCAAGAACGTAACTCAGATCGAGTCGCTGTGGAATCAGTTCCGCGGCGTCAGCGAAGGCGGGAATTACTTCAAGGAAATTTTGGTCAATAGCGACAACCTGGTGCATCTCTTCCTGCGCAGCACGAGCAATTCGGACGTGGCCGCGGTCATTATCTGCACACGCCAGGTAAGCATCGGGATGCTCTTCGCGCAGGCCCGGGCGGTAATGAAGGAGTACGACGCGGCCGGCTGACCCGCGGCCGCGTCAGAACGCGTCGGTATGAGCCTGCGCCCACTGGTGGAAGGTACGGGGCGGCCGGCCGGTGACCTCGGCCACGTCCGGGCGGGGCTGCGACTCGTCCAAGGCGCCCTTCACGTAGAAATCGAAGAACGCGTCCACGTACGCCGCTGGCATGGCGGTACTCATCTCGGCCCGGGCCTCGTCGTCGGGCTGCGCCTCGAACCGCAGGTCGCGGCCGAGTACCTCGCCCAGAACGCGAACCCGGTCGGCGGGGCGCAGGGCCTGCGGTCCTGACACCGTGTAGACCCGGCCGGCGGGCCCGGCCGCGGTGAGGACCGACGCGGCTACCGCTGCGATGTCGAACGGATCGATCATCGCAATCGGTACGCCGGCAAACGGGGCCCGCACCACGTCCCCGGCCCGCAGCTGCGGTACCCACTGCAGCGTGTTGGACATGAAGCCGAACGACCTGACCACCGTCCAGCCCAGGCCACTGGCCCGCACCGGCTGGCCGGCATCCGCGAGCGCGCGGACCAGCTCACCGCCGACGTTGACCGGGTCGCGGCCGCGGCAGGCGTAGCCCCGACCACCTTGTACCGGCTGTTCGCCTCCAAGGACGACCTGATCGCGGCCTACATCGAGCGGGCCAGCGGGCTCTACCGCGAGTGGTTCGACGCGGCGGCCGCGGCCGGCGGCCCGGATCCGCGCGATCAGATCCTGGCCGTTTTCGACGCGCTGGGCGAGCAGATCCAGCCGCAGCACTGCCGGGGCTGCCCGTTCCTGATGGCCCTGGCCGAGTTCCCCGATCCGGCGCACCCGGCGCACCGCGGCGCGGTCGCCGTGAAGGCGTGGGCCAGGCAGCGGTTCGGTCAGCTCACAGCCACGCTGGCCGACGCGGGCCGGGCCACGCGGCCCGGACTACTCGCCGACCAGCTCTCGCTGGTCATGGAGGGTACGTACGCGTCGGCCCAGGCGCTCGCGGCTGACGGGCCGGCCAGGCACGCCCGCACCGTAGCCGAGTCGCTCCTCGACGTGAGCCGGTGACAGACGTCCGTGGCGACCTGCGCGACGGCCGGCTTGGCCAGGACGCCAGCCTGGCTGGTCCCGTGGGCCGGCGCGGCCACGATCATCATGACGAACGCGATCGCGATCATCAGCCCCCCGGCGGCTCCGGTCAGGCACGTCGCCCTGACGTGCTCCCGGCTTACCACGGCCGTCATCTCGGCTACCCCGTTTCCCTGGTCAGGCCCTTGTTTCCCGTGTCTTAACGGTACGAATCAGGCGCCTGCTTATACGACGGTGCGGCCCCCCAAAAGTAATCGGGGGTTATCCCCCGCACGCGGCGTAACGCCATGAGGGCGGGGCGGCCGTGACGGCGGTTCTAGCCGCGCGGCGAACCGGGTCGATGTGAAGGTGACCCGGTTAGGACGCGCCGGGAAATAAACCGCAGAGTCTCCTTCGCGAGCCTTAATCGTGGCCAGTTCTGGGGTATATGCGGCCGGGCTTCTGCCCACGCTAGCGTGATCACTCCCGGAATCGTTCCTGCTGGGACTCCGGAGACGGATGCGACTGCCAGTCGCAGGTCCCTGAGCAGGTGTTTCATGATCGCGAAGACTTTTATATCATTTTCCGTAGTAAATCCTTCGCGATCATGAAAAACGCTGCCTGAGGCGCAGCCGTCCCGTCAGTAATTTATGGAGAAATCGAAGCCAGTTCACACCAAGGCATCGGGTTATCTTTCGACGCGTCCTTATAACCGGGTCGATGTGGCATGGTCGGATAGCCCGGGGGAATCGACCCGGTTGCGGACGGCCGGAACTGGTTGCAGACGGCCGGGAACCGGAGTCCTGTGCGGCGCCAGACGTGCAAGTGACGGCAGGGGCACGTGGTGCGAGTGAGGATTTGACAGCGGGCCAGCGTGATGGGGCGGGATGGCGTGCACGCCGCCCCGTTCGTTAGATAAGGCTACGGCGGGGAGCTGACCTGCGGCGGCGCGCCGGATCACGTGCCGGCGGAACAGGTCGGTGGCGGGCAGCAGGCGGCGCTCGGCCGACCAGCTCAAGAAGATCTGGCGGACCGCGCCTTCGTCCTGGATCTCCAGGTAGGCGACCGGGCCGGGGACCGCGTCGGGCGACCCGGCCCGGGGCGCGGGCAGCACGGCCACGCCCAGGCCGACCGCGACGAAGCCGCGGACGTTGGACAGGTCGTCGCCCTCGAAGATCACGTCGGGGCGGAACCCGGCCCGCTGGCACAGCTCGTCGGTCTGCCGCCGCAGCCCGGAGGCCGGCCGCAGGCTGACGAACGGCTCGCCCGCCGCCTCCGCCAGCTGGACCAGCGCCTGGCCGGCCAGCGGGTGATCGCGCCGGACGGCCAGCCGGAGCGGCTCGACCGCGATCAGCCGGGAGCGCGTCGTCTCGTCCGGCGCGCGGCGCGTCCCGAGCTCCAGGTCGGCGTGCCCGCCGTCCAGGATCACGAAGTCCGGCTCGTCGCGCGACTGGGTGAGCCGGAACCGGACCCGCTCGTGCGCGGTGCGGAAGCTGCGGACTAGGTCGGGCACGAGCCAGGTGCCCAGCGACTGCTGGAAGGCCAGCGCCACCACGCCGGTGTCCGGGTCGATGAGCTGGCTGACCGCGGCGATGCCGTCGTCCAGGTGGTGCAGCATCGCGTCCAGGTGCGGCTTGAACACCGCCCCGGCGTGGGTCAGCCGCAGCGTCCGGCCGGAACGGCGCAGCAGCGGCGTGCCGAGCTGCGCCTCCAGCCGGGCCAGGGCCCGGGAGACGCCGGACTGCGTCACCTGCTCCAGCTCGCTGACCTCGGTCACCGTGGTGCCGTCGGCCACCTGCTGTAGCCAGCGCAGCGCATCGGTGTCCATATCCATGACTCTAGCTCATGTATACATTGCGAATAAGTCATTGGACGCATAGTTCATGGTCACCGACACTGGAGGTGAGCTACTAAAACGGAGGAAATGACGATGACTTCACTGCTAACCGCGGTCCGCGAGCAGATCCGCGAGACCCGCGAGGAGCGCGCCGCGCGGGCGGCGCTCGGGCGCGAACTGGCCAGTTACCACAGCGCGTCGGACCTGAACGACCTGCACGCGATCCTGGACCGGTACAGCGACCACGAGACCGCGCAGATCCGCCGCATCCTGGCTAGCCAGCGCGGCTAGCGAGCG
>JBEKJP010000207.1:0-10728 GCA_050011155.1 Streptosporangiaceae bacterium
GGCGGGGCGGCGTGGCTGGGACGGGCTCACGCCGGAGGCGGTCCGGGGGCGGGTCGCTGAGCTGGTCCGCGAGCATGTGGCCGGGCCGGCCAGGCGAGCCCGGGTACCCCGCCCGGCACCGGCGAGCCCGGCTACCCCGCCCGGCACCGGCATGAGGCCCCAGCCCGCCAGTGCGAACTCGGGCGCATCACCAGGCGGCTGACCGAGATCGATTCGCAGCTGGCATGGCTGAACCGGCAAGTACCGCCGGCGCACGATGAGCACAAGCCCCCTTCCCCCCCAGGCGGCTCTCGCAGGAGTTCGAGTTCCCGTACCGATCGCACGTACCGGAGGAGGTGGGCTGGATGGCGTCGACTGGACAACGCCCTACGCGCTCAGGAGGTGAAGGGCTCGGAGGCCTTTTCAAGGGCCTCGGAGACCTGTTGGACCTTGCCGAACGGCTCGCCGAGCAAGGCGGGCGTGAGGTGAGCGAGGAACGGGAGTTCTCGTCTCCGGGCGGCATGCGCGGGGTCTACGGCTTCTCGGTGCGGACGGGGATAGGCGGCACGCCGACCGTCGAGCGTTTCGGCAACGTGCGGACGACGAGCGAAGGACCGGTCGTCAGCGACACCCGTGAGCCGCTCGTCGACGTGTTCGACGAGGGTGACGAGATCGTGGTCGTCGCGGAGGTGCCTGGCGTGCAGGAGGAGAACATCCACCTGGAACTCGAGGGGGATGTGCTGGCGTTGTCGGCGACGGGGCCGAAGCGGAAATACGAGAAGGAGGTTCTCCTTCCCGCGGCGGCAGATCCGGCATCGCGGCGGCAGAGCTACCAGAACGGTTACCTGGAGTTGCGCTTCAAGAAGACGAACGTCGAGAGCTGAGGCCTCAGTCATGGTTCGGTCACCAGCGGGCAAGGGCGCACCGGCGGGCAAGGGCGCACCAGCGGGTAACGGCACACCGGCGGGCAAGGACTCAGCGGGGACGTCGCGGCTGACATTGCGCGTCTCGGAGGCTCTGCTGAAGGACGTTGGCCGCGGGCTGGCCCGCTTCGACCCGGATGGCATGGAGAAACTCGGCATAGGCATCGGCGATGTCGTCACGGTCACCGGCCGCGGCACGACCGCGCTGAAGGCCATGCCCGTGTACCCGGACGAGCGGGGCAAAGAACTGGTCCAGATCGACGGGATCGCCCGGGAGAACGCCGGCACGGGGCTGGACGAGCGGGTACGGGTCGAGCCCACGGTGGTCAAGGACGCGGTGACCGTGGTCCTCTCGCCCATCGGCAAGTCCTGGCTGTCCCACCAGGCACGGGACGCTGCTTACGTCGGGCGCCTGATCGACGGCCTCGTCGTCCATGCCGGCGAACGCATCCGTTCTAACCTCTTCGGCTCACGACCCCAGGACTTCACCGTTGTCAGCACGGTCCCCAGCGGTTTCATCCTGATCCAGGCCGGGACGAAAATCAAGATCGCCGGCGAGGCGGCGGCTGCGCGTCCCGTCCTGAAGGTGTCGTACGAGGACCTGGGCGGCATGGGCCGGACGATCGAGCGCGTCCGCGAGGTGATCGAGATGCCGCTGCGGTTCCCCGAGGTGTGGGACCGGCTCGGCATCGATCCGCCGCGGGGGGTCCTGCTTTACGGCCCGCCCGGTTGCGGCAAGACTCTCATTGCCCGGGCGGTCGCGAGCGAGACCGCGGCGCACTTCGTCCACATCAACGGGCCTGAGATCATCCACAAGTTCTACGGGGAGAGCGAGGCCCACCTCCGCAAGATCTTCGAGGATGCTCAGGCTAACGCACCCACCATCGTCTTCCTCGACGAGATCGACGCCATCGCGCCCAAGCGGGCCGAGGTGCAGGGTGAGGTCGAGAAGCGAGTGGTCGCCCAGTTGCTGGCCTTGATGGACGGGCTGAAAACGCGCGGCCAGGTGGTCGTGATCGGGGCGACGAATATCCCCGATAATCTCGACCCGGCGTTGCGCCGGCCCGGCCGCTTCGACCGCGAGATCGAGGTCGGCATCCCAGATCGCAACGGCCGGAGGGAGATCCTCGAAATCCACACCCGGGGCATGCCGCTGACGGACGATGTTGATCTTGAACGCATCGCCGGCATGACGCACGGCTTCGTCGGCGCCGACCTCGCGGCGCTCGCGCGGGAAGCCGCCATGGCCACGCTCCGGGGGCACCACGACGAGCTCAGGCAGCGCCAGGACGACTTGCGGCGGCGCGACGACGACCTGCGAGGAGAGGTCGACTACCAGGCCCTGATGGACATGCACGTGACGATGGACAACTTCCTCGACGCCGTCCGTGAGGTGGAGCCATCGGCGATGCGAGAGGTGTTCAGCGAGGTAGCCGACGTGAGCTGGGATCAGGTGGGCGGGATGGAGGTGGCGAAGGCGGCGCTGCGCGAGGCGGTCGAGTGGCCGCTCCTCTACGCGCCCGTGCTCGCCCACGTCGGGGCCAAGCCCGCCAAGGGCATCCTCCTCGACGGCCCGCCTGGCAGCGGGAAGACCCTGCTGGCGAAGGCGGTCGCCACTGAGAGCGGCGTGAACTTCATCTCGGTCAAGGGCCCGGAGCTGCTCTCCAAGTGGGTCGGCGAATCCGAGAAGGGGATTCGCCAGGTCTTCAAGAAGGCGCGGCAGATGGCGCCCTGCATCATCTTCCTCGACGAGATCGACTCCCTGGCGCCCCGGCGGGGCGGCGGGGGAGGCGAGGGGCACCTGAGCGAGCGAGTGGTCAGTCAGCTCCTCACCGAGCTCGACGGGATCGAGGAGCTGCGCGGGGTCACCGTGCTGGCGGCGACAAACCGGTCCGACATGCTCGATCCGGCCCTGCTCCGGCCGGGCCGCTTCGACATCCTGATCGAGATACCGGTTCCCGACGCGGCCACCCGGCGCGCCATCCTCGAAGTGCAGACCCGGGGGCGCCCGCTTGCCGCCGACGTCGACCTCGATGCCCTGTCGGCGGAGACCGACGGGTTCGTGGGCGCCGACCTGGCGGGGATCTGCCGCGAGGCCACCATGGAGGCCGCCAGGAGGTTTATCTCGCAGGGCAAGAGCCTCGACAGCGACCTGGCGGGGCTCGAGATCATGGGCACGGACATGGCGTTCGGAATGGCGGAACGTAACAGGACACGGGGCCAATGACTGAGACGCCAACCTATGTCTACGGCATTGCCGCGGCCGACGCGTTCCGCGCCCCGCTTCGCGCACAGGGACTGCCCGACGGACGGGCTCCGGTCACCGCCATCGCCGTCGGGGGGACGGCCGCCATCGTGGGGCGCCATGAGGGAATGCATCTGGGCGATCTTCCGCGGCAGGAGCTGTTCCGCCGCCTGACCATTCACCAGCGGGTGATCGAGGAGGTCATGGAGCTGGGCGACGTGCTGCCCGCACGGTTCGGCACCGTGCTCGGCTCCGAAGACGAGGTCCGGTCCATCTTGACCCACTGGGGGGGACTGGTCAGAGAATCCCTGACCCGTTTCTCCGGTCTCATCGAGGTGGAGGTGGCGGCCACCTGGGACCTGAGCCGGACACTCACCCTGATCACAGCCGAACCCGAGGTCGTGGCGGCGAAGGCGGTGGCGGGGCAGGCCGCGCCGGAGGATCGGCTCGCCCAGCAGGTGCAGGTCGGCCAGGTCGTCAAGCGGGCTCTCGACCGGCGGCGCGCACTGTTTCAGGAGAAGCTCCTGCGGGAGGTCGGCTCGCTGGCGAAGGGTGTACAGGCGAACGCCGTACTGACGGACGAACTGGTCTGCAACGTCGCGTTCCTCCTGGACCGGCAGGCGCTGCCGGCCCTCGACGCGGCCATCGAACGACTGGATGCGGCGACGGAGGGTGTGTTCTCGCTTCGCCGTATCGGCCCCCTTCCCCCCTACAGCTTCGCCACCGTCAGCGTTACCCGGTTCGACGCGCAGCGGCTGGCGGCGGGCCGTGCGCTGCTCGGTCTCCCCGGCGAGATCTCCGAGGAGGCCGTGATTTCGAGCTACCGCAGGCTCGCCCGGCTGGCGCACCCTGACCGCAGCCCGGCCGACCCGAGCGCGGCCGAACGCTTCGCCGCGCTCAACGCCGCGCGTACCGACCTGCTTGCCTACTGCCGCAGTCGCGGCCAGGCGGATGGGTCCGGTAGCGACCCGGCCATCATGGTGATGATCGACCGGAACGGAGACACCGCAGTCCCCGAAGAAGGCCGCCATGACTGAGGGGTCGGCCCGCGTGTACCTCTACGGCGTGATCCGGGACGGGGAACCGCTTGTGCTTGACGTGCCGCCGATCAACGGTGACAGGCCCGTCCGCACTATCCGGCACCGCGGCCTGGCCGCCGTGGTGAGCGATGACCCCCTGCCACGATACGAACTGATCCGCAAGAACATCCGCGGCCACCAGGCCGTCATCGACGGCGTGATGCGAACGAACGACATCTTGCCGACGCGGCTTGGGACGGTGCTGCCAAGCGCGCGGTCGGTCGTCGAGGACGTGCTGGAGCAGCGCTGGGCCGAGCTGGGACGGCTACTTGAGCGCGTCCGCGGCCGCGTCGAGCTCGGCCTGAAGGTGTCCTGGCTGGATCTGCAGCGCGTCCTGGGTGAGATCGTCGCGGCCGACCGGGACCTCAGGACGACCCGCGACCGCCTGGTCAGGCATCCCGCGTGGGTGACGCACGAGGCACGGCTCGCGCTTGGCGGCCGGGCCGCGGAGATGCTGGCGGTGAAGCGCGAGCGAGAGGCGGACGAGATCGTGACCGCGCTCGAGCATCAGGCGGTCGACGTCTGCCGGAACGACCCGATCTCCGAGCTCATGGTGCTCAATGCGGCCTTCCTGGTAGAACGCCGGTGGACCGAGGCGTTCGAGACCGCGGTCGAGAAGCTCGACCGCGGCTGCGGGGGACGTCTGGGTTTCATGCTCGCCGGACCCCTGCCCCCCTACAGCTTCGTCGGCGTCGGCTAGGCGTGAACAAGCACAAGCATGCGAGGGAGAGCGGGCTGAACGATGGGACTTCTGACGAACCTGCTGCTCGCGCCCGTAACGTTGCCCGCGCGCGGGGTCGGCTTCATCTTCAGGGAGATCCGGGACGTGGTGGACCAGGAGCTGAACGATCCGGACGCCATCCGCCGGGAACTGCTGGAGCTGCAGCGGCGCTTCGAGGCCGGCCTGGTCGACGAGGCCGCGTGCGACATCGCGGAAGCCGAGCTGCTGGCCCGGCTGAGCGCGATCGCCGGGCGGCAAGGAACTGGTGAGGCTGCGGGAGGTGCTGGCTAAGCGGGGTGTCGAGCGTTCACGAGAAGATTTCGGAAGGAGAGGAACACAGGGGATGCATCTATTGAAAGTCACCGAGCTCGCCAAGGCGCAGCTCGCCGAGGCGACCAACTTGGAGCCGCTGGTCGTGTCGGGGGCGGACCGCGACGAGGGGGGGTGGCGGCTGAAGGTCGAAATGGTGGAGCTTCAGCGGATCCCCGAGGCGCACGACGTGATCGGTGCGTACGAGGTCCGGCTGAATGACGAGGGCGAGATCCTCGAGTGGCAGCGCACCGGCCTTCGACGCAGGAACGATACGGAATGGAGCACGGAGTGAGAGGTTTTTCCGCGCCGCCGGGCCGGGAGGGGCGGCGGCGTGGCGCTTGAGCCGACCAGGGATCGCGGCGACGCCCTAGCCGACGTCATCGACGCCGTGCTCGACAAGGGGCTGGTGATCAACGCCGACATCATGGTTTCGCTGGCCGGGGTCGAGCTCCTCGGCATCAAGGTGCGCGCGGCGCTCGCCTCGTTCGAGACGGCCGCCAGGTACGGTCTGGAATTCCCGTCCGGCACGAATCTTGAGACCGCCGCGTGGCGCGACGCCGCCCGGGCGCCTGGCCTCTCCCCTGAGCTGCCGGGCCCCATCCCGGTGCGGTGAGCCGCCGGTGATGGAGCCGCAGCGCGGGTCTCAGGCGACCCTGGAGGATCTGCTTGAGCGCGTCCTCGACAAGGGGATCGTGCTCAAGCTCGACCTCATCATCGGCGTGGCGGGGATCCCGCTGATCGGGATCAGCCTCCAGGCGGCGATTGCCGCGATTGAGACGATGCTGGATTACGGCATGATGGAGGCCTGGGACGCCGACACGCGCGCGCACGCGGCCCGCGAGGAGCGGCGGCGAGAGTTCGGCTTCCAGCCGGGTGAGCATCCAGTGCTCGATCTGTACGGGTCCTACCATCGCAGGCGGGGCATCTCCCGCGTCTGGCAGCCGGGCCGCCTCATTCTCACCGACCGGCGCCTCCTGCTCGTCCGGTCAGCGCCGCCTGAGGTTCTTTTCGAGACGCTTGTCGGCGCGATTGTCGGCATCGGTCGCGTCGTGCATGAGAACCTCGGGCCAGGCCGCCGGGAGATCGTCTCGCTGGCGCTGGCGGATGGCACGGTGGCCGGGCTCTACGCCGCCGAGCCCGACGTCCTGGAGGCGCACCTGCGAGAGGGGATCCAGCGGCTCGGCCAGGCCGTCACGGAGATCCCCGCTGCGCAACTCGAGCGGCTCGACCCGGGCGCGGTGGCCGGCGGCCAGTTGTGGTACCGCTGGGTGCCCAAGCGCGGCCCAGCGCTGTGGAGGTCCGGCTGGGCGGTGCTGACGGGGACCGAACTCACCTGGCGGGGAGACATGCCGCAAGGTGCGCTGCTGCGCGTGCCGCTCACCGAGATCTGGAGGATAACCATCGAACGGCGCGAGTTCGGAACTCTCGGGCTACGCGACGTGCTCGTCGTCACTCACGAGGCCGGGAAGGACCGCGCCGAGGCCCTGTTCGCGGGCGAGGGCATCGGCGCATGGTCTGAGGCAATCCGGCGAGCGGCGCTGGCCGGCGACGGGGACGGGGACGGGGACGGCGATGCTGGATCTTGAAGAGGGCAACCTGAGACACGGGTTGCTCGCGCTTGTCGTCGCGCTACTCGAAATAGTCAAGGAGGCACTGGTGCACGCGGCTCTGCGCCGGGTCGAAGGGGGCCGGCTAAGCGACGCCGAGGTCGAGCGGCTGGGCGACGCGCTGGCCGAGCTCGAGGAAGCCGTTACCCAGCTCAAGGCCGAGCACGGCGTGGAAGATGCGGTCCAAGGCGTCCGGGACGACCTTGACCAGGTCGTGAGCAAGCTCATCGATACCATGATCGGCCGCGAGCGATGGTCCATCGAGACGGAGCGCACCCATGCTCAGCGAGCCTGAGACAGCGCTATCGGCGCAGGGCGCGATCAGCGTCAGCCGGCCCGGTAGCTGGCGCCTGGGGTTGCTGAGACTGGGGGAAACGACGCTCACCTTCCGGCCGCCCGGCCGGCCGGGAATGCGGATCGATCTGGAGACGGTCACGCGGCTGGACGTGGAGCGGCGGACGTTCGTCATGTGCGCCAAACGCGTGATCCGGCTGGCGTATCGGCCCACGGCGTCAGCCCACCCGCGTTCCTGCTGGCTGATCACGGCACATCTCGGCGCCTGGGAAGCAGCGCTGAGCCGGCGGGCGGGACTTCCCGGCGAACACAAGCTCACCGCGGGGCCGGCCGTCCCGGTCACTCATGAGCTTGCCGCGGCGCTCGCCGGGCTTGGTGGCACGGCCGGGCTAATCCTCGATTACCTCGCGTACCGCGGCCACGCGACAACCGGCGAACTCATGGCACTGGTCGGCGCCGGAACCGAGGAGGCCGTGTTCCTCCATCTGCATGAGCGCTTCCGGCACGTAGAGCCAGCCCTGGGGCGCCCCGTGATCCGGTACGAAGCCGTGTACTTCGACCGGCAGTCGGGGGTCGTGAGGCAGCAGTCGTGGCGGCTCGACGAGTCGGTAGCGCAATGGTGGCCAGCCTCCCGCGTTCCGGTGGATGTGCTGCTGGAAGGCAATGACCTGCTGGTGGTGACCAGCGTGCCAACGCAGGCGCGGGCCGGGCTGCCCGTCGCCCGGGTCGAACCGGGCGGCTATGGCCTCGTGGTGAGCGCTGGCGGGCACGACCGCTGGATCGACCTGCCAGAGCAGGTCGCCGGCGAGGCGCAGTGCGCTATCGGCGCCACCGGCACGCTCGTCATCCGGGTGCGGCGCAAGGCGCGGGGAGCGACTCCCGCGGAGCGGCGCCCGGAGGGCGAGACGCGGCGGAGTCCGGCGGCCCGGCGATGACCGGCGAAGCGCCCGCTGCCGCGCTCTACCTCTACTGCGTCGTACCGGTCACGGGGACCGTCCCCGCGCCGCTCTCGTCGCCGGCTCTCGACGGGGGGGCTGTTCACGCGGTCCGGTACCGGGACCTCGCCGCGCTCGCGCACGCCTGCCCGCCGGAGCCTTACCAGGGGGACGAGGAAAAGGTGCGGGCCTGGGTCGCAGCCCACAACACGGTCGTCGAGGAGGCCTGGCAGTCCGCGGAAAGCGTCCTGCCCATGAGCTTCGACGTCATCGTCGCCGGCGATGCTGACCGGAGCGCCGAGGCGAACCTCGTCGGCTGGCTCGGAGAGCATCATGCTGCCCTTCGCGGTCGCCTGGCGGCCCTCAAGGGCCGCGCCGAGGTGGGGGTTCAGGTTCTATGGAATACCGACAGTATTACCCCGTCCGAGCCGGTTGCCGCCGAGGCGCCGGCGATTCCCGCACGCGGACGCGCCTACTTTGCCCGCCAGCAACTCCGGCGACAGCTCAGAGAGCAACTCGAGCGGCGGGCTGAGGCGGATTCCCGCCGTTACTTCGAGAATCTCGCAGCGCTGGCGGACGACGTGCAAGTCGGCAAGCCACGACCGGTGAAAGGGAGGCAAATGGTGCTCAATCTCTCGCTGCTCGTCGCCCGACTTGCGGTCGCCCCCATCGGGGAATATCTCGAAAGGGTGAGCCAGGAGCCGGACGTCGAGGTGAGGTTCACCGGGCCCTGGCCGCCTTACAGTTTCGCGGGCGCATTTGGTACCGTTAAGGATAACGGCTGATAGGGCAGCTGGCACAGGGACGGGTGGGCTGAAACGACAAAAAAAGGGGGCGCAGAGTGCTAATTACGAAAAGTGCCGAGGTGAGGGGGATGCGTCATGTGCGCGGTGTAATGTCAGTCCCCAGCCTTAACCTCCGGCAGCGCGGCCGAGCCGAGCGGTCGCGCGAAAACGCGAAAATTTCCGCCGCGTTGGCGGCGCTAAGAGCGCAGCGCCGGATGCTGACCGCACGGCGCCGATGTGAAGGGGGCCGATATGGGTAAGACACGCACTGATACCGAGATCGACTGCGCCTTCTGCAACGGGACGGGACACGATCGTTTCGGTCTCCTCTCGCCGCCCTCTGCCTGTCAGGTCTGCCTGGGAAAGGGCGTCGTGGACGTGCCGGAACCGCGCGTGAGCTGCGCTTTTTGCCAGGGGTCCGGCGTGCACCCGCACACCAGGTTGACCTGCGGCGGCTGCGGCGGCAAAGGCCTCCAGACGGTCCGGGAAGCCAGGGCGATCTGTCCGTCCTGCCACGGCGACGGAGTGGACCCGGTGAGCGAACGCCATATGTACTGCTCCGCCTGCCATGGGGCCGGATGGGTGCATATCCCCGGCGCCTGAGGGCGGACGGAAAGGTACATTATGTCAATGTACGCATAATGTACCTTTCCGTGTACCGGGCAAGATTTCCCACTCGTGGATGGTTTGCAGGCCACTGCCACCGGATACAGATAGAAAAGACTGCGCTGTCCAGGAGGCACGTATTACCTGGGTAAGAGCGCCGTCTGGCCATGAGGTACATCGATGGGGGGAGTGACCGATGGCTGTAGAAAAGGCGATTGGATCTTCGAGCCTGGTAGAGGTCGTTGATCGGATTCTGGACAAGGGTATCGTTATCGACGCCTGGATGCGCGTGTCCCTGGCCGGCATCGAGATGCTGGCCATCGAGACCCGGGTTGTCGTGGCGTCGGTGGAAACGTACCTGAAGTTCGCCGAGGCAGTCGGCCTGACCGCGACCGCGGCAGAGGCAGAGGCATAGCAGGGCCGTCGCTAGGGTCTAGCGGGCAGGGAAATCCGGGTGCGCCTGCTTATCTCTATTCACTGGACCCTGCGGCGGTACCTGGCAGCGGCCACTGATGGCCGGAATCGCGCTTATAGGGGGAGATTGACGAATGGCAATCAAAGACGAAATGCAGGTTCTGGTCGGCGACCTCGAGGCGGCCACCTCGCGCCGTACCAGGGACGAGAGTGAGCGGCAGGCGGTTGCTGCCGCAGACGCCAGGGACCGAATGGCGATAATCGCGGGCATGCGGATCGAGCTCGCGGAGGCGCTCAGCCAGTTCCGCCAGGAACGCGTCATGCAGACCGCGCAGGACGCCAAGGCGCGGGCCGAGGCCCAGCGCGAGCGGCAGTCGACGGCGGCGCAGGACGCCCGTGACCGGAGCGCCGCCGGATATGAGCGGCACGGCCTGGGGATCCAGCGGCACGCGGCGGACGCCGACGACATCCGCCAGCGTGCGTCGGACATCACGGGGACGCTGAGCGAGTTTCACCGGGAACGCTTCATGCACGCCGCGCAGGACGCTAGGGCGCGGGCCGAGGCCGAGCATGAGCGGCAGGCCATCGCCGCGCAGGACGCCAGGGCGCGTGCGGCGGTGGCAGCCGAGCTGAGAGAGATCTGGAGCCTTCACTCCGCCGGGTTGGGAAGCTCTCGGTGAGTGCCCAGATCGGGGTAAGTGCGGCCGATGTTGCCGGTGGTTCGGTTATCAAGTCGGCTCTGCGGCCGGATTTTGTGGAGACTGCTTATGTCGCGGCGGTGAGTGAGCGGGCTGTGGGGTATGTGCGGGCGGGTTTCCCGGTGCATTT
>JBEKJP010000208.1:0-10727 GCA_050011155.1 Streptosporangiaceae bacterium
CGGCTCGGTTGGCTATAACCGGCTCGGCCACCAGAGGCAGGTCACGGGGGTCGAACGAGGCGTCGGCGTCCATCACGCAGACAATGTCGGCGCTGGCCGCCAGCAGCCCGGCATGGCAGGCGGCACCGAAGCCGCGCTGGGGGACGTGGACGACGAGTGCCCCGTGGGCCGCGGCGACGGCGGCCGAGTCGTCGGTCGAGCCGTTATCGGCGACGATGGGCCGGAAGCCGTTCGGCATCCGGGACAGCACCCAGGGCAGTGCGCCGGCTTCGTTGAGACACGGCAGGACGACATCGATCTCCATGGCGACTGACAGTACTTCCGCGACTGCGATTTTTGGCCGGAAAAAGCCCTGATCGGGCCTTACGAAGCTGTGACGGCGCGTTCTGGCGGGCTTCGTTTGGCCTTCGCGGGGCCGGCCGCGTGGTTGGCTTTCCGGTATGCGCGTACTAGTGACGGGTGCGGCCGGCTTCATCGGGTCGCACATTGCCTCGGCGTTCCAGGAGGCGGGCCACGAGGTCCGCGGCCTGGACTCGCTCACGCCCGCCGTGCACAACGGCCGGCCCTCGCACTGTGATGCCGACTTGATCGTGGGTGACGTGCGCGATCCGGCCGCGGTCGACCAGGCGCTGGCTGGCGTGGACGCGGTCTGCCACCAGGCCGCCATGGTCGGGCTCGGCGTGGACCTGTCCGACCTGCCCCTGTACTCGGACGTCAACGTCACCGGCACCGCGGTGCTGCTCGAGGCCATGGGCCGGCACGGCATCGGCCGGCTGGTGTTCGCGTCCTCCATGGTCGTGTACGGCGAGGGTGCCTACGACTGCCCCGCGCACGGCCGGGTCCGGCCGTCGCCACGGGACCCCGCCGACCTGGACGCAGGGCTGTTCGAGCCGCGCTGTCCGTTGTGCTCGGCGGCGCTCGACACGTCCCTGGTCGGTGAAGACGCTCCGCTTGATCCGCGGAACGCGTACGCCATGAGCAAGGTCGCTCAGGAGCACCTGGCGGCCAGCTGGGCCCGGCTCACCGGCGGCACCGCGGCCGGGCTGCGCTACCACAACGTGTACGGGCCGCGGATGCCGCGCGACACTCCCTACTCGGGCGTGGCCGCGATCTTCCGGTCCTGCCTGGAGAACGGCGTGCCACCCCGGGTGTTCGAGGACGGCGGCCAGCGCCGCGACTTCGTGCACGTCCGCGACGTGGCGCGAGCCAACCTGCTGGCCCTGTCGGGACTTTCCGACCTGCCCGCTGGCGGCCTGCGCTGCTACAACGTAGCCAGCGGTGAACCGCACACGGTGGGCGAGATGGCGTGCGCACTGGCCGATGCGTTCGGCGTCGGCGAGGCTTCTGGTGCGTCTGGTGCTTCTGGGACGTTTCGCGGTGCCCTCGAGCCGGTGGTGACCGGTGAGTACCGGCTGGGCGACGTCAGGCACATCGTCGCCTCCCCCGCAGGCGCCGCCCGCGACCTGGGCTTCCGGGCTCAGATCAGGTTCGCCGAGGGCATGACCGAGTTCGCCCGCGCCCCGCTACGCGAGCCGGTCCTGGCCCGCGCCTAGAGATCAAGGTAATCCCGGGCAGGCCGGGGCGCGCCCTGGCCTGCCCGGATGACCACTCCTAGCGGGCGGGCATGACTCGCGGCTGGTCGGGACCGACCGCCGGGATGGGACCCGTGGACGGGCCCGCCGCGGCGCCGGCGTGGCGATGCGGGACGGTTCGGTTGATGGCGGGCACGCCCGGGCGGGCCAGCGGCATCCTGATCAGGAACTGGCAGCCTGGTCCGGCGTTGCGCACCGCGATCTGGCCGGAGTGCGCCTCGACGATGCCACGGGCGATGGACAGGCCGAGCCCGCCGCCCTGCTTGGCCTGCGGGTCGGGAGTGCGGGCGGTCTCGCCGCGGAAGGCCACGTCGAACACGCGCGGCAGGTCGTCCGGCGGGATCCCGCCGCAGGCGTCGGACACGGTGACACAGGCCAGACCGCCCTGCACGTCAGCCAGCACGTCCACGCCACCGTCGGCGGGGGTGTGCCTGATCGCGTTCGTCACCAGGTTGCGCAGCGCCCGGCCCATCTCGGCGGCGTCGACGTACACCGGCATGCCGCGCACCGCGGCCCCGGTCAGCCGGACGCCCTTGGCCCGGGCCACCGGATCGGTGCTGGCCACCACCTCGGCGACCAGATCCTCGAGCCCCGTCATCCGCCGGGACAGCCGCAGCGCCCCCGCGTGGATGCGAGACAGCTCGAACAGGTCGTCGATCATCAGGGTGAGCCGGTCGACCTCGCGACGGATCTGCGAGTGGTACTGGGACACCTCGCGCGGGTTGATGACGACCTCGTCCTCCAGCGCCTCGGCCATGGCCCGCAGGCCGGCCAGCGGGGTACGCAGGTCGTGACTGACCCAGGCGACCAGCTCGCGGCGGCTGGCTTCCAGCGCCCGCTCCCGGGACCGGGCCTGGGCTAGCCGTTCATGCGTGACGGTGAGCTCGGAGGACAGGTTCTGCAGCTCGGCCGGGAGCAGGCCCTCAGGCGCCACGTACACGCCGCTGTCGCCGACCTTCTGCACCGCCGCCGCCAGCGCCCGGCTGGTCTTGGTGATCCGCCGGGCGACGAACATCGCCACGATCACGCCGGCCAGGCCGCCGATGAACATGAGGTCGAGTACCTCGTCGCGCTGCGGCCCGCTCCCCACCATCCGGTACGCGATGACGCCGATCCCGGCGAGCGTCGTGATGGTGCAGACGCCGACGGTGATGCCGATCATGAAACCGATCGAGCGGCCGGCCAGCCGCTTCAGCACCAGGATGCCGATCATGCTGACCACGACCGCGATGACCGCCACACGTTCGGTGATATAGATCAGGTCCGACCACTCGATGCCGGCTGGCAGCATGGACGAACCCTCGGCCAGAGGCCTCATGCTCTACCTCCTGCGCGCCGTTCCGGCGCTCTCACGCTGCCTCCGGCTCGTAGCGGTAGCCGACGCCCCACACGGTCACGATGCGCCTGGGCATGGTCGGGTCGGGCTCGAGCTTCTCGCGCAGCCGCCGCACATGGACGGTGACAGTCGAGGTGTCGCCGAACGTCCAGCTCCACACCTCGGTCAGCAACTGCTCCCGGGTGAAGGCCTTGCGCGGGTTCCGCATCAGGAACACCAGCAGGTCGTACTCGCGGGAGGTCAGCTGGATCAGCTTGCCGTCGGTCCTGACCTCGTGCGCGGACAGGTCCACGAGCAGGTTCCCGTCGGTGATGGAGCCGAGATCGAGCTTGTCGGGCAGGCCGGCGCCGCGGGACCTGCGCAGCACCGAACGCACGCGCAGGGCCAGCTCACGCGGGCTGAAGGGCTTGGTGACGTAATCATCGGCCCCGGTCTCGAAGCCGACCAGGCGATCGGTCTCATCCCCGAGCGCGGTCAGCATGACCACCGGGATCGGCCAGCGCGCCCGCAGCCTGCGGCACACCTCGAGGCCGTCCATTCCGGGCAGCATGAGGTCGAGGACGACGAGATCCGGAGGCTCCTCGGCCACCCGGCGCAGCGCCTCGTATCCGTCATGGACGCACTCGACCGTGTGGCCGTCGCGCACCAGGTATCGCCCAACGACGTCCGCCACGGTGGGATCGTCGTCGACGACGACGATCCGCCCGGGCGGATCGGGATTGCTCACCAACGGATTTTCCGTCCTGTACAAAGCCAATGGTTACGCCTCCAAGGTAAGACGTAAACAGCCCGTGATGCCAGTAAACAGATCGAAAGCGTCATGACTCCGTAAGCACAGTGACGATTGTGTGAGATCCGGCCTGATCGGCGCGGTTCTGGCCCCGCGAGATTCCGGCCTGAGCTAACACTGAGGGATGCTTCGCGCCGCCGGGACCGGTGGGCGCGATCGAGCGATCGCGGTCGGATACCTGACGTACCCCGCGGTCATCCATGGTTGAAGGGTGGGAGGTCCACGTGATCGGGGAACTCTACGAGCACGCGCTCGCCGGCCGGGCGCGGCCCGAGGTCGAGCACGCCGACGGCAGCCGCACCCCGCTCGCGGTGGACGGCTGGCTGAACGAGAGCCCCGGCGACAAGTCCATCCTCGACCGCTGCGAGGGCCCGACCCTCGACATCGGCTCAGGTCCCGGCCGGCTGACCGTCGCTTTGTCCGAACGGGGTATCCCCGCGCTCGGCATCGACATCACGCCGTACGCGGTGGGTTTGGCCCGTTCCTCGGGTGCGCTGGTCATGCTGCGTGACGTCTTCGACCGCGTGCCGGGAACCGGACGGTGGGCCACCGTGCTGCTCGCGGACGGGAACATCGGGATCGGCGGCGACCCGGCCGCGCTGCTCCGCCGGGTCGCCGAACTGCTCGCGCCGCAGGGCCGCGCCATCGTCGAGCTCGAGCCGCCCGGCTCGCCGCTGCGCCAGGAGCAGGTCCGGCTCTGCCACGCCGACTCGACCAGCGCGTGGTTCCCCTGGGCCTACGTCGGCGCCGACCACATCGCCAGCGTGGCCAACGACGCCGGGCTCGGCGAGGTCGAGATCTGGACGGTCGACGGCAGGTGGTTCGCCTCGGTCGGCGGCTGCACGTTCTGTCCCGAACGAACCGTCGTCACGCTGTGAAGGATGCTGACGGCCTCATGAACGCGATCATGAACGGAAAACTGCGGGTGGCCGCCGTCAGCGCGGCCCTGCTGGTACTGGCCGGCCTGGTGCTGGTGATCGTGCGGCCAGGCCTCGACCCGGCGCGGATACGCCCGCTGCCGGTGATCGCCGGCGCCTGGCTGGTGTTTCTCACCGCCGCGTGGCTGCTGCGGATGGTGCCGCGGCGGAGCGCGGTAGCGCTGATCGTGCTCGGCGGCATCGCCGTCCAGCTGGCCGCGGTGTCCGCGCCGCCGCAGAACAGCAACGATCTCTACCGCTATGTCTGGGACGGGCAGGTGCAGGCCGCGGGGATCGACCCGTACCAGTACGTCCCCACGGCCACCCAGCTCACCGGGCTGCGCAACGACTTCCTGTTCTACCCCAAGGCCGAGTACTGCGTCTCGCCCTCCTATGCCAGCAGCCACCCCGCCGCCGAACTCACTCCCGGCTGCACCAGGATCAACCGGCCGACGGTGCCGACCATCTATCCGCCGGTCGCCGAGGCATACTTCCTCGGGGTGCACTACCTGCCGACCGGGAGCGACTCGGCCAAGCCGATCCAGGCCACCACGGCGCTGGTCGCCGTGCTCATCACGGTGCTGCTGTTGTTTGCCCTGGGCCGGCTGGGCCGGGACGTACGGATGGCGGCCCTGTGGTCGTGGTGTCCGACGGTGGCCCTGGAGGCGGGAAACAGCGCCCACGTCGACGTGATCGCGGTGGGTATCGCGACGGTGGCGATCCTCGTGCTGGCCACGGCGCGCACCAGAGCGCGAACGGCCCTCGGCGGGGTCCTGCTCGGCCTGGCCATCGCGACCAAGATGACCCCCGCGCTGATCGGGCCCGCCGTCCTGCGCCGCCGCTGGGTGACGGTCGCGGTTTCTGCGGGCAGCGCGTTCGTCGCGGTCTATATCCCGCACGTGCTCCGGGTCGGCGCCAAGGTGGTCGGCTTCCTGCCTGGTTACCTGCAGCAGGAGAACTACACCACCGGGACCAGGTACGGGATCATCGGCCTGTTCGTCACCGGGCCACTGGCCAGCGTGATGGCCGTGCTCATCCTGGCCGCGATCGCCCTGGCCGTGCTGGAGTTCGCCGATCCCGGCCGACCCTGGCAAGGTGCCCTCTACATGACCGCGGGCGCGCTCGCCATCACCACCCCGCACTACCAGTGGTACTCGCTGCTGCTGGTCATGCTGGTCGCCCTGGACGGCCGTCCGGAATGGCTGGCGTTCGCCGCCGGCGGGTACTATGCGGCCGAGGCATACCTGGGGCGGTACACCCCGCCGTGGCGGCTGGTGAACGGGATCGCCTACGGCGTGCCGCTGGTCGTGGTGGCGGTCGGCTGGCTGATCCGGCACGAACTGGCCCGGCGTGCACTGGTTCGCGGTGAACTGGCCCGCGGTATTTCGGCTCCCGATGAGCTGGCCCGCAGCGAGCCGTCCCGTAGTGAGCTGGCCCGCAGTGAGCTGGCCCGCAGTGCGAGCGCCGCCGGATTCCCGCCGGCTGAAGCTGTGCTCCCGGTAACCGGCGTGGCCGAAAGCGAGCTGACCGGATTCGCGTCCGCTGAAGCCGCGGCCGGCGTGACCCGCGAAGTCCCGGTCTGACCGCGCCTTTCTTACCGCTTGGTTACCCACCGGCCAAACGTCAAACCGCACCAGCCCTCAGGACCGTGAATAGAGATATGAGTTACGACTCGTCGCACCGGACGCCGCCGCGCCAGGAACGCTGGCCGCAGGCGACCCCGGCCGAGAGCTGGCCGTCCCACCGGGACGGCGCGGAAGAACAGGCAAGCCGCCAGGACGCCCGCGCCGAGCGGTCCGCCGGCAGCCACCGGCGCCAGCCAGGACCCCGATCGGCGGTCATCACCGCGGCGTTCCCGGTCGATGAGGACGCCTACGGGACCACAAACGCCTACGACACCGGCGCCTATCGCGTTGGTAACCATGACACGGGCGCCTACGACACGGGTGGCTACCGGGTCGGTGGCATCCCGGATGGCCGCACTCGCGCCGACCTCGGCCGCGGGCCCGCCGCCGACGAGTACGCCGCCGACGGCTTCGACTGGCGCCGGATCGGCTACGCCGGGAGCCCGGGCGGCCACGCCGGGACCGAAGGCGGCTACGACCGGGCTGCAGACGGCTACTCGGGTGCCGGGAACGGCTATGCGGGAGCCGGGAACGGCAGCGTTCCGGACGGCTATCCGAGCGGCGCCGCGTATCTGGGGCCGGGCAGCCACACCGAGACGGCATACTCCGGTGCCGGGTACTCCGGTGCCGGATATTTCGAACCCGGGTACTCCGAACCCGGGTACTCCGAACCCGGGTACTCCGAACCCGGGTACTCCGAACCCGGATATTTCGATTCCGGATATTCCGGTCAGATGCTTACCGCGCCCGACGCGGGCGTTCATCCAGGAAGCTGGCAGGCCGATCAGGCCCACCGGCGGGCCTTGGGCTATCGCGGCCTGATGGTCAGCGCGGCGGCGGAGTTCCTGGCCACGGCGGTCGTGATCGGCGTTTCCACGCTGGCCGCGGGGCTGCTCAGGTCTCCGGTCCCGCCGGTCGCCGCCCTGGGCACCGTGTTCATCGACCGGATGCCCGCCATGCTGCGGGCCTTCGCCTTGCATCACTTCGGCGCGCACGGCCGGACCGTTCTGCTGCTCGGCATGTACGCGCTGATCGCGGTCGTTGCGATCGTGATCGGCGCGGCGGCTCGCCGGACGGCCGCGTTCGGCGTGGCCGGTGTCGCGGCATTCACGCTGGTCACCGCCTTCGTCGCGGTGACCAGACCGGCCGGCCAGGTGCCGGACGTCATGCCGGCCGTCATCGGCGGCCTAGCGGGCGTCGCGGCACTGCTGTGGCTAGTGCGGGCCTCGGCCCCGGTACCGGAACTCACCCCGCTCCGGCCAGTCCGCGGCGGCACACGCAGGAGGACACGATGACGGGCAGCGTCGACCGGCGCAAGTTCCTGGCCGCGGCCGGCCTCACCGCCGTGGGCGCGGCCGCCGCCGGGGTGGGCGGGGAACTCCTGTTCGGCAAGGACTTCAAGCCGAGCACCGCCGCGCCCGCGCCCGGCATGACCGCCCCGGCGCCCCGGGCCAGCGCGGTTCCCGAACTGAAGATCGACCCGCTGAAACAGCTGCCAGCGGACGAGACGCTGAACGTTCCCGGGCTATCGCCGTTCTTCACGCCGAACCAGGATTTCTACCGGGTCGACACATCCCTGGTGCTGCCGAAGGTCTCGCCCGCCAACTGGCAACTTCGCATCCACGGCATGGTGGACCGGCCGATCACCCTCACCTACGACGATCTGGTCAAGAAGCCGATGATCGACCGGGATATTACGCTGACCTGCGTCTCGGAGGCGGTGGGGGGTAACTACATCGGCAACGCCCAGTGGCAGGGCACGCTACTCGCGCCCATCTTGCGCAAGGCGGGCATCCAGCGCGGCGCCGACCAGATCGTCATGCGCGACGTGCACGGGATGACCATCGGCGTGGCCACCGACCCGACGCTGGACGGCCGGGACTCGATGCTCGCTGTGGCCATGAACGGTCAGGTGCTGCCGCAGGCGCACGGCTACCCGGTCCGGGTGGTGATCCCCGGACTCTACGGCTACGTGTCCGCGACGAAGTGGGTGGTGGACATGGAGTTCACCACGTTCGACGCGTTCAGCGCCTACTGGGTCAAGCAGAAGCCGGCCTGGTCGCAGCAGGCGCCGATCAAGACCGAATCTCGCATCGACGTGCCCAAGCGCCGCAGCACCGTGACCGCGGGCCCGGTGACGATCGCCGGGGTGGCCTGGGCCCAGCGCACCGGCATCGCGGCCGTCGAGGTGGGCATCGACGGCGTCTTCTTCGAGGCCAAGCTCCCCGCCCAGGACACCATCGACACCTGGCGCCAGTGGTACTACACCTGGGACGCCACCCCCGGCCAGCACACGCTCCAGGTGCGAGCCACAAACCAAAGCGGTTACACCCAGACCGAAGTGAAGCACCGGACGGACCCTGACGGCGCGACCGGGTACCACACGATCCTGGTCAACGTCACCTGAGCCAGCCGATGGCGCGCACCCGCTTCGCGCACCATCGGCTCGTCCCTGCGCCCGCTGGCCGCCTCCTCCCGCACGGCGGCCAGCGGGTCCGCAGGGCAAGACATCCGGCCGACACGTAAGCCCCGATAGCATCACCGCCACCTAGCAATCAGTCGTGATGCCGACGCCGCAACCGGCTCACTGCCAGGCCAGAAACTTAAGGCGGCACCCCCTCGCGCCACGCTGTTTCATGATCGCGGGCAGTTCCGGCGCAAAAACGACCGGAACTGCCCGCGATCATGATCCACGCCCGGAATGTCTTAACTTCGGCTTCGGGCATGAAGGGACATGACGGGCTTACCGGGGCGCGGCCGGGATGCCGCGGCGGCGGCACCGCATCCGGCGCGCACTCGCGCCGGCCCCCGGTACCGCATCCGGCGCGCACCCGCGCCGGCCCCGGCGGCCGCCCCGCCCGCGACGAAACGGACCTGGCCAGCAGCAACCCCCTGGAAAGGACCGCACGGAGCTTCCTTAAACTCCTGGCCTTGGGGACGGGGGCCGATGCGTGACCTCTGAGAGAAGAGTGGTGACTGAGGCTCGCGCTCAGCGCGCCCGGAGGGCGGAGAGCAGGTCGTCTAGGGTGTCGACGTTGTGGGCGCTGACTACGGCGTCGCAGTAGGGCCAGGCGGCGGCCATGCCGCCGACTTCGGGGCGGTAGCGCGGGGACTGAGTGCGCGGGTTGGCCCAGACGATCCGGTGCGCCATCCGGGACAGGCGCGCCATCTGGGCACCGAGCAGGGCCGGGTCGCCGGTCTCCCAGCCGTCGGAGATGACCAGGACGACGGCGCCGCGGGCCATCCCGCGGCTGCCGTAACGATCGTTGAACTCCTTGACCGCGGCGCCGATCCTGGTCCCGCCGGACCAGTCGGGGGCCGCCTCGCCCGCCTTGGCCAGCATCGTGTCCGGGCTGGCGGCGGCCAGCGCGGGGGTCAGCCGGGTCAGGCGGGTGGCGAAACTGAACACCTCGGGCCGGTTCTGGCCGCCGCCCGTCTGGCCGCCCCGGGCCAAGCCGCCGCCGTTCAGGACGTAGAGCAGCATCAGCAGCGCGCGGGCGTAGGGCTCCATGGAGCCGGAGATGTCGCAGAGCACGACCAGCCGACGCGGCCGGATCCGCGGCGCGCGGCGGGCGAACCTGATCGCCTCGCCGCCGCTGCGCCGGGCCAGCCGCAGCGTCCGGCGCAGGTCGGGCCGCTTGCCGTCGCGGGCGGGGCGGTACCGGCGGGTGCGTCGCGGCGGGATGGCCAGCGCCATCTCGCGCATCAGCACGACCAGCTGGCGGAGCTCGGCTTGGGACAGCTCGGCGAAGTCACGGCCGCGCAGCCGCTCACTGGCCGAGGCGACCCGGCGTGCGGCCGGCCCTTCGGCCAGCGGCTCGTCGCCGTCCGCGGCGGACGGCTCGGCGTCGGACAGGCGCAGCCCGGACGGCAGGGCGCCGCCCGGGTCACCCGGAGACTGCCCGGAAGGCGGCGGGCTGCCGTCGGACTCGGCCCGCTGGAACGCCTGGGGCGCGGCGGGGACCGGCAGGTTCGGCAATGGCGGCGGGCCGCCGAACAGCGCCGCGAAGACCCGGTCGAAGACCGGCATCTGCCCCGGGTCGGACACCATGGTGGCCAGCGCGCAGGCACGCAGCTCGGCCACCGTGGTGACGCCCATGACCGTCACCGCGCGGGCCAGCCGCTCGCAGCGGTCCGGACCGACCGGGAGGCCCGCCGTGTGCAGGGCGATCCCCAGCCCGGCGGCCATCGCGGCCACGTCCACCCTGTCCGCCTCGGGCAGGGTCTCAGTCAAAGCTGCCCACCACGGCGGCCAGGCCGGCCTCGCGCACCGCGTCCTCGTCCTCCGGGTATTTGAGGACCGTGCTGAGCGTCTGGCCGGCTATCGGCGCGTCGAGCTCGGTGGCGCCGAACACGTTCACTGCGAACGCCCAGCTGATGGCCTCGGAGATGCCGGGTGGCTTGGTCAGGTCCAGGTCGCGGAGCCGGCCGACCGCGGCCGCGATCTGGCCCGGCAGCCGTTCCCCG
>JBEKJP010000209.1:0-13062 GCA_050011155.1 Streptosporangiaceae bacterium
CCGCCAGGTTGGCGATCAGGGCGGGCTGCGCGGCGGTGGCCGCCGCGATGAGCGACAGGCCGGGGCCCCGGCTGCGGCCGCCGGTGCCGCCCATGAACAGCAGCGTGCCGCCGGGCCGCACCCGGCCCACGGCGCGCTGGGCGATGGCGACGGCCAGCCAGATGTGGCGGTCGAAGTCCAGGTGCGCCCGCTCGCGGTCGAGCTCGGCCAGGGGACCGTAGTACGGGCCGGGGCCGGTGACCATCACGTGGTCGATCACCTCGGGCAGCCGGGCGAAGAACCGGTCGAGGGCGGCCCAGTCGGTGACGTCGAAGGCCGCGGTGCGCACCGCGCCGACCTCGGCCGCGGCCTTCTCCAGGCGCTCGGGGTCGCGAGCGGCCAGGATGACGTCGGCCCCCTCGGCGCGGGCCCGGCGGGCCGTCTCGAGCCCGATGCCGGCGCTGCCGCCGAGCACGACGACGGTCTGCCCGGTCAGTTCGGGTTCGCCGCGGTAGGAGCCGGCATCGGGTGCGGTGGTCATGACTTGATCTCACTTCGCAGTGCCTTCAGCCCGGCCACGAAGATCTCGGAGAAGGTGGGGAAGGGCTGGATCACGTCGCGCAGCACGTCCAGCGGCACCTGGGCGCGGATGGCCAGCGTGGCCTGCTGCATCCACTCCCCGGCCTCGGGGCCGAGCGCGTAACCGCCGGTCAGCCGCTCCCCGTCGGACACCAGGGTCAGGAACCCGCGCGACGAGGCGTAGTCATGCGCATAGGTGGCGGTCTTGGCCACGTCGGCCAGCGGGACGGTCACGCTGAACCGGCCCTCGGTCAGGCCGACCGCGGCCGCCTGCGGGTCGGTGTAGACCACGTCCGGCACCGCGTCGTAGTGCGCCTCGCGGGTCTCGCCGAGCAGGTTCGAGGCCGCGACCTCGCCCTGGTACTTGCCGACGTGGGTCAGCAGCCGGATCCCGGTGACGTCGCCGATGGCCCACAGCCGGTCGGCCGCCTTCAGCCGCGCGTCGACCCGGACCCCGTGGGCGTCGAACGTCGCGCCGGTCGTCTCCAGGCCGACCCCTTCCGTCCGCGGCCGCCGCCCGGTGGCGATCAGAAGCCGGTCCCCGCGCAGCTCGGTGCCATCGCCAAGAACCAGGACGTAGTCCGCCCCGTCCCGGCGCGCGGCAGTCGCGTGCACGCCCAGGTGCAGCTCGATGCCCTCCTCGCGCAGTTCCGCGCCGAGCGCGTCGCCCAGCGGCTCGGGCTCGCGGGCGAGCACGTGCGATGCGCCTTCCACGAGGGACACGGAACCGCCGAGCCGCCGCACCGCCTGGGCCATCTCGGCCCCGACCGGGCCGCCACCGAGGATCAGCAGGTGCCGCGGCACCGCCTCCATGGCGGTCACCTCGCGGGTGCCCCACACGCCGTCGAGCTCACGCAGGCCAGGGACCGGCGGCACCACCGGGTCCGAGCCGTTCGCCAGCACCACGTCGCGTGCGGTGTAGCGCTTGTCGCCGACCACGACCACGCCGGGTCCGTCCAGCCGCCCGGACCCGCGGATCAGGTCGATGCGCTTGCCGGCCAGCCAGGCCTGCTGCCCGTCGTCGGTGTGGTTGGAGACCATGAAGTCCCGGTAGGCCAGCGCGGCCGCCACGTCCACCTGCGCGGTCGCCGCCGCCTGGCGAGCACCGTGCACCGCCTCGCCGGGGCGAAGCAGCGTCTTGGACGGGATGCAGGCCCAGTACGAGCACTCGCCCCCGGCCAGTTCCCGCTCCACCACGGCGACGTGCAGGCCCCCGTCCACGAGTTCGCCGGCGCAGTGCTCACCCGGCGAGCCCGCCCCGAGGACGATGACGTCGTAGTCGAAGTCGCTCATGCGCCGTCCGCCTGCTTGACCGACTCGTCCACCATGTACTGCGCGTACCAGTCGGGCCAGTCCGCGTCGGCGTGGCCGATCTCCTTCTCGTGCTCGCCGTGCGCGGCCGCGGCCCGGCGCAGCGCGTCGGCCAGGCCGGCCACCGAGTCGAAGGCAGCCAGCGCGGACGTCGCCCGGCCGGGCAGCCGGGTGGTGACCTCCTGGACGAACCAGCGGTTGCCGTCCGGGTCGGTGAACGAGAGCCACGAGCCGTAGCTCGGGCGCTTCACGGACGGCCCGTCCGCCCGGCCGGCGGTCCCGCCGTGGTGGAACACCCCGCCGACGTCGTGGAAGACCTCGCTGACCTCGGCACCGTGTCCGGCTAGGTCGGCCCGGGCCGCTTCGATGTCGTTCCCGACCAGCTGCATGCCCTCGGCCGAACCGGGCGCGGCGTCGGTGACCCCGGTGCCGAAGATGACCGAGCAGGCCGAGCCGGGCGGGGTCACCTGGATCACCCGGAAGTCCGGGCCGGTCGCGAAGTCGGCGTCCAGGCGCCAGCCGAGCCCGGTGTAGAAGGCCTTGGCCCGGTCCACGTCGGATACCGGCAGCACCACGACTTCGAGCCTCAAGTCCATATCCGTGTTCCTCTCCCTGCTGGTTGTGCCAGCTACCACCATCGCGCGAGCAGGCGCCGATCGCGCCCGTGATACCCCTGGCCCATACCCTGGCCCGGAGGACAGGCACCAGGAACTGGAGGGGGAGCATGAGCGACCAGGAGTACGACGTCGTCGTGATCGGGGCGGGGCCGACGGGCGAGAACGTCGCGGACCGGGCCCGCCGGGGCGGCCTGTCCGTGGCGGTGGCCGAATCCGAGCTCGTCGGCGGCGAGTGCTCGTACTGGGCCTGCATCCCGTCCAAAGCGCTGCTGCGCCCGGCCGCCGTGCTGGCCGCGGCGCGGGCCGTGGGCGGGGCCAGGCAGGCGGTGACGGGCGAGCTGGACGTGGCGGCCGTGCTGGCCCGCCGGACCAAGTTCACGCACGGCTGGTCCGACGACTCCGGGCAGGTCAAGTGGCTGGACGGAACCGGCAGCACGCTGGTCCGCGGCGCCGCTCGGCTGGCGGGCGAGCGCACGGTGGAGGTCACGAAACCGGATGGCGGCACGGTCACGCTGACCGCCCGGCACGCGGTGGTCGTCGCGACCGGCAGCGCCGCCGCCATCCCGCCGGTCCCCGGGCTGGCCGAGCCGCTGGTGTGGACGAGCCGCGAGGCGACCAGCGCCGAAATCGTCCCCGGCCGCCTCGCCATCCTCGGCGGCGGCGTGGTGGCCTGCGAGATGGCCACCGCCTGGCGGGCGCTCGGCGCCGAGGTCACCATGCTGGTCCGGGGGGCCGGCCTGCTGGCCAAGCTGGAGCCGTTCGCCGGCGACCTGGTGGCGCGGGCGCTGCGATCGGCCGGCGTGGAGATCCGAACCGATACCGCGGTGGCCCGGATACGCCGGCTCGCCCGCGCCACCCCGGTGGAGATCTGGACCGGCCAGGCGGACCAAGGCCAGCCTGCCGACCTGGTCGCCGACGAGCTGCTGGTGGCCACCGGCCGGGTGCCGCGCACGGCCCGCCTGGGCCTGGAATCGGTCGGTATGGCCCCCGGCGACTGGCTGACCGTGGACGACAGCTGCCTGGTGGGAGCCGTGCCCGGCGGCTGGCTGTACGCGGTGGGCGACGTCAACCACCGCAACCTGCTCACCCACATGGGCAAGTACCAGGCCCGGGCGTGCGGCGACGCGATCGTCGCCCGGGCCCGCGGCGAGCTCGACGGCCCGCCCGCGCCGTGGACGCACCTGGCGGCCAGCGCCGACCACCTGGGCGCCCCGCAGGTCGTCTTCACCGACCCGGAGGTGGCCGCGGTCGGGCTGACCGAGGCGGAGGCGCTCGGCCGCGGCCTGCCGGTCCGCGCCGTCGACTACGAGCTCGGCCACGTGTCCGGCGCGGTCCTGGCCGCGGACGGCTACGCGGGCCAGGCCAGGTTCGTCGTCGACGAGGAGCGCCAGGTCCTGGTCGGGGCCACGTTCGCCGGCCCCGGCACGGCCGAGCTTGTGCACGCCGCGACCATCGCCGTGGTGGGCGAGGTGCCGCTCGGCCGGCTGTGGCACGCGGTCCCCTCGTTCCCCACCATCAGCGAGGTCTGGCTCCGCTTCCTCGAGACCTATGGCCTGTAGAAAGCCGCATCCGGGACCAACCCGGCGAGGTGATGGCGCCGAATAAGGGATGTGAGGCGCCTACCAGGAGCCGGCTCGCGATGACAGACGCGCAGCCCTGGCCGCACCAGACGAAACCGGATCAGCCGGACCCGAACCAGACGTGCGACCGGTGCGGACCCGCCGTCCGCGCGGCCTACCGCGTGCACCGGCAAGGCGAGCTCTACCTGTGCAAGCACTGCGCGAACCGGCTCTGGCCGGACCTGTCCAGGCAGGGATGGAACATCTGGCCGGTCGGCGAGTCTGCCTGCGCCGCCCGCAGCTGAAGGGAAACAGACATGGTTGGTGACCTTTTCGACAGCCCGTGGAAGATCCTGATCGTCGCGGTGGTGATCATCGTGCTGTTCGGGTCGAAGAAACTGCCCGGCGCGGCCCGCTCGCTCGGCCAGTCAATGCGCATCCTCAAGAGCGAAGTCGGCGGCCTGAACGCGGACGAGCCGGAGCTGCCCCAGACCCGCACCCATCAGTCCAGCACTGGCCAGCCCGGCTAGGCGGCATCGCCGCGGGGGAGATCATGGCGAAGCTGCCCGGTGCCGTTCAGGGTGCCCGCATCGTCGGCGAGCAGTACGTGCGAGCACAGCGGCGGAAGAACCCCGACGGGCGGATGCCGCTGTTCGATCACCTGCGGGAGCTGCGCAACCGGGTGGTCAAGATGGCCCTCGGGCTCATCGCCGGGATGATCGTCGGGTTCGTGTTCTTCGGCCCGGTCTGGCACTTCATCGAGCGGCCGCTGTGCGATGTGAAGATCCGCGGGTACCAGGGCTGCACCAAGCTGGGCGTGAACCAGCTGGTCCTGAACGGCCCGCTGGACGCGTTCTACCTGCGTGTCAAGGTCGCCCTGATCGTCGGGATCATCTTGTCCTCCCCGGTCTGGCTGTACCAGGTGTGGTCCTTCATCGCCCCCGGGCTGTACGCGCGGGAGAAGCGCTGGGGCTACATCTTCCTGGGCACGGCGGTGCCGCTGTTCGCCGCCGGGAACGTGCTGGCCTACCTGTCGCTGGGCCGGTCCATGCACTACCTGCTCGGGCTGACGCCGGGCGGGGTGTCGAACCTGATCCAGGTCGACCTGTACATGAGCTTCGTCATGACGATCCTGCTGGCGTTCGGGATCGCGTTCGAGCTGCCGCTGCTGGTCGTCATGCTGAACCTGGCCGGGATCTTGACCCACGCGCGGTTCAAGAAGTGGCGCCGGATGATGATCTTCGGGATCTTCCTGATCGCGGGGATGGCCAACCCGAGCCCGGACCCGATCACGATGCTGATCCTGGGCGGTGCGTGCGTGGCGCTGGTCGAGGTGGCCGAGCTCATCGTGTGGTCCAACGACCGCCGCCGGGCCCGCCTGCACCCGGACCCGTACGCGGGCCTGGCCGACGACGAGCTCTCCCCACTCGACCACGGGCCACTCGACCACGGGCCACTTGACCACGGGCCACTTGACCACGGGCCGATCGACCACGGGCCACTCGACGAGGCGACTAATAAGTAGCTACTCGAACAGGGTTGGTGCGCCACGACAACGCGACGCGGCCGGGGAAGAACGGGAACGGGGTGTTCGCCTGGCTCGGCCAGCTAGTGGTGCGGCACCCATGGCGCGTGATCGCGCTGTGGATCGTGGCCGCGGTCGCGGCCATCATCGTGTTCGCCAAGGCCGGCGGCGGGCCGCTGACCGCGGCCGACTCGGCCAAGGTCAAGTCGGTCGTCCAGGCCGTCGCGGCGAGGCACGTCAAGAACATCCTCTCGATCACCGCCGGCCCGCCCTCGTCGAGCCTGGTGGCCCGGTGACAGAACCCTGCCCGCGGCCGCCCCGGCCGCCCGCCCCGAACCCCCGGGGGTCACCACGGCCAAGCACCGCCGCGGCTGACCACCGTAATAATTCGGACCGAACGAGGTTTGTATCAGCCTCGGTTCCCCGCGCTCTGCTGGACACCGACAGAGCGAGGGAAGAAATGGAAGTGGCGGAAGGCAAGCGGGCCGCCCGGACCGAATCGGTCTGGCTGCGCGTGGACGGCATCAAGAAGGGGAAGGGCGTCCTGCTGCTCTACCCGGACCAGCTAGCCTGCGTGAAAGTCCGGGCCGAACTCTGGTTCTGGGTTCTCATGATCCTGGTTCTGGGTATCGCGGCCGGGCGCTTCGCCCCGGACTGCGCGGTGCTGGCCCCGATCCTCGGGGTCATCGTGGGCGGGTGGATCGGGCGGCCGGTCGACCGGAAGCTGGCGGTCAGGGCGATGGCCCGCGGTTCCGGGCGCGCGACGATCATCCCGCTCGAGGAGATCGTCAGCTTGCGCACCGGCCGGTCCGCCGGGCTGGGCGACTGGTTCGTCACCGAGACCCTGGTCGTGACGACGGCTGACGTAACCCAGTACACGTTCACCGGCCGGACCAGCTATGTGCTGGCCGACATCGCCGGCGCTATCGCCAGCCACGGCCGCGACGTCCGCGCCACCCCGTTCGGCCTGACGGTCACCCCGCGGGCGGCGGTGGCCGAGGGCTAGCTGCCGGGCGGGCCCGGAGGCTACTATCCGCCTGGTGAACGCCCTGGACATCCTGGCTGGCCGCCTGCCCGCGGGCTCGGTCAGCACGGACATAAAGATCCGGAACGAACGGGCCATCGACTCGTGGTCCCTGGACCTGCTTCGCCGGGTCCGGGGGGACGAACTCCCCGGGCCGGACGCGGTCGTCTTCCCGGCCAGCACCGAGGAAGTGTCCGCGGTGCTGGCCTGGGCTACCGCGACCGGGACGCGGGTGATCCCGCGCGGCGCCGGTTCCGGGGTGTGCGGCGGCGCGCAGGCGCAGGCCGGCCAAGTAGGCGCCGGCCTGGTGGTCCTTGACCTGTCCCGGATGGACCGCATCGGCGACGTCGACCTGGTCTCGCAGACGGTGACCGCCGAGGCCGGAGTGCGGGGCGACCGGCTCGAGGAAGCCCTGGCCCGGCACGACCTGACCACCGGGCACTACCCGCAGTCGATCGCCATCTCCACGGTGGGCGGCTGGATCGCCGCGTCGTCGGCCGGGCAGGCCTCGGCCGGGTTCGGGGCCATCGAGGACATCCTGCTGGGGCTGACCGCGGTCCTGCCGACGGGGGAGATCCTGCGCTGCCGGGCCGTGCCGCGCTCGGCCGCCGGTCCTGACCTGCGGCGGCTCCTGGTCGGGTCCGAGGGCACGCTCGCCGTGGTGACCGAGGCCACGCTGGCCTGCACCGCCCGCCCGGCGGGCTGGGAGTGGCTGGCCGTGGGCTTGCCTGACTTCGGGTCCCTGGCCGCCGCGCTCCGGCAGGTCAGGCGGGCCGGGACCGGCGCGGCCGTGCTGCGCGGGTACGACGAGACCGACGCCCAGTTCAACTTCGGCTCGCTCGGCCACGCGGGCGGCTGCGTGGGGCTGGCCGGGTTCCCGGCCGACCTGCCCGGGCTCGCCGCCAGGAAGCAGGCCGCCGCCGAGATCATGCAGACGGCCGGGACCGACCTCGGCGCCCGGTACGGCGAGCACTGGGAGCAGCACCGCAACGATGCCGTGCTGACCTACGCGCAGGTGATGGGGCCCGAGCGCGCGTTCGGCCCAGGGGCGATCGTGGACACGATGGAGGTCGCGGGGCTCTGGTCCGCCGTGCCCCGGCTGTACGAGGAGATAAAGCAGGCCCTGGCCTCGTTCGCGTCGGTCGTCGGCTGCCACCTGTCCCACGTGTACCCGTCCGGCTCCTCGCTGTACTTCACGTTCCTGATCAACGGCGCCGACGAGCACGATGCCGGGACGCTGTACCGCCAGGCCTGGGACCGGGCCGCGGCGAGCTGCGCCGGGGCGGGCGGCACGATCACCCACCACCACGGCGTCGGACGGCTGAAGGCCCCTTACCTGGCGGCGGAACTCGGCCCGGCGGGCACCGGCGTGCTGGACCGGATCCGGGGTGCCCTCGATCCGGCCCAGATCATGAACCCGGGCGGCCTGCGGCCGTGACCAGTCCCTTCGGCCCGCTGGTGCTCATCGTTAATCCCCGGGCGGGCCGCGGCAAGGTAGACGCGGCGCTGCCCGAGGTCGAGCGCGTCCTGCGCGAAGCGGGCCTGCGCTACCGCATCGTGCGCACCACCCATCCCGGCCACGCTACCGAGGCCGCCCGCGAGGCCCTGCGGGACGGCGAGCGCTTCCTGGTCGCCGTCGGTGGCGACGGCACCGTACACGAGGTGGTCAACGGGATGATCTCCGGCGGCCGGCCGGTCGCCCCGGACGCCGTGCTCGGGGTGGTGGCGGCCGGTTCCGGGTGCGACTTCGTCAAGTCGTTCGGCCTGCCGCCGGACGCGGCGCAGGCGGCCGGGCGCCTGGCCGGAGATCAGCTCCAGGTCATCGACGTCGGCCGCGTCACCTGCGCGGGCCAGGACCAGCCCCGGTACTTCGTCAACATCGCCGAGGCCGGCCTGGGCGCCGCGGTGGTGGCCCGGACGGCCGGGCTCACCCGGGCCGGACGGATCCTGGGCGGGGCGAAGTACGCCGCCGGGTTCTGGCTGACCCTGCCGCGGTTCCGCCCGGCCCCGGTCCGGCTCGACGCCGACGGCCACGCCTACGCCTGGCGGGCGTTCAACGTGGTCGTGGCCAACTGCCGGTTCTACGGCGGCGGCATGCAGATCTCGCCGAACTCCGACCCGGGCGACTGCCTGCTCGACGTGCTCGTCATGACCGGCCCGAAGTCCGACTCGTTCACCACGCTGCCCAAGGTCTACAAGGGCGCGCACCTGCCGCACCGCCACATCGCCGAGCTGCGGGCCGGTCGGCTGCGGGTGGAGGCCGACCCGCCCTTCCCGGTCGAGGCGGACGGGGAGATCCTGGGCTCGACGCCTGCCTCGTTCGGCATCCTTCCTGGGGTGATCAGGCTGAAGGTGTGAGCCGGACGGACGCGTCGCGGGTGGTCAGCCGGGTCCGCCGGACCAGCACGTCCTCGTCGGTGAGGGCCATCTCGCGGCGGCGGGCCAGGGCCAGCTCGACGCCGAGCACGGGCAGGCCCGCCACGGCCGGCTCGCCCAGCGACCGGTCCGCCTCGATCAGCGCCACCGCCGCCCGCCAGTCGTCGCCGTAGCGCTGTACCAGCCGGACCGCGACCCGCGGCGGCAGCCCCAGCCGGCCCGCCTCGTCGCGGGCCAGCCGCACCGCCGCGGCGGCCGATCCGTGCAGCCCCAGCGGGATATCGCGGGTCCGGCAGCGGGCGGTGTGCCCGAGCGCGGCGGCCACCCGGTCCACCAGGTCCTGTGCCATGGCCCGGTACGTGGTCAGCTTCCCGCCGGTGATGGTGAACAGCCCCGGCGGCTGGTCGAAGATCGCGTGCTTCCTGGACAGGTCCGCGGTCCTGGCGGTCTCGCTGCCGTCCGCTGAAGGGCCGAGCAGCGGGCGCAGCCCGGCCCACGAGGCCACCACGTCGCGGCCGGTCACGCCGGGGAACAACGGGGCCACCGCGGACAGGATGTAGTCCCGGTCGGCGTCGCCGACCGCGGGGGAGTCCAGGTCGCCGTCGTAAGGGGTATCGGTGGTCCCGGCGTAGACGCGGTCCTCCCACGGGACGATGAACACGTACCGCCCGTCGGCCGCGGGCGCCACCATGGCCGCCGTCGTCCGCACCGCGCCCGGCGCGAACACCAGGTGCACGCCCTTGCTGGGGGACAGGGTAACCCCAGCCCCGGGCCCGGCCACCTCGGCCGCCCAGATCCCCGCCGCGTTGACCACGGCCCGGGCCCGGACCTCGAACGTCTGCCCGGTCAGCTCGTCCGTCACCGCCGCGCCGGTCACCCGGCCCGCGCCCAGCAGCCCGGTCACCTTGGCGTGGTTGGCGAGCTGGGCCCCGTAGGCATGGGCGGTGCGGGCCACCTCGATGGTCAGCCGGGCGTCGTCGGTCTGGCACTCGAAGTACCGCACCCCGCGGGTCCGCTCGCCCAGGCCCGGGATGGCCGCCGCGACCTGGTCCGCCCCGGTCGCCTGGTGATAGCCGATGTTCCGCCCGGCCGCGAGCGCTTCGTAGACGGTCAGCCCGGCCCGGTAGGTGGCCCGGCGCCGCCGCGAGTCCGCCAGCATGTACATCGGGACCGGCCGGACCAGGTGCGGCGCCAGCCGGTACAGGATGCCCCGCTCCCGCAGCGACTCCCGGACCAGCCCGATGTCACCGTGCTCGAGGTACCGCAGCCCGCCGTGCACCAGCCGCGACGATCGCCCCGAGGTCCCGGCCGCGAAGTCGTCCTTCTCCACCAGCGCCACCGACATGCCGCGGGACGCCGCGTCGAGCGCGATCCCGACGCCGGTGATCCCACCGCCGATCACCAGCACGTCGAAGGCATCCTCGGCCATCCGGGCCAGGCTGACCACCCGGGTCCGCGCGGAAAACGTCAGCACCAGCCGATGGTAACCCCCGCCGCGCGCCCCGGAGGAACTGCACCAGAAGCCACGCCAGCCCCACGGGCAGGCCTCCGAGATAATCGCGGATCGGAACCCGCAGGAATGCGATGGGTCCCGAATGGGAAAACGTGCATGAAACCCGGGTTCCACCGCGTTTGAACGCGCTGGAATCCCGGTTTCACCATGTTCAGTCCGGCCTGGCGGCGGTCGCAGGAGCCACCCCCGCGAGAATGCGCAGGTTGCGATCCACGGTAATTCGATCATGGGCTAAAACTGGATAAAACGAACGGGCGGCAGGCCTGCGCATCGAGCTCGGCGAGGCGGTCAAGGCGTTCCAGCGGGTGCCGGCCCGAACCGAGGGCGAGGTCGCCGGCTTCTTCGGCGACCTGACGCTGGTCGAGCCCGGCCTGACCGACATCTGGGCCTGACGGCCCGGCGGGGACACCGTCACCACTACCACCGAGGTCATGCGGATCCTGGGCGGCGTGGGTGAAAGGGCTGACCGGCCGCCGCCCCGCCGGGATCCCGGCGGGGCGGCGCGGTGGGACTGAGCTGGGTCAGGACTTGACGACCGTGGTCCGGCCCGGCTTGAAGGAGTGGCCGTTCCAGTGCCAGGTGGTCAGGGCCAGGCCGGACGGGCAGCAGTCCGCGTCGGAGCCGGTGTAGAAGAACTCGGTGGTCACGATGCGCTCCGACCCGACGCTCTTGACCGCGACGAACGGGATATGGACGTGGCCGGCGTGCGGGCGGTACTGCGGCGTCAGCGTGCCGAGCACGTGCAGGTGGCCGCCTGCCCCGCTGAACACCACGAGCCCTTCGGCCAGTTCGCCGGCCGCGGTCCCGCCCTGGTTGCTGCACCACACCGGCAGCACGGCGACCCGCTGGCCATTACCCAGATTCCCGTAACCCGGCCCGCTCTCGGACACGTCGAGCGGCCCGAAGCCGCTGTGGCTGAGCCTGGCGTCGCCGTTGTGCAACTGGATCGGGCCGTTGACCCGGCACAGCCCGCCCGGCACGGCGACGTTGCCCCACTTCACGTGGTGCAGGTTGAGCGGCTGGCCAGCCGGCTGGGCGAGCGCCGTCCTGGCGAACGCCGTGCCCATGGTGAGCCCGGTAATGGCCAGTACCGCGGCGAGCAGGGCGGCCAGGCTGATCTTGCGAACGCGTGTCATCGTTCCCCCGTATAGGCAGTGTTTGATGAGTAAGACGCGGGAGCCGGGGGGTTGATAGTCACGAATTGATCGCGATCAGATCCAGCGGCGCCTCGCCGGTCTTCCGTATGATGCCGTCATGTCACAGTCGCCACCGCCTCCGGCCGGACTGCCCGTCACGACCGGCCTCGGCCTGCCGGGCACGATCATCGAGCGAGACCTGGGGCTGACCTTCGGCCTCGTGGTCCGCAGCATGGGCTTCGCCAAGTCGTTCGGCGCCGGGCTCACCGCGCTGCGCCAGGGCGAGGTGCCGCAGTACACCCAGCTGCTCGAGGACAGCCGCCGCCACGCCATCGACCGCATGATCGACAACGCCCGGCTGCTCGGCGCGAACGCGGTCGTGGCCATGCGCTTCGACTCCTCCGAGATCAGCCAGCAGCTGACCGAGATCGTGGCCTACGGGACCGCGGTCATCGTCCGGCCCGCCCAGTAACCGTGCCCGTTCCCGGCGGGTCCGGCGTTCCCGGCCGGGGCGGCGTTCCCGGCGGGTCCGGCGGGCCGCGGCCGCTGGTCGCCGAGGCCGACCGCGAGCGTCTGCTCGCCCTGCTGCGCGAGCACTACGCGGTGGGACTGTTCGGTCTCGAAGAGCTGGATCGCCGGGTGGGCGTGGTGCTCGGCGCCCGGTACCTGGACGAGGCCGCCGCCGCGGTCGCCGACCTGCCCAGCGGCAGCCGGTCGTCCAGCCGCGGCGGGTCGTCCAGTGGCGGCGGGTCGTCCAGCTGCGGCGGGTCACCCGGCACCATGTCGGGCCGGTCCGCGCCCCGGCGGGTCAGGCGCGGCCACGCCCACGCCGACCAGCCCGCGGCCGGCTGGATCCCCACCGACGAGCGGTTCCGCGACCCCACCAGCCGGGCCGTCATGCGCGTCTGGATCGACCCCGCCGACCAGTCCCGCCACTACATCCCCGAACCCGAAGCCTGACCCCATCCAGGGCGGCAACCCATCCGGCGCCGATGCGAACGGTCCGGGGCCCCGGCGGCCAGGCGCCATGCCCCGCCGGTCACGGGAGCACCATCCGCCACGCTGACCGCAAACTTGTTCGTCTGGTTGGAAGTTAACGTGGTTGTTTCGGGTTATGCGGTCGATCCGGGGGGCTATGTGAACGTTCCAGAACGACCTGAGTTTGCGGCGTGTCGCGGTCAGGGCGGCCCGTCGTGACGAAATGCCCGCCTTGCCCCCGCCTCGCCCCGGCTTCCGGGCGAGCCGGCCAGCCGGCCCCCGGCCCGGCGCGGCCCGGCAGGCGTGCCAGCCGCGCCGCGCGCCCCGGCGGCCGCTCCCGCACCACCGGTACCAGCTCCCGCGCGGTCCCGGGCCGCCGCCAGCCACGGCAATGCTCCATCGTCGTTGTCCTGACGGACGCGTCGGGAAATAAACCGCGGAGTCTCCTTCGCGAGCCTTAATCGC
>JBEKJP010000210.1:0-14206 GCA_050011155.1 Streptosporangiaceae bacterium
ACACTGCGCCTGCCCGCTCGATCAGGTCGTCCCGGCTCAGGGTGGTCAGCCAGGTGCACGGGGTAAAGCCCGGCCACGGGAACGCGAACCGCAGCACGCCTTCAAAGGGCAGTCCTTCCGGGGCGCCGACTGCCACCTCGATTCCCAGGCCGGAGAAGTCGGTATCCGCTGGAGCGACGACCTGCATCGCCCGGAACCCGGATGGCCCGTCTTCCGACAGCAGCACGACAGGCCGTCGCTCGCCGAACTCGACCCACCAGATCTCGCCTCGTCGCATGTGTGCTCCTGGGTGTGAGATGGCAGGCGGATGCTGCGCAGGCGGCGGCTGGACGTGATGCAGCCCTGCCTGCCGCCCGGGCCGTAGATCTTGGGTGCCGGTAGTGGGGACGGGGCGGCCGCTGGCCCCAGCGTAGACCCTGGCCGCTGGCTGGGGACATTCGATGAGCTGATGACCCGGGCTGGCGTGAGTACGAGGTGTCCTGGCTGGGGAGTGGCGGGATTACCTGGTCATGGAATCCTTCGCCACGCGGGTCCTCACCTATCGCGCGCAGCAGATTCCCAGTCTGCTGCAGACTCAGGCGTACGCCATCGCGGTCGCGGAAGCCGGCACCACGGCGGCGGACCCAGGCGTCGTTTCCCGCGCGGCTGAGGCAGCGCTCGCCCGCCAGGATGCCGTTCTCGGCGCCAATGTGGAGCTCATCGTGATCATCGCCGAAGGCGCGCTGCATCAGCAGGTCGGCGGTGCCGGCATCATGCGCGGCCAGCTCACCCGGCTGGCCGAACTGGTTGGCAGCAGCCCGCAGCTCACCATCCAGGTACTGCCTTTCGCGTCCGGTGCTTACCCAGATTTCGGCGTCGGCGGCCTGGACATCCTGGCGTTCGCTGGTACGCCTGACCAGGGAATTATCCGCATCCCTGGGATCTCGGGCGGCATCTACCTGGAAGATGCCGAAGACGTAACGCGCTATGCGTCCGCGTTCGCCCTGATACGAGATGCGGCCCTCAGCGCCTCGGCCTCAGCCGAGATGCTACGGCGCATGGCCGACGACGTGCCGGCCAGCACAGGCGACGGGCCGCGTGCCGCTGCCGAGTTACTGCTCTGCCCGGGCTGCTGCACGATCGACCACATCCTCGGCTACGAATGCGGTCTGGAGGCCATCGCTCCGCAGGCATGCTGCGCGATGTTCTTTCGCGTTTCCGCTCCTGCCTGGCGAATTCACCCTTGTCACGCTTGAGGCAATCCACCGGCACGACTGTTGTCCCTCAAGAACGGAAGGCCGTTCATTATCGACCCCAGAGCTGCATCTGGAAGTGGTATCCACGCTGGCGGGAGCCCGACCGCACCTAGCCGCGGAATCAGGTGCGGTTGCTTATCCTCCCATCGGCACAGGCAGGCGCCCAAGACGACCGACCGACCTGAGCGGAGGTTCCGAAGGCAGCCTTCCTCCGCGCTCGGAAACCGTCCGCAGGGTGGGTTGACCAGGTGCATGTGCGCGTGACCGGCGTCATCATCGAGGACGGCGAGACCCCGGCCGGGGCACTGGTACGGGAAATGCGGTAGGAGACCGGCCTGGAGATCGAGCCCGGGCGGCTGCTGTACGTGTGCGACCACCTTCCCGGCGACGGCATCCATGTGGTTCGCCTCACCTTCGAGGGCCGCCGCATCGGCGGAGTCGCCGGACAGGTGACGGCCGGGCTGGACACGCGGCCGATCCGGGGCGTGGAGTTCATCAGGCTGAACGAACTGACCTCACATGGTTTCGGCACGCGGTTCGCCGAGCTGGCTGTGGCAGGATTCCCCGGTGCGGGCGGCTACATGGGAGCCAAGACCAGCATCGGCCTGTGACCCGCCGAGCGTCCCTGTGACCAGGTTAACTGACCGATGCCCATGGCTTGCAGTCGAAGAATGATCGTTACTGCGCACAACGCACCAGACCGCTGCCTCATGTGAACATTTGCATTCGGGTTGATACACATAGACGATTGTTGCCGTGGCGAGATCAGCCGGGACAACGAGAGAAATTCCACCTCGCTGGCTGGATGAGTCTTCATCCTGGTGTTCGGTGAGTGGCGGATGAGAGATCGGCTACGCGGCATGCTGGGGCTGGACGCGGTCTTTCCGGTGATCCTGATCGTGGCCGCAGCACTTATGATCTTGGATCCGACGATTTTCGGTGTCGAGATCACCGAGCGGCAGATCATTCTCGGGTTCTTCGGATTCCTCGGCATCGATGCCCTGGTGGAGCGCACCGGGCGGCTGAACCGGATCGAGCGGCGGCTTAAGTCGCTGGACAGCAGAATGGCCGGCCCAATCGCAGCGGGCGAGATCCTGCTATCGCGGAGTTCGTTCGACCGCATGGACGTGCTGGTTTCTAGCGCACGCCGTAGCATCCTAACCATCGGGGTAAACCTGGAAGGTGCGCTGCAGTGCGTATCGTCCCTGCTTGACCTGGTGCGCGCCGGCGGAACGGTGCGGCTCGTGGCCATGGATCCGAACGGCGCCCCCCTCGGCCCAGCCGCCGCAATGTCCGGGGTGGATCCTGCGGTTCGCCGTCAGAAGATCATCCAGAATCTGGAGCTGCTTCGCGCGGACTTTGCCGCGCACCTTGAGTCGGCCGCTCGCGGCCGCGTCTCGCTGATGGTCGCCGACCAGGTGCTGCCCCTTGGAGCGGTTGGGCTGGATGAGCACACGCGCGGCGGATCGCTGATCGTGCAGCATTACCTGACTGCCATGGCGGTGGAACTCGCCCCGTTGATCTGGCTGCGGGCCGACGCCGACCAGCCCTGGTTCAGTCGCTACCTCGCCCAATGCGAGGCCTGCGTTTCCAGCGCGCGCGAGTGGGACGGTGCCGGTGTCTGATATCGCACCGGTCGCGGCATCTGACCACGTGCCGCGAATCCGGACCTTCTTCGACCAGCAATATGCTGCTCACAAGCGATACTGGTGGCGCGGTGAGAACCGGTACAGTATCGACCCGGCGTTGCACACCGAGTTTCATGCCACACTGCTTGCGGTGGCGGCGAAACGTGGTTCTGGAGTGGCGCTGGATTTGGGGGCAGGCGAGGGAGCGGACGCCATCCGGCTCGCTAAGCTCGGTTATCAGGTCGATGCGGTCGAGGTGAGCGCGGTAGCCTGCGAGAAGATCGAACGGTTCGCCCGGTCCGAGGGTGTCTGTGTCAACGTCCGTAATGAGCAGTTGGAGACCGTGGACCTGAGCCGAAGCAGCTACGACGTAGTGTTGATGAACGGCTGCCTGCATTACGTTCAAGACAAAAGCCGCGTGCTGCAACGCGTACTCGCTGCCAGCGCCGCAGATGCTGTACATGCGGTCGCGGTGTTCAGCACCGCGACGCCGGTCCCGGCCGAGCATGCGGTGGTGCCGGTATTTCCTGATGAGGAAGGCGGGGCTGTGGAGCTTTTCTATCAGGAGTGGGACATGCTGCTGCACGCGTATCAACGCGGTCGGCACGATAACTCTCATCCCGGTTTCGCCCCCCACGTCCACAGCCATATCAAGCTGATCACCACTCGCAGGACCGGCGTGGCGTGAGAACAGTGATGCCCGCGGGAACTGATATGCGCCACGCGGGGCAATTGTGGAACTACCTGCGCCTGGGCGTCCCGGTGCGCCCCGCCGAGTGCCTGCTGGTGTTCGGCGGGCACGACCTCGGGGTCGCCAGACGTGCCGCTGAGTTGTACGCGGATGGCATCGCGCCGTTCATCGTCGTATCTGGTGGCTCCCGGGCGGTGCCGGACCGGGCGGTGCCGGATGGCAGCGATTCCCCCACCGAGGCCGAAGCCATCGCCGACGTACTGCTGCGCTACGACGTCCCCAAGGACGTGATCGCCCTGGAATGCCTGGCGTCCAACACCAGCGAGAACTTCTGGCTGTCGGCCGAACTGCTGCGCGACCTCGAGATGGACCCGCAGACCTTCCTCGTCGTGCACAAGCCCTACGCCGAACGGCGCACCATGGCCACCGCACGACGTCGCTGGCCATCCAGTCACGTCGCGGTCACCTCCGAGCAGATCAGCTTCGATGACTACTGCGCCGGAGACATCCCACCGGCCCGGATCCTGTCCATGCTGGCCGGCGAGGCGCTCCGCCTGGAGTCCTACGATGCAGCCGGCCTGATCGACCTCGACGAACCCGTCCCTGAAGACCTGCTCAATGCCGCCCGTGCGCTACAGGCCGCAGGGTATGACCGTCGCGCCGTCCGCCCGTAGCCTCAGGCTGGCCTGCTGGCTAGCGCGGTAACCGCGCGGGGAGCGACTGGCGTGCAGGCCGGGTGCTCGTCGGGACGTGTGCCGGCCGCAGGCGTGCTGGCCGGTCAACAGCAGGCCCTTGAGTGGCCGCCGCCGACCCATCCCTGACGATAGTGCGCGAATCGCTTCCACGCTGCACGGTGCCCAGCCGATCCTTCTCTGGACGTTCGATTCTTTCCGCGAATCTTGACTGCGCAGCAATGACGATCGCAGGATCGCCACTTCCGAGCGCAATGGTTCCCTTGCACTCAAGCAGTTGGACTCGATGCGATCAGCTTTTGCGTCCAACATCGAGCTTCAGACTGAACTCAACATCACGAAGTGATGGCCGGGCCCGATGATCTCATACGCCCCGGTCAACACCAGTTCACCCGGATCGCTGCCGCACTCCTCGGCGGCCTCCCGGCGGGCCGCCTGCTCGATGGGCTCGCCGAACTCGACCGTGCCGTCCGGCCCGGGGACGACCACCAGTGCGGCCGTGATCACCCGCCCCGCGGCTTCCGCTTTCACGATCCCCGCCTTGGTGCCAGGCGGATCATGGTCCCTCCCGGCATCTTGGCACGGTAGTGCTCAGGCGGTTATCGCCTTACGCCGGGTGGGGCAGATCCGTCAGCTCACCGCGCTGCCATGCATTGACGTAGTACTCGACAGGATGCGCCGATCCGCACATTGCCACCCGGCCAGGTAATCCTCTGCCAGTTCTCGCGCCCCGCCGACATCCAAGTCCCATGACATGCTGCGGACAGGGGCATCGGGTCCAGACCACTATGGCCCCGGCAGCCGCGCCCGAGGCGTTTCCGCGGAGACGCCTTGTGCGTCGTTTCACAAGCCGTCTCCGCGGAAACGCGCTCTCATGCCGCCTTCAGAGTGATCATGAAGGGTCTTCGGACTCGCCTGCCAGGCGGGTTCGCGCCTCGTTGACCAGGCGATCGTAGGCTGGGTCGAGCGGCTCAGTCAGCTCGCGTTCCAGCAGGCAGGACAGATTCCACAGCGCTATCTGGCCGGCATGGTGCTCTGGCTGCGTTACACGGTCCTGGTCCTCCCAGTGATGGAGTAGTTCGAACAGGACCAGCGCCTCATCGCGGGTGAGACGGAGGACGACTTCCCTGGCGGCGTGACCCATACAGCCCATCATGGCCTAACCCCATCAACCGCTTCTGGCGCCAGGTGTGCCGGTCAAGCTTCACGGTGACGGTGAGCCGCTGCAACGTCATGGCATGACGACCTTCACGCAGCTGGCCCTCACGTCCTCCGATCCTCCTGAGCCGTTCACTGACCGGCTGCGGCTGGCAGTGGCCGCTTACCTCGCCCGGTTCAAGGGTGCCTCGCGTGAGCACACCGAATCGGACCTGCGCTGCTATCTGGCCTGGTGCGCCGAGCAAGGCCTGGACCCGCTCGACGCCAGGCGGCCGCACCTGGAGCTGTACATCCGGTCGATGCAGGAGATCCGCCGGTTCAAGCCCTCCACCGTGTCCCGCCGGTTCTCCGTCACTGCCGGTTTCTACCGGACATGCGTCCTGGACGGCATCCTGGAGCACTCGCCTGCCGAGCACGTCCGCCGCCCCTCAGTTCCCGCCGGATCGCCGGCCCTCGGGTTTACCCACCTGCAGTCCGAGGCGCTGCTCACCGCCGCCCGCCAGTCACCGAACCCGTACGACTTCGCGCTTGTGGCCATGCTCGGCCTTCTCGGCTTGCGGATCTTCGAGGCCACCGGTGCAGATATCGCGGACCTCGGTGAAGAGCACGGCCACCGGGTGCTGCGCGTGTGCGGCAAGGGCACCAAGATTGTCCTGGTCCCACTGCCGCCCGCGGTCGGGCGGGCCATCGGCCAGGCAGCCGGATCACGGCCGCGCGGGCCGCTCCTGCTCAACCGCCGCGGTACCCGGATGGACCGGCACGCAGCCACCCGCCGCCTGCACCAGCTCGCTGGCACGGCAGGCATCCAGATCACCCGGGCACACCCTCATATGCTCCGGCATCCCTTCGTCACGACCAGTTTCGATGCCGGCGTGGATCTGCGGGACGTCCAGATCGCCGCCCGTCACGCCGACCCGCGTACCACCATGCGCTACGACAGAGCCCGCCAGAACCTGGACCGCCACCCCAACTACATCCTCGCCGCCTTCATGGCCTCCGGCACCTGATCCAGCCTGCGTCTCCCGGAATCAAACCACCGGGAGACGCCCTACATTGCCCAATAGCGGACGTTGCGAATCCGAATTCTTATGCGCTGACCTGCATGTCGCTTACGGCGATGAAGATACCGGTCCTGCTTTCCGTCCGTGGCGAGAGCGCATCGAATGCCGAATCGGTGGGGTCGAAAGCTAAACCGCCCCGCTTGCCGATTACATGCAGATCATCCAATTCTGGGTGCAGGGCTGTTCCGGAACCCAGCGCGACCGGTGGAAGGACGGATGCATCATATTCGCGACTGGCAGAAGGATCTTGATTATCACGGCAGGTAATGCAAGCCTGCCTGCACAGTTGGGGGGCGGGCCGCTTTCTCTTGACTTCGCTATTCCGGCGGTTCCTTTGCCTTGCACTCCTGGTAGAGCATCACTTTCCTGTGGCCCTGCGGCCACGACGCAAGTGGCAGCAAAACCCCAGGGCACAGGTTCGGGGCCGTCGCAGGTTGTCTCCGGCGAGGATTTTATATCGCTTGTACGCATTCTGAGCAGAAGTATTCTATCGAATTGTGATACTGCGCGGTGTTGCCGCTGAGCGGAGATGCTACTGGGGTCGGTCCCCGGCGACCGGCATCGGCTGTGGCTGAGACGCTGTCTGCTCCAGCTCGTCTGGTCTACTAGGGGTTCGTCGGCTATCAGACTCGGTGGGTTTCCAGGTCAACGTGATCTCAAAGTTGCCTTCAGCGGCGGCTCTGGCGATGAACCAGTCAAGCTTGCCGGAGACCTTGATGCCAAACGCGACCGTCACCTCGCCGGGTCGGATGTCTTTGACCTTGTCAAGAACCAGTTTGGCGGTTTCGATCGCCGGTGCCAGAGCGTCCTGCACACCGCCGATCACCTTGTCGGGCCCGGCCTCCTGAAACCCGGTAGGCGGGTCGATCTCGAACCGGACCGTGGTGGAGTCGTCTAGTGCGTACGCCACAACCTTCGCCGACATCGCGCCCTTTCATCCAGCACAGCTTGAAAATACCATCGGACAGTACGCTTGAAAGGTGGAAGGTGGGCCATCTTCTGCAGTATCTCAGTAGGTAGATTCTTGATGCGGGGAGGCGGCCAGGTGCTCCAGCCGGAGAATGACTCCTGGGCCGCCATTGTCTACAGCTCAGCAGAGACAGACGCGCAACGACTGGGTACCGCACTGGTCATCGACGGTTTCCGGCTCCTCACCTGCCTGCATGTGGCTTCTGATCGTGGAATCATGGGGGGCCAGGTATGGGTCGCGTTCCCCAAGATAGTTGGGCCGCCGCAGCGGCGCCGCTGGGTCGCATCGGTCGAAAGTGTCGATCCCGAACTGGACGTCGCGCTGCTGCGGCTGGCGGAGGTAGTGCCTCCGGGCGTGACCTCCGCTCCGCTGCGCTGTCCCACCCCTCGTGCTCTGGTAGACAAACGCTGGTGGGCGTTCGGGTTCGCAGAGTCCCAGCGAGGCAACGGTGCCTACGGCATCGTGGGGGAAGGGCTCGGGGACGGGTACGTGCGTATAGACGCCGACCAGTCTGTCCCGTATCGGCTGAAGCCCGGGTTCAGTGGCGGCGGCGTGTGGTCGCCGGACTTCGAGGCCGTTGTTGGCATGGTTGTTAGCGTTGACGAACACGGGAATGGCGAGGCAGTCACCCTTCATCAGGTGGATCTGTGCTTCCCAGAGGAGAGGCTTCGCGAGCTCGCCAGCTGGACGGTCGGCGACGCTGGAGAAGCGGCGCTTGCGGCGTGGTCGCTGCAGAGCGACCCGGAAGGCACCCGTCACTGGGGGCCCCGCGCCCGCGGCGTGACCATTGACAGCGAGCGAGGGTTCCGGTTCCAGGGCCGCAGGGTTGCGTTGGCGCTGATCGTGGAATGGCTGGATCGCAGCGAGCCGGACCGGCGCGTGCTGGTGATCACCGGCTCTCCGGGGGCGGGCAAGTCGGCGGTCCTCGGCCGGATCGTCACGACTGCCGACGCACTGGCCCGTACCCGACTGCCCGCCGACGACCCCGCTGTGCTGGCGACCAAGGGATCCGTTGCGTGCGCAGTGCACGCCAAGGGCAAGACGGCATTCGATGTCGCGACCGAGATCGCCCGGGCAGCATCAGCCGAACTGCCGGACCGATTGGAAGACCTGGCACCTGCCCTGCGGGAAGCGATATCAAAGAGCAGTACCCGCTTTAACGTGGTACTGGACGCCTTGGACGAGGCCGCAACCCCTGCGGAAGCCCGGCTGATAATCAACAGGATCGTGCTGCCGCTAGTGCAGACCTGCGCCGACGCCGGAGTCCAGATGGTGGTCGGCACCCGCACCCGCGATGGCTCCGAGGACCTCCTCATGGCATTCGGGGCTGCCGCCCGGGTCGTGGATCTAGATAAGCCGGAGTTCTTCGATCTCTCCGATCTGAAAGCATACGCAGTCGCCACACTGCAGCTGGAAGGCGATGAACGACCCGGCAACCCCTACAGATCGCTAGCCACGGCAGAGCCAGTAGCGGCCAGGATCGCCGAGTTGGCTGACCCGAACTTCCTCGTTGCCGGCCTGGTCGCCAGGACCCACGGGCTCTACGACGACGTTGCCGCCGACCCAGCCGCCATCCAGTTCGACCCGTATGTGCCTGCTGCCCTGGGAACCTACATCGCCCGGATACCGCCGACCGCCGGAATCTCGGCGGCAGACCTCCTGGCCGCGCTGGCATCCGCGAAAGTGCCAGGACTGCCGATTGAGAGGTGGGCGACCATAGTGCAGGCCCTGACCGGCAAACACGTCACGCAGCGGGAGCTAGCAGAGTTCGCGACATCATCAGCGGCCAACTTCCTGGTGGAATCCAGCGGGCAAGCATCCTCGCGGGAGTTCAGGCTGTCCCATCAGGCGCTGAACGACGCGCTGCGCGACAGGGGCTCATGGTGGTTCATGGCGGTCCAGCGCTTCGCCCAGCTGTCGACCCCTACCCAGTTCCTGGTCGGCGCCACGCTCGGCGTCGGAATGTCCTTCGGGCAGGCGCTCCTCGCCGTCACCCTCGGCTGCGTCATCCTGGAAGTTGTCGCCGTCCTCACCGGGGTGATCGGCATGCGCGAGGGCCTCTCAACGACGCTGCTGGCCCGCTGGACCGGGTTCGGCAGCGGCGGCTCAGCACTGGTCGGCCTGGTCGTCGCGGTCACGTCAGCCGGCTGGTTCGGCGTCCAGGACTCCTTCCTCGGGCAGAGCCTCGCAGCCACCGTCGGCGGCCCGCCGCTGTGGGCGTGGTGCCTGGCCGGCGGCGCCCTGGTCACCGTCATCGTCCTCCGCGGCTTGGCCTTGATGAGCCGAGTCGCCTTCATCACCGTCCTCGGCTTCCTCGCCCTGATCGGCTACACGGCGTTCCGGGTACTGCGCGGGCACCCGGTCAGCCAGCTGATCGCCTCGGCCCCGCACGGCCCCCCGCTCAGCCTAGGTGCTGGCGCCACCGTGGTCGCCGGCGGCTTCATCGTCGGCGCGATCCTCGCACCGGACATGACCCGGTTCAACCGCAGCGGCAAGGACGTCGTCAAGCAGACCGCGGTCGGCGTGACCATCGGTGAGTACGTCACCTGCCTCACCGGGGTTCTGCTGGCACGCGCAGCGCAGACCTCGGACATCATCTCGATCGTGGTTGGGGCCAGCGGCATAGCAGGCGCGATCATCATCGCCGCGGCCGTCGTGACAGCGAACAGCTGGAACCTCTACCCCGCCTCGCTCGCCACCGTGAATGCCGTGAACGCGCTCCTGCCGGGCGGCCGGCTCTCGCGTACTGCGGTCACCATCGTCTTGGGAACGGCAGGCTCGGTCCTGTCCGCGGTCGGCATCATCGGCAAGTTCGTATCGTTCCTGACCGTGATCGGGGTCGTCGTGCCGCCGGTCGCGGGCATCATGATCGCGGAGTATTTCGCCGTGAGGACCTGGCGCGGCAGGCTCGACGCCTCTCGCCATCTCGAAGAACTGCCGGACCAGCCGCCCAGGTGGATCCCCGCCTGCCTGTTCGCCTGGGGCATCTCCGCTGCGGCGGGATACTGGGTGCACATCGGCATCCCCGCCATGAACTCCGTCCTGCTGGCCTTTTTGCTCTACACCGCCGCAGGCAAGCTAGGCCTCACCCACGGACACAGCCAGATCGTCGGGGAAGCCTAGCCGCCACAGACGGCGCGCCTCCCGGCTCCCGCTGCCGAGGAAGAGGCCTGACCTGAGATGCGCATCAGAGCCGACGTCGGCCTGCGGTTACCATCAGCACCGCGCAGTTCGAAACCCCTGCGGCTACCGCCGAAGGCCTGGTACTGGCTGCTCCAGTCTGCGCGGCACGGACGCCGAGAGCGTCCCTCTTGACCGCCTGCTTCGAGCCGCAGCCGGAGAGTACGTCATCCCCTGCCGCGGCGAGTACGAGTTCGATGGCGAGCGTTGCGGGCCACCCGATGCGGAGGGACCCCGCCCGACCGCCGTTATCCCGGCTGCCCGCCAAGGCAGCGGCGGCGATCACGTCGGTGTTCTCGTCGGTGAACAATCTGGGGAGCGAAATTTAGGTCGCAGCATTTGACCTGGTCATTAGCAACTCGGTGGCACTGGTTGAAAAGGTCGCCGGGGATTGGCCGACGCCTGATCGGCTGCCCGGAAAGGTCGGCGGCCCTGTCGTGTGCCGTCCACTTTTCTCGTCGACACGCGGCAACACTCCTGGCAGGACCGGAACGGAGTCCTATTGCCAGCGGCGATATCCAGGCGAACCCTAATTAGCTCCGGTTTACTCGCGAGCAGCAAGCCGGCCTGGCCGTCATGGGTGCTGAGTGACCGCCGCGTGCCGATCCCCGCAATGACCACACCCTTCCCGCCGAATACTGCATGCGGCGAGCAGAAAGGGATAGATCGATCACTATTCAGAATATCCTGTTATGTACCTACCAACTCTGGAATGCCAAGTATTCCCGAGGCGCGCCTAACATAGGCTCCGCGCGCGGTTATATCGACCTCTGGAAGAAGCAGATAGCGACAGCCCTCAGCTCTAACGGCCGCTTCGCGCTCAGGATGGACGGCAAGTCTGACACTGGCACCTCCAGGCCTCAAAGGAGCGAATTAGCGAATTAAGGAACGGGCCGTCAGGGCATCGTCGAGGACGGCAGGATCACGTTCGTGCTTATGCAATTCTCCTGCACGCCGGGAGACCGCGTACTCTTCTGCCGCGAAGAGGCCATGTGATGGATGGATCGAATTGGTCGCATCGTCACCCGGTCCCCGGGGTGGCTGTAAGCCACGACCAGGCACCCGGGGTCACGGAGTGGCAGTCTTCCCAGCTCGCCCAGCCCAGTCGTTCGGCGGCTCCGGCCAGCTCGGAGCCGCTGCGGTGGGATAGGTGCTGGCGGAGCAGGGAGCTGTCCGGGTCTTTGTAGGCCGGCATGAGCCAGCCGTAGAGCCTGCTCTTGCTGATCGCGTCCTCGGCTCGTCCGGGCTGCGTGAGCGCGGGTGTCAGCAGGACCAGGAAAGTCCGTTCTGGCTTGCGGAGGCTCAGCGGGGCAGTCGGCGCCGGGTTCCCTTCCAGCATGACGTCGATGCTCCGCGCGAGCTGGTTGCGCGCGAGGTCGAAGGTGACGTGAGTCGAGATATCGGAGAGCACCTTGGCTTCGAAGATGACCGCTACTCCGGTCCCGGGAGCGAGCAGCATGGCGTCGGCCCTCGTCGCTCCTTCCAGCCGCGCCCCCGCGCCTTCGCCTGCTCTTTGAGGTAAGGGATCGGGGCGCGCTCGCCCAGATGGTCACCGAGCAGGCGCGGTAGCGGCCAGGCGAGGGGAGATTGACTTCGAAGAACAGGTCCAGGGCGCCGGCCAGCGCGTCCTCCCAGCGCGGGAAGCCAGGTGGGGACTGATACAGGCTCATCAGGGCCGTGGCCAGCCAGAACCGTTCGTCTTTCTCCATCTGCCGGCCCAGCCGCGTCTGCGCCGGCGTCGGCTTATCCCCGCGGCGGATCAGCTCGTCATATTTTCTCGCCTCTTCAACGCTGGCCAGGTAGTACCGCAGGTGCCGGTCCCTCTCACCAGAGCCAAGAACGGGCGCGAAGTGTTCTCGCAGCTGATCAGCCGTGAACGGCAAGTACTTGTAATGAAGAACATCTGCCATAAGCCCACCGTAGGCCCGCTGAGTTGCTGACACAGCTGGGTGCACTCTTTTGCCGCAAGGTGCCGGGCTCTTCAGCTGCTTTCCCACTCTCACCAGCCTGAGCGCAGTTTGATCCGCGCTGGCCTCGATCGATCGATCGTGATCACTGATGATTTCTCGAGCACCACCGCCACCCAGCCTGCTGTAGCTCGTTTCAGGTACCTTTTCAGGTGCTCATCGAGGCTTCCCTGGCGGCTCTCGGTGGAGTACACGCTGCCGATGAGTACCCAGTCACGACCGCGCAGGAAATCGGGTATCTCTTCCAGAGCTCGCCAGGCCAGCGGCGTCCATGCTTCCTTCTCGCCCAGCAGGAGGACAAGCGAGTCGGTCGTGTACCGGGAGATGGTGAACTGGCCCCGGCCAGATGGAGTGGCCAGGACATCGCCGGGCATGATAGCTGCGCGGACCGCACTTTCGACTTTTCCTGCCACGCTGCGATCTTGGCCTAGATGCCGCCCGGTGTCCAGGTTGTCCGCCGGATTTGCCGCGGCCAGTGTCCGCTGTAGCTGCCGCCGTGCATTCTGCCGAGGTCTCTGGTTTCCTAGATCTCTTTTCTGCTATATCAGCAGACTTTTAAGGTATTCAATCATTCTTCGGATGGCACAAGGAGTCGGATAGGGCCTTGCTGGTGATATACGCGTTCTCGGTCGATGTGAACGCAGTCGTCAGCTGTTGAGTACGTACGTTGGCAGGCGCCCGAATCTGGCGCGATAAGCCCGGTGCAACTCTTCCTCAGCGGCAGCAGGCCTGCTGGTAGCCGCCCACCGGACTACCAGCCTCGACACGTCCTCCTGCTCCCGGATGTGCCTCCCCCCAGAGTGCGGCAGCTTGCCTTTCACCAGGCCTTGACGCACGCGTAGCCGCAAGTCTCCCGCTTTGCCGATGTATATGCGGTCGTCAACATGGTTATTGATTGAGCGGACCTCATAGACGCCAGCGATCATGTTGGGGATGGATACTCCTGCTCCACCCCGGTTGTCGGCCGATACGTCGCGCCACGGCACCCAGTCGCTCCAGTCAAGCTTGATCGTTCCTATCTCTAGAATCGTCTGCTCGCCCATGTCAGCATCCTTCCGCAGGCCCTGAGTCGCGCGCTATGCATCACACTCACACGCCGCGATGAGCGGGAGAGAGGGTGCGCCGCCTTGTGAGAGGCTGTGTCTGTGAGATCGTCGCTGGCCGTTCGCGTGACCGGTGGGATCAGCGCCCCGTTGATGCTCATGCCGTTCGTTGACGGGCGCCCTCTTCCTGAACTGGTCGCCGGGTTTGAATCCCGCCAGGGCTACTCGCCATCGGGCGGGTACGCGGGCCTGGTGCCCGGTTATTTCCGCTTTGGTGATCTGTCCCGGTACTTCCTCGGGCAGGAGGATGAGCAGTGGCCGAGGCCGGGCTATGCCTGGCTGCTTGCCTGCGACTGCGGTGAGGCCGGCTGCTGGCCGCTCGAGGCCCGCATCATCACCAGTGCCGAGACGGTGACCTGGACGAGCTTCGCGTAACCCCACCGCCCGGCGCGGGACTACCAGGGATTCGGCGATTTCGTATTCGGCCGCGTGCCCTACGAGCACGCGATCCGCGAGGCGGTTGAGACGCTCCGGCAATAGCCGGGGTCAGCCGTTCATGCCGCGAGGAGCCCGACTGATGA
>JBEKJP010000211.1:0-10542 GCA_050011155.1 Streptosporangiaceae bacterium
CAAGGGCTACGACTGGCCCGCGACCGGCTGGCACGAGTTCCGCGACCCGAACGAGGAGTGGGAGCTCACCTTCTACCGGTACAACTCCAACGTCGTCCGGCAGCTCAACCAGAACGTCGACGCGGCCAGGCAGTCCAAGGCCTTCGAGCAGTGGAACCAGAACTGGGTGCGGTTCGTGGAGTCGCACGTCGGCGCGTGGATGCACGTGGACCACGGGCTCGGCCTGTACCTGTTCGCCAACGCGAACCGGCGCGCCCCCACCAACATGCACAACAACGCGATCGCGGTGAACAGCATGCACCGGATCCGTTCGGCTCAGGACCTGGCGCTGTACAACCTGACCCTGACCGAGGAGATCGAGGGCTTCGACGGGGCCGCGCACCTGGAGGCGTGGAACAACGACCCGAACTGGCAGGGCGTCCGCGAGGTGGCCGAGCAGCTGACCGCGATCGACGACTGGTGCGAGGCCATCTTCGCGGCCAACGTCGTGTTCGAGCCGCTGGTCGGTGAGCTGTTCCGCAGCGGCCTGGTGCAGCAGTCGGCGCCGCGCAACGGCGACTTCGTGACCCCCACGGTCATCGGCGCGGAGGAGTACGACTACGCCGAGCGGGACCTGCGCTACACGAAGCCGATGTTCCACCTGCTCACCAACGACCGTGAGTTCGCCGACCACAACAAGGACCTCCTGCAGGGCTGGCTGTCCACCTGGACCGCCCGCGCCATCACCGCCGCCCGGACGCTGCAGCCGATCTGGTCGCAGCCCGAGCACAAGCCGCCGCGTTTCGAGGACGGCCTGGACGCGGCGAAGAGCCGGTTCGCGGGCATTCTCAACGACCTGAACCTGGACGCACCGAAGGAGATCGGCCAGTGACCGCCTACCAGCACCCCGAGAGCCCGTTCAAGTCCGACAACACGGCCTCGAACATGGCCGGCGTCACCCTGATGAACAACCAGGTCGGGGCCGTCGTCGCCCAGGTCATGGCCAAGCTGCCGAACGTGAAGGTCACGTACCTGCCGTCCATGATCCGCGTCGACGCGGTGGGCCGGATGGACTTCGACTACGACGAGATCTCCGAGGCGCTCGGCGAGGAGCCCGGCTACTACGACGCCGCGCAGTTCGAGGAGAACATGTCCACGCACTACGGCCGGATGATCCACCTGGACGACCGGACGATCATGTTCGCCAACCCGGAGGACGCGGCCGAGTACCTCGACTTCGACCTGACCGCCCGGTCCTGACCAACTGAACGTCGCGCGGCTCCGGAGCTCTAGACAGCCCGGGGCCGCGCGGGTACGAACGGAAATATCTGATTCTCCGACGGTTCTCCCAAGGAGGCGCCTTGTACGAGCACAACGGCGAGAAGTACTTCATCGTCGATTCGCACATGCATTACTGGAATGCCGCGCCGGACAACTGGGTCCCCGGCGCCGAGCAGTACGCCAAGGGCTGGATCGAATGCTTCCACGCCTACCAGGGCCTGGGGCCGCCCGAGACGCACTGGTCGATCGAGCACTTCCAGAAGTACTCCGAAGACGACCTGATGAAGGACGTCTTCGAGGACGGGCACGTGGACGTGGCCATCTTCCAGCCGACGAACCTGAAAGAGTGGTACACGGAGGGCTTCAACACCACCGAGCGCAACGCGGAGATGGGGAAGAAGCACCCGGGGAAGTTCATCTACAACACCAACTTCGACCCGCGCGATGGCGACATGGGCCTGGAGGAGCTTAAGCGCAACGTCGAGACATACGGCTCCACGGGCGTCAAGCTCTACACCGCGGAGTGGAACAACGGCTCGCGCGGGTACAAGCTGAGCGACCCGGGAACGTACCGCTTCCTCGAGGCCGCGCAGAACCTCGGCATCAAGAACATCCACGTGCACAAGGGCCCGACGATCTGGCCGCTGGACAAGGACGCCTTCGACGTCTCCGACGTGGACCACGCCGCGACCGACTTCCAGGGGCTCAACTTCATCGTCGAGCACGTGGGCCTGCCGCGGATCGAGGACTTCTGCTTCATGGCCACCCAGGAGCCGAACGTCTACGCCGGCCTGTCCGTGGTCATCGGCGGCCTCATGCACGCCCGCCCGAACTTCTTCGCCAAGGTCATGGGCGAGCTGCTGTTCTGGGTCGGCGAGGACAAGATGACCTTCGGCAGCGACTACGGCATCTGGGAGCCGAAGTGGCAGGTCGAGGGCTTCGTGAACTGGGAGATGCCAGACCGCGAGGAGTTCGCCGACTACCCGCGCCTGGGCGTGGCCGGCAAGAAGAAGATCCTCGGCCTGAACGCGGCCCGGCTCTACGACATCGAGGTGCCGAAGGAGTTCCAGCTGCCCGCGGACGCGGGCACGCCGGCCGCCCAGGACGACGCCCAGCTGGTCGCCGGAGCATGACCCCCGCCCCGGCCCCTGTTGTTTCCAGGCGGACCGAGGCTGCCTTGAAGGCGCTGGAGACGGTGCGCGACCCCGAACTGGACGAGCCGATCACCTCGCTCGGGTTCGTGGCTTCGTGCGCCGTCTCCGCGGCCGGGGACGCCCAGGTCCGGCTGCGGCTACCCACGTATTTCTGCGCCCCCAACTTCGCCTACCTGATGGTCGCCGACGCCTACGACGCGGTCTCGGCGCTACCGGGCGTGCGGCACGCCGAGGTGATCCTGGAGGATCACTTCGCCTCCGACGCGATCAACGGCGGCGTGGCCGCCCAGGCCGGCTTCGTCCAGTCCTTCGACGGCGAGGCGGTCGGCGAACTGCACGGGCTCCGGGCTGACTTCCTGCGCAAGGCGGTGATGGCCGGCACTGACCAGGTGGCCAGGCCATTGCTGACAGCGGGAACGGATCCGGCGGCACTGCTCGCGATGAACCTGGGCGAGGTGCCGCCGTCTCGCGCTCTGGACCGGCTGCGGCAACGGCGGGCCGAGCTCGGCCTCCCGGCCGACGACGACGCCCCGCTGCTCATCGACCCGGTGACCGGCGCGCCGGTGGCGGCGGACTCGGTGCCGCTGCACCTGCGCAAGGCCAAGCTCACCCGGGTGAGCATCGAGGCCAACTCGGGTATCTGCCGGGGCATGCTGGCGCACAGGTACCAGCTTCCCCAATCTGAAGACCTCGCTGAGGAGGACCCATGAAGGCCGTCCGGTTGCATAAATTCCATACCCAGCCGGTCATCGACGACGTACCCGAGCCGAAGATCAGCGGACCGCTCGACGTCATCGTGAAGATCGGCGGGGCCGGCGTCTGCCGGACCGACCTGCACATCATCGAAGGTCAGTGGGACGCGGCCATGGGCACGCCGCTGCCCTACATCCTCGGCCACGAGAACGCGGGCTGGGTGCACGAAATCGGCTCGGCCGTCACCAACGTGGCGGTCGGCGACACGGTCATCCTGCACCCCACCCCGACCGACGGGCTCTGCCACGCCTGCCGGGCCGGCGACGACATGCACTGCGAGAACAGCGAGTTTCCCGGTCTTTCCCGGGACGGCGGCATGGCCGAGTACCTGCTGACCTCGGCCCGGGCCTGCATCAAGCTGAACCCGGAGACGCAGCCCAAGGACGTGGCGGCGCTGGCCGACGCGGGCATCACCGCCTACCACGCGGTGCGCAAGGCCCTCCCCCTGCTCTACCCCGGCACCACCGCCGTGGTGATCGGCGCGGGCGGCCTGGGCCACATCGGCATCCAGTGCCTGGCCGCGCTGACCGCGACGAACGTCATCGTGGTGGACCGCAACCCGGACGCGCTCAAGCTGGCGTCCGAGCTCGGCGCCAGCCACACCGTGGTCGGCGACGGCTCGCAGGTCGACGCGGTGAAGGACCTGACCGGCGGCCAGGGCGCGCACGTCGTGCTCGACTTCGTGGCCGAGCAGGGCGCCGAGATGGACGGCTGGAACATGACCCGGCCGGCCGGCTCGTACTACGTCATCGGCTACGGCGGCCAGCTGGAGATCCCGACCCTGGACATCATCTCCACCGAGCGCAACATCATCGGCAACATCGTCGGCACCTACAACGACCTGGTCGAGCTGATGGTGCTGGCGCAGAACGGCAAGGTCACGCTGCACACCAAGACCTATCCGCTCGACGCCGCGCCCGACGCTTTCGCCGACCTCGACGCCGGCCGGGTTCGCGGCCGCGCCATCCTCGTCCCTTAGGAGTCATTCATGGCCAAGGAACTGCGCTTCGGCACTGAAGCTCGCGGCCTGCTGCTGGCTGGCGTGGACCAGCTGGCCGAGGCCGTCAAGTCGACTCTCGGCCCCAAGGGGCGCAACGTCATCCTGGAGAAGATCACCGGCACGCCCGTGGTCACCAACGACGGCGTTACGATCGCGCGGGAAATCCACCTGAAGAACCAGTTCGAGAACATGGGCGCGCAGCTGGTCAAGGAAGCCGCCATCAAGACCAACGACATCGTCGGCGACGGCACCACCACCGCGACCGTGCTGGCGCAGGCGATCATCCACGAGGGCATGGAGGCCATCGCCAAGGGCGGCAACCCGGTGCTGGTCAAGCGGGGCATCGACGTGGCGGTCGGGCACCTGGTGGAGTACCTGCGCGGGGTCGCGCACCCGGTCAAGACCGAGGAAGACTACGCCCGGGTCGCGGCGATCTCGGCCAACGACGACGACGCGGTCGGCCGCGTGATCGCCAAGGCGCTGTTCACCGTGGGCGACGGCGGCATCGTCACCGTGGAGGAAGCGCCGACCCCGGGCATGCGGGTCGACTTCGTCGAGGGCTTCGAGTTCGACAACGGCTACCTGTCGCCGTACATGGTGACCAACCCGGCCGCGCTGGAATCCATCGTCGACGACCCCTACATCCTGCTGTGCAGCGAGAAGATCACCAAGGTCCAGGACCTGATGCCGCTGCTCGACAAGATCATGCGCGCGCCCCGCCCGCTCATCATCATCGCGGAGAACGTCGAGGGCACCGCGCTGAGCATGCTGGTGCACAACCACGTCAACCGGATCTTCCAGTGCGTCGCGGTGCGGGCGCCCGGGTTCGGCGACCGGCGGCTGCGCAAGCTGGAGGACATCGCCGCGCTGACCGGCGGCGACGTCTACAGCAAGCACTCCGGCTTCACGCTCGAGACGATGACGGTGGCTCAGCTCGGCCGGGCCTCGCAGGTGCGGGTGACCGCGGATAACACCACGATCATCGGCGGCTCGGGCAGCAAGGAAGCGGTGGAGTTCCGGCTCACCCAGATGCGCTCGGAGCTAGGGCGGGCGCAGTTCGGCATCGACGAGGACGTGCTGAACGAGCGGATCGGCGCCCTGTCCGGCCGGGTGGCCGTGATCAGCGTCGGCGCGGCGACCAACGCCGAGCTCAAGGAACTGCAGCACCGGGTCGAGGACGCGCTGTCCGCCACCCGGGCCGCCATGGCCGAGGGCATCGTCGCGGGCGGCGGCTCCGCGCTGCTGCACGCCGAGGGCGTGCTCGAGGGTCTCGACGTCACCGGCGACTACGCCACCGGCGTGGACATCGTCCGGCGGGCGCTGAGCGAGCCGGCCCACCTGATCGCGTCCAACGCCGGGTACGATGCGACGGACGTCGTGACCAAGAGCCGGGCGATGAGCCCGGACGACGGCTTCGACGCGCTGGAGGGCCGGCACGGCAACATGATCGAGATGGGCATCATCGACCCGCTCCGGGTGGTCCGTTCGGCGCTGCAGAACGGCGCGTCGGTGGCGGGCCTGCTGCTCACGACCAACACCCTGGTCGCCGAGGAGCAGACGCCGTGGGGCGGCAGCGCGGCGCTGATGACCGAGTACGGCTCGCTGGACGAGGGCCTGTACCAGCCGTCGCCGGACTCGAGCACCCCGCAGTCGCTGGGTCTCGGCCCGTCGGTCGGCTGATTCCTCTTGGCTGACGCGGCGCTCACCTCGGACCCGCTCGACCGTCAGGTGACGCTGGGCGAGGACGCCCTGCCGGGCGAAGCCCGGATCATCAACGCGGCCGAGCGGGCCCTGTCCGGTGAACGCCGCGGGGTCCGGGCGGTGCTGCCGTTCCTGGGCCCCGCGTTCATCGCGGCGGTCGCCTACGTCGATCCGGGTAACTTCGCCACCAACATGGCGGGCGGCTCGCAGTTCGGCTACATGCTGCTCTGGGTCGTCCTGGCCGCGAACCTGATGGCCATGCTGATCCAGACACTGAGCGCCAAGCTCGGTATCGCCACCGGGAGAAGCCTGCCTGAGCTGTGCCGGGACCATCTCCCGTTCGGCCTGGTGGTTGTGCTCTGGCTGCAGGCCGAGGCGATCGCCATGGCCACCGACCTGGCCGAGTTCGTCGGCGCGGCGCTCGGCCTGCACCTGGTCTTCGGGCTGTCCATGTGGGCCTCGGCGCTGCTCACCGCGGTGGCGGCGTTCATCATCCTGGGCCTGCAGGTGTGGGGCTTCCGGCGGCTGGAGGCGGCGATCACCGGGTTCGTGGCGGTGATCGTCTTCGCGTTCGGCCTGGACCTGCTGAAGAGCCGGCCGTCGGGGTCCGCGGTGGCGCACGGCTTGTTCGTCCCGCAGCTGGCCGGCGGCGACTCGGCCCTGCTCGCGGTCAGCATCGTCGGCGCCACCGTGATGCCGCACGTGATCTACCTGCACTCCGCGCTGACCAAGAAGCGCATCGTGGGGGCCAATCCGCAGGCCAGGCGCCGGATCTTCCGGTACGAGATCGTGGACATCTCGATCGCGATGGGGCTGGCCGGGATCATCAACCTGGCCATGCTGGCCACCGCCGCCGCGGTGTTCCACGCGCGCGGCCTGTTCGGCGTGGGCAACGACCTGGGGCAGGTCTTCGGCGGCCTGAACCATTTCCTGGGCGGCCACAGCGGCACGGTCTTCGGCATCGCGCTGCTCGCCTCGGGGATCGCCTCCTCCTGCGTGGGCACCATGTCCGGCCAGGTGGTCATGGAGGGCTTCCTGCACCGGCAGATCCCGGTCTTCGCCCGCCGCGCCATCACGATGATCCCGGCCCTGATCGTGATCGGCGTGGGTTTCAATCCCTCCAAGGCGCTGGTCCTGAGCCAGGTCTTCCTGTCCTTCGGCATTCCCTTCGCGCTGATCCCGCTGCTGATCTTCACCAGCCGCCGCAAGCTGATGGGGCCGCTGGTGAACCGCAAGCCGGTGATAGCGGCCGCGGGCCTGGTCACCACGCTGATCGTCGGGCTGAACGTGTACCTGCTTGTCTCAGCGTGACTTCTGTAGCCTGCTGATCATGAGCCCGGTTCCGCGCGGCAGCCCGGTCACGCGGGGCTTCCACCGCAAGCGCTCGGCGGGTCTTACGGGCCCGGCCGGTTCTACGGGCCGGATCCCGCCGGGGCAGTACCTCACGACTGATTTCCCGGTCCTGTCGGCTGGGCCGACGCCGCGCACGGCGCTGTCGAGGTGGACGTTCTCGATCGCCGGCGGGCGCTCACCGAGAAGCTGGACCTGGGAGGAGTTCCGGGCGCTGCCCGCGGAGAAGCTGACCACGGACATCCACTGCGTGACCCGCTGGTCCAAGCTGGACACGGCCTGGGAGGGCGTGTCGCTCGACGTGCTGCTCGAGGGGATGGAACACGACGCCCCGTACGCGCTGGCGTTCTGCGACGGCGGCTACACCACCAACGTGCCGGTGGCGGACCTGCTGGGCGGGCAGGCCTGGGTGGCGTTCGGCTACGGCGGCGGCCCGCTGGGCGCCGAGCACGGCGGCCCGGCCCGGCTGCTGGTCCCGCACCTGTACTTCTGGAAGAGCGCCAAGTGGGTGCGCGGGCTGCGGCTGCTGGCGGCGGACCAGCCCGGCTTCTGGGAGAACTTCGGCTACAACATGTACGGGGACCCATGGCGCGAGCAGCGGTACGCGGGCGACTGAGCACCTGGCAGGTCGCTACCGTGGCGGCGGTCAGCTCGGAGACTTTCCGCGCCCGTACATTGCTTTTCGACGTGCGGGAGTGGCCGGGGCACCGCTCGGGGCAGCACGTCGACGTCCGGCTGACCGCCGAAGACGGATATCAGGCCGAACGGGCTTACTCGATCGCATCGGCACCCGGCGAGCCGCTGGCTCTGACGGTGGAGCGGGTGGACGACGGCGAGGTGTCCTCCTGGCTGACTCAGGAGGCCCGGCCAGGTGACCTGATGGAGGTGCGCGGGCCGATCGGCGGGTACTTCGTGTGGGAGCCCGCGTACGGCGGGCCGCTGCTGCTGGCCGCGGGCGGCTCCGGCATCGTCCCGCTGCGCTCGATGCTGCGGGCGCGTTCGCTGGCCGGGAGCGACGTTCCGGTGCGGTTGCTTTACTCCTCGCGGAGCTGGGAAGACGTGATCTACGCGAGCGAGCTCGAGTTCCCGGGCCCGGGTGTGCAGGTGATCCATACGCTGACCCGGTCGCAGCCGCCGACCTGGACGGGCTACGCCCGGCGGGTGGACCAGCCGATGCTGGCCGAAGTGGCCTGGCCGGTCTCCGGCGGCCCCCTCGCGTACGTGTGCGGGCCGACCAGCTTCGTGGAGACGGTCGCGACCGGCCTGGTCGCGCTGGGGTACCCGGCCGGGCGGGTCCTGACCGAGCGGTTCGGCGGGGCGGGGTGAGGCGGGGGCCGTACGACGTTCGGTTCGAGTGGGGGCTGGCCTGGGCGGCCGCGCTGGCGTCGTCGAGTTCGTGCCTGGTGGTCGTGGACGTCCTGTCGTTCAGCACCTCGGTCACGGTGGCGGCGGAGGCCGGGACGCGGGTCTACCCCTGCGCCTGGCGTGACGAGTCGGCCGCGGAGTGGGGTGGCCGTGATCGCGGGCTGCCTGCGGAACGCTGTCGTGGTGGGGCGTTACCTGCGGGAACGCGGTTCCGCCGGGCCGGTCACGGTCATCGCGGGGGGTGAGCGCTGGCCCGACGGCAGCCTGCGCCCCGCCCTCGAGGACCTGCTGGGCGCCGGGGCGATCCTTTCCGCGTTGCGGGCCGCCGGGGCCGGGCGCCTCTCCCCCGAGGCTGAAGCTGCCCGCGCTTGCTTCGAGGGCACCGCCGATGTGGCGGTGGCAGTGGCTGGATCCGTCTCGGGGCGGGAGCTTACCGAAGGTGGATTCGGCGAGGATGTGGCTATAGCCGTGGAGATCGACGCGTGCCAGCTGGTGCCGGTCCTGTCCGACGGCGCCTTCACCGCTGTGACAGGATCCTGACACATTTGCGGGGAACCGATCTAGGTGAGCATTCGGTGCCCTACCTGAGCACTACATGCGCAGTGGCTTGTCTTTCTGAGCACCAGCGCCCTTTCGGCTACCGTCGGTGGTCGCGCTCAGGTCTCATCTTTCCTGGCTTGCGGAGTGTCCGCGTCGTGGCTGCGGCATGCCTGGCGCTCGGGATCTCGGCCGCCGCGAACAGTCCGCGCAGATCTCCCCGCACGGCGATGACCAGGTGCTGTTGGCCGCCTGAGCATCTCCGGCGCGTCGCCGCGCAGCGAGCCGGTGTCCGGCGGGCCGATATCCGGCGGGCTGATATCCGGCGGGCTGATATCCGCGGCGGCCATCTGGCTGTAGGCGGCGATGCCGAGCGCGACGCGGCTGGGCCAGCGCCGGTAGATCGCGTTCTTGTTCGTTCCCGCCCGCCGGGCCACAATACGCTGCCCGTCCTGTTCCGCAACTACCTCAGCGGCGACCCGGTCATCATCTCCTGGGCCGAGGAGGTCCTCGGCGAGGCACTCACCGATGCCGAGCAGGCAGCACGCCTGGCCCATGAGCGTGCTGCCCGGACCGCCGGGGGTGGCCCCCGGGTCCTGCCCGGGCCGGCCGGGCAGGACCGGCTGGAGGATCCGGCCTTGACCCCGGGACTGCCCACAGGGCCACCAGCGGCGAGCTGGACACCGGATGGACGGCCTGCACCAACCATGACGAGCACCTCACCACTGGCCGACCCTGCGAGATCACCTTCTTGGACTGCTTCCACTGCGGGAACTGCCTGGTCACCCGTGACCACCTTCCCCGCCTCTTCGGCCTGCTCGACGCCCTGGGCCAGCGGCGGCGCGAGCTCGCCGAAGAAGCATGGTGGGACCGCCACGGCCCGCCTGGATCGCCATCCGCGAGGACATCCTCGCCGAGTTCACCCCGGCCGAGCTGCAGCAGGCGCAGGCACGCAACCCAGGCGATGCCGTCCTTGACCTGATCGAGAACCCCTGAGAACTACCGTGACCGCCACTAAGCACGCCGCGCCGAAGCGAAATTGCAGGTCAGATGCCTCGGTGAAGTTACGGGACCTAACGGGCACGGCCGGACCTGCGATCTGGAGATATCGCCCGGGAGCGCTTGCAATTCGCGCATACTCGGAGGCATGCGGTATCTGGACGGGGAAGACGGCGACGACGCCGTCGATGCAGCGCTCCACGGGATCAAGGCGTGGGCGGAGCATCCGGGTGCGCGACGCCTCACGGCCGAGGCCCTGGCAGGGCAGGGCCCCCGGAGCAGCATGCCGCGGGCCGGCCGCGTCCGCCTGCCTGCCCCGGCCGCCCCCAGCCGCAGCCTGGCGGAGATGCTGCCCGAGGCCCTGGGCTCGATCGAGGCCATGGGGGCGGGAGGGATCACCGGAGTGCCGACGGGCTTCGCGGA
>JBEKJP010000212.1:0-10414 GCA_050011155.1 Streptosporangiaceae bacterium
CAGCACCACGGTGGCCGCGACCAGCGCACTGACGGCGGTGGCCGCGAGGGCCGCGCTGAGCGGGGAGATCCTGAGCTGGCCCGCGCTGGCGGCCAGCAGGAGCGCGGCGAGCAGGCCGTCCGCCGCCCGTGGACGGCGGCGCAGCCAGGCGTACACGTCCTGCAGCACGATCCCAGCGTAGGGTTCCACGGCCCGCGCTATCCCATCCGGACGGTTCCGGCGCCGGTGATGACGATGACCTGCGCGAGGAACGTGCCGGTGGCGGTGCAGCCCGACTTCACGTCGATCTCGTCAACGGTGGTGGTCAGCGTGAAGCCGCCGCTGATGCCCCGGTACGAGCCGGTCCCCGAGCCGGGCACCACCGGGACCGGCGCGGTCACGGAGATATGCCCCGAGCAGGTGGCCGGGTTTCCGGCCCAGTGACGGAACGCGGTGACGACCCGCTGGTCCAGGGCCGCCCCGTCGAGCAGGAACGAGCCGCGGGCCAGCCGCACGCTCAGGTCGCTGTCGTGCTGCGGGTCGACCCGCCCGTCAGGGTAGACGCTGACCGCCTGCCCGTGGTCGCCGACCGCGCCGGTCATGATCGCAGAGAACCTCGGCCCGTCGCTGTCGATGCTGTACAGGGTCATGTGCGTGTTCCCGGTGCCCGCAGCGGCCGGCGTGGTGCTCGCGGTAGCCGTTGCGCTCGTGGCGGCCGAGGCGCAGCCCGTAGCGACCAGGGCAGCGGCGAAGGCCGGCGTCAGTCGTTTGATTCGCATGGGCATCGACGCTACGGAAGGGAGGGATCCGGCGGGAGCAGCCTGCCACCCATCTTGCGGTGGGGGGTAACCCCCAGGCGCGGCCGGGCGGCGGTGACGGCGGTGACGGCGGTGACGGTGACGGCGGCGGCGAGCAGGGCGGTCCAGCCGGAGAAGGCCAGGATCGCGAGCACGGCCAGCACCGCCACGGCGGCGCAGGCCCGGGTCTTGCCGGTCAGCAGCCGGGTGGCCGACACCGTGCAGCTGAGGTAGACGCACAGGAACATCGTGGTCGGCACGCTGACCAGGACGGTGATGTCGGCCAGCCGCAGGGCCGAGAGGACAATGACGGCCAGGCCCGCCAGGGCGATGAAGCCGAGGAACAGGTTGACGGACGGGCGGGGCAGGCGACCCACTCCGTTCGGCCTGTTTTGGCTCTTCTGGCTGGTTACGGCGGCGAGCTCGCGCAGCATCTCAGCCGCCCCGGACAGGTAGGCGTTGACCGAGCCGGTCGTCAGGATCAGCGCGGCCGCCGCGGCGATGGCCCGGCCAGGCGGGCCGACGGCCAGCTGGAGCAGGTCGGCGAGCGGGACGGACAGGTCAGCGCCCTGGCCCAGGCAGCTGACAGTGGCGACGGCCAGGCCCAGGTAGAGCACCGCGGTCACGGTGAACGCGATCCCGATGACCCGGGACAGCTGGCCCGCGCGCAGCCGGCCGGTCAGCGGGGCCACGGCCTCCCAGCCCACGAACGAGAGCATCAGGGTGGAGGCGGCCCGGCCGACGGACAGCCAGCCGTGCGGGGCGAACGGGGTCCAGCTGGCCGGGCGGGCCGCGTGCGCCGAGCCGGCCACCGCGGTCACCACCACGGCGATCAGCAGCCCGACCAGGAGCAACTGGGCCACCGCGCTGGCCCGGGCCCCGCCGACGGCCAGGCCGAGGACCGCGAGCAACAGCCCGGCCGCGACGGCGCCGCGCAGCAGCGGGCCGCCGCCGGTCAGGACGGTCACGTAGCCGGCCCCGATGAGGCAGACAATCGGCGCCCCGGCGATGACGCCGGCCAGGAACCACCAGCGGGTCATGGCCGCGGCCCGGCGGCCGAGACCGGCCGCGGCGTAACCGGCCGCGCCCGCCGCACCCGGCACGGCCTGGCCGAGCCCGGTGAACACCTTGGCCAAGATCGCGGACAAGCCGAGCAGCCCCACCCAGGCGATAATCGAGGCCGGGCCGGCCTGCTGGGCGGCCAGGCCGGGCAGCAGCAGGAGGCCAGGGCCGAGCAGGGCTCCGATATAGAGCGCGGTGGCTCGCGGGACCGACAGCGGAAGGGTTTGCCCTGGTGAGGTGCTCATGGAACAATCATCGACGAAAACATGCCGCATCCGATGGCAAAGATTGCGCCATTGAACGCTTACTGTGCAACATTATGCGGCTTAATTGCCCTTAAGCTGATTTTCATGCCACCATCATCAGGGGACCGCATCGACCGGGCCATCCTGGCCGTACTGCAGCGCGACGGCCGCATCGCCAACATCGACCTGGCCGAGGAGATCTCGCTATCCCCCTCGGCCTGCCTGCGCCGGGTCAAGGCGCTCGAGGCCAGCGGGATCATCGAGGGTTACCGGGCCGAGGTCAGCCGGACCGAGGCGGGCCTCGGCCTGACCGCCTTCGTCGGCCTGAAGGTGGAGGGGCACTCCCGGGGTGTGTCCCAGCAGATCGAGCAGGCGCTGACCGCGATCCCGGCCGTGGTGGCCTGCCACGTGGTCGCCGGGGGCGACGACTTCATGGTCGAGGTGGCCGTGCGGGACCTGGCCGACTACGAGCGCGTGCTGCTGGACCAGATCCTGGCCATCCCGGCCGTGACCGCGGCGCACAGCACGTTCGCCATCCGCACCGTGCTGAGCCGCGGGCCGGTGCCCCTCACCCACTGGGGTTAAAAACCCGATCCGTGGGCAGGGACCGCCGGTAGCAGAAAGGTCCCGTCAGGTTAGGACTTCCGGCCCTGAACCGGCGGTCAGGCGCGGATGTACCGTCCGGTTCCGAGGCGTCCATAGAGGCGATGGGCCGGACGTGCACCTTGTACGTGCGTACCGGGGCGAAGTAGCGTCGGAAGGGTTCCCCCTAGCCCGGCCGCAACCAGGAGGTTGCAGATGACCGCACAGGAATCGGCATGGCAGGCCGCGGAAGCAGCGGCGGCCGCGCTCGCCCCGGACGCCGACGCGCTCGCCTCGCTGGACGCGGCTGGCCTCGGCGCCTCGACGCTGGCCGTGCTACGCCGCGCCGCGGGGAACCCGACCGCGACGGCTTCCGCGGCCATGCGCTTCTGGACCGGCGTGGCGATGGCCGGCCCGGTGGCCGCGGCCCGCTGGATGGGGATGGACGCACCGCCGCCGGTGCCCGTACCGGAACGGGACAAGCGCTTCGCGGACCCGGCGTGGACCGACAACCCGGCCTTCTTCGCCATCCGGCAGGCCCACCTGGCCGCCTCGCGCCTGGCCAGTGAACTGCTCGAGGCGGGCTCAGGTAACGCCGTGGACGACGCCAAGGCCGGGCTCGCGACCAGCTTCCTGCTGGACGCGCTCGCGCCGACGAACTTCCTGCTGACCAACCCGACCGCGCTGAAGCGGATGTTCGAGACCGGCGGGGCCAGCCTGGTCGCCGGGGCCAGCCACTTCGTCGATGACATGCTGAACAACAACGGCCGCCCGCGCCAGGTCGACACCCGGCCGTTCCGGGTCGGCGAGAACCTCGCCGCCACGCCGGGCAAGGTCGTGTTCCGGAACGACCTGATGGAGCTCATCCAGTACGCGCCGCAGACGCCCAAGGTCCACTCGATCCCGGTGCTGGCCAGCCCGCCGTGGATCAACAAGTACTACGTCATGGACCTGGCGCCTGACCGCAGCTTCCTGGAGTGGGCGGTCAAGCACGAGCGCACCGTGTTCGCGATCTCCTACCGCAACCCGGACGCTTCGATGGGCGGCACCACCCTGGACGACTACCTCATCCACGGGCCACGGGAGGCGCTCGACGTCATCTCCGAGATCACCGGCTCACCCAAGATCGACATCATCGGCCTGTGCCTGGGCGGCGCGCTCACGGCCATGCTCGCGGCCTACCTGGCCGAGAAGGGCGACGACCGGATCGGCTCGATCACGCTGCTCAACACGCTGCTCGACTACAGCGAGCCGGGCATCCTGGGCGCCTTCACCGACGAGAAGACGGTGCGGCAGCTGGAGAAGAAGATGGCCGAGAAGGGCGTGCTGGAGGCGAGCCAGATGACGGGCACCTTCGACATGCTGCGCGCCAACGACCTGATCTTCAACTATGTGGTCTCGAACTGGCTGATGGGGCAGGAGCCGCCCGCGTTCGACATCCTGGCCTGGAACGGCGACAGCACCCGGATGCCGTCCGCGATGCACTCGTTCTACCTGCGCTCGCTGTACATGCGCAACGAGCTGGCCCAAGGCGAGCTCGAACTGCTCGGCCAGAAGCTGTCGCTGGCCGACGTGAAGAACGACACGTACGTGGTGGGCGCGATCAACGACCACATCGTGCCCTGGCACGGGTCCTACAAGACCGTCGGGCTGATGGGCGGCAAGGTCAGGTACGTGCTGTCCAGCGGCGGCCACATCGCCGGCATCGTCAACCCGCCCGGCCCGAAGGCCTGGCACGAGGCGACCGACCCGGACCACTCGATCCCGCGGGACCCGGAGACCTGGCGCCGCTCCGGCACCAAGCAGAACGGCTCGTGGTGGGAGGACTGGACCCAGTGGTCCAGCGCCCGCGCGGGCGAGCTCGTCAAGCCGCCGCACATGGGAAGCAGGAAGCACCCGGCCCGCGCGGACGCCCCCGGAGAGTACGTGTTCGGCTGAGTCGCTCACCTGCGCACCACAACCGAACGGAGGTAACACCATGGCAGAAATGAACGGCCAGGTCGCCCTGGTGACCGGAGGTATCCGCGGCATCGGGCTGGCCATCTGCGAACGGCTGATGAACCGGGGCGTGCACGTCGCGGCCGGGTACTCGTCCAACCACGACGCGGCCCAGCAGTTCGCCGACAAGTACGCCGACCACGGCGTGACCGTCCACCAGGGCAACATCGGTTCCAACGAGGACTGCGAGCGGGTCATCGCCGAGGTGCTCGAGCAGCACGGGCAGCTGGACATCCTGGTCAACAACGCCGGCGTGACGGTGGACAAGACGATGCGCAAGATGACCCCGGCCGAGTGGGACCACGTCATCCACATCAACCTGTCCGGGGCGTTCTACCTGTCCCGGGCCATCCTGCAGCACATGCTGGACCGAGGCTACGGCCGGATCGTCAACATCTCCTCGGTCATCGGCTCGTCGGGCGCCTTCGGCCAGGCCAACTACGCGTCGGCCAAGTCCGGCCTGTTCGGGCTGACCATGAGCATGGCCCTGGAGACGGCGTCGAAGGGCATCACGGTGAACACGGTCACCCCCGGCTACATCTCCACCGACATGACCGCGGGCGTGCCCGGCAACGTGATGGACAAGCTCATCGCCCGCATCCCGGTGGGGCGGCTCGGCGAGCCCAACGAGGTCGCCCGGGTGGTGGAGTTCCTCGCCGACCCCGAGTCGGGCTACATCACCGGGCAGGTCTACCCGGTGAACGGCGGTTTGTACATGTAACCTGCCCGCGTGGCAGAGGAATTCGCCGGGCGGATGCTCGGCCTGATGAACGAGGCCGCGCTCGCGCTGATGGTGAGCGTGGGCCACCGCACCGGGTTGTTCGACGCCATGGCGCGGCTGCCCGCGGCGACCAGCACGGAGATCGCGTCAGCGGCCGGGCTGGACGAACGGTACGTCCGGGAGTGGCTGGCGGCCATGACCACCGGCCGGATCACCGAGCACGACGGCACGGCCGGGACTTACTGGCTGCCGGCCGATCACGCCGCCTGGCTGACCCGGGCGGCGGGCATGGCGAACATGGCCACCGGGATGCAGTACATCGGGCTGCTGGCGCTGGTCGAAGACCAGATCGTGGACTGCTTCCGCCACGGCGGCGGGGTCCCCTACTCGGCGTTCCCGAAGTTCCAGGAGATCAGGGGCGAGGAGAGCCGCGCCGAGCAGGACGCCACCCTGATCGACAAGACGCTGCCGCTCGTGCCGGGCCTGACCGGACGGCTCGAGGACGGGATCGAGGTCGCCGACGTCGGGTGCGGGTCCGGGTACGCCGTCAACCTGATGGCGGCGACGTTCCCCCGCTCGCGGTTCACCGGGTTCGACTTCTCGGGGCCGGGGATCGCGGCGGCCCGGGCCGAGGCCGAGCGTGACGGTCTGGCGAACGCTTTTTTTGTCGAGTGCGACGCCGCCAACCTGGGTGAAGCCGCCCGGTTCGACTTCATCACCACCTTCGACGCGATCCACGACCAGGCTCGTCCCGACCTGGTGCTGGCCGGGATCGCCGCGGCGCTACGGCCGGGCGGGGTCTACCTGTGCGTGGACACCTGCGCCTCGAGCGAGCTCGCGGACAACCTGGGCCACCCGCTGGCGCCGTTCCTGTACACGGTCTCGTGCATGCACTGCATGACCGTGTCCCTGGCCGACGGCGGGATGGGCCTGGGCACTATGTGGGGCGAGCAGACGGCCCGGCGGATGCTCGCCGAAGCGGGCTTCACCTCGGTCGAAGCCCACCGCCTCGACGGCGACATCGTCAACGCCTACTTCATCGCCACCAGAACCTGAGGTTGACCCTGACACCGTGTCAGGGGGTAGACCGGAGCACATCATGTTCAGCATCGGGGAGTTCGCGCGACATGGCCGGGTCTCGGTCCGGATGCTCCGGCATTACGACACGATCGGCCTGCTCCGGCCGGTCAGCGTCGATCCGGCCAGCGGGTACCGCTTCTACCAGGCGAGCCAGCTCGCCGAGCTGAACCGCGTCATCGCGCTGAAGGAACTCGGCTTCACCTTGCAGCAGGTGCAGTCGATCCTGGCCGAGCAGGTAAGCGCGGCCGAGCTCCGCGGGATGCTCAAGCTGCGCCGGGCCGAGATCCAGGCCCTGCTCGAGGCCGAGACGACCCGGCTGGCCCGGGTCGAGGCGCGGCTGCTGACGATCGAGGACGAGGCCCGCCCGCCGGCCGACGGGGTCGTCGTCAAGCGCCTCGTGCCGGTCCGGGTCGGCGAGCTGACCGCCGAGGCCGCGAGCTGGGAACCGGAGGCCATCACGCCGGTCATCGGTCCGCTGTACAGCAAACTATGGCAGCGGATAGGCAGTGCCGAGGTCGCCGTGGCGGGTCCGGCGGTCGCGTACTACGAGGACGCGCCCGGTGGCGAGGGCGCGATCGTCGTACACGCCGCCGTACCTGTCGTCGCCGAGGCTGGCCGGGATCCGGGCTTCAGCGTCGTGGACCTGCCGGCGGTGGAGGCTGCCGCCGTCATCATTCACCACGGCTCCATGGACGACGTGATGCCGACCGGCCAGGCGCTGGCCCGGTGGATCGACGCTAACGGGTACCGCTCGGCCGGCTACGTGCGTGAAGTCACCCTCGAGTGGTCGCCCGACCCTGAGCAGTGGGTTACCGAGTTGCAGCAACCGATTCATACGACGGGAGAATGAGATGACCGAGACGCCGGAGATCGAGACGCGGACCGAGCAGCCCTATGCGGCCGTCAGGGCCCGGGTGAGCATGGCCGGGATCGCCGCGTTCGCCCCCCGTACCAGCGAGGTATTCGGCTGGCTGGGCGCCCGCGGCCTGGCGCCCGCGGGGCCGCCGTTCCTCAAGTACAACGTCATCGACATGGCACGGGAGCTCGAGATCGAGGCGGGCGTTCCGGTCGCGACGGCCGTGGACGGCGATGACCACGTGGTGACCGGTGTCCTGCCAGCCGGCCGCTACGCGACCGTCACCCACACGGGCCACCCCAGCGAGCTCGCGGAGGTCACCGGGGCCCTGCTGGACTGGGCCGAAGAGCAGGGCCTGACCTGGGACATGTCGCCGACCGAGGACGGCGACCGGTGGGTCGCGCGGGTGGAGTTCTACCTGACCGACCCGGCCGACGAGCCCGACCTGGGCAAGTGGGAGACCCAGCTCGCGTTCCGGCTGGCCGACTAGGTTTTCGCCGCCCAGACGAAAAAGCCTCCGCCAAGGCTGGCGGCCTACGATCCCTTCTGGTTATAGTCGAGTTGACTTTAACTTGGAGGGCGCATGCTGGCTCATCTGCTGGCGCCGCTGAACGTGGTGCTGTTCCGGCTGGGAAACGACCAGGTGACGGCGGCGGAACTGCTCGGCTTCGTGACCGGGGCGGCGAGCGTGTGGCTGACCGTGCTCGCCCGGATCAGCAACTTCGGTGCAGGGATCGCGAACAGCGCCTTCTTCCTGGTGCTGTTCGGCTCGGCGCGGCTGTACGCGGACTCCGGGCTGCAGGTGGTCTACATCGTGCTCGGCTTCGCGGGCTGGTGGCAGTGGCTGCATGCGGGGCGGGACCGGGCCAGGCTCGAGGTGGGCCGGTCGGGGACGTGGCTGCTGGCCGGATGCGCGGCGTTCGTGCTGGCGGCCACCTGGGGGCTGACCGTGCTGCTGCGGGCGGCGGACGACATCGCGCCGTTCTGGGACGCGCTGACGACCGCGCTCTCGCTGGCCGCGCAGTTCCTGCTGAACGCCAAGAAGATCGAGAACTGGGCCTTCTGGATCGCCGCCGACCTGATCTACGTGCCGCTCTACGTGGTCAAGCGGCTGGACCTGACCGCGCTGGTGTACCTGCTCTTCCTCGGCTTGTGCGCCGCCGGGGTGACCGGCTGGCGGCGGGCGCTGCGGGCCAGCCAGCAGGCGCCTGCCCCGGTGAGCGTGATGACGGCCGGGGGTGCGTGATGACGGCTTCGTTCGGTCATGGGTTTGTGCTTGGGAAGTTCTACCCGCCGCATCTCGGCCACCTGCACCTGATCACCGAGGCCGCGGCCGGCTGCGACGCGGTCACTGTGCTGGTCATGGCGGCGCGCGGCGAGACGCTGCCGCTGGCCGACCGGTTGGCGTGGCTGCGGGCCGCGTGCAGGGCACTGCCCGGGGTCACGGTGGCCGGGGTCACCTGCGACGCGCCGGTCGATTACGGCGACCCGATCATCTGGGCCGCCCAGATGGCGGTGATCAGGGCCGCGCTGGAGCGCGACCGGCGGCCGCCGGTCGACGCGGTGTTCACCGGCGAGGACTACGGCGGCGAACTGGCCGGGCGGCTGGGCGCGGAGCACGTGCCGGTGGACCCGGGCCGGCGCGCGGTCCCGGTGTCCGCCAGCCGGCTCCGCGCCGACCTGGCCGGACACTGGGAGTACCTGGTCGACCCGGCGCAGGCAGCGCTGGCCGCGCGGGTCGTGGTAGCCGGGGCCGAGTCGACCGGCACCTCCACCGTCGCCGCCCTGCTGGCCATGCATTACCGGGCGCGCGGCGGCGCGTGGGGCCGGACCAGGTGCGTGACCGAGGCCGGCCGGGACTACACGATCACCAAGTGGCAGCGGGCCCGGCAGGAAGCCGCGGCGGCGGGCCGCCCCGGCCCGGCGCTGGAGGAACTGGCGTGGGCGCCGGAGGACTTCGACGCGATCGCGGCCGAGCAGACCGGCCGGGAGAACGAGGCCGCGGCGGCGGGTTCGCCGCTGGTGGTCTGCGACACGGACGCGTTCGTCACCTCGGTGTGGGAGCGCCGTTACCTGGGTGCGCGGGCCCGCGGGCTGCAGCCGTGGGCCGGTGTGGCGCTGCCGCCGCGGGATGTCTACCTGCTCACCTCGCACGAGGGGGTGCCGTGGCAGGACGACGGGCTGCGCGAGGGGGACCTGGCCGTCCGGGCCGCGATGACCGGGTGGTTCACGACGGCGCTGACCGCCGCGGGGCACTCCTGGGTGCTGCTCACCGGGACCTTGGACGAACGACTGGCCCTCGCCACCCGGGTAACGGACTACGTGCTGGCGAACCGGAGCCGGTTCGGGGCCGCGATCACGGACAGCGCGGAGGTCGGATGAGTACCGGCGCTTTTATGCGCAGGCCCGGCGAGTCCGAGTTCCTCGGCGGTTACGATCCGGTCAGCTTCCCGCCGTTCGCGGTGGCGGTCGACCTGGCCATCTTCACCATCCGCGCCGGGCTGCTTGCCGTCCTGCTCGTGCAGCGGCGCGACCACCCCTACCAGGGGTACTGGGCGCTGCCGGGTGGGTTCGTGCAGGCCGACGAGAGTGCCGATCAGGCCGCGCGCCGCGAACTGGCCGAGGAAACCGGCGTCTCGGCCTTCGACGGCCACCTCGAGCAGCTGCGCACTTATTCGGACCCGGGCCGGGACCCGCGGATGCGGGTGGTCTCCGTGGCCTACGTGGCGCTGGCCCCGGACCTGCCGGACGTGCGTCCCGGCGGGGACGCGGCCGCGGCTCGCTGGTGGCCGGTCGAGGACACCGGCCTGGACGATGCCGGCGGCGAGGGGCTGGCGCTGGCGTTCGATCACGCCCGGATCCTGGCGGACGCCAGGGACCGGGTCCGGGCCAAGCTCGAGTACACCACGCTGGGCGCCGCGTTCACCGACGAGCCGTTCACCCTCGCCGACCTGCGCCGGGTGTACGCCGCGGTCTGGGGCAGCGCCCCGGACCTGGCTAACTTCCGGCGCAAGGTGCTCGGCACGACGGGCTTCGTGGTCGAGGACCAGCGGTCCCCGGTGGCGGCGGCGGGCGCCACCGGGGGCCGCCCGCC
>JBEKJP010000213.1:0-10006 GCA_050011155.1 Streptosporangiaceae bacterium
GCGACCGTCAACGCGGCCCGGGAGAGCTTCATCCGCGAGGTCGTCGGCCCCGCGCTGGCCGCGGCGGAGCCAGGCCGCGATCGCCTGCTGGCGCTGTGCGACGGCTATCTCTCCTACGTCCAGCGGCGGATCTTCCCCGGAGGCTGCTTCTTCGTGGCCGCCTCGGCCGAGGTCGGAGCCCGGGCCGGGCGCGTCCATGACGAGGTGGCCCGGGTGCAGCAGCAATGGCGTGACCTGCTGGGCCGGGAGGCACGCGCGGCTGCTGACAAGGGCCAGCTGGCAACGGACACCGATCCCGCGCAACTCGCCTTCGAGCTCGGCGTCATCCTCGCAGGAACCGACATCGTGAGCGTCCTTCACGACGACACCGGCGCCATCGCGCGCGGCCGGGCAGCCGTCCGGAGCCGCCTGCAGGCTTGAGACCCCCCATGCCATCAACAGCAACCCGGGCGGCTGCCAGAGGCGCCGCTGACCTGGAGGTGCGGTATTCGCACCAGGTCACCGACCTGCCGGATGCGCGGGCGCTGACCGTCCAGCACGACACTGAAGCTTCCCGCTGAGGTAATCTGTCCAGTGGTGGTTCCCGGCCGCCCCCGGGTTCGCGGGCAGGGCTGCAAGCTCACCGGGTGCACGTGGTGCCGACCGTGGTCGTCTTTCCCGCCCGATGTCGCGAACCCCCGGGCACTCGGGAGAGATTGCCATGTCCGATGAGTCACGTTCGCTGCCCGGCCGGCCCAGCCTGCGCTTCCTGAAGCTGGAGGCGCGACGGCGGCACGCGGCCGGCGAGTTCCCCACCCTGCACGAGGCGCAGCTGGCCATCGCCCGCGAGCACGGCCAGTCGAGCTGGACCGTGCTCAAGGAGCTGATCGCCGACCGGCAGCCGGACCCGGAGGGCGCCGCGCTCGAGCACGTGCGCTGGGTCACCGCCCGGTTCGCCGGGGCGGGCCAGCCGGACTGGTCGGCGCCGGGGGCGGAAGAGCTGGGCGATCACTTCGACGAGCCGTTCCTGGAGCGGATCACGCCAGGCCGGCTGGTGTCGGATCTCTCGTCCATGGTCCGGGGCGGGCTGCGTGGCGAGGTCACCGTCGTGACCGAGCATTCGCTGTTCGTCCTGGCCCGGGCCGGTGCCGTGGAGATCCAGGCGGTTGTCACGGCCGAACCGCCGCATCTGGTGCGAGGGATGTCGGCGCACCGCATCGGGGAGGCGATCACCGACGCCCGGGTCGCGGCGCCGCCGACTGATGTGGCGGGCGAGGTGCCCGCGGAAGCGGCCGCCGTGGCGGAGGAGACGTTCGGCGAGCTCGGCTTGCCCGCGCTGGGCCTGGCCAGCGGCGGGGGTGACGGATCGCCGTGGGCGCTGGCCCGCGGGTGGGCTGACCTGGATCGGGGTGAGGCGCTGAGCACCGCGCACCGGTTTCCGGTTTACACGATCACCATGCTGATCACGGCGACCGCCGTGCTGCGGCTGGTGGCCGACGGCCGGGTGGACCTGGACGGCGCGGTCGGGGACGGTGTGGTCCGGGACCTCCTCACCAGTAACGACAGGTACGCGGAGCTCGGGACGCTGATCGAGGACGTCACCGGGCAGCCTTACCCGGACGCGGTGGCCGACCTGGTGCTCGGCCCGCTGGGGATGAGCAGTTCGTGGTTCCCGGCGCAGTGGCCAGGAGCCGGTGCGCGGGCCGTCACCGGCTACGTGTTGGACCAGGAAGGTTCGTTCCGGCCCGCGCCCGAGTCCGTCGGCACCGTCCAGGCCGCCACGGGACTGTGGACGACGGTGGGCGACCTGGTGCGCTTCGGCGTGGGCTGGTCCTCTTTGCTGCCGGCTGAGCTGGCCCGCGAGGCGCTGCGACCGCAGGTGTGGCCGCACGGTGAGGCGATGGTCGCCGTCGGCCTGGGCTGGCGCATCAATGAGCGCTTGGGTGTGGCGGGCCACGGCGGGCGCGCCCGCGGCGGGTCGGCGTCGCTGGCCATACGGCTCGCTAGCGGCCGGGTCTTCGTGGCCATGACCAGCCGCAGCATCCCGATCGAGCCGGTCAACGGGCGCGTCGCCCGGGCGGTCGGCGGCAAGCTGGGCCTGGAAGCGTAGGGCTCTGGAGCTGGTGCGGGCGGGACGACGGGGGCGGGTGTGGTTGCGTGCGGCGGGAGCCGGAGGCTTCGGAATTCAGTGGTTGTGGCACCGTAATGGCCCTATCAATTAGGGTGCCACGACCACTGAATCGAAATGGGGGGGATGGGGGGGATGGGGGGATGGGGGGAGGGGGGCGGGTGAGGCGGCTCTAGCTCTGGCTTGAGACTCCGGTTAGTCCGTCGAGGATGACCTGGAGCAGGTGGCGGGCTCTGGTGTCCCATTCGGACTGGTCGAGGCGGGTCAGGTAGCCGATGAGGAGGATGACGTCGCGGGCGTCGACGTCGGGGCGGATGGTCCCGTCGGCCTGGCCGGCGTCGAGGAGGAGGGTCAGCGCTTCGCCGATCGGGCCCAGGCTGTGCGCGACCAGGGCCTGCGAGACGCCGGCCTCGACGGCGGCGAAGACGCCTTGCTTGACGCGGGCGTAGGCGGCTATCCGGTCGAACCAGCGGGCCAGCGCGGTGAGCGGCGCGTGCTCGGCGAGGAGGGCGGGGGCGGCCGCGACGAGTTCGTCGACGTCCTCGCGGTAGACCTCGGCGAGCAGGTCCGCGCGGGTCGGGAAGTGGCGGTACAGGGTGCCCTGGCCGACGCCGGCCTGCCGCGCGATCGCGTTGAGCTTTACCTCACCCGCGGCGGCGATGGCCGCCCGCGCGGCCGCGATGATCCGGGCGCGGTTGTCCGCGGCGTCGGCCCGGAGGCGGGGCGGGTTCATCGTGCTCCTAGCGACGGGCGACTGGCTAAGCGGACACGTGTCCGGTAGCCTTGGCAACTAAGCGGACACTTGTCCACTTTACCCTCGGAGGGGAGTCCTTGATGACCGGGATTAGCGGCAAGGTCGTGGCTGTGACCGGAGCGAGCAGCGGGATCGGGGAGGCGACCGCGCGGCTGCTGGCCGAGCGGGGCGCGGCGGTCGTGCTGGGCGCGCGCCGGGCCGGGCGCCTGGACGAGTTCGCTCAGCAGATCCGCGACCAGGGCGGGCGGGCCGTCAGTCGCGCCACCGATGTCACCAGCCGCGCGGATCTGCAGGGCCTGGTCGATGCGGCGGTGGCGGCCTTCGGGCGGCTGGATGTGCTGGTCAGCAACGCCGGGATCAGCAAGATCGGGCCTATGGCCGACCTCGACGTCGGGGGCTGGGAGGCGATGATCGACGTCAACCTGCGGGGCGTGCTGTACGGGATCGCGGCCGCGCTGCCGGTGTTCCGGCGGCAGGGGCACGGGCACCTGGTGACTACCGTGTCCACGGCCGGGCTGAAGATCGTGCCGACCCAGGCGGTCTACGCGGCGACCAAGAACGCCGTCCGGACTTTGCTGGAGGGGCTGAGGCAGGAATCGACCGATGGCGTGCTGCGGACGACGGCGGTGTCGCCGGGGTTCGTTCGGACCGAACTCGCCGACTCCATCGACGACCCCGACGTCCGCGAGCAGATCCGGCGCCGCCGCGATGAGTTCGCCATCTCCCCCGATGCCGTGGCCCGGGCGATCGCGTTCGCCATCGAGCAGCCTTACGACGTCGAGATCGGCGACATCACCATCCGCCCGGCGGTTCAGGGCTAGCCCGCGCCTTGCGGCGTGAGCCATCGGACCGCGAAGATCAGGTCTGGGACCGGCAGCACCGGGGCTGGCGGCGAGCGGACGGAGACAGCGCATGCGGATCGGCGTCATGGCGGAGGAGAGGGGCGGGGACCAGGCCCTGGTCAAGCTGGCTGATCAGCTGCGCCGGGCGGCCGACGACGGGTTCGCGTCGGCGTGGATGTCGAACATCTTCGGGCTCGACGCGCTCACCGCGCTGGCGGTAGCCGGCAGCCAGGTGCCTGGCATCGAGCTCGGCACGGCCGTCGTGCCGAGCTACCCGCGGCATCCGGCCGTGCTGGCGCAGCAGGCGCTGACCACGGCGCTGGCGGTCGGGCCGGGCCGGCTGAATCTCGGCATCGGGTTGTCGCACAAGATCGTCATCGAGGACATGTACGGGTACAGCTTCGACAAGCCCGCCCGGCACATGCGCGAGTACCTGTCGGTGCTGCTGCCGCTGCTGGACGGGTCCCCGGCCAGCGTGGACGGCGCCACGCTGAGCGCGCACATCGGGCTGTCGACGCCCCGGACGGGGCGGGTGCCGCTGCTGCTGGCCGCGCTGGCGCCGCGGATGCTGGAGCTGGCCGGCGGGCAGGCCGACGGCACGGTGCTGTGGATGACCGGGCCCGCCACCGTCCGGGATTACGTGGTCCCGGCGATCACGGCGGCGGCGGCCGCCGCGGGACGGCCAAGCCCGCGCGTCGTGTGCGCGCTGCCGGTGTGCGTGACCAGCGACCCGGACGGCGCCCGGGCCCGCGCGGAGCAGGAACTGGCCATCTACGGGCAGCTGCCGTCCTACCGCGCGATGCTCGACAAGGAAGGCGCGGCCGGGCCGGGCGACGTGGTGATCGCCGGGGACGAGGACACGGTGACGGCGCAGATCGCGGCGCTCGCGGACGCCGGGGTGACCGACTTCGTCGCGGCCGAGGTCGCCCACGGCGAGGACCGGGACCGGACCCGCAAGCTGCTGAAGGCGGTCGCCGCGGCCAGCTAGTCCGGACGCCGTTCGCCGGTCGCGTCGGCCAGGAACCGGGGATCGGCGAAGTCGCGGAAGAGCACGATGCGACCGTCCCGGATCCGGAGGACCTGGATGGAGCTGGCCGTGATCGACCGGCCGGTCGTGGTCACGGTCGCCTTGGCCCGCATCTCCACGATCACCACCTCCGGGTCCTGGGCCTGGTAGAGCTCCGTTACCTCGTAGGCCTCGAGGCGCAGGGGCGAGGTCATGATCCGGCGCGAGTACTCGCGGATCACCTCCCGGCCCGCTAGGCGCACGGGTGTGCCCGGCGGCCCGTGGAAGGCGAATTCGATCACGGCGTCGGGCGCGAAGAGTTCGGCGAAGGCGTCGGCATCGCCGTTCATCATGAGCTCGCGGCGGCGGGTTAGGACATCGGCGGGCGTGGCGGGTGGCACCTAGGGTTTCCTTTCCTAGCATCGTTCGTTCAACGTTTGTTGATTGAACGATTGTAGAATCAAGTGAGCTTCCCGGTCAACGCCCGTAGAATGAAACGATGACGACTCCCCGGCCCGGTTCGCGCGCCGAGCAGCGCCGCCGCACCGAGGCGCGCATCCTCGACGCCGCGACCGAGGTCTTCTTCAGCGCCGGGTACGACCGGACCACCATCCGGGCCGTGGCCGCGGCCGCCGGAGTGGACGCGGGCCTGGTCATGCACTACTTCGGGTCCAAGCAGCAGCTGTACAGGCGGGTGATCGACGCCGCCCCCGTCCCGGAGATGGGCGGGACGCCGGCCGAGGCCGCCGAGCAGATCCTGGCCACGCTGGCCGGCCGGCTCGCCCGCGCGGACGGGGCGTCGCTGGCCCTGCTGCGCTCGATGCTGACCAACCCCGAGGCCGCCAGCGCCGCCAGCGCCGGCATCGCCCGCTACGAGGCGCAGATCGCCCAGGCCATCCCGGCCGCTGACGCGGACCTGCGGGCCGCGATCATCAGCGCCATCACCGTCGGCATCACGGTCTCCCGCCACCTCATCAAGGCCGACGAACTCGCCACCGCCGACCCGGCGCGGATCATCGAGCTGCTGCGTCCCTGCCTGGTTTCGCTGACCGCCCGCCCCGACGATGGCGAGTTACCGTGGTTGTGACGTTCAGCTTGCTCCAGCCGACAGCTTGGTCCAGCCGACGCCGAGGCCTGGCTTTCGCCGCCCGGCGCCGGGGCGCCGGTACCTGGCGCCCCCTGCGTATCCCGCACCTCAGACGCCGCACATGGGCCGGTTTCCCTGCCGTCTGCGACCGGTCGATGTGACGTGGGTGCGGCTTTCCGCGGTAGGCGCCTGAATCGTGGTGCGGGTGGTGCCAGTGGTGTGCCTGATCGCGGTCCGGTTTCCGGGGGGCGGGCTGCTGAACCACGACGATGGAGCATTGCCGTGGTTGCGGCGCCCCCGGGACCGCGCGGGGACTGGTGCCGGCTGCGGTATCCCAGCCACAGCCAGCCCGTTATATCCGTTTATGTCGCGACTTCAGGTTAAAGAATCCCGGACGCAGATCATGATCGCGGGCAGTTCCGGTCGCATTTCGACCGTTTCTGCCCGCGATCATGGAACAGCATGACGCGGGGTGCAGCCTTTTGTTCCTGGCAGGGGTTGTAAGCGGGTTATCTGATGGGCATCGAGCTGATCTAAGACGCGCCCTGGTGGCTAGCGTGCGGTCAGCCGGCGGGGCGGGACCGGCTGGTCGCGGTAGCCGCCGGGGGACGGTTCCACCCGCCAGGCCAGGGCGCCGTCCCGCATGGCGACGGCTTCGTGCAGTTCGGTGCCGATGTAGTGCAGGCCGACGCCGTCCTCGGTGGCGTACCCGGCCGGGAGCTCGCCGCTGGCTACGTACTCGCGGTAGACGCGGCGGCGGGGCTGGTCGTCGAGCGAGTCATGAACCCCGTTGCTGTAGGGCAGGAAGCCGAGGCCGTCGCTGAACACGGCCAGCGAATCGCCGAACGAGTCCGTCGGCCCGCCCCGGTGCCAGCACAAGCTGCCCGCGCTCCACCCGGCGAGAACCACCCCCGCCTCCCAGCACTGCCGCATGACCGCGGGCAGGCCATGCACCCGCCACACCGCCATCAGGTTGGCCACGCTGCCGCCCCCGACCAGCAGGACGTCCTGCGCCAGCAGATGCGCCCCGACATCGGGCACGCTGGGCTGGGTGAACAGCGTGAGGACGCTGAAGTCGACGTCGCCGCGGCCGGAGAAAACCTCGGTCACCGCTTCTATGGCGGCCGGGGAATCGCCGGTGGCGGTGGGGACGAAGCAGACGCGTTTGTTCCCGGGACCGGGGGCGAGGCTTACCGCGTAGTGGAGGAACGCCGGGTCGCTCTTCTCACCCGGGGGACGGTTCAGGACCCCGGAGAAGGCGAACACCTGGCGCGGCCGTGCGGGCATCTTCACAGCCTAACGATCTACGGTTAGGGGTGTGCCCGAGGAGCCACTGACCATCGCGGGGCATTCCCCTGAGCGGCTCGCAGCTGGCTGGGCGCTACGCCGCGATCGGCGCCTAGCCGATGACTTTCCCGGTGTGGCTGAGTCCGCCTTACTGACCCCTTGACGGAAGGAGCGCACATGGCAAGCGGTTTGACAGCCGACATCTTCGTCTCGGTCGACGGGTGGGCCGGCTCGGACGGACTGCCGGGATACTTCGGTTACCTGGGCCCGGAGCTCGGGGAGTGGATCACGGCCGAACTGGCCGCCCCGCAGATCGTGATCATGGGGCGGCTCACGTACCAGGCCCTGGCCGCGCTGCCCGAGGAGGCCCACGGCAAGTCCTGGGAGCGGATGGCCGAGCTCGACAAGATCGTCTTCTCCCGGACCCTGGACCACGCGGCCTGGCCCAATACGCGGATCTGCGGCCGGGAGCTGCTTGACGAGATCCAGGACCTGAAGGCCGGCGGCGACGTACCGTTGCGGACCATGGGCAGCCTGTCCCTGATCCGCCAGCTCATCGCGGCCGACCTGGTGGATCGGCTCCGGCTGATGACCTTTCCCCTGATCGCCGGGCCATCGGGGCGGGACGCGGCCTTCGCGGACATGATGCCGGCCGACCTCGAACTGGCCAGTCACCAGGTACTGGATGGCCGGGTGCTGCTGGTGGAGTACCGGCCAACCGGCAAGGACATTCCACGCGCCTGAGCCCGTAGCGGTGCGGGGGCCTAGGAGAACGCGGCGGCGTGATCGGCGGCGCCGCCTGCGCCAGGCCGGGCAGCTCCCGGACGGCACCGACCCGGACGTCCTGGCCGTCACCCTCCTGGCCACGCTCCAGGGCGGCCTGCTCCTGGCCCAGGTCCAGCGCGATCCCCGCCCGCTGGAAACGGCGGTCGACACCCTGCTCCAGCTCGCCCGGAGCGGCCGGCCGAACCAGGGGCAGGCTGCCCGGTAAGCTCGCCCCACTAAGGGCGGGTCGCAGCACCCGAGATCGCAGCGCTGTCAACGGTGCAGGTGGTACCGGCGCAGCGACCTGTCGTCGTCCATCTCGGTGCGGGCACCTACGACGTTTCCCCAGCTATGTCCCTCGGCGCATGGGACTGCTCACGATCGTGGCGTGCCTCATGATTCTCGGTCCGCGCTGGCGCCGGATGAAACGGATGGCGCGAAACTGCGTTCTGCCCTGCTGTGCGCTGTTTCTGGGTCATAGGGTTACCTCCGTAACGAAGTGACGACTCCGGTAACGTAGCGGAGTCTAGACTCCGGAAAGGCGTTGTGACAACCTCACCGAATCGCACCCCGATGCGCAAGAACGCGCAGGCGAACCGCGAACGGATCCTGGCCGCGGCCGAGGCCGTCTTCGGGGCCAGCGGCGAGCTCGGCTCGACCGAGGACGTGGCCGCCCGAGCCGGGGTCGGCATCGCCACCGTGTTCCGGCACTTCCCCACCAAGGACGCACTCATCGAGGCGACGCTGGTCCGGCAGTTCGACCACCTCACCGAGCAGGCATCCCGGCTGGCCGGCGAACCCGACCCAGGACGCGCGGTCCGCGAGCTCATCGCCACGCTCATCGAAACGAGCTCGACCAAGCTCACCCTGATCTCGCTGGCCGGCGAGAGCGGCCAGCTGCCGCCGGCCGTGCAGGTAGCCACCGACCGGGTCCAGGCCGCCATCGGCGGCGTCCTCGCGCAGGCGAAGAACGCGGGCGTGGTCGCCCGCGACGTCACCGTCGAGGAGTTCTTCGTCCTGGTCCGGGGCGTCGGTCAAGCCGCCGCGACCATGCCCGCGGCACCGGTGACGCTGGACCGCGCGATCGAGATCATCTGCCGCGGACTTGCTCCCCGGCGCCGCGCAGCGCCCGGCCGGTCCGGCGGGTCTGGCGGGTCTGGCTAGCAGCACCGGCGGCACATCGGGTCGCCTAGGTAAGCGTTCCGCAATTGGGCGTGGCGTGGGTGCGGCTTTCTGCCGTGGGCCCTCCGCTGGTTTTTCATGCCATATACATATATCAATCATCTACGTATGGTAAGCGACCCCTCGGCTGAGGGAGCTGGGCGGGGACGTAACTCCGTTCGGTATCAAAATTACGGCGGGCCGTGGTGAGGGCGGGCCGTGGCGGGGGCGGGCCGGCTGACGGGGGGCGGGCAACACAAGACTGTTTTTTTGCGATTTCACCCGGCAATCTTGCCGGGTGAGCGAGATCAGCCGTGAGCAGGAGTACATCGGGAGGCTGTACGAACGTGTCGACGGGCTGCGGGCCGGGGCGTCGGCGCGGCTCGCGCTGGCGCTGCGGCAGGACGGCGGCACGGCGCAGGCCCGGCTCGACCGTGATGCCGCGGTCTTCCGGCACGACGAGCAGCTGGCGCGGCTGGACGCGGCCGAGGACGGGCTGTGCTTCGGCCGTCTGGACCTGGCGACCGGGGAGCGCCGGCACATCGGGCGGATCGGCCTGCGGGACCAGTCGGGCGAGGGCGAGCCGCTGCTGATCGACTGGCGCGCCCCGGCCGCCCGCGCCTTCTACGTGGCCACCGCGGTCGCGCCGCACGGGGTCAGGCGCCGCCGCCACATCACCATGCGCGGCCGCCGGGTGACCGGCGTGGACGACGAGGTGCTTGACCGCGGTGAGCTGGCCGGCGCGTCCGGCCTGGCCGGGGAGGGGGCGCTGCTGGCCGCGCTCGAGGCCACCCGGACGGGCCGGATGCGCGACATCGTCGGGACGCTGCAGGCCGAGCAGGACGCGATCATCCGGTCGGCGCAGGCCGGCATCCTGGTGGTCCAGGGCGGCCCCGGCACCGGGAAGACCGCGGTCGCCCTGCACCGCGCGGCCTACCTGCTGTACACGCACCGCCGCCTGGCCGAGCGCGGCGTGCTGGTCGTGGGCCCCAATCCG
>JBEKJP010000214.1:0-9920 GCA_050011155.1 Streptosporangiaceae bacterium
AATGGCCATTCCAGAAGGCTAGTCCCCGCCATCGGCGTCATGCGCGGTTCTGCGGTGTGCAACAGACACGACAAGCCGGTAATTGATGTGGCCGCCTCCATGCGGGCAGGAAATAGCGGTCGGTGATGACCGTTCGTTTCAGCGTGGTCGTGGCGTCAGGGCGGCGGGCAGGTGGATGGTGGAGCCGCCGAGCAGGACGGGGGTGTCGTGGCCGGCCTGGCGTAGTTCGATGATGCCTGCGTTGGGGATCAGATAGCGGTTGGCGAAGCGGCGGAAGCCGCGCATCTGATCGTGGCCGGGGGTGGTGATGCCGGTCAGCAGCGACCACGCGACGGCGCGCATGAACAGCCCGTGGGTGAACACCACGACCGGCCCGGGTCCCTGCGCGCTGAGCCGGTCCAGGAAATCGGCGGTGCGGCTGATCAGGTCGGCGAAGGACTCGGCTCCGGGGCTGGCGTGATGAGGGTCGGCCTGGTCCCAGTACGCCCGGATGTATGGCTGGCGTTCGGTGGCGGTGCTGGCGCGCCCGTGCAGCCCGGTGAGGTAGGTGAATTCCTGGACGGGCCATTCCTGGCACCCGGCTCCGGGGAACCGGCTGATCGTCGGCTGAGCGGTCTGGCGGGCCCGCAGGTAGGGCGATGTCACGATCAGGGCCGGGGCATCAGCGAGCGCCCGTGCGATCTGCCTGGCCTGGCGGTGCCCGTCCGGGGTCAGCGGGGCCGAGCCCGGGTCAGCGGAGGGCAGTCCCGCGTTGGATTCGCTTTCACCATGACGGATCAGGAACACCCGGATCACGCCAGCCTCCTGACCCTGTTGCGCGACGAGATTCTGCCGATGGCGCCATGATGCTGCGTCCTCCGCAAGGGAGGCCGGCCCGGGTGTGCTGACGTGCGGTGACCGTCTGGTCTCTCCCTCTGCCATGAGGTAGGCGACTTGCCCTTCGCCAGGTTCTCGGCACGTGCGGCGCGCCGGACCAGCCGGCCAGGATCGGACCGCGCTCACGCTCAACGCCGGCTGCGGCGCAAGGTGATCCAGGCGAGACGTGACGAGAGGACCCCCTCCGCTTCTCGCGGATCTCGATTGCGCGGTGCACGGATCTGGTCCGTTCCTCCGCGTCTGCGTGGGGTCCTCTGTCACCCTCAGTCCACCCCGTCACGGGAGCCCGCGCCACGGACCAACGTCCCTACGCACAGGACCTTCGGCCAGGCGGCGTTGACAGCCGGGCCGCCAGAGTCAGCTGCGCCGGGTGGGTGTACAAGGGAAGCCATGGGAAGACGCGCGCTTGTCCTGGGCGGCGGTGGTGTCACCGGCATTGCCTGGGAGATCGGCGTGATCGCGGGGCTGGCCGGCCAGGGCATCGACCTGGCCGCGGCTGACGTGGTCATCGGGACATCGGCCGGGTCGGTTGCGGGCGTCGACATCGCCTCCGGGCAGGAGCCTGAAGCGCTGTACCAGGCTCAGCTCGCGCCGCCTGATCCTGAGCCCGCCGCCCGGATCGGCTGGGGCCTCATCGGCAGGCTGCTGTGGGCCGTGAGTACCAGCCGGGACCCGGTGCGTGCGCGGGCGCGGATCGGCCGCTGGGCGCTGGCCGCGGACACCATGGCCGAGGCCGGCCGGCGCGAGGTGTTCGAGGCCCGGCTGCCGGCCGGCGGCTGGCCCGCCAGGATGCTCAAGGTGACCGCCGTGGACGCGCGGACCGGCGAGTTCATGGTGTTTGATTCCGCTGGTGACGCCAGCCTGGTGGACGCGGTCGGCGCCAGTTGCGCCGTGCCCGGGGTCTGGCCGCCGGTCACCATCGGGAATCGTCGTTTCATGGACGGAGGCATGCGCTCGGTAGCCAACGCCGACCTGGCGGCCAGATACGAACGGGTGGTTATCGTGGCGCCCGTAGCCCAGGGCATCGGGCCCCTCATGCCCGGCCCCGGCCGGCAGGCGGCCGCGCTGGCCGCGGCCGGAGCCCGCGTCGCGCTCGTCCGGCCGGACCGCGCGGCCATGCGGGCCATCGGGCGCAACGTGCTCGACGTGTCGCGCCGGGCAGCAGCGGCGAGGGCCGGCTGGGCTCAGGCAACGGCCGGAGCAGCCGCGGTCCGGGCAGTCTGGCAGGCCGGCAGCGGGCCGGCCGCCTCCTAACCAGTGCATGCTGATCTGCTGCGTCCGGGCCCGTGGCAGGTGCCGGCCGGATCGCTATTGGCTGCTCCCGGCTGGGCTGCGCGGCGTGGACAATGGGCTGGTGGTTCCGGATTCGCCGAGGCGAGTGACTCTTGCCGAGCTGGTGGCGACCCTGTCCTTGGTGGCCGACCTTGGGATGGGGCGGCCGATGGAACGGGTCCTCCGCCAGACGGTTGTGGCCATGCGGTTGGGGGCGGTGGCCGGGATGGATCAGGCAACCTGCGCGTCCGTGTACTACACCTCGCTGCTGACATGGGTGGGCTGTGCCGTGGATACCAGTGAGGTGGCAGCGCTGTTCGGCGACGAAATGAAGTTGTACGCGGAAACGCATGATGAAGACCTTGGGGGCGTCAGCTTGGCGGTCTTCGTCGCCCGTCACCTCGGCCGTGGTCAGTCGGGTTTCCACCGGATCGGGATGGTCGGGAAGTTTCTGGCTTCCGCGGGCCGGTCGGCGCGGCGGGTCATGGCGGAGCATTGCCAGGAGGCGAGCGATCTGGCCGGGTGGCTGGAACTCGGCCCCGCGGTGTGCGAGCCGCTCATGCAGGCTTTTGAACGATGGGACGGGAGGGGTGTGCCCGGGCTGGCCGGCGCCGATGGGCTGGCTCCCGCCATCCGCCTGGTCCACCTGGCTGACAGCATCGAGGCGTTCCATCACGCTGGCGGTGCCGAGGCCGCGCTTCGGGTGGCCCGCGAGCGGCGGGGCACCCAGTTCGATCCGGACTTGGTCGACTGCTTCTGTGCCCGGCACGAAGAGATCCTCGACGATCTCGGCGGCATCTCGGCGTGGGAGGAGGTGATCGCGCTCGACCCGCGACTAGGCGCGGCACTGACCGACGACCAGCTCGGCCAGGCGCTCAGCGCCTTCGCCGACTTCAGCGACCTGAAGTCGCCGCTGCGGCTGGGCCACTCCCGGGGCGTGGCCGGACTGGCCGCGCAGGCCGGCCTGGCGCTCGGGCTCCCCGCTGCCGACGTGGTCATGTTGCGCCGCGCGGCGCTGGTGCACGATATCGGCATGATCGGCATCCCCAGCAGTGTGTGGGATGAGCCTGGCGCGTGGAGCATCTCGCAGCGGGAGCGGGCCCGGACCCACCCGTACCTGACCGAGCGGATGCTGGCCCGGACACCCTTGCTGGCGCAGATCGGGCACTGCGCGGCGCTGCATCACGAACGGCTGGACGGCTCGGGCTATCCGTACGGGCTGCGGGGCGAGGCCATCTCGCTGCCGGCGCGGATCCTTGGCGCCGCCGACGTCTACAACGCCCTGCGTCAGCCCCGTCCCCACCGCCCGGCGCTTGAGGCGGGCGAGGCCGAGCAGATAATGCGCGGCGAAGTGCGCGCCGGGCGGCTCGACGGCGACGCGGTCCAGGCGGTGCTCCAAGCCGGCGGCCATCGGGTCCGGCGCCGGGTCGGCCTGCCGGCGGGGCTGACGGCCCGTGAGGCCGAGGTGCTTGTGCGGCTCGGCCAGGGTCGGTCCAATCCTGAGATCGCCGCCGAGCTGCAGGTCAGCCGCAAGACTGTCTCCACGCACCTGGAGCACATCTATGCCAAGCTCGGGGTGAAAACCCGGACCGAGGCTGCCCTGTTCGCCATGCGCCATGGCCTGATCGCGACGGCGGCCGACCCCGGAACCTGACAGAAAGATCGGGCAGTTACCCGATCCGCTGGCGCCGGCGGGTCCGTACAACGGATGCATGACGACAAGTCACAGCCACAGTGCACCTGCCGCGGTGCCGCAGTTCGCCCTCGCCGGCGCGTTCCTTGAGGGTCTGGCTGCCCAGGACTTCGCTGGGCTCGGCGGTGCGCTCACCGCTGGTGCCTGCCTGCGCGCCTTGCTGCCTTCGGGTTTGCGGGAGTGGACCGGTGCCGAGGCGATCGCCCGCGTGTTCGCCCGCTGGTTCGGCGATACCGGGAATTTCGAGCTCATCGAGGCCACTATCGGTGAGGTCGGGGGCCGGTTGCACCTGCACTGGCGGCTGCGGCTGCGGGCGGGGCGGCTCGGCCGCGGCTGGTTCACCGTCGAGCAGCAGGCCTACGCCGACACTGACGAGGGCGGCCGCATCGCCCGGCTCGACCTGCTGTGCACGGGTTACCTGCCCGAGGGCGGCCATGACTGACACCCTGACCGGCTGGGGCGGCTGGGCACCGGAGATCCGCGACAATCCGTTCGGCCATTTCGCCGAGGCCCGGGCCCGGTGTCCGGTGCAGCGAGTGCGCCTGGCCGACGGTCATCCGGCCTGGGTCGTGCTCGGCTACGACGCTGCCCGGCAAGCGCTCCACGACCCTGGCATCTCCAAGGACATGCTCGCCGCCTTGCAGGAGGCCGGCGACGTCGTGGCCGAAGGGCTGCCCGGGCCGGAGTTCTCACGGCACATGCTCAACGTCGACCCGCCTGACCACACCCGGCTGCGGCGGCTGGTGTCGCGGGCCTTCGTGCCTGGACGGATCGCCGCGCTGGAGCCGACCATCCGGGCGATCGCCGGGCGCCTCCTCGACGAGCTCGACGCCGTCGGCCCTGGCGCCACCGTCGACCTGATCGAGGGATATGCCTACCCGCTGCCGTTTGGGGTGATCGGCGAACTGCTCGGCATCCCGGCCGCCGACCGCCCGCGCCTGCACACCTGGTTCCAGGTGCTGCTGAGCGGGTGGTCCGGTGACCCGCCCCCCGCGGCCGTCGAGGCATCGGACGGCATCGTGGCCTATCTGCGCGAGCTGGTCGATGACAAGCGGCGGCGCCCGGCCGACGACCTGGTCAGCGTCCTGATCGCTGCCACCGAAGGGGACGCACTCAGCACCCAGGAGCTGCTGTCGAGCCTGTTCCAGCTTGTGGTGGCTGGCCACGACACTACCGCCAGCCTGATCGGCAACGGGGTGGTAGCGCTGCTGGATCACCCTGGCCAGTTTCAGGCGCTGCTGGCCGACCTCGGGCAGCTTCCCGTCGCGATCGAGGAGCTGATCCGCTTCACCGCCCCGGTCCCGCACGCCACGTTCCGGATGACGGCCGAGCCGGTGACGCTCGCCGGCGTCCAGATCCCCGCACGCGAACAGGTGCTGGTCTGCCTGGGGGCGGCCAACCGCGATCCGGGCCGTTTCCCGGCCCCCGACGTCCTCGACATCGGCCGCGACGACGGGCCGAACCTCGGGTTCGGCCACGGGGCCCATTACTGCCTTGGTGCGCCCCTGGCGCGACTCGAGGCCAGAGTTGCCTTCGAAGAGCTGCTCGGCCGTCACCCGGGCCTGCGGCTCGCCATCGGCCGTGACGCCCTCGCCTGGGCGCACGGCGACGGCCTGGTCCTGCGCGGCCTCGACTCGCTCCCTCTCGTTCTCGGTCCCAGCCGACGGCTGGGATGAACACGCCCGACCCCATCCAAATCAAGGAGACAACGATGCCCATCACCGAGAGCCCCATCGACAATGGCGTGAACGTCCAGGCCCTGCTGGAGGCGCGCGAGGCGCTGTCCGGCGCGCCGGAAGCGGCCCAGTTCACCTGGCGAGCCAGCTGCACCTGGCGCAAGGGCACGCACAGCCACTCCACCGTGGCCGGGTTCACCGGCCTAGGTGCCGAGCAGCAGCACCGCAACACGTACGAGTTCGACGTCGACCATCCCGAATGCTTCGCATCGCAGGACAACGGCGCCACGCCGGTGGAGATCGTGCTGGTCGGCCTGGTCGGGTGCCTGACCGCGGGCGTCGCCGCGGTCGCCCAGCACCGGGGCATCCAGCTCCGCTCGGTCACCGCCACCATCGACGGCGAGATGAACGTCCTGGGCATCCTGGGCGCCGACCCCGACGTCCGCAACGGCTTCGAGGCGATCACGGTCCGGTTCGCCATCGACGCCGACGCCTCCCGTGAGGACCTCGAGGCGCTGATCGCCCAGTCGCAGAAGCGCTCGGCGGTCTTCGACATCGTGTCCAACCCGACGAAGATACTCGTCGAGCTGGCCTGACCGTCACGGCCCGGACGTCCGCATGATGCACACCACGGCGATTGCCTACAGTGCTGCTGCCGGGCTTTCTCGCGTCCGGCAGTGCCGCCGTGTGCCTGTGATGGAGGCCGCATGGAGACCTGCGGGGGCGATGAGCATGTGGCGGTGCGGGCATGGACAGCGCCCGCTCGCGTTCGTCGCCGGCCAGCGCGGACCGGGCCAGATCCTCACACCGTCTCCGGCAGTTCCGGCTCCTCGCCGCTTACCCCGGAGGTTCCTGCCGTTAAGGGGGCTGCGGGACCGGGCAGGTAATCAAGGGCCGGCTCCGCAGACAGCCGGCAGCGGAGGAAAATAATGAGCCAGCACACGGCAAGGCGCGACCCGCAGGCGAAGCCCGAAGACGCAGACGTCACCGAGCCCCGGACCCGCCGGGCAGGACACAGGCAAGTCGGGCTACGCCGGCCCGTCACTCAGCCGGCCGGCGATGGCGGCGTGAGTCCGGATGAGCCGGACGCGGACGAGTCCGAGCTGATCGGCGGCATCGATGACCTGGGCGCCGCTGATCTCGGCCCCATCGCCCCGGACGCCCGCGACCCGGACGCCGATTCGGGGCGGCCCAGGAAATAACCCTGAAGAGCGGGTGCGATACCCGGATAGGGCACGATCAGCGCCCATCGCGGGGAAAAATCAGCTAACGGGCCCCGGTGCTAACGCCATGATGCGCTCGTGTCGTTCGAACCCGCCGTGCACGGCAGACGCTACGGGGAGACCACCAGATGGCTCTCCACCCGGGAGATTCCGCGTGCCGCGGCGGCCGCGGCTCTCGCCGCGTTCGCCTCCTGCAACGAGTGCACGTGATCGTAGAGCTTGGCGGTGTGGTCGGACACCTCGACCCTGACGTAGACCGGAAGCGGGAGCGTATCCGGCCGGAGGCGTGACGGCTCACGTCGAAGGGCATTTTCCCCCGACCGGGTGAGTCAGTATCACCCAGGCTACCGATGACCCGGGTCACTCGCGGGCGCGACAATTTCCTGAGGATCACTGGAAGGCCGCCTGCACCCGCAGGCCTCGACCGCCCGGGATCTATGAGCGGAGCAGGGTATTGAGCGCAGAGCCACCCCATCGTCCCGGTGACCGCCCGGCCGTGGAGGGGTATGGCATCGAACTCGCGCCGGTCGGGCTGCTGGTCGCCGCCGACGATGGTCATGTTATCGCCACCAACCAGGCCTGGAGCGAGCTGTCGAACCTCAGCGGACCTGACTCGGCCGGCCGAGGATTCCTCGCGGCACTCGGCCCGGCCGAACGCCTCCGGTTCCAAGACGACCTCGCCAAGTCGCCTTCGGAACCGGCCAGGTCGTCGGTGACTATCAGCTGGAGGCCGGTTCGACCCGGCGTCGGACCCGCTGGTGGCTGCGCCCGCACAACCGCAACGGGGTCCCACTGGTGGTCATGGCAGTCGGTGACTTCACCAGCCCTCTGATTTCCCCGGCGGAGCCAGGTTCCCGCTTGACCCCAGCCGGCATGCCCGTCGAAGTCGCCGACGTCATCATCACGGAGCTCATCGCTATCGGGTTCACCCTGGCGTCGTGCGTCAACATCGCCGATGACGCCGCGCAGCTTGGCGCGGCCGCCGCAGATCATCACCGGGCCCGCGGCCGGGCCGTCCGCGGGCCCGGAGACCTTCAGGAACCCCTGCCCGAGTGCGTGGCGTCTGGCGGCATTTCTTCCAGCGTGGCGGTGATGACCTCTTCGACCTTGTCCAGCAGGATCGACGGGGGCCGGCCCGGCCGCGGCTCATCGCACAGCCCGCCCAGCCGCTGCGCGGCGAACCGCCGGCGCCATTTGCTCACCGTGTTCTCATCGACCCGCAGGTCCGCGGCGGCCTGCTTGTTCGTCACCCCGTCCGCGCAGGCCAGCACGATCTTCGCCCGCAGCGCCAGCGCCGGGCTGGTCCTGGCCCGCCGCGCCCACCGGGTCAGCTGAGCACGCTCCTCGCTCGTCAGCACCAGCTGCGCCACCGGACGGCCCGGCCGGTCATGATCAGCCAGCCCCGCCAGGCCCTCTTCGGCGAACCGCCGCCGCCACTTGCGCACCGTCATCCGCGTCGACCCCAGCTCCGCGGCCACCCGCGCTACCCCCGACCCCGGCTCCGCGCACGCCAGCACGATCCGCGCCCGCTCCGCCAGCCACGGCAGCCCGCCATCTAACCAGCGGACAAGCTCAGCACGATCCTGATCCGTCAGCACCAGCGGCACGGCCATCTGAGTCTGCGACATACCACCAGGCTACAGACTTAACCCGTTAATCTCAGGCGCGGGATACTACAGGAACTGGCTAAGACTGAGGTGGCCAAGATCAGTCCTCGTCGTCCGGCGCGTCGTCCTCTTCAACGTCAACGTCGCGCTGATCGACGTACTCTCGCCATAGGTCGTGGAGGGACCGCCTGCTCTTGAGGTCGACGAGCCAGAACCGCCAGCCGTTCACGCGCGTGCCCGAGACGGCGCGCGCGGCACCGGACGGGGTGAAGTAGCGGACCCCACCGAGGTCGAGTGCGCCGTCGGACAGCACGGTCGCGGTTCGCCCCGCGTAACGGTGGCTTGCCGTGTAGAGCGTTACGCCTTCTTCGAGTAGCCCCGCGGCCATCAGGTCCGCCAGCTCGATCGGCGCTGTCCGGCCTTCGGCAAGTGCCCAGTGGGCCTGCCACCGGCGCGGCATAACGTACTTGCCCCGGGCGACCCGTTCTCCGCCTAGCCCGATGGCTGGGCCGCGCCAACCGCGTTCGTGGTCCTCGACGGCCTCGAGCTCGTTCCCTGGCCCACTGCAGCTCAGCCCTCCCCCGGAGGTTGGCCATGAAGCGGCCAGGCGGACGCCACAGCACCGCCCGCATCCGGCCAAGGGACAGGGCGGTGACCTGTAGTGATCCGGACCAGCCGTGCCGGCTATCGCTCGGAGGCGGGGTGAGCCGCGCTCTCGGGCCGCGTCCGCCCGTCGCGTCCGGAAACGCGGCGCTCGCGTGGCTGCTGATCGCCACCGCATGGGGCCTCGCCGGCCTCGCCTGGCTGGCGTGGGCCGCCGCTCGGCCCGGCACCCCCACTCCTCTGGTCGCCGTCACCAGCGGCGTCCTGATCGCCGTGCTCGGCGTCGCCGCCGTGGTCGTATGGCGTGTCGTCGCCCGGCGGACCACCCGGCCCGGCGACCCCGTCGCCGCGCTCAGCCGGGACCGCTCCGTCCGCCAGCTCAAGCAAGCCTCAGTCGGCCAGACCGCTCTCCGGCTGCGTCCCTCGCTGACCGCCACCCCTGTTCCCTGCGACATCGGCCTCCTGCTCGGCCGTCTCCGCCAGCCGGGCGGACGCGGCCCGGACCTGTTCACCTCCTGGGAAGACACGGTGCTGGCGTTTATGGGGCCGCGGTCAGGCAAGACCACCAGCGTCCGCGCTGACCTGTGGGCCGCCACCGCCGAACTCCGCGCCGCCTCGGGCTCCGGCCTCTGGGTGTTCGATCCGCAGCGCATCACCGCCGCCGGGCAACGCTGGTGGTGGAACCCGCTAGCCGGGATGATCACCGTCGAGGCCGCCCACCGCCTGGCCGGCCACTTCGTCCTCACCGTCGACGACAGCACCAAGCGCGACATCTGGGGCCCAGCCGCCCAGGAACTGCTGACCAGCCTGCTGCTGGCCGCCGCCACCTCGCGGCGCACCCTGCGCGACGTGTCCCGCTGGCTGGATGACCCCGGATCACCCACCCCCGCCGGGCTCACCGACGCCGCCATGCGCGCCCCACGCCGTCACGCCGAACGGTCCGGCGGGCGCCTGGACCCGCCCATGGTCC
>JBEKJP010000215.1:0-9778 GCA_050011155.1 Streptosporangiaceae bacterium
ATGAGGGGCCGGCCCGTCACCGCCGGGAACGCCTCGGCGTACGCCGCCCGCGTCACCCGGACGACATCGACCAAGGTCAGGTCGATGTTCCACAGAACCAGCCGGTGAATGACGTCTCCTTCTCTATTACCCCATGTGAGGGTAGCGGTAGTCGGACGGGGGGACGAAAAGTTCCTTGATGGCGCGGGCGGAGACCCAGCGGATCAGGTTGAAGACCGAGCCGGCCTTGTCGTCCGTGCCGCTGGCCCGGGCGCCGCCGAACGGCTGCTGGCCGACCACCGCGCCGGTGGGCTTGTCGTTGATGTAGAAGTTGCCCGCTGAGTACCGCAGCGCCTCGGCCGCCTGGGCGATCGCGGCGCGCTCGGTGGCCATGATCGAGCCGGTCAGCGCGTACGGGGTGGCGTCCGCGGCCTGTTCCAGGGTGGCGGCGTACTCGGCGTCCGGGTAGGGGTGCACGGCCAGGATGGGACCGAAGTACTCGGTGGTGAAGATCTCGTCGGCCGGGTCTGCGCCGGTGAGCACGGTGGGCCGGACGAAGAAGCCCTCGGTGTCGTCGGCGGTGCCGCCCGCCAGGATCTCGATGGACGGCGTGTGCCTGGCCCGGTCGAGGGCGGCTCGGTGCTTGGCGAAGGCCCGGCCGTCGATGACCGCGCCCATGAACAGCGACAGGTCGGCGGCCACGTCGCCCATCGTCAGCGCTTCGACCTGGGCTTTGAAGTCGTCTTTAAGCTGGCGCCAGATCGATTCCGGCAGGTAGGCGCGGGAGGCCGCGGAGCACTTCTGGCCCTGGTACTCGAACGCGCCCCGGATCAGCGTGGGGATGATCGTGGCCGGGTCCGCGCTCGGGTGCACGATCACGAAGTCCTTGCCGCCGGTCTCGCCGACCAGCCGCGGGTAGTTCCGGTACCGGGCGATGTTCTCGCCGACGGTCCGCCACAGGTGCTGGAAGGTCGCGGTGGAGCCGGTGAAGTGGATGCCGGCCAGGTCCGGGTGCGGCAGCGCGACCCGCGACACCGCCTGCCCGTCCCCGGTCACCAGGTTGATCACCCCGGGCGGCAGCCCGGCCGCCTCGAGCAGGCGCATCAGGTAGTGCGCCGAGAGCTGCTGGGTGGGCGACGGCTTCCACACCACGACGTTGCCGAGCAGGGCGGGCGCGGTGGGCAGGTTGCCCGCGATCGAGGTGAAGTTGAACGGGGTGATGGCAAGCACGAAGCCCTCGAGCGGCCGGTACTCCATCCGGTTCCACGTGCCGGGGGCCGATTCGGGCTGCTCGGATAGGAGTTTCCTGGCGTCGTGCACGTTGAAGCGCCAGAAGTCGATGAGCTCGCAGGCCGCGTCGATCTCGGCCTGGTAGGGCGACTTGGACTGGCCCAGGACGGTGGCGGCGTTCACGGTGGCCCGCCACGGGCCGGCCAGCAGGTCCGCCGCCTTGAGGAAGACCGCGGCCCGGTCGTCGAAGGACAGCGCCCGCCAGCCCGGCGCCGCCTGCTTGGCCGCGTGGATCGCGGCGGCCACGTCCAGGTCTTCCGCATGGCCTAGGTGGCCGAGGACGTGGGTTTTGTTGTGCGGCTGGACTACGGCGATCTTTTCGCCCGCGCCCATGTGCTGGCGGCCGGCGATGGTCATGGTGAGTTCGGCCTGCTGGCCGGCGAGTTCCTTGATCTTGGCTTCCAGCGCGGCCCGCTCGTGGCTGCCTGGCTGGTACTGCCTGACCGGCTCGTTGACCGGCATCGGGGTCCTGGAGACGGCGTCCATAACGATCGCTCCTGGCGTTCGGGTTCGGGTCTGGTGGATACCCGTATCGTTGCACGACCCCCTGGTCGCGAGGTAAGGGCCTCGCTATTCAGCCAGGTAGGGCAGTTCCTGCGTGGCGTACCAGCCGAGTTCGTGGCCCTCGGCCCCGTCCACGGCGAACTGGGCGTCCTCGTCACCCGCGTCGGCCGCGGCCAGCGCGTCGGCGGCCGCGCGCACGTCGGCTCCGGCCTCGGTGTCGTCCACGAGCGCCGAGGCCAGCCACTTGAGCGGGACCGGCGCGGCGATCAGGACCCGGCCGGGCTCGTGGTCGCGGGGGTCGAGCTTGACTTGTTCGGCCGGGAGGTCGGCGGCAAGCACCACGCGGCGGGGCGGCGGGGCCGGATCGGCGGCGAGCATCCGCAGCGAGGCGCGGGCGGCGGCGGTCAGCGCGGTGTACTCGAGTTCCTCCTCGTCGCCGCTGGCGTACGCTTCGCGCAGCGCGGGCGTGACGGCGTACCCGGACAGCGGACCGGGGTCCGCGGCCGGGCTGGAATCGGGGTAGGCACCGACCTGGCCGGCCCGGAGGGCCTCGGCCAGGTCCGGGAGCGTCGAAGGCAGGAACACGCGCATGGTGTCCCAGAGTCTGCCACAGCCGCCGGGCATCAGCTAAGCGAGCGGCCCGGCTTTCCTGGCTTTTCTAGCTTTCCTGGCTTTCCTGGTGGCCGCGCTGGGCCGGACGGGCTCGCCTGGGCGGCGGCGCTGGCCGCGGCGGCGCTGGCCGCGGCGTGGGCGGCGACCACGGTGGTGATCGCCTCGTCGAGGGGGACGTGCTCCCAGAGCCTGACCACCGTCCACCCGGCCAGTTGCAGCGCCGCGTTGTTGATCCGGTCCCGTTCGACGTTCCTGACCAGCTTCGGGGTCCAGTACCACTCGTTCGCCTTCGGCTTGGACCCGTGCTCCGGGCAGGCGTGCCAGAAGCAGCCGTCCACGAACACCGCGAGCTTCCGCGCGGTGAAGACGATGTCCGGCCGGACCCGGCGGCCGCTGTCCAGGTCGAGCCGGTAGTCCTTGCGGTAGCGGTAGCCGAGCCGGTGCAGGGCGTGCCGGAGCGCCAGTTCCGGCTTGGTGTCCGTCCGCCGGTTGGCCTTCATGTTCGCCGAGCGCCCCTGGCTGGACGGATGCGGATAGTCCGGCACGAGCCTCAGGCTAGACCGGGCGCTGCCGCCGCGTCCCGGTGGTTACCGCATCGTGTTGCCAGCGGCGAGCGGGACGCCGAGGAGGTCCTGGAGCGCCGCCGCCGTCTGCGCCGCGTCGACGTGGTGCAGGCCGGTCATGCCGCAGGCCTGTGCCGCGGCGATGTTCGCCTCGATGTCGTCGATGAAGACGCACTGTTCCGGCGGCAGGCCCAGCAGGCTCGCCGTGTGCCGGAAGATCTCCTCCTCCGGCTTGCGCATGCCGCACTCGCCGGAGATCACCACGATGTCGAACAGGTGAGGGAAGTCCGCCCGCGGGTAATCGGAGCCACCCCAGGAGTTGGATAGCAGCGCGGTCCGCAGCCCGGCCGCACGCACCGCCCTGATCAGCTCGTACATGGCCGGGACCTGGGCGCTGGCCGCGAACATGCGCTGCAGCAGCCCGTCGGCGAGAACCGACCCGCCGTCCAGCCGGAGCAACTGGGCCGCCAGCGACTGCTCGAACTCGGCGTCTGAGCATTCGCCGCGTTCCAGCGCGTGAACCGGGTTCTGGGGGCCATCGGGGGCGTAGGCGTCGGTGAACCACGTCTGCATCACGGCCCGGTAGCTCTCCCAGTCGATGCCTTCGGCCTCGATCCAGGCCCGCACCGTGTGCAGGATCGGCGTGGTCAGCACCCCGCCCCAGTCCGTGACGACACCCCGGAATTCCGTACCATTCATCACGCTAACGATTTTAGGTGCCTAATCATCGGGCGCGGGAACGGCGCTTGTCCAGCCCGTGAAGGATGGCCTAACCAGGCCGGACGTGAGAATGTCTGTGGGCTGGGGTAGAAAGGGTCACGCCGGAGCCTGATGTGGACGCGCCGCCGCCGGGGCGTTCGCCGTCGTTCGCATTCTCCGGAACGGAATCAGCCCATGCTCACGAAGGCCCGCCCGCCCGACCGCCTGGCCTCCGCCGGCCAGGACAGCTCGCCCGCCGGGGCCGCACCGGGCGAGCCACCCGGCCCGGCCGGGGAAGCTGGCCTAGCTGTGCCGCCAGGACCGGCTGGCGTGGCCGAGGAGACGGTCTGGTCTGAGCCGCGGGTCGTCGCCTTGCCCGGGGGCTGGCCACCCTACGACTGCGAGATCCACGGCGCCGCCTGCCACGGGGCGGATCCCCAGGCCGACCGCCTTCCGACCCGGCCAGCCACCGCGGCAGACCAGGCCGCGACAACCGGGACTGCGGAAGCGGATCTAGACCAAGGGGCGGGACTAGACCAGGCGCCAGGCCGAGTCGCCGCGGCGAGCTGGACACCCAGCCGGGGCGGCGATGCTGGCTACGCACCGGGGCTGAGCGCCTCGTGGCCCGGGCAATTTGCCCAGGCGCTCGTCGAGATCCTGGCGGGCTTCCGCCCGGCCAAGCAGCTCGCCCCCTGGACGACCGAACGCGTCCGGGCCCAAGTCGACCTGCTCAGCTGCGCCGTGGCCGCGGAGCAGCGCCCGAGGATCCGGCGCGTCATGACGTCACGACCCACGGCAGGCGTGGTGGAGATGACCATGGTGGTCAGCTTCGGGTCGCGCTCACGCGCCCTGGCCATCCGCTTCGAGCACGTTCCCGCGCGCCCGGCGACGCCCGGGCGGCCCGCTCGTCCAGCCCGGTGGCTTTGCACCGAGATCGAGACGAGCTAGCCGCCGGCCCAGTGTCCGTGATCGCGGTACTGCGGCTGGAGCCGTACTCGTTCGGCGCCTTCGGTCACTTGCCTGCTACGGCGCGACCGTGTTTCCCATGATCATGGCCAGAAACGGTCGAAAATCGACCGGAACTGGCCACGATCATGAAATGCCGGCACGGGGTCAGGAATCCGCGCGGGAGCGGGGGTCGCCGTGGCAGCGCTTGTACTTCCGGCCCGAACCGCAGGGACACGGGTCGTTCCGTCCCGCGTGCGCGAACGGGTCGTCCACGCCGGGGCCCTCGCTGCGCTCCACGTGCGTCCCGCCGTCGACGGACGGGGCCGAGTACTGCAGCCGCTGCGGCCGGCGCGGGGCGAGCCCGGCCGGAATCGGGTCGTTCTGAGCGGCCGGGGCGTTCTGGGCGCTCTGGGCCGGGGCTGGTCCGCCGGGCCGCCGGGCGTGCGCGCCGCCGCTGGCCCGGCCGTCCCGCCGCGGCGGCTGGGCCTGAGCACCGCTGACGCGGCCGTCCCGCCGGGAAGCCGCGGTCCCGCCCTGGGCATCCTGAGCGTCGCGGGCGTGAGCGCCGCCGGTGCGGGCGGCCCCGTCCGGGTGCCGGGGCGCGCGCCGGGCGCCTGAACCGGCCGCCGCGGGTCCGTCGGCCACCGCACCGCCGGCCGCCGCAGGAGCGCCGCCCGCCGCCGAACCGGGTGCCGCACCAATCGTCGGCACCACCGTGGGGGCACCGCCGACCTCTTCGACGATCGGGTTCTCCTGGACCTGGACCTGCAGGTTGAACAGGTGCCCGACGGACTCTTCCTTGATCCCGTCCATCATGGCGCCGAACATGTCGTAGCCCTCGCGCTGGTACTCGATCAGCGGGTCGCGCTGACCGTAACCGCGCAGGCCGATGCCCTCGCGCAGGTAGTCCATCTCGTACAGGTGCTCACGCCACTTGCGGTCGAGCACAGACAGCACCACGCGCCGCTCGACCTCGCGCATGACCTCGGAACCGAACTCCTGCTCGCGCCGCTCGTACGCGCCCTGGGCGTCGGCGATGACCTGGTCGGTGATGAACTCGCCGGTGAGCCCGGCCCGCTCGCCGCCCGCCTCGTCGATGAGCTCGTCGATGGTGAGGGTGACCGGGTACAGCTGGCGGAAGGCCCGCCAGAGCTTGTCCAGGTCCCACTCCTCCGGGTAGCCCTCGCCGGTCTCGCCGACGACGTACCCTTCGACCACCTCGTCGAGGAACTCGCGGATCTGCTCGTGCAGGTCGGCGCCCTCGAGCACCTTACGCCGCTCGCCGTAGATGACCACGCGCTGCCGGTTCATCACGTCGTCGTACTTGAGTACGTCCTTGCGGATTTCGAAGTTCTGCTGCTCGACCTGGGTCTGGGCCGACCTGATGGCCCGGGTGACGACCTTGGACTCGACCGGGACGTCCGGCGGGATGCTCAGCCGTTCCATGATCGCGCCGACCCGCTCGGAGTTGAACATCCGCATCAGGTCGTCCTCGAGCGACAGGTAGAACCGGCTCTCGCCCGGGTCGCCCTGCCGACCGGACCGGCCGCGCAGCTGGTTGTCGATGCGACGCGACTCATGCCGTTCGGTGGCCAGCACGTACAGACCACCCGCCGCGACTACCTCTTCGTGCTCCTCGGCCACCGCGCGCTTGGCCTTCGCCACCGCCTCCGGCCAGGCCATCTCGTAGTCTTCCGGGGTCTCGACCGGGGACAGGCCGCGCTGGTGCAGCTCGGCGTCGGCGATGACCTCGGGGTTGCCGCCGAGCATGATGTCGGTGCCGCGGCCGGCCATGTTGGTGGCCACGGTGACCGCCCCGCGCCGTCCGGCCTGGGCGACGATCGTCGCCTCGCGCTCGTGGTACTTGGCGTTCAGCACCTCGTGCGGGACGCCGCGCCGCTTGAGCATCCGCGATACGATCTCGGACTTCTCCACGCTCGTGGTGCCGACCAGGACCGGCTGCCCGGCCTGGTGCCGCTCGTAGATGTCCTCGACGCACGCCTCGAACTTGGCCTGCGCGCTCTGGTAGATGACGTCGGCCTCGTCCCGGCGGATCATCGGCCGGTTGGTCGGGATCGGGACCACGCCGAGCTTGTAGATCTGATGGAACTCGTTGGCCTCGGTCGTGGCCGTACCGGTCATGCCGGACAGCTTGTCGTAGAGCCTGAAGTAGTTCTGCAGGGTGATGGTGGCGAGGGTCTGGTTCTCGTCCTTGATCGCCACCCCCTCCTTGGCCTCGATGGCCTGGTGCATGCCCTCGTTGTAGCGCCTGCCGTGCAGGATGCGGCCGGTGAACTCGTCCACGATCAGGATCTCGCCGTTCATCACGACGTAGTCCTTGTCCTTCTTGTACAGCTCCTTGGCCTTGATGGAGTTGTTCAGGAAGCTGACCAGGGGCGTGTTGACGGCCTCGTAGAGGTTGTCGATGCCGAGCCAGTCCTCGACCTTCTGCACCCCGGACTCCAGGATGCCGACGGTCTTCTTCTTCTCGTCGACCTCATAGTCGCCGTCGCCGTCCTCGCCGCGGCGCAGCCGGGGCGCGATCTTGGCGAACTCGGTGTACCAGCGCGGGCTCTGCTCGGCCGGGCCGCTGATGATCAGCGGGGTGCGCGCCTCGTCGATCAGGATCGAGTCCACCTCGTCGACGATCGCGTAGAAGTGGTCGCGCTGCACGCAGTCATCGAGCTGCCAGGCCATGTTGTCGCGCAGGTAGTCGAAGCCGAATTCGTTGTTGGTGCCGTAGGTGATGTCGGCCGCGTACTGCTTCTTGCGGACCGGCGGGTCCATGTCCGCCAGGATCACGCCCACCTCGAGGCCGAGGAAACGGTGCACCCGGCCCATCCACTCCGAGTCGCGCTTGGCCAGGTAGTCGTTGACCGTGACGACGTGCACGCCCTTACCGGCGAGGGCGTTGAGGTAGGCCGGGAACACGCCGGTGAGCGTCTTGCCCTCACCGGTCCTCATCTCGGCGATGTTGCCGAGGTGCAGCGCCGCGGCCCCCATCAGCTGGACGTCGAAGGCCCGCTGGCCGAGGGTGCGCTTGGCCGCCTCGCGCGCCGCGGCGAAGGCCTCGGGCAGCAAGTCGTCAAGGGTTTCCCCGTCGGCATACCGCTGCCGGAACTCGTCGGTCATGGCCCGGAGCTCGGCATCACTCATCGCGACGAAGTCGTCTTCAATGGAGTTGATCTGCTCGCTGATCCGCTTCAGCTTGCGCAGGAGTCTGCCTTCGCCCGCGCGAAGGACGCTATCGATGATGGGTGGCACTGCTCGTCGCGCTCCTCAGCGGTCTACGGCGGATGATCTGACCTCTTTAATGGCGGGTAGCCGTAACCGGTTCCCGTTCACCGCCCCAACATGCCATCGTAGGCGAGACGGGACACCAAACCGAGTCGTACGCTGACGCACACGCATAGTAACCAGTGTCCTGGGGGCCGGCTGGTGCCAAGTCTCGCACTTCCCGGAGAATAATAGGAGCGTTAACGAGGGAGAGGAGCTTGGAGTGACCGAGCAGCCGGCATCCACAGTGGTGACGGGAGACACCGGAGCCCACGGCCTGGACGCGCAGACCGGCCAGCCGTACGGACACGAGGCGCACCACGGCCGGCCGGCCTCCTGGGTAGCCGTCTCGATCATCATCATCGGCTTCATCGTCGGCGGGATCGCGCTGCCCATCGGCCCCACCTGGTGGCTGTTCTGGGTGGGCGCGGCGATCGTCGTCATCGGCGGGATCTGCGCCGCGGCCGCCCACATACTGGACGACTGGTACTAAAAAGGGATTTTCCCCCGAACGAGCCGGGTTTCTCCTCTCGCGCCCTATGCCACGCCCCGGGACCGATATCGCGGTCCCGGGGTTTGTCATCGTCTGGACGCGCCAGCGCTCGGAGCAGGTCGCCTGGCTAGGGCGCCTGGCTGAGCGCGGCGGCTAGCCGCGCGGCGTGCGGGGCGGGCTCGATCTGCTCCAGGCGCACATCGTCGCAGCCCACCCAGGTGGCCGCCGCGCGCAGGGCCTGTGCCATCGGCTCGGCCGCGGCCGCGCGCTCCAGCGAGACCTTACGGGCCACCAGCGTCTTGCCCTCCCGGCCCGGGTCGACCCGGCCGGCGAGCCGGCCGCCGGCCAGCAATGGCATCGTGAAGTAGCCGTGTACCCGCTTGTGCTTCGGCACGTAGGCCTCGAGGCTGTGCTCGAACCCGAACATCAGCCGGGTCCGCTTCCGGTCCCAGATCAGCGAGTCGAACGGCGAGAGCAGCGTGACGCGGTTCTGGCCGCGGCGCCCGGCGGACACCTCGGCCAGCGCCGCCGGATCCGCCCACGCCTGGACCAGGCCGGCGTTCGGTGCTCCCGCTCCGGCCAGCGTGACCGGGATCAGGCCGGCCGCCAGCGCGGCGTCGGTCACCAGCTGCCGGGTCTGCTGGGGCGTCTTGGCGCCGAGGAAGTTGAGCCGGTGGTAGTCGACCACGTCCGCCTGGGTGACCACGCCGAGGGCCCGGCCGGCCACCCCGGCCAGGTAGGCCAGGCACTCGGGGTCGGACGGCTCCGCGCCCAGCAGGGCGTCGGGCAGTACCCGCTCGGGCAGGTCGTAGACCCGCCGCCACCCGGTCCGCCGGGCGCAGATGACCTCTCCCGTGTCGAGCAGCCACTCCACCGCGACCTTCACGTCCGACCAGTCCCACCACGGGCCGCCCGCCTTGGCCCCGCCCAGCTGGGTCGCGGTCAGCGGCCCCTCGGCTCGCAGCCGGGCCAGCACCTTCTGGCAGGTTTCCGGGGTGACCCGGTGCCACCGCTCGCCCCGGGCCAGGAACGCGCGGCGCCGGAAGGCGTAGTACGGCCACTGCTCGAGCGGCAGCACGCAGGCGGCGTGCGCCCAGTACTCGAAGGCGTCCGGCTTGGTCTCGTGCCAGTAGGCCTGCTCGATCTGCGGCCGGGACACCGGCCCGAGCCGCGCGTAAGCGACCAGCTCGTGCGAGCGGGCCAGCACGCTGATCGTGTCCAGCTGGACCGCGCCCACCCGGCGCAGCATCGCGGCCACCCCCGCGCGTGACCGGGGCCACGATGTCGCCCCCAGCAGCCCCTGCGCCCGCAGCGTCATCCGCCGGACATCATCAGAGGTGAGCGTCACCTCACCCGCGGGCGCATCCATAAGCCCACACCCTAACCACCCCCCACGACATTCCCGACATCCCCG
>JBEKJP010000216.1:0-9763 GCA_050011155.1 Streptosporangiaceae bacterium
ACGTCATCGTGGCCGGCGGGATGGAGTCCATGACCCGCGCCCCGCACCTGCTGCCGAACTCCCGGTCGGGCTACAAGTACGGCTCGGTCGAAGTCCTCGACTCGATGGCGATCGACGGCCTCACCGACGCGTTCGATCACCTGTCCATGGGCGAGTCCACCGAGAACAGCGGGCGCGAGCTCCGCATCACCCGAGCCGAGCAGGACGAGTTCGCCGCCGCAAGCCACCAGCGCGCGGCCGCGGCGGCCAAGAACGGCCTGCTCGCCGCCGAGATCGTCGGCGTCACCATCCCGCAGCGGGGCGGCGAGCCGCTGATCGTGACCCAGGACGAGGGCATCAGGGCGGGCACGACCGCGGAGTCGCTGGGCAAGCTGCGGCCGGCCTTCGCCAAGGACGGCACGATCACCGCCGGGAACGCGTCGCAGCTCTCCGACGGCGCCGCCGCCGTGGTGGTGATGTCGGCGGAAGCGGCCGACCGGGAGGGCGCGTCGGTGCTGGCCGAGATCGGCGCGCACGGCAACGTCGCGGGCCCGGACAACTCGCTGCACTCCCAGCCGTCCAACGCGATCAAGCAAGCCCTGAAAAAGGCCGGGCTGGACGCTGGAGCCCTGGACCTGATCGAGATCAACGAGGCGTTCGCGGTCGTCGCCATCCAGTCCATGCGCGACCTGCGGGTCAGCCCGGACATCGTGAACGTCAACGGCGGCGCGATCGCGCTCGGTCATCCGATCGGCGCTTCCGGGGCCAGGATCGCCCTGCACCTGTGCCACGAGCTGGGCCGCCGTGGCGGCGGGCTGGGCGCCGCCGCGCTGTGCGGCGGTGGCGGCCAGGGCGAGGCCCTGCTGCTGCAGGTACGCGGCTAACCGGGGGCCCGGACTCTATCCGGGGCCCGGCCTCCTAAGAGCTGGTGACGCGCGAGGGCTGCCAGCGCTGCCCGCCGTCGAAGGTGAACCACACCGTGCCGGATCCGGGGTCGGCGGGCAGCGCTATGCCCTGCTCGTCGGTGGTCATGCCCACGTAGCTGAACCCGCCGGCGGCCACTGCCGGAGCCAGGTTCGCCGCCTGCCACGTAATGTCCCCCGCGGGCAGCACGTCGATGCCCTGATTCGTGCCGAGCACCACGCTCTCCGACGGGCTCGCGGCCACCGAGGTGGCGATGCCCGCGGTGGGCGCCGTGGCGATCTGGATCCAGCTCGCGCCGCCGTTCGGTGAGGAGAAGATCAACTTCTGCTGCCCCCCGGACCCCCCGGACCCCCCGGACCCCCCGGACCCCCCGGACCCCCCGGAGCCACTGACGGTCGCGCAGGCCAGGATAAGTTCCTTCGCGGTCACCGCGGCGAACAGCGCCCCGGCCGGCTGCCCGCCCGCCTGGGCTGGCCCCACCGGGCACGCGGGGGTGATCGAGTTCACTAGCGTCCACGGCCCGCTGCCGTTGACCGGCCCGGCGTAAAGCGCCCGGTCCGGCGCGAGCAGGAAGCCGCGGCTGCCGGTCAGGACGAGGGAGGCGGCCTCGTCTGCGGCGCCGTCGGTAAGCCCGGAGGTCGAGGCGCCCACCGGCGTCCAGTCGCTGGCCGAGGTGCTGGCGGCGGCAGAGGCAGAGTAGAGGGTGAATCTCGTGCAGGCGGCTGCGAACTCCGGCCCGCTACCGGTGCAGGGCGCGAACAGCGCGAACACCCGGTTGCCCACCGTTTCCAGGTCGGTGACCCGCAGCCCGCCGGTGCCGACCTGAGCCCAGGTCCGGCCGCCGTCGCGGGTGGCGAACAACCCGGGTCCGAACGCCCAGCCGTCTTCGGTGTTGAGGAACCGGATCTGGCTCACCCCGGTGGACCCGTCCGGCGAGCCGGTGACCGGCGCGGGAACTCCGGTCCAGGTCTTTCCCGCGTTGTCGGTGCGTGCCACCGACGTGCAAAACGCAGTGGCGCAGTGCCCGGCCACCCCGGCCTGGCCGATTACCCAGCCGGTCTCGGTGCCGACGAATGTCACCGACGTGGGCCGGAAGTCAGGCGGTACCGGCGCCAGGGCGGCCGGCGACGGGACGGCGGACGCGCCCGCGGACGCCTGGGTGCCGCCGCCGGCGGGCTTAGCCCGGGTGGACGGGCCGGTGGCCGCGGCCGGGCGGCTGGAGTTCACCACCGGCAAGCTCACCACCTGCGGAACGGCCACCGCCGCGGCCACGATCACGGCCGCGGCGGTGGCGGTGAGCGCCAGCCGGCGGTACTTGCGGCGCCGGGCCCGCCGCTTGATCAGCTCGAAGGTGCCCGGCGGCGGCGGGAGCGGATCGATGCGCTCGCTCAACCAGGAGTCGACGTCGTCGTGCCGGTCAGGCATCGCGTTCCCCCAGCGTCGTCTTCAGCTTGGCGCGGGCCGCGAACAGGTCGGCCTTGATGGTGCCTTCGGGCTTGCGGAGCAGGGCCGCGACCTCCCGGATGCCGAAGCCGCCGTAGTAATGCAGCAGGAACGGATCGCGCAGCCGCGCCGGGAGGGAGGCGATGAGGTCGCGGACGTCCACGTCCTGTACCGGGTAGGCCACCGGTTCGGCCGCCGCGCCCGCGGTGACCCTGCGCATGGCCCGCCGTTCCCGCTCGGTCTTGCGCCAGTGGTCACGTATCAAGTTGGTGGCGATCATATAAAGGTAGCTTTGCGGGCGTTCGACCCTGGTCCACCGGGCCAGCAGCCGGACGAACGCCTCGGACGCGATCTCATGCGCGGTGTCGTCGTCATCGACCAGGCGCCTGACCCAGCCGGCGAGCTTGGGGTACACGCCCTTGAACAGCTCTTCGGCGGCGTCGGCGTCGGCGGCGTCGGCGTGGGCGTCGCCCCCAAGAGCCCCAAGAGCCTCACCAGCGGTGCCCACCGGATCTCCCTCAATGATGTTCCCGGCAGGCGACGGGAACGGCGCAGCGACACGTCCCGAGGGTCTGCCGCCCGGCATGAGCACCATGCCGGGGCCGGTCGGGGCGTCCTCAAGAACACCCATGTGATACGGCAACGTCTACCACATTTCTGTCCGGCGACCTGAATCCCCGGGTTCCCGCTGGGTTCGGTGGGTCAGGCTCGGGCGCGCCCCCGCGGCGTCCGGGCCGCCGCTGCACGCAAAGGCCGCTTGCCGCCTTGCGCTCTAAAGAGACGATGCAGCCCGCCCATCGGTTGCACAGAAAGTTCTTTTTTTTCTGAACGGCCCCCCTGCTTGCCCGATCACAACGGTGTCCCCGCGGCTCGTGAGCGCTGAGGGTCACATCCCCGCCTCCGCCCCGAGCGGCGAATGCAAGGGCGGAAGCCACCGGTGGTTTCGGACCTTCACCGAGGCGAACCAGGAGCGGCCACGGGCAGTCCGGCGTCCTTGGCCGCGGCGAGTAGGCGCTCGTCGTAGGCCACGAACGCGGTCAGGTCCCGCTTCACCGCCAGCGCGGAGGCCAGGTGGATGGCTTGTGTTGCCGACAGGCCCGGCGGCGGCAGTGTGGCCGAGTTATCGAGCACATCCGGGGTAAGCGCCACCCGCGCGATGCGCTTGAGCATGCGGTAGCTGCGTGGCAGCGCGCCAGGCTCGGCCCACCAGATCGCCCGCGGCACCTCGGCCCGGTACAGCGCACTCGATATCAGCGGCTGGTCCGCGCGTTCGGCGAGCCAGCGAGCCAGCGCCGCCGTTTCCGGCTCGGCCAGGGCCAGCTTTACCAGCGCGGAGGAGTCCAGGTAGATCACCGGCATCCCTCCGGCGCTGCCTGACCTGGCGCTGCCTGCTCCGGTGGTACCTGCCCTGGCGCTGCCTGCCCTGGCGCTGCCTTCCCTGGCGCTGCCTGCTCCGGCGGTACCTGCTCCGGCGGTACCTGGCCTTCCCTGGCCTGGCCGAGGAGCCTGCTGGCGCCGAGCCGCCCGGAGGCCTGCGACGGGTACGGATCGATGTCGCCGACGCCGCCTGGTTCCTCGGCGGGCTCGATGATCCCGGCCGCGATCAGGCGCTCCAGCGGGCTGCCCGGCTCGAAGACCGGCACCAGCTGAGCGACCAGCCGTCCGCGGTTGGTGATGTCCACCGTGTAGCCCTTCTCCGCCAGGTCGACGTAGACGCTTGCGTGCTGGCGCAGTTCCCTGATGCCTATCCGCCGCCGGGCCGAGATCCGCTCGGTGGGCTCCGCGCGGGAGGCTGGCCGCCCGGGTCCACGGGTCTGGGCGCCCCGGCCCCCGACGCGGCGCCCCGGGTTCACCGGCAGCGGGTCCCGCTCATCGTCCGGCGTGTCACCCATCGCGCCACGGTAGCACAACAGATGCTACCGTGGCAGAGCGTGTTTCCGGGATACCCACGGCTACGCTGACCCGCCGGGCCTGCCCGCGCCGCCCCCCGAGCGGCTGAGGTAAAGCTGCGGTAAGCCGGTCAGTCTTCGCGGTCACCGCAGGGCGTGCATCACAACCTGCCAGGGGCGGACCGTAACGGCCAGGAACCCGGCCGAGACGCTGGTGTCGTCTTTGGTCGCGAGCCGTGTCGCCGTGCTCAGCTGGCCGGTTCCCGGCAGCCGCAAGATCGTCATGCCCTCGCCCGCCGCATCGGGCAGCGGGCCCGCGGCGACCAGGTACCCGGCCTCGCGCATCCGGTTCGGCCGGCCGGCCGGGATGCCAGCTGAAGGCCACCGCCTCTGGCGGTTCCCATCGGGTAACGGTTCCCCACACGGCCGCGCGCGCGTCCGCGGAACGTTCGATGATCTGGCCGTTGATGAATGCCACGGTGGCGCCTGCGCCATAGACGCTCAGCTGGGCCAGCGGCCACCAGTGGCCCAGCCTTTCGGTGAACACCTCGAACGCGGTCGCCGGGTTCGCGTCGATCAGTATTTCCCTGCGGATCGGCGGGACAGTGCTCACGAATCGCTCCTTGGCTGGTCGACGGGTGCCTGATACTGGCCGGCGGGTGCCTGGCGCTGGTTGTGACGGCTGACCTCGGCGGCGTCGGCGGCCAGGGCGGTATCCCAGGTCCGCACGAGCCACTGCTGCGCAGCCGCCATCCCGTCCGGCGCCAGCGCGTACAGGTTGCGGGTGCCGATGCTGTGGTGCTCAATGAGCCCGGCGTTGCTCAGCACCCGCAGGTGCTTGCTCACCGCCGGGCGGCCGACCGGCAGCCGCTCAGCGAGCTGCCCGACCGGCGTCGGCCCGTCGTGCAGCAGCTCGAGGATGCGGCGGCGCACTGGCTCGCCGAGGGCCTCGAAGACGACATCAGCTGATTGGTTACTCATAAGCAACGGTTACTCTAGAGCAACCAAACTAATCCCGCAAGAAGCCTACCGCCGTGATCGCAGGTGGGGTAATCTACCTCGGCCGCACGCTCTTACTGACCCGGCCCCCAAGCGCAACCCGGACGCAGCCCGGACGCAGAGAAAACGCAGAGGAAGCGGCATAAGAACGGGTCGCCGCGAGTTATGGCTCAGGGCTAACGGGGAGTCCTGGACCACAGAGTGACACCAATACGGCAGGATGGAATCATGCAGCCGCGAGATTTTTCGCTTTATGGGGCCGTCGATCTGGGCGCGCGGCAAGCGGCCGCGCAGCGCAGGCAGCAGACGGCTCAGCCCGGCGTTCCGGCCACCTCGAACGGCGGCGCCGTCATCGAGGTTACCGAGGAAACGTTCAACACCGACGTGGTGGAGCGTTCCCGTACTACGCCCGTGATCATGGACCTATGGGCGGAATGGTGCGGGCCGTGCAAGCAGCTCTCGCCGGTGCTGGAGAAGCTGGCCGCCGAGGCGGCCGGACAGTGGATTCTCGCCAAGGTCGACGTCGACGCTAACCCCCAGCTCAGCGCGGCCCTCCAGGTGCAGAGCATCCCCATGGTGGTCGCGGTGCTTGGCGGCCAGCTGGTAGACGGCTTCCTTGGCGCGATGCCAGAAGCCCAGGTCCGTCAGTGGATCACCCAGGTTCTGGCCGCGGCGGAGAAGATGGGCATCCAACTGACCGGGCCCGCGATCTCCGAGGAGGGCGAGACCGAGGACGCCGTCCAGCCCGGAGCGAACGGGACCAACCCGACTACCGCCGCTGGTCGTCCTGGAGCCCCGGGCGGCCCCCCCGGCGGTTACGGTCCTGGCGCCCCGCAGGTGCCGCCTGCGTATGCCGAAGCGCGCGCGGCCATGGAGCGCGGTGACCTGGACGGTGCCGCCCGGGCCTTCGAGGCCGAGCTGGCGAATTCGCCCGGCGATCCGATCGCCAAGACCGGCCTGGCCCAGGTCAACTTGATCCGCCGGATCAGCTCCTACGATCAGGCCAAGGCCCGCAGGGAGGCGGCCGAACATCCCGATGACGTCCAGGCCCAGAGCCGGGTCGCTGACATCGACCTGGCCTCGGGGCGGATCGAGGAGGCGTTCGACCGGCTGCTCGGGGTCGTACGGCGCACCTCCGGCGCCGAGCGTGACCAAGCCCGCGCGTACCTGGTCAGCCTGTTCGAGCTTCTCCCGCCGCGCGACCCGCAAGTCGCCAAGGCCCGTGCCACCCTGTCCGCCTTGCTGTTCTGACTGCGGCAGCCTCCAATCCGAAGTCGAGGGAATATACAAGTCGAGTCGTAAGTTTCTTGCCAATGGAGGGTGAGGCCGACAGGCGTCGGCCTGCTCCTCCCTTCAATCCCTTCGAAGGTGAGGCAAGGATGTACTTGACAACTTTTGACCCGTTTGCCCGGGATCTTCAGCGTCATTTCGACCGGGTGGCCCGGACCACGTTCGGTCCGTCCGCCGGGATGCCGATGGACGCCGTACGCCGCGAGGGCGACGTCGTGCTGCGGTTCGACGTACCCGGCATTGACCCCGACTCGATCGAGGTCACCGTGGACCGCGGTGTCCTGTCGGTCAGCGCTACGCGGACCGACGAGCGGAACGAGAACGAGGACAAGAACGAGAAGTTCTTCGTGCGGGAGCGCACGACGGGTGCCGTCACGCGCCGGGTGCGCCTGTCCGAGAACCTGAACGCCGAGGCCGTCGAGGCCGATTACCGCAACGGCGTCCTGCAGGTCCGGATTCCGGTCCTGGAGCAGGCGAAGCCGCGCAAGGTTGAGGTCCGCCAGGCGGACGCGCAGCAGGAACTGGTCAGCTAACCCTGATCAGCTCGTCCTGACGAGCGGCCGGCCGGGCGCGATTTGCCCGGTCGGCCGTTAATCATGTGGGGAGGAAACGCGATGGCATCATCGCCGCTAGACGACGAGCACGCGCCGCTCTACACGGTCGGGCAGGTCGCGGAGCTGCTCGCGGTCAAGCAAGCTTTCCTGCGCCGTGTCGACGAGCTGCGGGTCGTCTCGCCGCAACGGACGCCCGGCGGCCAGCGCCGCTACACCCGGTACGAGATCCGTGTCATCCAGCAGGTGGTCTCGATGGCCGACGACGGCATCACCCTGCAGGCGATCCGCCGGATCATCGAGCTTGAACGGCAGCTCGCCGAGGTCACCCGGGAGCGCGACGAGCTGGCCCGCCGCCTATCCGGACCCCGCCAAGACCCAATCTACTGAACGGGCGCTGGTATCACCGTTCCTGTTGAGCTAGTGCGACATGGTCCTGGCTAGCCGACGGCCCCGGACGGTCCTGGGTCGCCTGGTCGGGCGGGCGGGTCTGGTCGGCCGTGGCGGTCTTGGGCCACCGGGGTGGCTGCCGCTGGGCCGGGCGGGGCCTGCCATTCCTTCTCGTTTGCCTGGCCACGGGTGCTCGGGGGGCAGCTCTCCGGCGGCTGATCCTCTGGCCGCCGCCGGTCACGCCGGCCCGTCGCCGCGCCCGGTGGCCTCGCGCACGCCTGCCGATCACCACCGCGGCCGCATGATGGTCAGTGGCGATCGGGGAAACCTGCTCCCGCAGCGGGGCGAGCCAGTTCTCGCGGCCCCAGCGGGAGGCCGGGTCCACCGCGATCACCGCCAGGCCGGCGTTGGCGGCCATCAGGGCCAGCCGTCCCGGAACTTCCCGGTCGGTATACCAGCGACCAGCCGCCGGAACCCTCGCCCGCGGGCCGGCCAGCCGCCACAGCGCTCGCGGCCCTGCTCGCGGGCGTCAGCGAAGTCCTTGTTAGAACCCCGACCTCAACGCCCTTTCGTCCCGGCGTGGCCGGACCCCGAAGCCCCCGCGTGGCCGGACTCCGAAGCCCCCGCGTGGCCGGACTCCGAAGCCCCCGCGTGGCCGGACTCCGAAGCCCCCGCGTGGCCGGACTCCGAAGCCCCCGCGTGGCCGGACCCCGGAGCCCCCGGAGCCCCAGAAGCCTCCGCGAGCTGCTCGAGCACCGGCAGCGCTTCGGCGAGCGCGGCGCGCTGGGCGGGCGCCAGGAGTTGCATGCTCGCGGCCAGCGCCAGGGTGCTCTCCGCGCGGATCCGTTCCAGCGCGTCCTGGCCGTGCGCCGTGATGGCCAGGGTACTCGCGCGGGCGTCCCTCGGGTCAGCGCACCGGCGCACGTAGCCGCTGTCCTCCAGCGCCGTGACCAGCCGGGTCAGCGTCGACGGCGCGATTCCCTCGGCGGCGGCCAGATCTCCCAGCCGCATCGGCCCGGAATGGCCGACGGTAGCGAGCGCGGCCAGCTGCGTGGGCGTCACGCCGGCTAGCTCGTGACGGCGCAGCCGGCGGGACAGCCGGGCCAGCGCGACCCGCAGCCTGGTCACGTCGATCACGGGACCGTCGGCGTCCGCCACGTCGACGGCGAGGGCCAGCTTCGGGCCGGTCCCACCACCAGGCCCCGCACCGGTTCCGGGCCCAGTGCTGGCCGCCAGCACGCCGGATGGCGATTCCGTGCTCACCCTCTCAGCCTACGCCGTACTCGCCGTACGCTGGAGTCCAGCGGAAAGGCAGGAACCGACGTGGCAAGGGCGCCTAGTGTCTCCTATTCGATCACCGTGCGCCTCGAGGTGGCGTCGCGCGGGCGCGCGGTGAGCGAAATCACCCGGGCCGTAGAGCAGGCCGGTGGCGTGGTGACGGCACTGGACGTGACGGCGGGCGGGAACGAACGGCTGCGAGTCGACGTCACCTGCGCCGCCAGGGACACCGCACAGGCGGAAGCGATCGTGGCCGCGCTGGCCGGCATCCAGGATGTGACCGTCGACAAGGTCAGCGACCGTACGTTCCTGCTGCACCTCGGCGGGAAGATCCAGATGCGCTCGAAGGTGTCGCTGCGTAACCGGGACGACCTGTCCATGGCGTACACCCCCGGGGTGGGACGCGTGGCGCTGGCCATCGCGGCCAACCCGGAGGACGCGCGGCGGCTCACGATCAAGCGGAACTCCGTCGCCGTGGTGACCGACGGCTCGGCCGTGCTCGGCCTGGGCAACATCGGGCCGTATGCCGCCCTGCCCGTCATGGAAGGCAAGGCCGCCCTATTCAAGCGCTTCGCCGACATCGACGCCTGGCCGACCTGCCTGGACAGCCAGGACACCGATGAGATCGTGCGGACCGTGCAGCTCGAGATCGGCCCGCATTACATCGTCCCCTCAGTCTTCCATCCCGACGTGACGTTATCTGTCGCTGTCGCTGTCGCTGTCGCGGTCGCGGACGTGGCGACCCAGAATCCCGACCGATGATGAGGACGTGGACGAAATGCCATCGGAAGCTCAGGCGGGCCGCCTGCTCGTCGCCACTCCGGTGCTCGGGGATCCCAACTTCCGCCGGACCGTCGTCCTGATCGTGGAACACGAGTCGGAGCAGGGCACTCTTGGGGTGGTGCTGAACCGGCCGACGAAGGTCCCGGTCGGGCAGGTGCTCGAGCCGTGGACGGAGCTGGCCACCGATCCGTCGGTCGTGTTCAACGGCGGCCCGGTCGCGCCGACCAGCGCGCTCGC
>JBEKJP010000217.1:0-9755 GCA_050011155.1 Streptosporangiaceae bacterium
GGGCGTAGATGAGCGTCTTGGGCACGTACCGGCGGGGCGGCTGGCCAGCCTCTGGGGGGAAGATCTCGGTGAACAGCCGGTCCCTGAAGGTTTCCAGGATCAGCTTGAGCTGCGGCTTGCTGATCACGCTCTTGCCCAGCTGGGCTCCCGCGTAGCTGAAGTCGTCGTCGAGTTCTTCGTACCGCTGCCGCCGGGTGCGGCGCTTCCGCTTGGGTACCACCGTCCCGGCCTCGATCGTGTCGCCCTGCTCGGTCTGCCGGGTCCGGATCTTGTACACGTCGAAGTCGACGTTGACACCATCAGCGACCGCCTGCTGGTAGGTGTACTCACTGACCAGGTTCTGGTGGAAGAACCCGAACGTCTGCTTGACCGGGGTAGCGGTCAGGCCGACCAGGTAGGCGTCGAAGTACTCCAGCACCGCCCGCCACCGCCCGTAGATCGACCGGTGGCATTCATCCACGATGATCAGGTCGAACGTCTCGGGCGGCACCGCCGGGTTATAGCCGACCGCGACCACTTCGTCGGCGTCGTAGTCGTCGTAGGCCCGGTCGTCGGTATCCACGTCGGGCAGCGGCTGGCCGCACAGCAGCGCGTAGACGCGCTGCACGGTGGAGATCACGACCTTGGAGGAGGCGAGCATGTCCGCCCCGGTCAGCCGTTCCACCCCGTACAGCTCGGCCAGCTTGCGCCCGTCATCGGGCGTCACGAAACCGGTGAACTCGGTGTTCGCCTGCTTTCCGAGGTTGTTGCGGTCCACCAGGAACAAGATCCGCTCGGCGCGTGCGTGCTTGAGCAGGCGGTAGGAACTGCTCACCGCCGCGAACGTCTTGCCCGCGCCGGTCGCCATCTGGATCAGCGCCCGCGGCCGGTCATGCCGCAGCGAGTCCTCCAGCCCCCGGACGGCATCGGCTTGCGCCGGGCGCAGCCGGCCGTCATCCAGCGGCGGCAGCCCGCGGCGAAGACGGGCCCGCAGCGTCGGCGCCTCCGTATCCGCGTCCGCCTCGCGCATCCACCGGGCTAGCGTCGCAGGCTGGTGGAAGCTGAACACCTCCCGCGCCCGCGGATGCGGATCCAGCGCGTTGGTGAAGTGGGTCTCCGCGGCCGTGGTCTCATACCGGAACGGCAGCGGCAGCCGCCACGCCTGGAGCTGCTGGGACGCGGTAAGCCCTTCGGCATACCGGGCCGACTGACGTTCGACCGGGCTCAGGATCGTGCCCTCACGTTTGGCCTCGATGACCCCGGCGAGCTGCCTTTTCACGTACAGCAGGTAATCCGCCGGCCCGGTCGCGGTCATCGCCTCGCGGACAGCGACACCCTCCCCGGCGAACAAGTTCTCCTTCCCCGTATCCTGAACCAGCCACCCGGCCGCCGAAAGCATCCGGTCGACTTCCTCGCGGACCTCCCGCTCGGTCCTCGGCTCCTGCGCCGACTGCTGCGCGCTCTTGACGAACGCCTCGCGCTCAGCAGCGGACAGCCGGGCCGGCCGGGCCACCGACGCGGCGAAGGACGCCTCGAACTCGGACATCCGGCCGCTCAGCTCATCAGCCAGCGCCCGTATCGAGTCCCGGTCCTCAGCCACCTGCGCAAGCCTGTGCTCGGCCTCGGCACGGGCCTGCCGTTCGGCCTCAAGGCGGGAGTTCTTCCCGTCCAGCCGCAGCATGACCTCAGCGAGCCGATCCCGCTCTGACTCCAGCTCAGCGCGCAGGACGTCCAGATCGGCCCGGTCGGCGGCATCCGCAGGCGGGGTAGCCGGATCCGGCGGCGGGACGAACGCCGTCGGGGCGCGATCGCCGGTAACCGTCCGGTAGAACCACGAACCCAGGGAGAAGCAGGCGCGGACCGCATCCAGCGCGGCCCGGACCTCGCCGTAGTGGGTATGCACGGCCCGGTTGCCCACGGTCCGCAGCTCATCGAACTGCTGCCGCTGGCCGGGCCCGATCACGCCATCGCGGGCCAGGGCCACCAGTCGGGCGTTCTGGGTAGTGCCGCTGACCTGGATCCGGCCCGCGGCGACGAGCTTGGTAGCCAGCGTCTCACCGAACTTGCGCGCCTTGAACAGCGCCGTATTCGGATCTGAGTAGACGTAGGCTTCGGCCTCGGTTCCGTCCAGGACGAGCAGCGGTTCATGATCTAGCAGGAAGCCGAAATTCGGCGACCTGCGCGCCAGCTCCCTGATCCGCTCGTCCGCCCCAGCCCCGCTCACAATGGTGGGTCACCAGAACACAAAGAGAGATACTACATATCCGGCGGAAGGTCCTTGGCAAGCTTTTGCGGAGCCACCATGGCTAGATGGCAGGCGAGCAATCATATATGCGCTGGTTATCCTGTGGCCCCATCGCCTGGGCCTGACCGGCAGTGAGTGCTTGCCTCCTCTGAATTGTGACATTCTTGGGCGCGTTCACTCGATGGTGATCACTGAATCCAGCCCGGTGATCTTGAACAGCCGCCGGACCCGCCGCTGCGGCGAGCGGATAATGACCGGGCAGCCCGGCGGTAGGGCCCTGCGGATGCGCACGAACCCGCCCAGGCCCGATGAGTCGATGAAGCTCACCCCGGCCAGGTCGATGACCAGACGCTGCGGATTCTTCCCGGCCAGGCGCCCGAGCTGCTCGGAAAAGATGCCGACCGTACTGATATCGATCTCGCCACAGACGGTCGCGATGGCCACATCCGCGTCCCAGCGTTCGCCGATGGTTAAAGCAGGAGCCTGCTCCGAAGCCAACGTCCCTCCCGTAAACCAGGCGGCGCAGCCATGACAAGCGAAAACAGGAACGAGGTAACCGCAGCCAGCATGTACTGAGATGGCGCCAAGTCATGCTACCGGATGTTATATCGCCTTCTTGGCCCAGCCAATATGGCCAACCGGTCTACAGACTCGGCCATCGGCGGCGGGTTAAGTGGCTGCCCGGGGCGGGCGGGACCATCTTGCTGGAGGGCCGCGGCGAAGTTCTCCAGGCAGACCGAGCGGAGCCCTTGATGATGACGACATTGCCGGGCTGGAGCAGGCGGCGCAGCAGCTCGTCCGGATCCTCGGTGGCGTAAATGAGAGGTGGAGCGGGGGCTGGTGCGTGCGGGTCCGGGCACCGGTCAGGGTCCCTGCAGTGACGGCGGCGATCTCGGCGAGGCTGAGCACGATCATGGTCAGGCTCCCTCGGTGACTAGGGTCAGGGGCGCGAAGGTGATGGCGCGGCCGGAGTAGGACGCGGCGAGCCGGGACAGCGGGACCCGGTCGCAGGCCTGGCCCCAGCCGGACGGGTCACGGAAGAGGATGTCGGGATCGCCGGCCGGGCTGCCGTGGTAGCCGCGGGCCACGACGAGGTGGCCGCCCTTGCGGCCGTCGTCGGGGAACTTCTCTGTCACCGAGACGATCACGGGGGCGGCGGCCAGGTGCCCGGGCAGGTCCGCGGCGGCAACGGCCTGCGCCCGGGCGGGGATCCCGAACCGGTCGGCCAGGCGGGCGATGCCGGCGTGCAGCCAGCCCCGGCCGGTCAGGGCTCCCTCGGCGACGCCGAGCGCGACCAGTTCGGTCAGCGGCGGCGCGGGGCGGCGGTAGGCGAGCAGGATCATCCGCAGGGCGGCCATGCCGCAGGCCCGGTCGGACCATTCGGCCCGGTCGCCGAGCGCGGCGTCGCCGCACGCGTCCCACTCGCCGAGGTCGATGCGCTGCCGGCACATCGGCACCGGGTGAACGCAGGGCACCGGCGGGTCTCCTGGGCGGTCAGCATGGGGCGGATTCCGGGCCGGCGGGAACGCCGGGACCGGTAGCGGTGCATGGTATCGCGGCCGGGTCAGGGCCTCGCGCAGGATCGCGGTGACGGCGGCGGGTTCCAGACCGCACAGGCCGGCCGGCAGTTCGGAGCGCAGTCGAGACGGAACGTCGCGGATCTGCAGTCGGTAGCTACTAGCCGCCGAAACTTAGCCGCGGTACCTGGTAGAGCGCGGGGTCCGCGGGCCGGGTCATGGCCGGGGCGGTGACCTCGACCAGGATCATCTCGACCAGGAACTGGACCCGGGCGTCGAGCAGGTGGCTGGTGTAGCCGTCGGCGGCGCGTTCCTTGAGCCCGAGCGTGACGTGAACGTGCGGGAGGATGCGCCCGGCAGCCTGGTCGTAGGCGATGGTGCCGCAGCCGAGCGCTTCGGCGTTGGTCAGGTGCACCTTTGACCAGACTGGTGCATCGGGGTTGTCGAGCTTGTCGCAGGCGCCGACGACGTCGGCTTCGGCGAATGCGGCCAGGAACATCGGGATGTAGCCGTGCCGGATGTCATGGCTGGCGCAGAACTCGTCCAGCGCCGGGAAGAAGCTCTCACCGGGGTCGAACCTGATGCCGAAGGTCCGGCCGGCGGTCAGCTCGTGGCTGTGCATGCAGATCCCGTCCTTCCCAGGTCCGGTGTTCCTGCCACTGGCCCGGTGCGGGCCCCTGGCATGCCGATGGCGTCGAAGGCCGTGGTGATCTGGCTGCGGTCAGCGCCGCTGGCCAGCAGCAGGTGCAGCAGGAGCCGCGCCTTGAGGGGGTCGAGGAACCCGGCGCTGATGAGTCCGCGGCCCAGCAGGTCCTGCTCGGACCCGGCGAAGCCGTAAGTGGCCGCCAGCACGGTCCCTGCCCCGGTGCGCGAGGCCAGCACGACCGGGATCTGGCCGGCCATCCGGGCCAGGACGGGGACGGTGGCGGCGGGCACGTGGCCGGCGCCGAACGCCGCTACGACCAAGCCGCCGAACCGTCCTTCGGCGGCACGGAGCATCTCGCCGTCGTCACCGAGAGTCATGGTCACGACGCCGACCCGCACCGGGCGGCCCAGGCTGCCGGACGGCAGCGCCGGCGGGCGCTGGGGGTGCCACAGCAGGCGGGGATGGCCTTCGACGACATACCCGGCCGGCCCGGCCGCTGGCGAGGTGAACGCGGTCAGGCTGGTGGCGTGGGCTTTGCGGACCCAGCGGGCGGCGTGGATCTGGTCGGCGAACACCACGACGCAGCCGGCCTCCCGGCACGCCGGGCTGGCAGCCACCTGGACGGCGGCGAGGATATTGGCCGGGCCGTCATGGCCGGCCAGGGCCGGGTTGCGCATGGCCCCGGTGACCGCGACCGGCGCCTGGCCGTCCCAGAGCAGGTCGAGCAGGAAGGCGGTCTCCTCGATGGTGTCGGTTCCCTGCGTCACCACGGCTCCCGCGGCACCTGAGCTGACTGCCTCGCGGATCAGCCCGGCCAGCTCGATGACATCGGCGATCTCCAGCGACGCGCCGGGCACCTTCCGCACATCATGAACACCGATCTCGATCCCGGCCGCGGCCAGACCGGGTACCGTGGCCAGGAGCTGGCCGCCGCTCAGCGCCGGGACCGCACCGGCAGCCTGCCCGGCTTCCCGGGTCATCGCGATGGTGCCGCCCAGGGAGAAGACATCGACGCGGCACGACGCCGGATGTGCGGTGGCCACAGCGTGCATCCCTTCGCGGACACGGGCGAAACCGGGGGCGTGCCAGCCTAACGCGTCCCAGCTGCCTGCGCGCGGGCCAATTCCCCGGCGAACCGCAGCGCCGTGTCGACGCCCCGGGTGGACAGGAGCCGGCTGTGCGGCTGGATCAGCCTGGCGCAGCCGACCTGGCCGAGCCCGGCGCACCGGCGCGTAAGCCTTCGGAGCTATTCTTGAGCAGCGTGGACTAGCGAGTCGTACGTCTGGTCAGTCCGGACGGCCGCGATGCCCAGCGAGCTGACGAAAACGGCAAGGTCGGCCTGGATGGCCTGGGCGTCGGCATGATCGGGGGCCATGCGCTCAAGTTCGAGGAATCCGCCGACGCCCTCAACCTCGTCGATGCACAGCGAGCAGTGCTCCAGGGTGGCCGTACGGCGGGTTTTCGCGATCCGGACGGTCGGGCGGTAGCCCATGTGCAGGGCCGCGTGGTGCATGGCCTGTCGGTCGGCGACCTGCGTCTCGTATTCCAGGCAGTCCTGGGCGCTGCCCGCGGGCTGCTTGAGGGTGAAGTAGTGACGGCCCTGGACCGTGCGCAGGCGGAGGAAGGAGACGCCGAGCTTGCTGTCGCCGAACTGCCACCCGGCAGGCGCGTACGCCTGGTCATCCTGAAAGAACGGCTCGCTCAGCTCGATACCCCGGGCCTTCAGCGCTAGCAGCAGTGCTTCCAGGTCATCGACCCGGTACTTGAGCTCGATCTCGCGCAATCGCCGCCTCCATGCTCGCCGGCTCGCAACCTTTCCAGAGCTGGATGCCACCAGCACACGCCCGGCGACTGCGTCTGGGGTGAGGTCGAGGATGCGGGCAGCGAGGAATGGGGCGGTGACCTGGCGGCCTCGGCCCGGGATCGGTCCGGCCTGTTCATCGTCATGGCGCTGGCCTCGGCCTGCGGGGTGGCCGCCCGGCCTAAGGGTCACCGCGCAGTCTGGTTCTGCATCTCGTGCCAGCCGGCACACGAAGGAGATGAGGTCCGGTGACCGCCTGCGGACGGCGAGCGCCTGACGGCGACCGCATCCGCGAGGCGCAACTCAGCAGCAAGGACGACTTCGGAGGACCGGGAGGCCGCCCTGTGGCTGGTCGTCGGCTGTGCCCCGTGCCCGGAACGTCACCCGGTTCTCCGACGGCGCGGAGATGCTCCCGCCGGAGCTGTGCGAAATGGCAGCCTGGCATGCGAAGCCGTGGCCGGGTCGGCCTGGCCGGGTCCTGTTCCCCGGTGGCATCGGGAGGAAGAGTGACGCTGACCTTAAGAAACGCCGCCTGTCACGATTTCCCCGCTGTGCAGAGCCCTGTCATAGGCGGGACATCGCCCGCGACGCCGCGCTCGGCGACGATGGCCGCCAGTACCTGCTGTACCTGGCCTGGTTCGGCGCCGGCCTGGTCAAGGTCGGGCTGACCGCCGCAGACCGGGGCCGTGACCGGCTCCTGGAACAAGCCGCGATCACCTTCACCCCCCTGGCAACCGGGCCCTACACGCCCATCCGGCAGGCCGAACGGCTCGCCTCGGCCGCGGGCCTGGCCACCGAGCGGATCAGCTCCCGGGCGAAGATCACCGCCTGGTGGTACCTGCCCTCGCCCGCTGAACGCGCCGCCGAGCTCACCGAGGCCCGCGACCGCGTCGCCGGGCAGGTCACCTGGCCCGGCCGGGTCCGGCTGCTGCCGTGCGCGGTCACTGACCAGGCAGCCGACTTCGGCCTGGACCAGAACCCGCCGGGTGCCTACGCCGAAGTCACAGGTTTCAGCGACCCGGCTGCCCTCGACGGCCAGATCCTCATCGCCGCCGGACGGCACCTGCTGCTGCGCACCGCCAGCGGGGCCGCTGCTCGCCGACACGCGACGCGCCGCCGGCCTGATCATCCGCCCCGCCGCCCGGCCCGCCCGGCAAAGCGGCCTGTCCCTGACCTCCCGCGTGCCCCCACGAGAACACGATGACCGCCAGCCGTCCCTGTTCTGAGACTGCGCCCCTGCCTGCTCCCCGGGACGGGCTGATCGTCCTGGAGGGAATGCCCGGCGCGGGAAGACCACCGCCGCATACGCCCTGGCCGACCGCGGGCTGTCCGTGCTCGGCGAGTACACCGACGACACCGACGCCGTCATCGCCATCAGCTCGCACCCCGCCGTCGATGACGACGACGCGCACCAGCGGAACTGGCTCCGCAAGACCGCCCAGTGCACCGCGCGCCTGGCCCACGCCGGCACGGTCTACGCCGACCGGGACTGGCTCAGCTCCCTGTCCTACGCCTACTCCACCGCGGCGGCCGACGGCGGCGCCCTGCTCCGCCGGCGCTCCGGCTGGGCCGCCAGCCGGCTCGGCGACGGCAGCCTGCTCCTGCCCGGGATCTACGTCATCTTCGACCTCGACCCCGCCACCAGCCTGGACCGGCGATCCAGCCGGCTCCGCCCCGGCCACCCGTGGAACCACCCCGGCCCGCTCCGGCGGCTCCGTGACTTCTACACCAGTCCCAGCCGGGCGCTGCTCCCGGTCCATCCCGGCCTGGCCCAGGCGCTGCGGCAGCCCCGCCGGGCGGACATCTCCGGCCTCAGTGATCCGCACCAGATCGCTGTCCGCCTGGCAGAACTCGGGGGCCAGGCATGACTACGCCCGCCGTCGTGATGGCCGTCATGCACGACGGCTTCTACGGATGCGGCACCGGCGCTGGCCGGTCCAACCGGGCCTTTCTGCTGGCTCTCACCGAGCTGCTGGCACCCGCTGTACGCCTGGTCGTCCTGCCGGTCAGGCTCGTTCCCGGCAGCAGCGAGTACGACCCGGCATGGCACCAGCAGGCCATCGCCATCCTCGCGGGCACTGCCGGCGACGTCGTCCCGGTCGACAACGGCACCGCCGGGCTGACCCGCTTCGGCGGGCTGGACCGCTTCCGGACGGCCAGCGCATCCGCCGCTGCCTCGATCAGCCTGCTGCTGCCCTCCTCCTCGCGCGTCCTGATCGTCGCGTTCGACGTGCCCTTCTTCGGCCTGGCGCCGCTGCTCCCGCCACAGGCCCGCGCCGGCCTGGTCAACGTCGCCCGCGCCACTGCCGCCCTCCAGGCTCCCGGCGACAGCGAGCGGATCGCCTGGGAACGGGCCGGGCTGCTAGCCACCGCCGCCGCAGGCGGGCACATCGCGGCGACCTCCCGCCACATCCGCGACCACCTCGCCACGGCCTACCGCATCCCGCAGCCAGCGATCACCGACTTGATCAACGGCCTGACCCGTGCTGAACAGGCACCTGGCCCCGATCCGGGCAACCGCCTCGTGCCTGCCGCCGCCGAGCACGGATTCCTGCTGTCCTTCGGCCGCGCCGAACCCTACAAGGGCTTCGATGACCTCCTCGACGCCCTGCGCCTCCTCAGCGCCAGCGGGCTGCGGGTACCGCACACCATCCTGGCCGCCGTGACCGACGGGCCGCCTCTGACTGCCTACCAGCGGCACCTCGCCTGCCGGATCAACGCCGGGCATCTCGACGTCACCCTGCGCACCACGTTCAGCCCGGGGATCCGTGCCCTGCTCGCCCATCCCGCCCTGGCCGCCGTCATCGTCCCGTCCCGCGCCGAGCCGTTCGGCCGCATACCCCTGGAGGCATGGGCCGCCGGCGCATCACCCGTCATCGCCACCACCGCGGGCGGCCTCGCCGAGACCGTCACCGAACCGCTGACCGGCTACACCGCCAGCCCGGCAGATCCTCCCTCGCTCGCCGCCGCCATCGGCCGGGCACTCACCGCCAGCCCCGCCACGCACGCATGCTCGCCGAAGGCCGCCGCCTGACCGCCGCCCGGCATGACTACCACGCCAACGTGCGGGCCGTCCTCACCCGCCTCGCCCCGTGGGCGGTCAGCGGCCCTCAGTCCGCGTAACCCGAAGGAGCAGGCGCGTCAACCGGCAGCCCCCACTGCTGCCGGGCGACATGAGCTGCCGCCCGGGCCTGCGCGACCGCGGGCTCACCCCAGCCCAGGACACCCGGCGCCGCATCCAGCGGCGTCATCAGCCGCCGGTAGATCCGGCCGCCATCGGGATCAGGCGCCCGCGGGGCGAACTCCTCGATGATGCCCGCCATCCGCACCTGGGCGTACCGGGCGCGGCCGGGCCGGTGTACCTCCTGATACCCCAGGTACGCCGTCGCCCCGAGCCGGACCTGGTTCTCCTCGAACGCTTCCCGCACCAGCGTGGCTACCAGGTCCCCGCCGTCTTCGGGCTCCGGCGTCCCGCCCGGCGAAGCGCGCAGGTTCGCAGAATCCTGCACCTGTCGGCATGCGAACCCGCGCGCGAGTGCCGATTTTCACACCGATGGTCGCTCGGGT
>JBEKJP010000218.1:0-14059 GCA_050011155.1 Streptosporangiaceae bacterium
TCAGCAGCCTCAGCCCCGCGCAGGCGGCCTGCGCTACCAGCAGGCGATCGAAGGGGTCGTGCCGCACTAGCTCGGGAAAGCCCCGGATCGCCTCGGCGTGCTCGGCGGTGATGCTGAGCAGTGCCAGGCCCTGGGCGGTGAGCGTCTGGCCGAGATTGGCCGGGACGGACAGCTTGCCGAGCATGGTCTTGATCGTCAGTTCCCATACCGTCGCCGCCGAGACATAGACCCCTTGCGCGGAAGTGATGGCCTCGCGGGCGCGCGGGCCAAGCCGCGGGTTGTCGTCCAGCAGCCACAGCACCGCCTGGCTGTCAAGGAGCAGCATCGCCGTCTCACCTGGTGCGAGCGTCAGATTCGCCTGCCTGGCCGGGATCTGGGCCGTAGAACATCTGCTGGATGTCCGGATCGATGCCGAACGCCTCGTCGTCGTAGGCGATCTGGCCCTTCAGACCGCCGAATGTCACCGCTGCCGCCTGGTGCGGCACCAGGTCCGCGACCGGAGTGCCGGCCTTCGAGATCACGACCCGCTCGCCTGCCGCGACCTGTTCCAGCAGCCGCGACAAATGCGTCTTCGCCTCGTGGATGTTGACGTTCACGGTCATACTGTCACGGTACGTTAATAGACTAAACTTAGTCTAGTCATCCGACCGAAGCAGGCCACGTTCGAGCACCACCGGCAGGTAGAGCTCGCGGTAGCCGTGCTCGTCGAACAGCACCGTGACCTGGTCGCCGTCGTAGCGCTGCACGGTTCCCTCGCCCCAGCGCTCGCTCAGCACCCGCGCGCCGACCGCGAACGGGACGTCGGCCGGCGCTTCCGCCTGCGGGCGCCCGCGGTCGTTGTCGCAGTTCCCGCACGGGCCGGGGTAGTCCTGCCCGAAGTAGGAGAGCAGGAAGGAACGCCGGCAGCCGTCGTGCTCGGCGTAGTGGCGCATCATCGTCAGCCGGGTGCGCTCGATCTCGTTCTCGCGTTCGGTCTGCGCGTCCGACGCGGCCAGCACGTCCGCGACGGTCATCGCCCCGGTCCAGGCGATCGCGCCGTCGGCCTGCCAGGCGGCCGCGCCCAGGTCGGCCAGCCGGACGAGCGCGGCCGTCTGCTGCCGCCCCTCCGGCTCGGTGAGCTGGCCGGCCGCGAGCGCGGCCGCGGTCTTGGTCACGGCCGGGCCGGAGATGCCCCGGGCGGTCAGGAAACGCGCCGTCTCGAAGTCCTCGTAGCGGTACAGCAGCCGCGCGTGCGACGGCTCGCCGTCCCGGCCGGCCCGCCCGAGCTCCTGGTAGTACGCGTCCAGCGAGGGCGGCGGGTCGAGGTGCGTCACCCAGCGCACGTCCGGCTTGTCGATCCCCATGCCGAACGCCACCGTGGCCGCGATGATCCGGGCCGAGCCGTCCATGAACGCCGCCATCGCGTCGCGCCGCTCCCGCGCGGACAGCCCGGCGTGATACAGGGTCACCCGCTCGCCCGCCGTCGCGAGCACGTCGTGCGCCGCCTGCGCGCTGGCGTGCGTCGCCGCGTACACGATCCCCGGGCCGGAGGATTCCCTGGTCGAGCGGACCAGCTCGCCTTCCTTGTCGTCCGCGGTCAGCGCCCGGTGGGCCGACAGCTCGATGTTCGGCCGGTCGAAGTCGCCGATCACCACCACGGGGTCGCGCAGCCCGAGCCGCCGCACGATCTCCTGCCGTACCGGCGGCGCGGCCGTCGCGGTCAGCGCCAGCCGGACCGGCGCGCCGACCGCCTCGGCCTGCGCGCCGAGCCGCATGTAATCCGGCCGGAAGTCGCGACCCCACTGGCTGATCAGGTGCGCCTCGTCCACCGCGAACAGCCCCGGCCGCGCGCGCTGCAGCGCCGCGCGCGCCTGCGGATTGGCCAGCTGTTCGGGCGACAGGAAGACGAACGTCCCGGACTGGCACGAGGCCAGCAGAGCTTCGGCTCGCTCCCCGGCCGCCTGCTGGGAGTTGAGCACCACCGCCTCCAGGCCGGCCGCCCGCAGGTGGGCGAGCTGGTCGGCCTGCAGCGCGATCAGCGGCGACACCACCACCGTCGGCCCGGTCCGCGCCATCCCGGCCAGCTCGTAGATCGCCGACTTGCCGCCGCCGGTCGGCAGCACGGCCAGCACGTCCTGGTCGGCCACCAGCGCCTCGGCCGCGCTCTGCTGCCCGGGCCGGAGCCGCTCGAACCCCAGCCGCTCCCGCGCGAGCTCCTCGATCGAGTCACCTGAGGCTGTGTCCACAGCGACCACCGTACGGCGTGTCCGCCGGCGGCGTGTCCGCCGCGAGCCCGGTCACCTGGCGCTGGCCCGGGTACTGCCGGCCCAGGACCAGCCCGGCCAGGCGCTGGCGCTGGCGCCGTGATCGGCCGGCCCGCGGGCCGGTCCTGCTGCACTTCCATGGCGGTGGCTTCTACTCCGGCAACAAGGCCCGCGAGGCGCGGCCGCTGATCAGGCACATGACCAGCCGTCACGGATTCGTCTGCGTGAGCGCGAACTACCGGCTGCAGCCGCACGTGACGCTGGCCGACCAGGTAGCCGACGTACGCGCCGCGATCGCCTGGGTGCGCGCCCACGCCGCCGAGTATGATGCCGAACCCGACGCGCTATTCGTCGCCGGCAGCTCGGCTGGCGCGAACCTGGCGGTTCGGGCAGCGTGCGCGGAAGAGGCCGGCATCGCGGGCCTGATCTGCCGTTATGGCTATTACGGGGGCCTCGCGCCGCACGGAGACCTGCCGCCGATGCTCGTGCTACACGGCCAGAACGACATGCAGATACCGCCGACGGCCGTGCGCGCCTTCGTGGAGCGAGTACGCGCGGTATCGAGCCACCCGGTCAGCTACGGCGAGCTACCCGGTGCACACCACGACTTCGACCTGTTCGAGTCCATCCGGTCCGCCGCGGTCAACCAGGCGGTCGAGCAGTTCGCCGCGGCGGTCAGGTCCCGTAACCCGGCCACCCCCGGGCGACCCGGAACGAACGTTCGTCTTGACGGAGGCGGCTCGCTGGGCGCAAGCTGAGGATAAAAGAAAAAGAACAGTCGTTCTTCTTTCGGAAGGCGGGCACGTCATGTCGCTATCCGAGCGTGACCTGCAGGTCCTGGCCGAACTTGAGCAAGATCTCGGGAAGCCGTCCGCCGTGACGCGGCTGTACCTGCTGACCCAGGCCTCCCGGGCCGCGTGGCACGGGCTGCTGCTACCCGTGTTGGCCTTCGCCGTGGGGGCCGGGCTGCTCGCCGCCGGAGCCCTGGCCGGGGCAGTAGTCGGCGCGGTGGGCGGCGAGCTCATGATCGTGGCCGGGATCACGGCGATCTCCTACGCCGCTTACGCCGCCGCGATTGCGTGGCCCACGCCGCACCGCACCCGAAAGCGGGCATGACCTGATGCCGAAGGTCTCGCAGCAGTACCGGGACGCCCAGCGCGAGCACATCCTGGCCGCGGCGCGCCGCTGCTTCCTGCGCGACGGCTTTCACGCGACCTCCATGCAGGACCTGTTCGCCGAGGCCGGGCTCTCGTCGGGTGCGGTTTACGGGTATTTCGCCAGCAAGGACGAGATGATCATGGCGATCGCGGAGGAGAACGCGCGCGAGGTCCTGGCCGCGACGCACGCGGCCGCGGCCCGGCACTCCGGCCGCCCGGCCGGGGAAGCGCTGGCCGACGCGCTCGAGATCATCCTGGCCCGGGACGCGCAGGACGGCCTGGGCGGCATGGCCCTGCTCGTCTGGGCCGAGGCGCTGCGCAGCCCGGGCCTGGCCGCGCAGTTCCGCGACCTGTTCGCCCGGCTGCGCGCCGACCTGGCCGCGGTCGTGCGCGATCACCAGCACGGTGGCGCACTGCCCGGCGGCGTGTCCGCCGAGGCCGTAGCCACGGTCCTGCTCGCGGTCGTCCCCGGCTGCATCCTGCAACTGGCCCTCGTCGGCCCGGAAGCCGTCGCCGACGCCCCCCGCGCGGTCCGCGCCCTGTGGCCGTGACCACCCAACCCGGCCGGCGCTGGCGGGTCCGGCGGGCATCCCGGCCGCGGCACCCCAGCGACGCCACAGCCAGCCCGTTATATCCCCATATGTCGCAACTCCAGGTTAAAGAATCCCCGGGCGCGGATCATGATCGCGGGTAGTTCCGGTCGTATTTCGACCGTTTCTGCCCGCGATCATGGAACAGCTTGACGCGAGGGTGCAGCCTTGACTTCCTGACAGTGGCATAGGACCGGGTCGATGTGGCATCGACCCGGTTGCTGGGAGGCCAGGGGCAGGAAGCAGCTGTGACATCTGAGCTGCGGGTGACAGCGGGGATGCCTGATACCGCGCCGACGGCGCCCGGGGGCGAAAAGCCGGCTCCATATGACGTTGCGCCGGCTAGAGCAGCACCGGTGGCACACCGGTGCTGTACGAGCCCGGTGCCGCTGGCGGCGGGACCCACGCCGCCCTCACCGGGGGTGTGCTGAATAGGTAGTAGGGGCTGTGCTAAATGATGAACAGGAGTGCCCAGCCTCGCTGCTCGTCAGCTTGGTCCCCCGGGGCCGCGCCAGCCCGGCGGCACCCGGGATCGGACCGGGGCATGGACCAGGGTCTGGCCCCGGTGCGACCAGCCCGCGGCGGCGGCATCGTGGAGGAATGAACGGCGTCGACGAGATCCTGACGGGCTTTGACGGCCTCCAGGCCGCCCAGGAGGCTTTCTACAAGGATCTGCACGAACATCCCGAACTGTCCCACCACGAGTTCCGCACCGCCCGGTGCGTCGCCGGGAAGCTGCAGGAATACGGCTTCACGGTCCAGACCGGGATCGGCGGCACGGGCGTGGCGGGTGTCCTGGCCAACGGGGCCGGGCCTGTCGTCCTGCTGCGGGCCGAACTGGACGCGCTGCCCGTCAGGGAAAACACCGGCGTGGACTACGCGAGCACCGCGACCACCAAGGCGGCCGACGGCCACGAGGTGCCGGTGGCTCACGCCTGCGGCCACGACATGCACATGTCCTGCCTGCTCGGCATGGCCAAGCTCATGGCGGACGCCCGCGACCACTGGCACGGAACCCTGCTCCCGCTGTTCCAGCCCGCCGAGGAGACCGGCGACGGCGCCCAGGGCATGGTCGACGGCGGCCTGCTTGACCGGATCCCGGCGCCGGACGTGGCCCTGGCCCAGCACCTGCTGCCGGGCATCGCCGGGACCGTGGGCACGTGCGCCGGGCCGTTCATGTCGGCCGAGGACAGCATCAAGGTCACCGTGTACGGGCGGGGCAGCCACGGCGCCCTGCCGCAGGACGGCATCGACCCGGTGGTGCTCGCGGCCATGATCATCGTTCGGCTGCAGACCGTGGTCTCCCGTGAGGTCACGCCGGGCGAGATCGCCATCGTGACCGTCGGCAGCGTCCAGGCCGGGACCAGGAGCAACGTGATCCCCGACCACGCGGTCCTGCAACTCAACGTGCGCAGCTACTCCCAGCCGACCCGCCAGCGCATGCTCGCCGCGATCCACCGGATCATCCAGGCCGAATGCCAGGCCAGCGGGTCACCCAAGGATCCTGACTTCGAGACCCTGGCCAGCTTCCCGCTGCTGGACAACAACGCGGCCGCCACGGAACGGGTGGCGGCCGCGTTCACCGGGCACTTCGGCGACCGCGCCCTGGTGCTCGACCGGCAGACCGTCAGCGAGGATTTCGGCATCATTCCCGATGCCGCGGGTGTCCCGTATACCTACTGGGGCATCGGGCGAACCGACCGGCAGGTCTACCAGGCCGCTGAGAAGGCCGGGCGCCTGGCCGACCTGCCGGCCAACCACTCCCCGGAATTCCTGCCCCCGCTGCGGCCCACCCTGCGCACCGGCACCGAGGCTCTGGTCACGGCCGCGATGGCCTGGCTCGCACCGCACTGACGACCAGGAGCAGGAATGCGCATCAGCAAACACCCGATGACACCGCTGGCCGCCGTCGTGGGAGGCCTGCTCGCCGGAGCCGCGGGCACCGTGAGCATGGACACCGCCCGGTACGTCATGTACCGCCGCGCGGGTGGTACGGATAGCCCGCTGGTGTGGGAATTCGGACCGGTCGACAGCTGGGAGCAGGCCCCCGACCCCGGGCAGGCGGTCAGGCGCCTGATCGAGGGCTTCACCCAGCGCAGCATCCCGGACCGCTGGGCCTGGCTCATCAGTACCGCCGCGCACTGGGGCTACGGATCGGCCGCGGGAGCGGCGTACGGCGTCCTGGCCGGGTCGCTGCGCCGGCCGCGGCCCGGTTACGGGCTGCCCTTCGGGGCCGCGGTCTGGGCCACCAGCTACGTGGTCCTGCCGGAGGCCGGGCTGTACCAGCCGATCTGGAAGTACGACGCCAAGACGCTGGCCAAGGACCTGAGCGCCCATCTCGCCTACGGAACGGGCACCGGAGTCGCCTTCTGGCTGCTCGGCAAGGGTGAGCATGGCCACTGAACTGGTGCTGCTCGGCACGGCGGGCGCGCCCTTGCCCGTGGCCGGCCGCGGCGGGATCTCCTCGGCGCTGGTCGTCGACGGGCGGGTCTTCGTCGTCGACTGCGGCCGCGGCTCGCCGTCCGCCTACGCCGGCGCGGGCCTGGACTTCGCCCGGCTGGAGGCCGTGTTCATCACGCACCTCCACGCCGACCACACCGGCGATCTGCCCGGCCTGATCCTCTACCCGTGGGGCGTCCGCGAGGACGCGGCCGGGCCGCTCCCGCCGCTGCGGGTCTACGGGCCGTCGCGCCCCGCGGTCCTGCCGGAAGGCGACGCGGCCTTCCACCGCGAGACGACCATTTTTCCCGAACGGCCCACCCCGAGCACGTCCGATCTGGTCCATGCCATCCTGGCCGGGTACGCCTACCACCTGAACGTCATGCCGCTGGATTGCCACATGCCGGATCCCGGTGCGCTGGTCCGGGGCATCGACATCCACGTTCCGGCCCGGACGGAAGGTATCGTGCGGGGCCCGGCCGTGGTCTTCGACGACGAAGCGGTCCGGGTCACCGCCGTCGCGGTGACCCACGGCCACGCGGTTCCGGCCCTGGGGTACCGGTTCGACACCGCGGACGGCTCCGTCGTGTTCTCCGGCGACACCACGGTCAACGACGACCTGATCGCCTTGGCCCGCGACGCCGACATCCTCGTCCACCAGGTAGCCGACCTCGGCTACCTGGAACGGCACGGCACGACCGGGGCCGAGCTGGCCCGGATGGCCGGGCTGCACACCGACGTCACCGAGGTCGGCGGCGTCGCCGAGCGCGCGCGGGTCCGCGAGCTCATCCTTAGCCACTACCTTCCGGCCGACCCGCGGGCGGTCACGGAGCAGGACTGGGCTGAGCGCGCCGGGCGGGGCTTCAGCGGCACCGTCACCGCGGGCCGCGACGGCCTGCGCCGTACACTCTAGACGCCCTGCGCCGGGGCGCTCTAGGCAGGCAGGGCCACCGGCCCGAGTTCGGTCAGCGCCTCACGCAGTTCCTTCCTGGAGCTGATGCCGAGCTTGGCGAAGATCTTGTGCAGGTGCCATTCGACGGTGCGCCCGCTGATGAACAGCCGGCCACCGATCGCGGTGTTGGTGTGCCCTTCGCCGGCCAGCCGGGCGATCTGGGCCTCCTGCGCCGTCAGTTCGGCCGCCGCCTCGAGGGTGCGCTTGCGTACGGTCTCCCCGGTGGCCAGCAGCTCACGCCGGGCGCGCTCGGCGAACCCGCAGAAACCCATCTCGGTCAGCATCTGGTGGGCCACGCGCAGCTGCTCGCGGGCGTCGGTGCGGCGGTTCTGGCGGCGCAGCCACTCGCCGTAGAGCAGGTACGCGCGGGCCAGTTCGGCCCGGATGCGGGTCCGGCCGAGCCGCTGGATCGCCTCCAGGTAAAGCCGTTCGGCGGACTCGCCGTCGCTGAGCAAGGCCCGGGAGCGGGCCTGGATGCCGAGGGCCCAGTCGGTACCGCTGGCCGTGGTGATCTCCGTCAGGCGCGCCATCGCCCCGGCCGCGCGGCCGGGAACCCCGGCCCGCGCCGCCGCCTCGATCAGCTCGGCCGTCGACCGGGCCGCCAGCCCCAGCTCGCAGGGGTAGCCGGTGCCCTGCTCGGCGGCGGCCAGGGCCTCGTCGTAGCGGCCCAGGCCGTTGCTGAGCACGGCGGTCGCCCAGGTCGCGATGGTCAGCCACCGCCCTTCCCCGCGCGCCACCATCTCGGCCGTGGTCGCCGCGATCAGCTGGCCGGCCTCGGCTTCGCGGCCCTGCCAGGCGGCCAGCAGCAGGGGGCCATAGGGTCCCACCGGGTTACCCGTGGCCTGGGCGATGGCCTCCATCTCGGCCGCCATCGCGGTCGCCAGCGTGACCTCGCCGGCGAGCAGCCGAAGAGCCAGGCCGGACAGCAGGGCGGCCGGGAGCACGCGCAGGGCTCCGGCGCGGCGGGCTAGCCTGATCAGCCGGGTCGTGAGCGCGGACCAGCTCTGGTCGTCCCAGACGTCGTGGGATATCCGGCACGCCAGCGGCAGCCAGCGCCATCCTTCTGAGACAGGGCTTTCTGAGACGGGGCCTTCGGCCTCGGGCCAGGCGCTCAGCGCCCGTCTCAGGATCGGCGCGCCCGCGGCGTAACCCCGGGTGGTCAGCACCGCCAGCCCGTCCAGCAGCAGGTCGGGGCCGCGCACGTCGGGGCCGTCCGGCGGCCGCGGCGCCGGCGGCGCCGCCAGCGCGGCCGCGCCCACCTCCGGTATCGCGCCGAACCGGGCCAGGCGGCCGGCCGCCAGCGCCGCGCCGAACGCGTCGCCGTAGGTCTCGCGGGCCAGCCCGGGGTGCAGCGGCTCGAGGCGCTTGGCCGCCTCGAGCAGCGAGGGCGCGCCGTGGCCGCCGTCGGCGTCGGCCGCCATCTGGGCCCGGAGCAGCTCCGCGCGGGCGCGCCCGAACTCGCCCAGGGGGCCGGCCTGCGCCATGCCCAGCAGCCGCCGGGCCGCTTCCGGCGCGCCGGCCTGATGCTTGGACTGCGCCGCGGCCAGGGCCCGCTGCGCCCGGCGGGCCGGGTCGGGAGTCAGCTCGGCGGCCCGCTCGCGGAAGGCGGCGGCCGCCGCCAGGCCGCCGCGGGCCCGCGCCCGCTCGGCCGAGCCCTCGAGCTCGGCGGCCACGCCTTCGTCGAGCCCCGGGGCGGCGTGCGCGCGATGCCAGGCGCGGCGATCGGGATCGGCGCCGGGATCGGTGGCCTCGGCCAGCGCGAGATGGACGAGCCGGCGCTCTTCCGCCGTGGCCAGGCGGTAGACCCCGGATCGGACCCGCGGGTGACAGAACCGTATCTGCCGGCCCGACTCGATGAGCCCGGCCGCGGCGGCCGGCGCCGCGGCCTCGGCTTCGACCCCGAGCTGGCCGGCCGCCCGCCACACCAGCACCGGATCGTGGACCGGCTCGGCCGCGGCGACCAGCAGCAGCAGCCGCGTGGCCGGCGGCAGCGGCGCCAGCCGCAGCCCGAACATCTCCTCGCTCCGGTCGGCCGGGGCCGCCGGGCCCGGCAGCCCGAATCCGCCCGCCAGGTCGCCGGGCACCAGCCCGCGCGCCACCTCGAGCAGCGTGCGCGGATTACCCCGTGCCTCGGCGACGATCCGGTCTCGCACCCGCTCATCGACCGGGCCGGTGACGGCCGCATCCAGCAGCGCCCGGGCGTCGGTGTCGGCCAGCCCGCGGACCACCAGTTCCGTCAGCCCGGCCAGGTACCGGTCGCCGCCGCCCGCGCGCACGGTGATGACCACCGCGACCGGCCCGGCCGCCAGATGGCGGGCCACCGCCACCTCGGCCAGCAGGCCCAGGACGGCCAGGCCGACCGCGAAGCGATCCGGAGCCGCCCCGCCGCGGAGGCTGAGCGCGGTGCCGAGCGCGTCGCGCTGCGGTCCGGGCAGCCGTTCGATCCGGTCCAGGAATGGCGCGCACAGCTGATGCAGCCCGGCGAACGGGAGGTCCATCTCCGACTCCACGCCCGCGACTCGCACCACCCGGCATCCCCAGGCGTGCTCGAGCAGGTATTCCAGCAGCGCGGTCTTGCCGGCGCCGGCCTCGCCGCGCAGGATCAGCGCCCGGCTGTTCCCGGCCCGGACGCTGGCCACCAGCCGGTCCAGCGTCTCGCGTTCGCCGCGCCGGCCATGCAATTTGTGCTCGGTAACCTCACCGGCGGCGTACATGTTCTGCTCACTCCTTCGCCATGACTGCCTGAGCGTGATCCGGTGGCGGCGTAGTCGCCACGCCACCAGCTTGTGATCAGGGCCGAGTACTCGGCCGCAGCGTCTTCCCAGGTGAAGTGGCCCGCGTCGATGATGTCGAGCCTGCTGTGGGGCAGCCGCTGGTGCAGGTACGCGGCGTTGGCCAGCGGCACCGTCGTGTCGTGGACGCCGGCGATGAGCTGCACCGGCGTCGTTATCCCCGGCAGCAGGCCGGCCAGGACGTCGAGGCAGGCCGGATAGCCGCGCAGGTAGCGCAGCGACTCGGCGAACCGGCTGCCTTGGTAGGAGGAGAAGTAGTCTTCCCGGACCGCGTCCGGCAGGACGTACCGCCTCATGTCGGCGAGCGCGCTGGCCACGAGCTGACGCGAATCAGCGCGGCGGAAAAGCTCCAGGTCGGGAGCCTCGGCCCAGTCCTTCAGCCAGCCGCCGAGCTGGAGCGGGACCGCCGCCGCGCCGCCGCCGGCCGCCAGGCTGCGCAGCCGGCCCGGGTGCTCGGCCGCGGCGAACAGGACGGCCGCGGTGCCGCTACCGGGGCCGATGACATGCGGGTGCTCGAGCCCGAAGGCGTCACAGACGCGGATGACGAACTCGCCCATCGCCCGCGCCGAAGTGATCGCGTCGCTGCGCTGGGAATGACCAAGCCCCGGCGGGTCGACCGCCACCAGGTGGGCGTACTCGGCCAGCGGCTCCCACACGGGCATGAAGGCCAGCAGGCTCTCCGGCCACGGGCTGAGCAGCAGGGCGTGGTCGCCGTGGTCCTCGCTCTCGGCGTACCGGATCGTCAGCCCGTCGATGACCCGGAACTTCATCTCGAACGATGTGTTCAGCCAGGTCGTCACCATGCGATTGTCGGCCCGGCCGGTCCGTGCTCGTATCCGCCAGCGCACAGTCCCGGTGGCTAGTGGCTAGCCGGGCAGGACCGTCTCGAGCTGGGCGCGGGAGGTGATGCCGAGCTTGGTGAAGACCTTGCCCAGGTGGTACTGGACCGTCCGGGTGCTGATGAACAGCCGCGCGCCGATCTGCGGGTTGGACAGGCCATCGCAGGCTAGCCGCGCGACCTGAGCCTCCTGGGCGGTCAGCTCGACGGCCACCGCCGCGGTCCGCTTGCGAGCCGTCTCGCCGGTGGCCGCGAGCTCGCGCCGGGCTCGTTCGGCAAATGCCTCCAGGCCCATCGCGTCCAGCATGTCGTGGGCGGTGCGCAGCTGCTCGCGGGCCTCGCCGCGGCGGCGTTCGCGCCGCAGCCACTCCCCGTAGAGCAGGTGAGCGCGGGCGAGCTGCGCGCGGACACGCGTCCGGCTCAGGCGCTCGACCGACTCGCGGTAGCAGCTCTCGGCGCTGTCGCCCTCGCCCAGCAGGGCGCGGATCCGGGCTTCGATCCCCAGCGCCCACTCGGTGGGCGCGGCCCGGGTGCGCTCCGACATCCACTCGAGCGCGGCCCGGACCAGCTCCACCTCACCGGTCCTGGCCGCCGCCTCGGCCAGCTCGGGCACGACCAGGGGGCCGTGGCCCAGCTGCTGATGCTCGAAGGCCCGCCGGGCGGCGTCGCGCGCGGCGTCGGGCCGGCCGAGGCCGTTGTACAGCACCGAGCTCGCGTAGGCGGCGCCGTCGGCCAGCCGGCCGAGGCCGCGGGCCGTCCCTTCCCGCACGGTGGCCTCGATCAGCTCCGCCGCCCGCCCCTCGCGGCCCTGCCACGCCGCGAGCATCACCCGGGTATACGCGGCGGGCGGGTTGCCGGTCGCCGCCGCGATCAGGTGATCTTCCTCGATCATCAGGGCCGCCGCGGCCGGGTCGCCGGCCAGCAGGTGGGCCCGGGCCAGGTAGTTGAGCGCGAACTGCAGGTGCACCAGGGCGCCCTCGTCGCGGGCGGCCTTGGCCTGGCGCGCGGCCAGGGCGTACCAGGACTCGAAGTCCCACAGTTCGAGGGCGATGATCTGGCTCACCCGGCCGCCGGCCAGCCGGAGCCAGCGGCCGGCCTCGCCGGAGCTGACGTCCAGGTCGAGGACCAGCCCGAGCGCCCGGGTCAGCGCCGCCGCGGCCGCCGCGTGCCCCGCGGTCAGCCGTAGCGCGAACGCGTCGAGCAGGACGTCGGCCGCCCGCGGCGGGTCGGGACCGGGCGGCGCGGCGCGCGCGGCCTCGGCCGCCCCCCGCACGCCTCCGGCGATGTCCAGGTCGCCGGACCACATCGCGGCCTCCCAGAGGGCCTCCAGGTGCGTCTCGCGGGCCAGGGCGGCGTCGAGCGGCTCGAGGCGCCTGGCCGCGCTGAGCAGCAGCCGGGTGGCGTCGGTGCCGCGGCGCTGGTCCAGGGCGATCTGCCCGCGCAGGTGCTCCACCTCGGCCGTCCGCCGTTCGTCCAGCGGGCCGGCCTCGACCGCGACCAGCAGCCCCAGCGCCGCGTCCAGCGCGCCGGCGTCGCGTTTGGCCCGGGCCGCCGCGAGCAGCCGCCCGGTCCGGCGGACCGGATCGGGGGTCAGCAGCGCCGCCCGTTCGCAGAACGCGGCCGCGGCGGCCAGCCCGCCGCGATCCTGGGCCCGGCCCGCCGAGCGCTCGAGCTCCCCGGCGACCTCCTCGTCCGGCTCCGGCGCGGCCTGGGCCCGGTGCCAGGCCCGGCGATCGGGATCGGCCCGCGGATCGGTGACCGCCGCCAGCGCGCTGTGCACGGCCTGCCGGTCCGGCCGCGACGCCGACTGGTAGGCGGCCGAGCGCACCAGCGGATGCCGGAACCGCACCTGGGCGCCGAACTCGATCAGGCCCGCCTCGACCGCCGCCGTCGCCGCCTCGACCCCGATCCCGAGCCGCCCGGCCGCTTGCCACATCAGCAGCGGCTCGCCGACCGGATCCGCCGCGGCGAGCTGCAGGAGCCGGCGGGTCTGGGGCGCGAGAGCGTCGATCCGCTGCCGGAAGCTCTCCTCGATCCGCCCCGGCAGCCGCCTCGTCCCTGGCGGCGTCCCGGGTAGGCCGAACCCGCCCGCCAGCTGGGCCGGCGCCATCCCCCGGGGCAGTTCGAGCAGCGCCAGGGGATTGCCGTGGGTCTCGGCGACGATCCGGTCGCGGATGCGGGCGTCCAGCGGCCCGGTGAGCACCGAGTCGAGCAGCGCCCGGGCGTCCCCCTCCGCCAGGCCCTCGACCGCCAGTTCCGGCAGCCCGGCCAGTTCCTCGCCCGGTATCCGGGTGGCGAACACCAGGCCGACCGGCTCGGCCGCCAGCCGTCGGGCGACGAACCCCAGGGCCTGCGCCGAAGCCTGGTCGAGCCACTGCTGGTCGTCGACCACGCAGAACAGCGGGCGCTCCCCGGCCACCTGCGACAGCAGGCTCAGCGTGGCCAGCCCGACCAGGAACCGGTCCGGCGCCGGCCCGGCGCTGAGGCCGAACGCGATCTGTGCCGCGTCACGCTGCGGCGCCGGGATTGCCTCCAGGTGGCCCAGCATCGGCGCGCACAGCTGATGCAGGCCGGCGAACGCCAGCTCCATCTCCGACTGCACCCCGGCCGCGCGCGCCACCCGGTATCCGGCCGCCCGGGCGGCCAGGTGATCGAGCAGCGCCGTCTTGCCCACGCCCGGCTCGCCGCGCACCACCAGTACCCGGCTGTCCCCGGCGCGGACCGCCTCGACCAGTTCGTCGAGCAGGGCCAGTTCGGCGTGGCGGCCCGTCAGCGGCGCGGAATGTCCTCGTGGTCCCGGACCCGTGACCATCGGCCCGGCACTACGTCATGTCCAGGGCACCTAGCCGGCGGTGATGGCTCATACGGCCTCCTAGCTGGCCCAGACCATGAGCCAGACAAGGCCGTACCGGAGCCCGGTGGCGCCTTGGCCGTCGCCACTCGCGGGCTCCGGTTCATGACCCTCTTCCGGATCGTGCCAGGCCGCGACCAATAGCCCGGTTGTCCCAGCCGGACATCGGGCTGCTCCTCTCACCATAACCGGGGGCG
>JBEKJP010000219.1:0-9679 GCA_050011155.1 Streptosporangiaceae bacterium
CTCGGCGCTGGGCATGTCCGGCGGGGCCTTCTGCAGGTTCTTGTCGACCACGGTGCGGTGCCGCAGCACCGACCGGGACCGGTTCACCACCGCCTGCCGCAGGTACGCCAGCGCCTTCTCGGCGTCCCGGAGGCGCTGCCAGCCGCCGTGCATGGCCACGAAGGAGTCCTGCACGACCTCCTCGGCGGTGCCGGTGTCCCGCACCAGCAGCGCCGCCAGCCGCACCAGCGCCCGGTAATGCACGGAGTACAGTTCGGTGACCGCTCGGTCCGCGCTCCACCCCGCGCGCGCCGCTGAGGATGCCATGAAGGCATCTGACACGATGCCGCCGTTGGCTATCAGGGTTTCGGTCACATTGGTTGGACGCGTCACCCCGTCCTCAGGTTCACTCTCCATCCGGCCGCTTCCGCGCCGTGATGGGGGCCGTACGGGACCACGGTCTCCGGCCCTTCATCCGCAGCTCTCCCACCCATCTGACCATCCGTTGTCTGGCCGTCACCGGCAAACCACCCAGCCAGCTGCCATTTTTAACCGCCAGCCGGGCACCCGGGCGGGGGTGCGGGCCAGACCTGGTGGCGACTCTCGGACACGCCGCCAGGGGAGGCCGCAGGATTGCCGAAAGTCCAGAATATCCATTGAGCGCGAGGATACGACAGCACTCGCCGGATCAGCGTCATAGCAGCGGATCGCACCGTAGTTACCCTGCGGTATCCCTGAATATTGCCTGAATTGCGCCAGCGGGCCCATTACAGGGACGGGCGCGGCCAGACTTGATGCTGATCCGCGAGGGTGCGGTGAGGCCTAGGATCTTCCCGTGGCTGATTGCTTGTTCTGTTCCATCGTGGCCGGTGATATCCCCGCGGCCAGGGTGCTGGAAACCGACCGGATCCTGGCCTTCCGCGATATCGACCCGCAGGCCCCGACGCATGTGCTCGTCATCCCGAAGGGCCATTTCCCCGACGTGGCCGCCCTGGCCGCCGCGGACGCCGCGCTGCTCGGGGAGGTAGTCACCGGGGCGTACCGGGTCGCCGCGGTCGAGGGCATCGGGGGAACCGGCTATCGCGTCGTCTTCAACACCGGCGCCGACGCGGGGCAGGCCGTCCCGCACGTCCACGGGCACGTCCTCGGCGGTCGCTCCCTCGCCTGGCCGCCCGGATGACCGGCCTGGCTGCCCGCATCCCGGATAACATGGTTCTCAGCACGCTCGGGGGGCGGTCCCCCGGGTCTTCGAGAGCATCGAATTGACAGATACCAGAAACGACGACCCGGGCGCCAAGAGCACCTCCAACGGCGACGGGCAACGCGAAGCAAAAGCCAGCGATCCTATGACTGCGGCGCGATCTCAGGTGAAGATCGTCATCCCGGCCGACCACTCCATGGTCAGCTTGCTCGGTTCCGGGGATGAGCTGCTGCACGTGATCGAGCGCGAGTTCGACGCCGACATCCACGTGCGCGGCAACGAGATCACCGCGACCGGGACCCCGGCGGAGACCGCGCTGATCACCGCGCTCTTCGACGAACTGGTCGAGCTTCTGCGCAAGGGCACCGACCTCACCGCCGACGCGGTCGAGCGGACCGCCGCCATGCTCCGGGCCGAGCGCGGCGTGCGCCCGGCCGACGTGCTCACGGTCGGCATCCTGTCCGCCCGTGGCCGGACGATCAGGCCCAAGACGCTGAACCAGAAGCGGTACGCGGACGCCATCGACCAGCACACGATCGTGTTCGCCATCGGGCCGGCCGGCACCGGCAAGACCTACCTGGCCATGGCCAAGGCGGTCAAGGCGCTGCAGGCCAAGGAGGTCAACCGGATCATCTTGACCCGGCCGGCCGTGGAGGCGGGGGAGCGGCTCGGGTTCCTGCCCGGCACCCTGTACGAGAAGATCGACCCCTACCTGCGCCCCCTCTACGACGCCCTGCACGACATGGTCGACCCGGATTCGATTCCGCGCCTGATAGCCGCAGGTACTATCGAAATTGCGCCGCTAGCATTTATGCGAGGCCGAAGCTTGAATGACTCGTTCATCATCTTGGACGAGGCGCAGAACACCACGGCCGAGCAGATGAAGATGTTCCTCACCCGGCTGGGCTTCGGCTCGCAGGTGGTGGTGACCGGCGACGTGACCCAGGTCGACCTGCCGTCGGGCCAGGTCAGCGGGCTGCGCGTGGTGCAGGACATCCTCGACGGCATCGAGGACATCCACTTCGCCCGGCTGACCAGCCACGATGTCGTCCGGCACCGGCTCGTGGGCAAGATCGTCGACGCCTACGAACGGCACGACGCCCAAGGGCGGGCCCAGCTCGACCGGAGCAGCCAAGGGACCCGGCCTCCCCGGCGGAAGGGCAGCTAGGAACCCCAGATGAGCATCGATATCGCCAACGAGGCGGGCATCGAGGTCGACGAGGTGGGGCTGGCGGAGGTCGCCCGGTTCGCCCTAGAGCAGCTGCGGATCCACCCGCTGGCCGAGCTCTCCATCCTGCTCGTGGACGAACAGGCCATGACCGACCTGCACGAGCGCTGGATGGGCGAACCCGGACCGACGGACGTGCTCTCGTTCCCGATGGACGAACTGCGCCCGCCGCACCTGGACGGCAACCGCACCGACCCGAGCCCGGAACCCGGCCTGCTCGGCGACGTGGTGCTGTGCCCGTCGGTCGCGGCCGCGCAGGCCCGCACGGCCGGTCACTCCACCCAGGACGAGCTCGAGCTGCTCTGCGTGCACGGCATCTTGCACCTGCTGGGCTTCGATCACGCCGAGCCGGAGGAGCACGCGGCCATGTTCGGCCTGCAGGACCAGTTGCTGAAGGCCTGGCAGGAAACGAAGGGGACACCAGGCTTATGACCGCTCCGGCGTGGCTGCTGGTGGCCGCGGCCGTGCTCGCCCTGGTGGCGGGCTGGTGCGCGAACGCGGAGGCCGCGCTGACGCTGGTTTCCGCCACCGGCGCGGCCGAGCGCGCCGCCGGAGGCAAGCCGGGGCGGCTCGTCGCCGTGGCGGCCGACCTGCCCCGGTACCTGAGCGTCCTGCTCCTGCTCAAGGGCAGCTGCGAGATCGCCGGCGCGGTGCTGGTCACGGCGGCCTTCGTCAGCTGGTTCGGGGACGACTGGCGCGCGGTCCTGTCCGCGCTGGCCGTGGTCCTCGGGCTGCGCTACCTGCTGACCGGCGTGCGCCCGCAGACCTCGCGCATCGGCCCGCGCACCGAGCGCACCGCCCGGCGGGCGGCCGGGTTCCTGTTCCCGCTGGCCCGGGCGTTCGGCCCGCTGCCCCGGCTGCTCGTCGCGTGCGGGCAGGCCCTGCCGCCGGCCCGCCGGGCCCGGCCCCATGATGGCGAGGAGGGGGACCGGTCCGAGCTGCGCGGCCTGGTCGACTACCTGGAGCGCCGTCCGGACATCGAGCCGGGCGAGCGGGATATGGTCCGCTCGGTCTTCGAGCTCGGCGACACCATCGTCAGGGAAGTCATGGTGCCGCGCACCGACATGGTGTTCATCGAGGCCGACAAGACCGTCGAGCAGGCCCTGTCGCTGGCGTTGCGCAGCGGCTTCTCCCGGATTCCTGTGGTCGGCGAGAACGAGGACGACGTGGTGGGCATCGCCTACCTGAAGGACATCGTGGCCTGGGGGTACGAGCATCCGGGGGCCCCGGCGGCCGAAAGTGGCGCCACCGAGAGGGTCGCGACGGTGATGCGCCCGGCCAGTTACGTGCCGGACAGCAAGCCGGTGGACGAACTCCTCCGCCAGATGCAGGCGCAGCGCAGCCACGTGGCCGTCGTGATCGACGAGTACGGCGGCACGGCCGGCCTGGTCACCATCGAGGACATCCTGGAAGAGATCGTCGGCGAGATCGCCGACGAGTACGACGAGAACGAACAGCCCCCGGTGGAGTGGCTCTCGGCCAGCTCCGCCCGGGTCACCGCCCGGCTCTCGGTGACCGAGCTCGGCGAGCTGTTCGGCGTCAGCCTCGAGGACGAGGACGTGGAGACGGTGGCCGGCCTGCTGGCCCGCGTCCTCGGCCGGGTCCCGATCGCGGGCTCGACCGCGACCGTCCACGGCCTGCGGCTCACCGCGGAGAACCTGGCGGGCCGGCGCAACAAGATCGGCACGGTGCTGGTGGAACGGACGGGAGACGACGGCCCGTAAACTCGTCAAGGTGAGCGACGTTACTCCCGGTCAGGAAGACCTCAAGATCATCACCCTGGCCCGGTCCACCCGGGCCCGGGTGGCGGCGTCCGAGGGCGCCGCGGTCCGTGACGAGACCGGTCGCACCTACACGGCCGCGGCGGTGGCCCTGCCGTCGCTGCGGCTTTCCGCGCTGCGGCTCGCCGTGGCCATGGCGGTATCCAGCGGCGCGCACAAGCTCGAGGCGGCCGCGCTGGTCAGCGAGGCCGACATGGACCCGGGCGACCTGGCCGTGGTCCGCGACCTCGGCCCGGACGCGACCGTGTTCCACGCCGCCCCGGACGGCAGCATCCGCGAGACCCTGGCTCCTTAGGGCCGCCACGTCAGCCGCACCGGTGTCGCGGGCGGCCCGGCACGCAGCAGGGCGTCCACGAGATCGGCCAGCCCGTTCGGCGTAATTTTGTCGTTGGTCGCCCGCAGCTCGCCGGTGGCCCACCAGCGGTGCCCGGTGATGACCGAACGTTCCAGCGCTTCCTGCCCGCCCGTGTCCACCCGCGGCTCGGTCACCCGGACCAGGAAATACGAATCCGCCCCGAAGAACGTGAGCCCGTCCCCGGTCACCCATAGCCCGGCGCTCGTCGCCACCAGCGGTCCGAGGTCGGCTTCGGCCCGGACGTGGCCGGTCTCCTCGGCCAGCTCCCTGACCGCGGCGGCCTCCAGGCTCTCCCCGCGGTGCACTCCGCCACCTGGCGTGAACCAGATCCGGGGGGCTCGGGGGGGTCGTCCCCCCCGGAGGCAGCAGAGCCCGCGCGAATCGGTCGCGCTGAACAGCAGGATCCGGTCGTCCGGATCGAGCACGAGCAGGCGGGCGGTAGGACGAAAGCGAGGCATAGAACGATTTTTATACCGAACGAGGCAGGCTCTTCGCCCTCCTATCATGCGCGAGAATGGGCAGGTGAACGATTCCCCGTCAGCCCCCGCGTTCCGGTCCGGGTTTGCCTGTCTCGCCGGCCGTCCCAACGTGGGCAAGTCGACGCTGACGAACGCGCTGGTCGGCGCCAAGGTGGCGATCACCAGTGATCGGCCGCAGACTACCCGCCATGTGATCCGCGGCATCGTGCACCGGCCGGACGCCCAGCTGATCCTGGTCGACACGCCCGGCCTGCACAAACCCCGCACGCTGCTCGGTGAGCGGCTGGACAGCCTGGTCAGGTCCACGCTCACCGAGGTCGACGTGATCGGGTTCTGCGTCCCGGCCACCGACCCGGTCGGGCCCGGTGACCGGTTCTTCGCCCGCGAGCTGGACAACGTGAAGAAGACCCCGGTCGTGGTCATCGTGACCAAGTGCGACGAGGCGTCGCCTGAACGGGTCGCCCAGCAGCTGGTGGCGGTGAGCGAGCTGGGTGACTGGGCCGACGTCGTGCCGGTCTCCGCGGTGACCGGATTCCAGCTCGACGTGCTCGCCGACGTGCTGGTCTCGCACCTGCCCGAGGGCGTCGCCCTGTACCCGGACGGCGAGCTGACCGACGAGCCCGAGCAGATCATGGTGGCCGAGCTGATCCGGGAGGCGGCGCTGGACGGGGTGCGGGACGAGCTGCCGCACTCGATCGCGGTGGTGGTCGAGGAGATGGGCCCGCGGCCGGGCCGCGACGACCTCACCGATGTCCACGCCGAGCTCTACGTGGAGCGGCAGAGCCAGAAGGCCATCGTCATCGGCGCCAAGGGCGCGCGGCTGAAGGACGTGGGTACCCGGGCCCGCCGCCAGATCGAGGGCCTCCTCGGTACCAAGGTCTACCTCGATCTGCACGTGAAGATCGCCAAGGACTGGCAGCGCAACCCCAGGCAGCTCCGCCGCCTAGGCTTCTACGACTGAGCGGCCCGCCCCTCCCCCCGCGCGCCAACGGGGTGGATCCGGGTTACGGGGTGGATTTGGTACTCCCCAGGGTCCCGGATCGGACCGGTAACCCGAATCAGCCCCGTTAACTTACAGCTGGTGGAACAAGTTTGCGCCCCATGTGGCGGGTGGGTGCTCGCGGCTGCTCGTCCGGGCGGATCCCAGCGGTCCCTTCAGCCTCACCAGTCGCTGGCGTTTCACCCATTCCGGGGACGTGGCGAAAATGAGGTATCGGATCTGTATCGGCCACAGCGCCGGGCGGGCTGGCGCCGACATGATGGGTTTTGCCTGTACCGGGAGGGTGGGGTACACGTCGGCGGCGGGGTGCTTGCGGGGAGTGTGCCGGCCGGTCAGGCGGAAGGGGGTCTACCTTGCTGACCATCTTTGGCCTGCGCGTGCTCTTCCGGGCGATCGCACAAGGCACCTTCTACTGCCGCCGCTGCGGCGGCGACCGTGAGTACCGTCACCGCGTCGGCCGCCGGTGGTTCATGCTGCTCTTCCTCCCGGTCATCCCGCTCACCCGGGTCGGGGAGCACGTGCAGTGCGGCACCTGCCGGACCCGTTATGTCACCGACGTGCTCAGCCAGCCCACCAACGCCCAGATGCAGGCGGCTCTCCCGGTCGGCATGCGAGCCGCCGTCTCCGCCATGCTGCGGTCGGGTGACCCGGCGAGCCCGGTGTCGCGGCAGCGGGCGATCGAGACGGTCATCAGGTCGGGTGTGTCCGGCTACGACGAGGCCATGCTCGACGCCGACCTCACGCAGCCGTTCGACGTGATCCGCCCGGCCCTGAACCAGGTCGGGGTCCAGCTCACCATTCAGGCCCGGGAGTGGTACCTGGCCGGGGTGATCCGCATCGCCATGGCGGACCGTCCGCTCACCGACAACGAACGGCACGCCGCGCTCGCCATCGGTGCCGACCTGGGCATGACCCAGGCGCAGGTCATCGGCGTGGTCGCGATGACCGAGCAGTCGGCCGGCCGCGACTAGCTCCCCTCGAGCTGCCACCAGACGGCCGGCGCGTCATAGGGGACGTAGCCGAGGGCGTCGTTGACCGCGACCATGTGCTCGTTGCTCTGGGCGTTCGAGGTCGAGATCCGCTCCAGACCAGGTTCTGTGGTCGCGAGCAGGTCCATCATGGCGACCTTCAGCAGCAGGCCCAGCCGGTGCCCGCGGTGCTGCCTGACGACGACGGTGATCAGCTGATGCCCCCAGCCCGGATCTTCCGGGTCCACCGCCACCTCGGTCAGCGCCGCCAGTTCCCCCGTGTCGTCGTGCCGCGCCGCCACTGTGTAGTTGTGCATCCCGAACCGGGGCTGCAGGTCGTTGACCATCGCGCGGATGCGCTTGGCGTCCCACCGCTCGGCTTCGACGCCCGGATCGCGCGGAGCGTCGCTCATCGCGTTGTAGACCGACGCCACCCGCTCGATGAACTCCTCGGGCACCGGCCCGGCCCAGGACAGCAGCGAATAGCCGGCGGCGGCCCGCTCGGCCGGCCCGCGCAGCCCGGCCCGTTTGGCCCGGTCCAGGGAGGCGACGTCGAGCACGCGCTGGATGTCGACCAGTCCCGGTTTTGCTCCGGCCGAGCGTGCGAGCGCCTCGCCGGGGGAGTCCTGGCGCGCGACGCCGCTGATCAGCGTGCGTCCGTTCGCCGCCGCGCGGTCCGCCGCGTGCCGCAGCAGGGCGCGGCCGACGCCGCGCTGCCGCTCCGCCGGGTGCACGATCAGGTTCAGGTTCGCCTGGTCCAGGTTCTCCCTGGACGGCAGTTCGAGCCGGTACCAGCCCGCCACCACGCCATCGCGGCGGGCCAGCCACACCTCCCGCGGGTTGCCGTCCCAGCCGACGGCGAGCCAGCCCGCGAACGCCCGGTCGGTGAACCACGGCCCGCCGGGCTGGTCGACTCGCTGGGCGGCGAGATACACCTCGTGGCACACGCGCGCGTCGCGCGTGTCGGCGGGACCGGCCTGCTCTATGCGCATCCTCACAGCCAACCTTCCCCGCCCCGGCCGCGCCACCGAATATCGCGCCTGGCCTCATCCCAGGTTCCGGTCGGCTGATATGGTGGGTAACGATGTTGCGCGAGCTGCTCCTCCTTAGCGGCCGCGGCGGGGGCCGATAGGCCGGCTCCCTCGCCGCGGGGTGTTGGCGTGTCCGCTGGCCGTTGTTTAAAAGCACCGCCCGGTGAGATCACCGCCCATCAGCTCCGAGGAAGCAGCCAAAACCATGCAGCAAGATTCCGTGTTCAAGCACGTCACCCCCGTACGTCAGCAGCCCAGCGGCATGCCGTGCCATCGCTACGCGGCCTTCCCGCCCGTCGACCTGCCCGACCGTACCTGGCCGTCCAAGACCATCACCACCGCCCCGCGCTGGCTGGCCACCGACCTGCGGGACGGCAACCAGGCGCTGATCGACCCGATGAGCCCGGCCCGCAAGCACAAGATGTTCGAGCTCCTGGTGCAGATGGGCTACAAGGAGATCGAGGTCGGCTTCCCGGCCTCGGGCCAGACCGACTTCGACTTCATCCGCGAGCTCATCGAGGAAGACCGGATCCCGGACGACGTCCGGATCTCGGTGCTGACCCAGGCCCGCGAGGAGCTGATCGAGCGCTCGATCCAGTCGCTGGTCGGCGCGCGGACGGCCACCGTGCACCTGTACAACGCGACCGCCCCCATCTTCCGCAAGGTGGTGTTTCGCATCGACCGCGCGGAGTGCCAGGCGCTCGCCGTGGAGGGTACCCGCCACGTGATGAAGTACGCCGAGCAGTACCTCGGCGACACCGACTTCGGTTACGAGTACTCGCCCGAGATCTTCATGGACACCGAGCTGGACTTCGCCCGGGACGTCTGCGCGGCCGTCATGGACGTCTGGCAGCCGGGCCCGGACCGCGAGATCATCCTCAACCTGCCGTGCACGGTCGAGCGTTCCACCCCGAACGTCTACGCCGACCAGATCGAGTGGATGAGCCGGAACCTGCCCCACCGCGACCACGTATGCCTGTCCGTGCACACCCACAACGACCGCGGCACCGCGGTCGCCGACGCCGAGCTGGCCGTGCTGGCGGGCGCTGACCGGATCGAGGGGTGCCTTTTCGGCAACGGCGAGCGCACCGGCAACGTATGCCTGGTCACGCTGGGCCTCAACCTGTTCAGCCAGGGCATCGACCCGATGATCGACTTCTCGGACATCGACGAGGTCCGGCGCACGGTCGAGTACTGCAACCAGCTGCCCGTGCACCCGCGGCACCCGTACGCGGGTGACCTGGTCTACACCGCGTTCTCCGGCTCGCACCAGGACGGGATCAAGAAGGGCTTCGAGGCCCTGGAGGCCGAAGCGGCCAGCGCCGGCGTCCCGTTCGCCGAGTACCCGTGGGCGGTGCCTTACCTGCCGATCGACCCGCACGACGTGGGCCGCACCTACGAGGCGGTCATCCGGGTCAACTCGCAGTCCGGCAAGGGCGGCGTGGCCTACATCATGAAGCACGACCACCACCTGGACCTGCCGCGCCGCCTGCAGATCGAGTTCAGCCAGGTCATCCAGCGGCACACTGACGACGAGGGCGGCGAGGTGGATGCCGCGCAGATGTGGCAGATCTTCGCATCCGAGTACCTGGAGGACGGCCCGTTCGAGCTGATCAGCTTCAGCTCGGCCAGCGACGACGGCACGGAGCGGATCACC
>JBEKJP010000220.1:0-12762 GCA_050011155.1 Streptosporangiaceae bacterium
TGGCCGCGCTGGCCCCGCGCGGTGACCGGCGGATGAGCGCGAACCCGCACGCCAACGGCGGGCTCCTGCTCCGTGAGCTGCGGCTGCCCGACTTCAGGGACTACGCCGTGGACGTGCCCGCCCCGGGCGGCGTGACCTCCGAGGCCACCCGGGTGCTCGGCTCCTGGCTGCGCGACGTGATCAGGGACAACCCGTCCAACTTCCGGCTGTTCGGCCCGGACGAGACCGAGTCCAACCGGCTGACCAACGTCTACGAGGCCACCGGCAAGCAGTTCGAGGGCACGATCATCCCGGGCGACAACCACCTGGCCCGGGCCGGCCGGGTGATGGAGGTGCTCAGCGAGCACCTGTGCGAAGGCTGGCTGGAGGGCTACCTGCTGACCGGGCGGCACGGCCTGTTCAACTGCTACGAGGCGTTCATCCACATCGTCGACTCGATGTTCAACCAGCACGCCAAGTGGCTCAAGGTCACCCGTCACATCGAATGGCGCCGCCCGGTCGCCTCGCTCAACTACCTGCTGTCCTCGCTGGTGTGGCGGCAGGAGTGGCGGACCACTGCCTGCGGTCGCGGAACTACGTCAACCTGATCGTGGCCGGCAAGCAGCCCTACCCGACCTGGCTGACCATGGACGACGCGGTCATCCACTGCACCCGCGGCGCCGGGATCTGGGAGTGGGCCTCCAACGACTCACCCGGCGCGCCGGACGTGGTGATGGCCTGCGCCGGCGACGTCCCCACGCTGGAGGCGCTGGCCGCGGTGTCCCTGATCCGCGAGCACCTGCCGTCGCTCAAGGTACGGCTGGTGAACGTGGTGGACCTGATGCGGCTGCAGCCGGAGACCGAGCACCCGCACGGCATGTCCGACGCCGAGTTCGACGCGCTGTTCACCCGGGACGCGCCGGTGATCTTCGCCTACCACGGCTACCCGTCGCTCATCCACCGGCTGACCTACCGCCGCCTGGGCCACGACAACTTCCACGTCCGCGGCTACAAGGAGGAAGGCACTACCACCACGCCGTTCGACATGGTCATGCTGAACGACCTGGACCGCTACCACCTGGTCATGGACGTCATCGACCGGGTTCCCGGCCTGACCGCCACGGCCGGCCACGTCCGCCAGCTCATGGTGGACAAGCGCATCGAGGCCCGCGCCTACACCCGCGAGCAGGGCGAGGACCTCCCCGAGGTGGCCAACTGGACCTGGCCATCCGCCTAACGTCACCGCGCCTGGGCGGATCACCTGCATCCATGCTGATCCATGGGTCTCCTTCACGTGCACCGGTACCTCGGTGAAGCCGGCCGGGTCGAGGAGGCTGCCGCCCGCCATGATGCACGTCTTGTAAACGAACGGCGACACGATGAGGCCGAGGATGCCATCCTGGGTCGCGATGGCGCGCTTGAAGGCGGGGGCGTCCAGGATGCGGGAGACGCCGATAATCGACGGGCCGGTCACGCCTACCTCGGTGTCCTCGATCGGCCCGACCTCGACCGCGAGCCGCAACTGCATCCGGCTGGCGGCGCTGTAGGTGAGGTTGTGCCGCCTGAGGTGGGGCGGCAGCATGGCCAAGAGCCGCTCGATGACCTGCGCGGTCGGGACCTCCGGGGACACGATGATCAGCAGGCCGTCACCGCGGTCCTCGCAGCGGCAGGCGCTCCAGATCGGCCCGAGGGCCAGTTCGGTCATGGCCGGGAGCGCCTTCTTTATGATCTTGTGGGCCTCGGCGCCGCGATCGACGGCACCGAACGCCACCACATCGCTGCGGATCACCGTGCAGTTCTGCCCGGTCAGCGGGCTCGGGCCGGCCGAGCGGATTCCCGCCGAGGCGACGGCCAGCTGTCCGTCAAGGAGGGCCTGGTCCGCGCGGCCCTCGCGCAGCCGGGTGAAGATCTGGTCCTCCACGATCTTGAGCACCGCCGGATAGGTGCCAATGAAGGCGGCGAAGTCCGCTGTCGATACGACCAGGGCCATCACCGTCTGCACGGCCACCACGGTGGCCGAGCGCGGATTCACCTCCAGGGCGGCCCGTTCCCCGATCAACTGGCCGGGGCCGCGCACGGCCACGACCCGCTCGGCGCCGTTCTGGTCGACGCGGATCTCCGTCAAGCCGCGGAGAATGACGGCTACATGGTCGCCGTGTTCCCCTTCCTGCATGAGCCGGGCACCTGCGGCGAATATCCGCTCGTGGGCCTTTGCCCGGAAAGCGCGCTTCTGATCCGGGTTGAGGGAGTCCCAGAAATTAACCATGGCCTTGTTCTCATTTACTGATATCCCGGCCGGTGCCTGGGTGGCACTGATGCCATGCGTTTCCTGTTCCTGGGCAGCCCTAATCGCGGCCGCTACCTGCGGATATTCCGCATATCCGAAAGAGGGTTCCCGGATAGGCCCGGCCAGCCCGCGATTAGGTCGCGCTGAATGCCCGTCGGTCAGGTCAGTTTCGCGTGCCTTGTCCTGGCCGATGGCCAGCTTGATTTCCCATGTCTTCCCGGCGATCAAGCCGCCGAGCCAGAATGCGTAGTCGCGTCGCGGCCGGCGGCCGCGACGCTCAGAGACCCCGATCGGCTGGCCCATGCCCGCTCCGTCCCTGGGGCCGGCGGATAAGGCCGGTAAATGGCACCGTGATGCCGCCGGTTTGCCCGTGCCTGCCGTTTTGAAGCGAGAGGGGCGTGAGCCTCATGGAGGTGGCGTCGCGTCGTTCGGTTAGAGACGCGGATCTGGCCAGAGGCGTCATGGGGACGTGAGTGACCGAGTAGCATTTAATTCCCGGTGGCCTGTGGTGCACGCCACTTTCCAGGCGTACACTTACCATGCTGCGCGGGGATACTTGCCTGGCCGACCAGGAGGCGGTAAGTGCTATGTCCGGTCCGGTCCGGGTTAGCGCGACCAATGCCAAAGGCACGCCTCGATTGCGGGATGTCCTGCACCTGGTTTCATTCATCGCGAGTTTGTCCTGGGTAGCTTCGTTGGGGCCGCTCCCTCCTCCTCCCGGTCTGGCGACCAACCTGTGGCCGAGAGGAAGGGTGGGGCGGCCCCGCTCTTGTGGGGGCGAACGCGTCTCGGCAGGCCTCGACGGTCCGGGGGCGCGCCTCGTCTGAGGGCGGGCCGCTGACTACCTTGTGTTGTGAACGATTGCTCCGTGCTGGAGATCCGTCCGTGAACGTCCGGCTCACGCTACGTCGCGAAGATGCCAGATTACCAGTATGTTTCGGTTTGTTCTAGTCAGTAAGCAATCTGCTACATGACATCCTGATGGATGTCAGATGATATCGCATCAAGCTCTGCTACAGAGTCTCCGCAGGCCGTGTCGATCGTGTCCGCTGGTTACCCGCCAGTGTGGATTAAGCAACATCACGCCTTGACAGGCGATACAGTGGCGTCTTGCCGATTGAAACCTGGCAGCCATCCGGGTTATGTTGACTTATATAGCTACGGAAAGTGATAGTTGATCATGACGAGCGACCAGGGGCCGGTGGTTCAGAGCGCCCTGCTGCGGAGCGAGCTTGTCCGCTTGCGCAAGGAGACGGGGCTGACCCAGCAGCAGGTAGCTGCCAACCTGGACTGGTCACAATCGAAAATAATTCGGATTGAGGGCGGGCACAGTTCGATTACCAGGGTCGATCTCGACGCCCTGCTCGGCGAGTACGGACCGGCCGCGGAAAAGGAGCGCGGGCGCCTTCAGGCGCTCAACCGCGATGCACGCAAGCAGGGCTGGTGGCACAGGTACCGCGAAGTGGCGTCGCCCGAGTACCTCGCCTACGTGGGCTACGAATCCGGTGCCGCCTCCATCCGGCAGTTCCAGGGTGCCGTGGTGCCCGGCTTGCTGCAGACCCGTGAGTACGCCGAGGTGCTGACGGTCAACTCCGTCGAGGACGAGGACAAGGTCGGTCCGGTCGTCGACCTGCGACTCCAGCGGCAAGCCGAGCTGGCCAAGCGCGAGAACCCGCCCCGCCAGACGTACGTCCTTGATGAGGCGGTGGTACGCCGGCATGTAGGGATCCACAAGGACCCGGCCATCATGCCCGCGCAACTCCGGCACATCGTCGGACGGGCCCGGAGCGACGAGCGGATAACGATCCGGGTCATTCTCTTCGAGGCCGGCGCGCACGCCGGCCTGAGCGGCCCGTTCACCCTGCTCGACTTCGACGCCGACGTGCCCGAGCTCGTCTACCTAGACGCGGGGCGCGGCACGATCTCCATGATCATCGGCAGTGAGGGCACGATCTCCGAGTACGCCGCCAGCTTCGAGGCTCTCCTCGAGGACGCGCTGCCCGCCGACAAATCGCTCGAGTTCATCGAGCGCGCGGCCGAGGACATGTCCTAAACGGCCGCGCCACAGGAATGCATTTCCCGATCTGTAGCATCATACGCCAGATTGATAACGCGCCGTAGCTGTCGCTCTCGATTTGCCTAGACCATAGGCGGATCCGGGGAAACGGTTTAAACTCAAACCGGAAATATTCAAAAGGTGGTCGGCGTGTGCGTCTTGTTGGTCCGTGTTAGCTCGGCGTATCGTCCGGGCTGTCGTGAATCACAGCAGCGCCCCACGAACGGAGGGGCGTTGGATGCCAGCTCGGCCGGACCGGTATCCCGCAACGACGTGGCGGAAGAGCAGTGCCAGCGCAGACCAGGGCACCTGCGTTGAAGTTGCCGCTCGGAAACCGTTTGTGCTGGTGAGAGACTCCAGAAATGCAGACGGGGCGACGTTGGAGATTCTCTTCGATCGGTGGCGTGAGCTAATGAAGCGCATCAGGAATGGGCAGCTGGACTGCGGCTGACTTGGCATTTCTACCGCGAGGCGAGATGGCGTCGGCCGTCGCCCGGCCGTGGCGCAATTGCGTCCTCTGAAATCGTGAATCACAAGATCGATCACCGGATATACGGAGAGTGTTAAGCCGTCGCGCGAGCGGCGGCCAAAACCCCGTCGCATACCGCGGGCAAGCCGGTCTCGTCGCCCTGCGCGACCGCGGCCACCACCCGGGCGCCTGCCCCCGCGCCACCGCGGCGTGAACGATCTCGTCTAGCCTCCGTATCCCGCACTGGCCGGCTGGCATATTCCCACCCTACGATCGGTCCCGTGACCTACGGAGCTTCGCTGTGATCGGCGCCCAGGCCCTTATCGGCAGCCTGACCGCCGCGGGTGTCGACGTGTGCTTCATGAACCCGGGCACGTCCGAGATGCACTTCGTCAGCGCCCTGGACGCGGTGCCCGAGATGCGCGGGGTGCTCGCGCTGTTCGAAGGCGTCGCCACCGGAGCCGCCGACGGCTACGCCCGGATCGCCGGCCAGCCGGCCGCGGTCCTGCTGCACCTGGGCCCGGGCCTGGCCAACGGCCTGGCCAACCTGCACAACGCCCGCCGGGCTGGCACCCCCGTGGTGGTCATCGTGGGCGCCCACGCCACCGGCCACGTCCGCTATGACGCCCCGCTGCAGTCCGACATCGAGGCCCTGGCCCGCACCGTGTCCGGCTGGGTCCATACCAGTGGCCACCCCCGCGACCTGGCCCAGGACGCCATGCGCGCGCTCGCCGCCGCCCAGGCCGGCCAGATCGCCACCCTGATCCTCCCCGCCGACGTCTCCTGGACCGAAGGCGCCGCCCTGGCCCCGCCGCGCGCCGCACCCTCACCGCGCGCGGTCGACCACTCTCAACTATCGACGATAAGCCGACTGACCGCGGCCGGGTCCACGACGATGCTCTTTCTCGGCGGCCGGGCCTTGTCCGAGCGTGGGTTGCGAGCGGCCAGCCGGATCGCCGCCGCGACCGGGACGCGGCTGCTGGCCGAGACGTTCCCGGCCCGGATGGAGCGCGGCGCCGGGCTGCCGTCGGTCGACCGGCTGGCCTACCTGGCCGAGATGGCCGCGACCCAGCTGGCCGGGGTCACGGACCTGGTCCTGGCCGGGGCGCGTTCGCCGGTGTCGTTCTTCGCCTACCCGGATCAGGTCAGCGACCTGGTGCCGGGCGGCTGCGCGGTCACCACGCTGGCCGACCGCCAGCAGGACGTCGAGGGCGCGCTGGAGGAACTGGCCGACCTGGTCGCGGCCGGGACGGCGCCCGTCCTGGCCGAGCCGGCCATCCTGCCCGCCGAGCCCGGCCCGCTGAACGCGATCAACCTGGCCAACACGATCGCCGCGTCGCTGCCGGCGGGCGTCATCATCTCGGACGAGGCCAACACCTCGGGCTTCGCGCTGCCCATGGCGCTGGCCGGCGCGCCGCGGCACACCGTGCTCACCCTCACCGGCGGCTCGATCGGGCAGGGGATGCCCGTCGCCACCGGCGCGGCCGTCGCCGCCCCGGACCGGCCGGTGCTGTCGCTGGAGGCCGACGGCAGCGCGCTGTACACCCTGCAGGCCCTGTGGACCCAGGCGCGCGAGCAGCTCAACGTGACGACCGTGCTGATCAACAACGCCGCCTACGCGATCCTGCGCATGGAACTGGCTCGCACCGGGGCGGGCCAGGCGGCCAAGCGGGCCGCGCGGATGCTCGACCTGTCCGGCCCCACGCCGGACTTCACCCAGCTCAGCCACGGGCTCGGCGTGCCCGCGAGCCGGGTCACGACGACGGAGGAACTGGATAAGGCGCTGCGCGCGGCCTACGCCGAACCGGGTCCGCATCTCATCGAGGCGATCGTGCCCGCGATAGCGCCGCCGCCGGACGCCGGGGCGTGGTGACCACCCCGTTTGGTGCCATGGATTTTGATCTGGGCCGAACAAAGCCTCCGGCCGGGCCTGATGGCCCGGCCGGAAGCCCCGGGGTCTGGTTACGCCTGGCTGAGCAGTTCGGTCAGCTCGGCGTCGAAATTCATGAAGCCGGACTCGTGCCCGTCCGGCACCACCTGGTAGGTCTGGCCCAGGAACGCCGCGACCGCGGCCGCGCTGGCTTCGAACTGGGCGTGCCCGAACGGGGACGTCATCGAGATGTTCAGCACCTGCTGGCCGATCCCGGGCAGCCGACCGCCCACGGCCGCTGATGGCCACGCCTGGACATCCCCGACCCCCTGGTGAGAGTGCAGGGCGCCCGCGAGCAGATCGCGGGCGAGATTCCACTCCACCGGTTCGTCCGTGCCTACGTGGAACGACATCTTGACGGCGTACGGGTCCTGACAGCTGTAGGACAGGCTGGCCGTCAGTGGCACGATCGTGCGATCCGGTCCGACAAGCCCCAGGCCAAGCTCGGCCGAGACCGCGGTGCGGCGGCTGTTACTGCTCATCTCTTGCCACCCCCAGTGACATTGGCTGGTCATAGCCCCTCGGTCTGGCCGGCCGGAGCGTGATCTTCATATAGTTAAGATCCCCCGTCCCGGTAGCCCCACGGGTCTCTGTCCGGGTGCAGAACGGTTGCGGCTTACGCCCGTGACTAGACGCTGTGCTTTGATGGCCTGGTGACGAGCCCGCTACCCGGTGACTTTCAGCTCGAGATCTACCTGGCCGGCCTGGGCGGGGTGCTGCCCAGCTTCCCGATGGCGTTCGCCGAGCTCGAAGCCAGGGCCGAGCGGGCCCTGCCGCCCTCGGTGCTTTCCTACGTGGCGGGCGGCGCAGGCACCGAGCACACCCAGCGCGCCAACGTCACCGCGTTCCGGCAGTGGGGGGTGATCCCGCGGATGTTCGTCGGCGCGGCCCGGCGTGACCTGTCCGTGCGGATGTTCGGCCTGACCCTGCCGTCCCCGCTGCTGATGGCGCCGATCGGCGTGATCGGCCTGTGCGCCCAGGACGGCCACGGCGACCTCGCCACCGCGTCCGCCGCCGCGGCCACCGGCGTCCCGATGATCGCCTCGACGCTGTCCGCCGACCCCATGGAAGACGTCGCCGCCCGGTTCGGCGACACCCCCGGCTTCTTCCAGCTGTATACGCCCACCGACCGGGACCTGGCCGCCAGCCTGGTATCCCGGGCCGAGGCGGCCGGCTTCCGCGGCATCGTGGTCACCCTCGACACCTGGGTCACCGGCTGGCGCCCGCGTGACCTGGCCGCCAGCAACTTCCCCCAGCTGCGTGGGCACTGCCTGGCCAACTACACCTCGGATCCGGTGTTCCAGTCCCTGCTCGGCTCCGTTGGCTCCGATGGTGACCCCGCCGCGGTGGTGGGCGCCTTCGCGCGCCTCTTCGGCAATCCGCTCACCTGGGACGATCTGCCCTGGCTGCGCTCGCTCACCACGCTGCCGCTGCTGGTCAAGGGTATCTGCCACCCCGATGATGTTCGTCGCGCCAAGGACGGCGGGGTGGACGGGATCTACTGCTCCACTCACGGCGGCCGCCAGGCCGACGGCGGCCTGCCCGCCCTCGACTGCCTGCCCGCCGTGGTCGACGCCGCCGACGGCATGCCGGTCATCTTCGACTCCGGCATCCGCTGTGGCGCCGACGTGATCAAGGCCCTGGCCCTCGGCGCCACCGCCGTCGCCGTCGGCCGCCCCTACGCCTACGGCCTCGCCCTCGGCGGCACCGACGGCATCGTCCACGTCCTGCGCAGCCTCCTGGCCGAAGCCGACCTGATCATGGCCGTCGACGGCTACCCCACCCTGGCCGACCTGACCCGCGACAGCCTGCGCCGCACCTGCACCTGCCACCACGACTAACTGGCCCATGGGCCAGGTTGGCAGCCGCGACGCCAGGCACCGGAAAGGTCAAGATCATTTATCCCGAACGGAATTGGTCCCCGCCTTGGCCCCGCTGCTTGCATATCAGCACATCAGTATCATCGTTACCTATTTCGATTTATTTCTTAGTTCAGCGCGCCATGCCGCCGAAATGTCAGAGGGAGCCGATAGGGTCGAACCCAGGAGCTAGAGATCTGCCCCGGACAGGAAGAGAAGCGCCAGGATCAGCGAGCCTCGGAGGGAGGTGACCCAGCATGACTGCTGCTGCCCCCGTGTTCGCGAGTGCGGGTGAGGCGCTGGAAGTGGCGCGTGCGGCGCTGGGTTACCTGGCCACGGCGGACGCCACGGAGATGGCGGAGGTGGAGCAAGCGGGCTGCCTGGAGGGCTTGGAGCGGGTTGTGTCGGTCACCACGGCCGCCCGCTGCTCGGTGCTCGGCGCGTTCACCACCGGGAAGGGGTACTCGGCGGACGCGGATTACAGCCCGCGTTCGTGGCTGATCCGCAAGACCGGGATCACCCGCGGCGCGGCGGTGTCGTATACCGCGTGGGCGAAGCGGGCCGTAGGCCATCCAGAGGTGTTCGCGGTACTGGCGACGGGGAATGTCTCGGAGTCGTTCGCCCGGACGGTGTGCATCTGGACCGACAAGCTGCCCGCCGCGTCGCGGGACAGCGCGGATGCGATCTTGATGGCCGGGGCGGTGCGCGGGCTCGGGCTGCCGGACCTGGCCGTGCTGGCGGGTGAGATGCTGGCCCGGTCCTGGCAGCCAGACCGGCCAAACCCGGCCCCGGCCCCGGGGCTAGGGTCAGATCCACGATGCCCTCCAGGAGGCGATGACCCGGCTGATCGCGTCCGGGCTGCTGCCCGAGCGGGCCGGGCAGCCGGTCAAGGCGTGGGTCAACATCTCGCTGGCCGACCTGATGCTGCTTGACGGCAGCTCGGACCTGCTCGCGGAGTGGACGGCCCGGCTGCGAGGCCGGTTCGCCGCGCACCGGGCTGCCTCGGCGGGCGGGGGCGGGGACAATGGCGGGGCGTGGCTGGAGGGGGACGCCGCCGAGGCCATGGTCTGCGACGCGATCGTCGCCCCGGTGGTAACCGGGGACGTCGACCCGGACGCGTTCGGGGACCTGGTCCGGCTGTGCGTCGAACTGGACGAGCTCAGCCACGGCCCGCACCAGCCCGCGGCCGGCGCCGAGAGCGGCCCGGGCCCGGTCGCCCCGGGCCCGGTCGCCCCGGGCCGCGTGCAGCCTGCCGATGCCGACCGCAGCCGCATGGCCTGGCCCGCCACCGCCCGGTCCAGGGAGGTGCTAGAGCAGGCCATCGTCGGCAAGGCGGCCGCCCTGCTGTCCGGCCCCGGCGGGCTCGCATCCTTCCTGCGCCGCAATCAGCTCAGCTGGGCCCGGCTAGGACATCGGCTACAGCGACACCGTCCCGGCCTCGATCCGCCGCGCGGTCCGGCTCCGCGACCGGCACTGCCAGTGGGCCGGCGGCTGCGACCAGCCCGCCTCAGCCTGCGACGTGCACCACACGACGCACAAGGCCCACGGCGGCCACACCAGCCTCAAGGACTGCGTCCTGCTGTGCCGCTTTCCACCCGCCCGAGCCGGGTAACCCCCCGGGGGCGGGGGCCCGCGTTGATCTATCGAGCGGACGGGCGAGCCCGGATGTCGGACAGGCGCTCGGCGAAATGCCAGCGGTGCCCCTCGGAGTCGAGCGCCTCGTAGCGCCGGTCGCCCCAGAACATGTCCTCCAGCGGGGTGACGATCCGCGCACCCTCCGACTCGGCCCGGCGGCAGTGGGCGTCGATGTCGTGCACGTAGGCGTTCACCATCGCCGTGGGAGCGCCCGTCTCCAGCGGACTGTGCAGACCGTGCCGTTGCTCCCCGCCCCGGCCGATCATCACCACGCCGTCGCCGAGTTCCAGCCAGGCCAGCATCCCGTCGGGGTGCTCCATCCGCGACTCGCGCCGCTCGACCAGACCGAACGCCCTGACCAGGAAGTCCAGGGCTGCCACCTCGTCGCGGTAGGCGAGCCGCGGGTAGATCGACGGAGTGCGCCAGTGCTCGGCGGTACCGCGCTCGGCCGCGCTGCCCGGCTCGGCCGTGCCGCCTGGCGCGGTGATGGCCGCCATAAGACGGGCCTTCTCCCGGGTCAGGATCTCGGGGTCGGGCGGGTCGTCAGGCAGCAGCCGGTCGGGACGGGACCGGCGCAGGTGCTCCAGGTCGTCAGTCATCTCCCACCTCCAGCGTCGTGTGAAGCGAAGGACGCCACCTGAGTCAGCGCGGTCAGCCGGGCCCGCCCCCGGCTGAGGCGGGAGCGCACCGTCCCGACCGGTACGCCGAGGGCCTGGGCGATCTCGTCGTAGCTCAGTTCCTCCCAGGCGAAGAGCAGGAGAACCTGCCGTTCGGCCTCGGGCAGCGCCCCGATGGCATCCACGACCCGGCCCCACCGGGCACCGGCGTCAGCCGCCGCCACCGCCCGCTCGGCCGGGTCGTCGTCGAGCAGCCGTTCGGCGCAGACCCGGGCGGCCGCGACCCGGGCCATGGCCCGCAGCCTGCGGGCCTCGCCGCGGTAGTGCTTGGCCACCAGGTTGGCGGCGATCCCGTACAGCCAGGGCCGGGCCGAGTCCCGGTCCCGCTCGAAGGCTTGCCGCCGCTCGAAGGCGATCCGGAACACCTCTCCCAGCAGGTCCTCGGCCTCGGCCGGGTCGACCCGGCGGGCCAGGAAGCGCAGCAGCGTCGACCCGTGCCGGTCGAAGATGACACCGAACGCCCCCGGCGTCTCCAGCGAAGCCGCGATCACGGCACCGTCTGACTCCTCCATGCCGAGTTCTTTCCCGTTCCCGCCTCCCGGTTCGCGGCTAAGCCGGGAACCAGGTCCCGGCCGCGGGAAACAACAGGCAGCGAGGGAGGTAACGGCAGTGACAACCAAGGACATACCGAACGGGGTGGCGTTCAACCTATCCGGCCGGATCGTCGGGCTGGAACTGATCAACGTGACGCCGGGCCCCGGCGGCCTCAACCGCCCGCTACCTCAGGACTAAAGGAGAACCGCATGCAGACCCTGCGCATCATGGCCAACCTTCGCGTGCCCGACGTCGAGGCGGCGAAGAGCTTCTACACCGATTACCTCGGGCTGAGCACCGAGGAGTTCAACCTGGGCTGGGTGGCCCGCTACACCTCGCCCAGCACCGGGGCGAAGGTCCAGCTCGTCACGCAGGACGCGACCGCATCGGAAGACTCCGTCATCTCGATCCACACGCCCGACGTCGAAGCCGCCTACCGAGAGGCCAAGGACCTCGGCTACGAGATCGTGAAGCCGCTGGCCAAGGAGGCATGGGGCGTGTACAGGTTCTTCGTCCGGGCGCCGGACGGCAACGTCATCAACATCGTGAACCACGCGGACTGACGACCAGCCTCGGGTAAGACCCCGGTCAGCTCCGCTTGAGGCTGCCGATGCTGAGGGAGCCGCTCGCGGAAGACGGTCCGCCATCTTCCGCCTCCGCCACGTAGGTGGCCGGATCCTTGTCGACGGGCTGAACGCCGGCGTAGTTCCGCGCCTCGAACGCGGCGAAGGCCACCGCCAGCTGATGACGGCGCGTCAGGCTGGCCAGGCGGCGGAAGTCGGTCAGGCCCTCGCGCTCCTCCTCGCCCATGTGGTCGCTGTTGGCCAGGTTCGCCCCGGCTACCGCGACGAACCACTCGTCGGTGCCGACCTGATGACGCGCCACCTCGGCGACCGCGTCCCTGATCTCGTTGTGGTCCCCGATGGCGTCGAGGGTCTCATCCTCCACCCCCGCCTTCCGGTTGGCCGCCACCCCCACTTGCAGCAGCGCCGGGTAGAAGATCTGCTCCTCGGCCTCCGCGTGCAACTCGAGGAAGGCGGCCAGCCGATCCCAGATCGCGGACAGCACCCCGGTCTCCGAACGGTCGATCTGCTCCAGGATCGCGAACAGCCGCCGCTGCTCATGATGGTCGTCAAGGATCAGCTGAGTGATGTCCACGGGCCGACGATAACAGGCCTAGCCCTGGACGTTCAGCTGCCCGATGGGGTCGGTGGGCATGTGCATCGCCTCGAGCAGCGCCCGCAGTTCGTCGCGCTCCGCCGCCGTGACCGGCGTCCCATGCGCCGCCAGCGAAGCCGCTAGCTCGATCGTCAACTCCCCGTACTCACCGCCGCCG
>JBEKJP010000221.1:0-9562 GCA_050011155.1 Streptosporangiaceae bacterium
GACGCTGTCGCGCGACTCGCTCAACCGGCACGTATTCGTCTGCGGCGCGACCGGGGCGGGCAAGTCGCAGACCGTGCGGTCGCTGCTCGAGGCCGCGACCGCCCACGGCGTCCCGTGGCTGGTGGTCGAGCCCGCCAAGGCCGAATACCGGCTGATGACGGCGCGCCTGCCGGGCGCGGTGGTGATCAGGATCAGGCCGGGCGAGCCCGACGCGATCGCGGCCGGGCTCAACCCGCTCGAGCCGGCCGTCGATCAAGGCGGCGCCAGGTTCCCGCTGCAGACGCACGCGGACCTGGTCAGAGCGCTGTTCATCGCGTCCTTCCGGTCCGAGGAGCCGTTTCCCCAGGTGCTCAGCGCCGCGCTCGGCCGGGTCTACGAGGACTCGGGCTGGGACCTCGCGCTCGGCGAGCCCGCCGACGGCAGGCCCGACGCCGCCTACCCGACGCTGACCGCTCTGCAGCGCGCGGCCGAGCGGGTCGTCACCGAGATCGGGTACTCCCAGCGGGTCACCGACGATGTGCTCGGCTTCATCAGGGTCCGGCTGGCCAGCCTCAGGCACGGCACCACCGGCCGCTTCCTCGAGGGCGGCCACCCGCTCGACTTCGGCGCGCTGCTGGCCAGGAACGTGGTGCTCGAGATCGAAGACGTGGGCGACGACGCCGACAAGGCGTTCCTGATGGGCGCGGTGCTGATCCGGCTGGTCGAGCACCTGCGACTCACCCATCGAACGGCGGAGGTCCGGTTGGGGGCGGGGGGACGGCTGCGCCATCTGACCGTCGTCGAGGAGGCGCACCGCCTGCTCCGCCGGGAGGGGGCGGCCGACGCGGCGGGCGGCGGCGGGGCGGCCGGGCACGCGGTGGAGATGTTCGCGGGCCTGCTGGCGGAGATCCGCGCCTACGGCGAGGGGCTGATCATCGCCGAGCAGATCCCCGTCAAGCTCATCCCCGACGTCATCAAGAACACCGCCGTCAAGATCGTGCACCGGCTGCCCGCCGCCGACGACCGCCAGGCCGTCGGCGCGACCATGAACCTCACCGAGGAACAGTCCGCCTACCTGGTCACCCTGGCGCCCGGTGAGGCAGCGGTGTTCACCGACGGGATGGACTACCCGCTGCTGACCCGGATGCCCGACGGCACCAGCCGCGAGACCAGCGGTCCCGCCCCGGTCATGTCCCCAGCACCGCTGGTCACCTCCCGCAGTCTCACCTGCAGTTCCGACTGCCACGCGTCACCGTGCACGCTGCGGCAGGTCCGCGCCGCCCAGCGCGCCGCGACCAGTGACCCCCGGATCACGCTGTGGGCCGAGCTGTCCGTGCTGGCCCATCTGGCCGGGTGGACCATGCCCATGCCCATGCCCGGGGTCGCCTTCGCCTCCGCCCTGGCCGGGACCGAAGCCCGACTGCGGGACTGTGCCCTGTCCCACGCGGTCGACGCGGCCGTCGCCGCCCGCATCCCGGCCATCGCCACCCGGGTAAGCGGACCCGCGCTCGCCGTGCACGTCACCGCGGCGATGCACGCCGCCTTGGACGAAGGACGCTGGCTGTGCGACACGCACGAACCTCAGTGGCTGGCGCCGTGCTACCAGTGGGCACTGGTCCTGGACAGCCTGCGCGCCCAGCTGCGCCGCGAACCCGGCAGCGGGCCCCATCCTCGCACCGCGGAGTGGGAAGCGGCCTACTCCCGCGCCATCGACGGCCCCGACTGTGAGCGGCAGCTCGAGATGGTCCAGCGCTGGCACGACGCCGGTCAGCGCGACCAGCAGCAGATCCGCGGCGTCGGCTACGGCACCCGGCCGGCCAGCGCGATCGAGCAAGCCGCCGGCGCCCGCGCCAGCGACCCCGACTGGGAGCAGCGGCTCGCCGACGCGCTGGCCGCGTTCCGCGACTGCCGGTGGCCACTGGACCTGCTGCGCCCCGCCCCGCCTGGAGCCGGACGATGAGCGCCGACCGGCCCGGACATGACGACAAGACGCCGCCTGCCGCTGCCGACCAGGGCGACGGCAAAGCCAGGCAGGACACCGGGCGTCCGGGCGGCCCGGGCGAAGCGCACGGCCAACGGCAGGCTGAGACGCGCACCCGCGAGGAATACGCGGAGGCCATCCGCGCAGGCACCGCTGCCGGACCGGGCCGCGAGAGCCCGGACAACCGGGCTGTCCCGAAGGACCACTCCCGGGGCCATGCCGATCAGGCGGCCGACCCCGCCCGAGGTCAGCAGGCAGATAGCCGCCGGCCGGAGACCGTCACGTTCGAGAACAAGGACATCGAGGTCACCCGCAAGGCCGCCGACGGCGTCTGGGTGGAGGGCCTGCCGGGCGAGCCGCCGACCCGGATCGGCGATCTACTATCGAGTTCCGAGGATCCCGAGCGCAGCCGGGCTGACAAACTCCGCAGCGAACTCAATAAAGAAGCCGAGGGCATCACCGACACCGGCGGCAAGGTGGCCGATCTCATCCAGGAGATCCTGGACAATCCGCAGCCGACCCACTCGATGACGCATAGCCGGGGCCCCGACATGGCCGCGGCCGGGACAGAGCATGGCATCAGCGCCGGACACGGCGTCGAGGCCATGCTCACGCTGTCCATCGTCGGCGCCGCGGCGGTCCACAAGATCGTTGAAAAATGGCGGAACGCGCAGGATCGATGACGGGAGAAAGGAGCACGCGATGCCGGTAACCGATCAGCAGGCGGCTGCCTTGCGGGCCCAGCTCGCAGGAGACCTGGCTGGGCACAAACGGCTGCTGGCAAGCCTGGATGGCGCGGCCGACGGTCGCGGTTACAGCGCGCTGCTCACGGCGGCGTTCTACAACGCGGTCGACTCACGGTTCACCCGGGACAGCACGATGGACGAGGTGACCGGGTTCGTCGCTGACGTGCGCGCCCGCTCAGAAGGAGTGCGGGACGCCCTGGACCCGCAGACCGCCGAACGGGTCGTGGTCTCCGCGTTCACCAGCGACGGCCTCGACGACCTCGACGCCGGGGAACTGACCAGGACCAAGATGATGCTGCTGGCCGCGATCATCGCCGGCCAGCACCTCGACCATGCCGGGCTGGACGAGTTCATCGCCAAGGCCCGCGCGCTGGCCGACGAGCTGCTGAGCTGACTCCGGACCTGGCCATGCCCGTGACCGGTGAGCAGGTGACGGCGCTGCGCGCCTTCCTGGCCTTCGATCCTTCGTACCAGCGCCTGGCCGGCCAGCTGAGCGGCAGCGGGCGGGTGCACGGGTTCGGCGAGCTGGTGTACGCGGCGTTCGTGACCGCGGCGCGACAGCGGTTCTCTCCGACGTGGACCTCGGCGCAGGTCGTCCGCTTCGCCGGACGGCTGCGGGTGGTCCTGCGGGCCTGTGACGTCGACCTTGACCCTCGCGCGATCGAGATCCTGCTCCGCCAGGCCCTCGGCGAACGCGTGGCCAGCGATTACGACGACGGCACCCACGCCCTGGTCATGCTATTCGGGCTGGGCGAGCTCATATCCGATGCGCGGCTCGACGAGGGCGGCCTCGACGCCTTCCTGGCCGACGCCCGCGCACTGGCGGACGCCAGGCTGGCTGCCCGAAGCGGTGAAAGGGAGTTAGCCATGTCCGCTGAGCTAGCCGATCGGATCGCCTAATTTGCAGGCCATTTCACGGACCTGGCAATTTCGTTAAGGAAGTCATGCATCGCGATTCTTCCGGCTTCTGTCATCCCCTCTGACAGTTCTCGCGCAATGCGCATAGCGATGCTACTCGATTCGGCGCGCAGTGACACACCGCGCTCTACATCTAGCAGGTTTAGCAGATTACCGATTTCTCCATCGGACTCGCGCGGCAGGATCAGTGCATGGGCCTTTCCTGCTGCGGTGTCGCCGAATGCCGCAAGCGGGATGCCGAGCACGTGACAGTAGTAGAGCCTGTATCGTTCGCCAGGGTTGACTGCACCTCTTTCCCAGCGGTAGATATTGTGGCAGAGGTTGTCGACACCAACTATAGACTGGTCGTTAGCGGTATGAGCTGCCCTAATCAACTGGCGAGCCATCTCCAGGCGGGACCAGCAGCGCGCCTCACGCTGGGCTCGGAGCCAGGCACCGATTTCCGTGCGTTCCATGTTGAGTGCATCTCGCCTTACTGTTGGCTAGCCCTGGTCCTCCTGCACGGCGTCGAGCTCTTCCAGCAGCGCGTATAGTTCCGCCTCAAGCCCGTCGGAAATCTTGTCTGAATAGCGGAGGATCGTATTAGCTGCTGTTCGTACTGCCATTCCCCATGTGTTATTCACGTGATCAATCTCCGTCCGATTTCGATGGGCCTAGAGATTCTTGAGTCCCGTGTGCACGCGGCGAAGAACGTGCGGGGCATTCATAGCGGTAACCGACGGCACGTCTAGGTCCTCCCGTTCGCGCGTCGGGAGCGGAATAAGAAGCTCAGCCCAGACCGCCTTATTGTGGCGTGTCGGGTAGTAGTAGCCCCATCGTTCAGAGAGAGCATCCACGATCATCAGGCCGCGACCACTCTCGTTGTCGCTATCGGCATCCTTCAGCGTAGGAGGCTCCGGATTGCCGTCCCGTACCTCGATTATGAGCGACGTACCTCCTAGTACCATTAGGTGTATCTGAATCGTCGTGAATTCGGCGCTCGCCTGGACCGCGTTGGTCAGCAGTTCAGACATCACGAGCGCTGCCTCATCGATCATGTGTGCCATACCCCACGCCCTCAGATAGCACTGCACGAGCAAACGTCCGCAGGAGGGCGCGTCGGGCAGCGACGTGAGCGTCAGTTCCGTCACGTACATGGTGACCGTCTCTCGCCTAGTATACGTTCGTCCATCATGCCTCCAGTTACCAAGCAAACGCAAGGTAGTCGTTCGGATAGACATCGAACGTCTCAGGCACGCGTCTGCTGGCCTCCCTGGAGACAACCGGCCGGATAAGATCTAGGCGAATGATGAGGTCTCGAATGGCTACCAGCAGAGGAGCCAAACCGCCGACTGTGAGGCTCAGGCGCTTGGCGGCTGAGCTGCGCCGTCTTCGAGCTGAGTCAGGTCTCAGCCGTGAGCAAGTCGAAGAACGGACTAGCGTCAACGAGGGAACGCTCTACCGGCTGGAGACGGCACGAGCACGGCCGCAACGCCGTACCCTCGTCGCGTTGCTCGACCTCTACAACGTGCGCGATCCGCTCAGGACCGACCTCATCGAGATCGCGCGCACCGCGGACGGCCAGGGCTGGCTGCGTCCATACCAATCTGAGCTGCCCGAAGAGTACGCCGCCTACATCAGCTTCGAGGCCGAAGCCAGGTCGGTACGTAACTATGAATCGCTGTTCATTCCTGGTCTGCTCCAGACCGAGGATTACGCCCGAGCGGTCATAACCGGCACCCTGCCGATGGCCACCCAGACCGAAGTGCAACAGCGAATCCAAGCACGCCTCGAACGTCAAGACCGGCTTCACGGCGATCCACCGCTTGAGCTCTGGGCCATCGTGGACGAGGCCGCGATCCGGCGCATGGTCGGTGGCGCCAAGGTGATGCATGACCAGCTCGTTCGCCTCGTGGATGCCGCCGATCTCCCGAACATCACGCTGCAAGTGATCGATTTCGGCGTTGGCGCGCACCCTGGCATGCCCGGCTCGTTCGTATACATGAAATTCAGCGAGCCGAGCGACCCTGAACTGGTCTACGTGGACACGCTTGCCGGTGACCTGTTCCTCGAAGCCGAGGCTGACCTGCGCCGTTATGAGGCAATGTTCGATCATCTCAGAGCCACCGCGCTCAGTCCTGCGAAGACAACGGACATGATATCTGCCGTCATCAAGTCTCTGGAAGGAGGTAGAGATGGATGACGATCTTATGTGGTTTAAGAGCACCTTCTCATCCGGCAACGGCCAGTGCGTCGAGTGCGCGCACCTGCGTGACGGTGGTATGGCCGTCCGAGACACCAAGAACCGTCCGGACACGGTCCTGAGGTTCACGGCAGGCGAATGGAAGGCATTCCTAGCAGACGTACGAAGCGACAAATTCGACTGAGGTCACGCGAGGCCGCTCTCTTGCTCCGTCAGGGAGTGGCCTCGTCGCTGCTCAGGTTAGCTTGGCGTCGCGGCCCGACCGGCCGACAGCGCGCCGTCCTGACCGGCCACACCAGCACGGTGACGTCGGTCGCGATCGCCCCCGACGGCACCTGGCTCGCCACCGGCAGCAGGGATCAGACGGTACGGATCTGGGACGCTGTCACAGGCCAGCAGCGCGCCGTCCTCACGGGGCATACGGACACGGTGTGGCGGGTGGCGATCGCTCCAGACGGTACCTGGCTCGCTGGAGAAGGTGACGCCATTGCGCGGATCTGGGATCCGGTGACAGGCCAGCAGCGCGCCGTCCTCAACGGCCACACCGACACCGTGACCTCGATGGTGATCGCCCCCGACGGCACCTGGCTCGCCACCAGCAGCTGCGACCGGACGGCCCGGATCTGGGATTCGGTCACGGGCCAGCAGCGCGCTGTCCTCAACGGGCATACGGATGTGGTGTCTGCGGTGACGGCATCCCCCGACGGCACCTGGCTCGCCACCGGCAGCGCCGATAACACGGTACGGGTCTGGGACCGCGCCACCTGTCGCCAACTCGCTGTCCTGACCGGCCACACTGACGAAGTGGCTTCGATCGAGATCGCTCCGGACGGCACCTGGCTCGCCAGCGGCAGCGCTGATCACACGGTACGGGTCTGGGATCGGTCCACCTTCCAGCAGCGCGGGGTCCTCGCTAGCCATGCTGACCAGGTGGGCGCAATCGCCGCCAACGGTACATGGCTCGCCACCATAGGCGCCGGAACGGTGGGGATCTGGGATGCTGCCAGCTGCCAGTCAGATCCCTCCGCGCCTCGCCCGATCCGTATGTCTGCGATTACCTTCGCGCCCGACGGCACCTGGCTCGCCAGTGCCAGCCAGCGTGGGATGATTCAGATCCGGGATACTGCAACTGGACGAATACGTAACCTAATCGCCAGGCGCACGGGCGTCGGGATGTCGCTCGCCACCGCCCCGGACGGATCATGGCTTGCTTCCGCAGGTGGCAGGTATGCGACGACCTGGGGGACCACCACCAGACACCCGACTGTTGTCACCAGAGACCCGATTGCCGTGCTCGCTGGGCATACCGATACAGTGCACGCAGTAGCGGTCGCCCCAGACGGGACCTGGCTCGCCACCGCCAGCTTCGACGGAACAGCCCGAATTTGGGATGCGGAGACGGGCCAGTGCCGCGCAACCTTGATCGGTCACACCAGTAGCGTGTGGGCTGTGACGATATCTCCCGACGGCACCTGGATTGTCACCGGCAGTAGCGATGACACGGTACGGGTCTGGGATGCCGCCAGCGGCCGGAAACGCGCAGTCCTAACCGGCCACGCCGACACCGTGACCTCGGTCGCGATCGCCCCGAACGGCACCTGGCTCGCCACCGGCAGTGAAGACGGATCCGTGCGCGTCTGGAATCCGGCCACCAACGCCATCATCGCCGTCACACGAGTCGACAGCCAGCTCAAGGACTGCGCTTGGAGTCCCGATGGTAGCCTGATCGCCGCAGCCGGTGATTCCGGAATCTACGTGTTCAGCTTCAATTCCTAGTGTCATGCATAGACCACCATCTGCACATCGCAAGAGCTTCAGGGATCACCTACGTCAAGTGCACCCGGGTCGACCAGCCAATCAGTCCAAGGTGTCGTCGATACACGGCAATAGCCACGAGCGATCCCGTATTAGGGCCAGCAGGGTGTCCGCGCGCCGACGCAGTCACCGGCCAGGACGACGTACTCATACCGACGATCTGCGCGGTGTGACCAGGTGGGAGGCGGCACAGGAATCGCTCAGATCAGCCAGTTCGGCTTTACTTCACAGTGATAAAGGCCGTGTCGCTGACCGCGCATAGCGGCGGGTACGCGCGCGCCCCTAAGCCCAATCGGCAATCACGCTATGTGATCAAGTTGCCTGGGTCCTCGCCGAGCGGCGCCAAATGGCGGTGCGGTCGGCGCGTGGGCCGGGATGGCCAGTGGAGCCAACGTCCGGACTCTTCCAGGTGCGCTCAAGCCTTCGGAGGGTCGGCAGTGATGCTGATTACGCCCCTGCCGCTGAATACGAGACACGCCAGGCCAAGGCAAGTCGCGGTCGGCCCCGGCGCCCTCCGACACTAATCTGCGACACGACCAAGGTGAACACGGGTGCTGCCGAGACAACCGACACCGACGCCCAGGCCGCCCAGCTCCGCGCCCGCGCGGCGGACCTGGAAACCCGGGCCGCCCACGTCCCGCCGCCCGTCGGCGAGCGGCTAAGAGCCAGCGCGGCCCGGTTCCGCGGTTACGCTGACAAGCACGACCGCACCCGCGTCACCTTGGAGGGAAGCCAGGCATGACCGGCGACCCAGGCGAGCGCGACCAGATCCGCGCCGCGATGGACCGCATCCTGGCCGGCACCCCCGAGCGGTCCGACTACGCCCTCACGATCGTCGCGCTCGCCGCCGAGGCCGACGTCCCCGCGCAACGCGCTCACCCAGCGGCACACTGACCTGAAGGACGAGTTCTACCAGCGCGTCAAGGCGCGCGGCGCCGACAACGGCGACGAGGCCCGGCTCCGCGCCACCATCGCCCGGCTCAAGAAGACGATCGAGGCCAAGAACAGGGAACTCGCCCAGCTCCGCGCCGACGTCCCCGCCCTCGTCCGCGCCGTCAACCAGCTCACCCTGGAAAACCAGCAGCTCCGCGAGGCCCAGTCCCGCCACGGCCGCAGCGTGGTCGTCCCCTTCCCCGCCGCCGCCCCGCCCCGTCCCCGCGCCTGAGATGAAGGCCCTGCTCATCCCCGCCGCCGGGCCGGGCACGGTCATCGACCTGCCCAGCGGCGGCGCCAGGCTCACGAACGCTCTCAGGACGCTCATCGGCACCGGCTGCGCCGAGCGGCTCCAGGTCACCAGCCGCTGGGAAGCCTGGCTCGACGAAGACGGCGCGGCTGCGGGAAAGCCGGTCAACCAGGCCGCGACCCTGGTCGCCCGGTCGTTCGGGTTCGAGGTCAGTTTCCTCGGGGCGGTCGTCATCACCGGAGTGGACAAGAACACGGCTGAACCGGCGGCCCTGTCACCAGCCCAGGCCAGGGCCATCCTGGAGAGGATCAGGGAGCCGCCTGCCTGACGCCGGCCCTGTCGAGGCGGCGGTGCAGCATGGACGCGAGGGTGAGCATGCACCGTCTATGCCCAGCCGAAATGCTTCATGACCGCTTCGATGCCGCTCTGCAGTTGGTCCTGCTCGGCGTTAGTCAGCGGAGCCTGGTCGCAGTAAGCCCCGACGAACGCTTCCCGGACGGGCTGGCTCGTCGCCCTCCAGTTGTGGTAACGGGTTCCGAGCAGCACGGTCGCCTGGGCAAGGTCTGACACCCGTGAGCGGTAGGTCACGTCCTCGAAGTCGAGGACTGCCGTGATGCTCGTGCCGTCATGAAGGACGTTGGCGGACCGGAAGTCATTGTGGACGAGCTGCTCATCCCGGGCCGGCGGGCCGCCGCCGATGCGGTGGGGATAGGCAGCCATCGCGTCGTGGAGCGTCGCCAGCATCCGGCCCGCCTCGG
>JBEKJP010000222.1:0-10196 GCA_050011155.1 Streptosporangiaceae bacterium
CAGCTCGGCGCCCGCCTGGCCGGCCCCAGCCTGCCCCTGGACGTGGGCGTCAGCACCGACATCCCGGCCGCGATCCGCCGGGCCGTGACCGAACGGGACCAGCACTGCCGGTTCCCCTCCGGCTGCGACCAGCCCGCCAGCGGGTGCGAAGTCCACCACCTCACGCATAAGGCAGACGGCGGCAAGACCTCGGTCAAGGACTGCGCCCTGTTCTGCTTTTTCCATCACCAGGTGGTGATCCACCGGTGGGGCTGGACGGTTGTCCTGAACCCCGACGGCACCACGACAGCGTGGAACAAGGACAGAACCAAGGTCCTGCACAGCCACAGCCCACCCGCCCAGACCGGGTAACCCGCCCGGCTGCGTGAGCGCCGGTCAGGAACAGCGCCTTCTCCACAGGTTCTCCCCAATCTATCCACAGGTGAAGGGTCCGGTGTCCGGTCCAGCCTGTGCCGGGCCGGGGTTCGTGCCGGTAGCTAGACCGGTAGCTAGAATTGCCGGGATGCCAGGGCCGACCGCAGGAAGCGCCGTAACCGCGGGGAGGGGCCGCACGCTGGCTCAGGTGTACCGGCACTTCGGTGAGGCCGTCGCGGCCGGGACATCGCCGCTGTACGAGCGCGTCGCCGTCGCCCTGAGTGAATCCGGTGAGGCGCTGCGCGCCATCGAGACGGCGCCGGCGCGCAAGCGGCACCCTACGGTGATCCTCGCCGCGCTGCACGATCTCGCCCTGGCCGGACGTGCCCCGGCGCTGGCCGCGGCCTATGCCGCTGCGGACGGCGACGCGGCCGCGGTCGCGGCGATCGACACGCTGCTGCGGATGACAAGCGCGGTTGTGACCGTCGCCGTGCGCCGACCCGGATAACGCCCGGTGGTTGCGCGCCTGCCTGTGGCCGGATCAGCCGGGGCGGGCCGCGCGGCTCGAAGCGGAGATGGCGCTGGCGGCGACGGCCCCTCCGCTGCTGTTGCGAGGCGATCCGGTCGAGATGCTGCCTGACGCCCTCGCTTATGTGCCAGCGGACGTCCTGCCTGTCGTCACCACGACGTGGGCGCTGTCGCGCTTCTCGCCCGAGCGCCGCCTGCGCTTCCTGCACCACCTGGACGAAGCGGCGGCCGGCCGGCCGGTGGCGTGGGTGTCAGCCGAGGGGGTCGGAGTCGCGCCGGAGATACCGACCCTGGGCGATCGCCGCGCCTCCGGCCACAGCATCATCGGCCTGGCGCTGTTCGACCGGTCGGCCCTGCGCACCCAGGCCCTGAGCACTGAGGCCCTGCGCACCGAGGCCATCGGCCGCTGCTGGGCGCGGGGCCGCTTGCTGGCGTGGCTGGCCGGTTCCTAGGCTAGCCCGCGCGGCGGCCCTCTCCCCAGTAAAAAGGCCCGGCGGTCGCGGTGACCTTGATGTCCCAGCCGAGCTGCCGGAGCCGCTCTTCGAGATCTTCCGGCTGGTGCGGCACCTTGACCAGCCGGTAAGCGCTTCCGTCGGGTACCTCCCGGCGGATCGTCGCCGACGCGGGGCCTTCCACCAGTTCAGCCGGGGTGCGGTAGGCGTCGTCGGCGAAGAATACCCGGCCCCGCGGGCTGAGGCTGTCGGCCACGAGCGACCAGAAGGACGCAAACCGTTCGGCCGGGACGTGGGAGAGGAAGAAGCCGATGAACACCACGTCGTAGCGGCGGTCGGGACGCCAGGTGAAGAGGTCGGCCTGGATGAAGCGCACCCGGTCCGCGCCGGCCCGGGCCTTGGCGAGGGCCAGCATCTCCGGGGCGGCGTCCACCGCGGTGACGTCGGCCGCGTAGCGCAGGATCTGGGCCGTCCACACGCCGGGTCCGCAGGCAAGCTCGAGCACGCTGCCCGTCGGCCGGAACGCGTCCAGCGCGCGGGTGAGCTCGCCGGCGCCGGGAAGGTCCAGGACCTGGTTCAGGTAGTCCGGAGCCAGCGCCCGGTAGTAGGCGATCTGCTCCCCGAGGAGACGAACGAGTTCCGGTTCCGTGTCCATGACTCCACCATCGAGGTGGCCCCAGGGGCCGAGTCAATAAGCCGATGCCGTGCTCGTGGGCGTAGCAGATGGCGGCGGCGCGGTCGCGGGAGCCGGTCTTGGCGAAGACGCGGTTGACGTGGGTCTTGACGGTGTGGCTGCTCAGGAACAACTGCTGGGCGATCTCCGGGTTGGTCAGGCCGCGGGCGATCAGTCCTAGGATCTCCGCCTCGCGCTGGGTCAGGCCGGCGGGCGGCGGTTCGGGCGTTGCCGGTGCAACGACGGCGGCCAGCAGCGTGTCGTTGACCCGCGGGTCGAAGACGACCAGGCCGCCGGCCGCGGCGTGCAGCGCCCGAGCGATGTCGGTCCGGTCGGCGTCCTTGGTGATGTAGCTGCGGGCGCCGGCCCGCAGCGCGTCCAGGACCAGGTTCTCGTCGACGTAAGTGGTGAGCACGACGACCGCGACGTCCGGGTGCTCGGCGGTCAGCCGCCGGGTGGCCGCGATGCCGTCGAGGACCGGCATCCGCAGGTCGAGCAGGATCGCGTCCGGCCGGTGCGCGGCGACCTGCTCCACCGCCTGCTCGCCGTCGGCGGCCGCGCCGACCACCTCGATGTCGGGCAGCCCGCCGAGCAGCAGCACCAGGCCGTCCCGCACGCTGGCCTGGTCGTCGGCGACGACGATCCGGAGCGGGTTCGGGGTCACGATACCGCCACCGGGGCCCGCGGCAGGCCGGCCGCGACGACCCACTGGCTGCCGCGCGGCCCGGCCTCCAGGGTGCCGCCCAGCAGTCGCAGCCGCTCCCGCATGCCCGTAAGCCCGTACCCGCCGTAGCCGGTCGCCGTCTCCTTAGGCACCGAACGGGCCTGGTCCACGTCATTGGCCACAATGAGACGCACATCGCGGTCGTCGAAGTCCAGCCGCACCGCCACGTCCTGGCCGGCCGCGTGCTTGGCCGCGTTGACCAAAGCTTCCTGGGCGATGCGCAGCAACGCGACGGTGGCGTCGGGCGGCAGCGGCCGGGGCACGCCGCCGACGGCGAAGCTGACGCCGACGTGGTAACGCTCGCCGTGATCGGCGATGGCCTGGCCGATTTCGGTGTTCAGGGGCCGGTGGTCGGTGCGCAGCGCGTGCACCGCGCGCCGGGTTTCTGTCAAGCCCTCGGCGGCCATCCGCTGCGCCGTGACCAGGACGTCGACGGCCCGGTCGATGTCCCGCTGGTCGGTCAGCACCGCCCGGGCCGCCTGGATCTGGATGCCGAGCGCGCCGAGGGAGTGCGCCAGGATGTCGTGGATCTCGCGGGCGATGCGGGCGCGTTCGCCGAGCACGTCGACCTGGCGCTCCTGCTCCTGGAGTTCCCGGGTCTGGGCGAGCAGGGCGGCGGACTGCTCGGCCTGGACCCGGCGGCCCCGCAGGATCAGCCCGAAGAGCAGGGCGGCGATGGGCCCGAGCGGCTGCAGCAGGAAGGTCGAGAGATCGCCCAGACCGTCGGGGTAGACAAGCAAGTTGGCCTCGAACGCCAGCAGGCCCGCGCCGGTGACGGCCCAGGCCGTCAGGGGCTGGTAGGTATAACCGGCGCTGGTCGCGGCCAGGCCGGTGATGATGATCGCGCAGTTGTTCTCGCCCTGGCCGGCGCCGGCCGCGAACCCGGCGCCGACGGCGATGAAGAAGAGGATCGCGAGCAGGGCCCGCGGGCGATAGCGCACCCAGGGTCCGGTCGGCCGCAGGACCGGCAGCAGGTCGAGCGATCCCCAGGTCAGCAGGCCGGCCCCGGCGAGCAGGTAGCCCGCCAGCTGCGCCCGCACGGCCGTGGCCCCCGGCGGCTGGGTGACGAACGTCAAGATGCCGACGAGCGCGTACGCGGCGACGCGCGAGGGCCACGCGAACCTGCCCAGAATCGGGAATCTGCCCGCAATCACGTATTCAGTATCCCCGCCTGAGGTTCTCCGGCGTCAGCCTCCGGGCCGGCCTTGGGGTTGAGATCAGCCCGGCGCGCCTGGTACCAGGTTTCGTACCGTCCGGCGATTCCCGCTCGCGGCCACGCTCGCCATGATGGACACCATGACGCCAGGAACCGTCGCGCCGTCGGGGGACACGAGAACCGAGCCCGTTCGTTCATTCGATTGGCGCGTGGCCGGGATCGGCCTGCTCGTTTTCGCGGTCCTGATGGCCCTGTCGGACCGGTACGGATTCCACCGCGACGAGCTTTACATGGTGCAGTGCGCCCGCCACCTGCAGGCGAGCTACGTCGACCAGCCGGTGCTGGCCCCGCTGCTGGCCCGGATATCGCTGTCGTTGTCCGGCTTGTCGTTGCCGGGGTTGCGGCTGTGGGCCGCGCTCGCGGCCGGGGGCACGGTGGTGGTCGGCGGCCTGACCGCGCGCGAGTTCGGCGGCGGGCGGCGCGCGCAGGTGCTGGCCGCGGCGGCGGTCGCGACGATGCCCGCCGTGCTGGGCAGCGGGCACATCGCGAACACCACGCCGTACATGGTGCTGGGGTGCGCGAGCCTGGGGCTGGTCGTGGCCAAGATCGGGCGCACCGGCGATCCCCGCTGGTGGCTGGCCGGCGGCGCGGTCGCCGGGGTCGGCGCGGAGGACAACCACCTGGTCGGCATCTACGCGGTCGCGCTGGTCATCGGGGCGCTGCTGGCCGGCGGGCGCCGGCTGGTGCTGAACCGGTGGTTCTTCGCGGGGGCCGTGATCGCGGTGCTGCTCGAGGTTCCCGACGTGTGGTGGCAGGCCCAGCACGGGTGGGCCACCTTCGCCATGACCCACGCCCTCAACTCCGAGAACGGGGGCGCCGGTCACATCGCCACCTGGATCGTCGGCCAGCTCGGCCTCACCGCCCTGGCCATGATCGCGATCTGGGTCGTCGGCCTGCGTTTCCTTTGGCGGTCGCGGACGTCGATGTGGCGGGCCCTGGCGTGGGCGTACGGGCTGCTGTTCGTGCTGTTCGCGCTCACCACCGGCGGGCAGATCTACTACGAGGCCGGGCTGTACGTGGGCCTGCTGGCGGCGGGCGCGGTGGCCGCCGACGGCTGGCTGCGGGAGCGCCCGGCCTGGCTGCGCCGCCTGGCCGTGGCGACCGCGATCACCACCGTGGTGCCCGTCCTGGTCACCCTGCCCGTACTCCCGGCCGCGAACGTCGGCTGGACCTACAAGCTCAGCGCGGTGTCGGGCGAGACCATCGGCTGGCCGCAGCTGGTCAGCACGGTCCGGACCGCCTGGGTGGCCATCCCGGCCCGGCAGCGGGCGAGCACGGTGATCTTCACCGCCGACTACAGCGAGGCCGCCGCGATCAACGAGCTCGGCCGGGGGACCGGGCTGCCGACCGCGGTGAGCGGCCAGAACAGCTACTGGTGGTGGGGGCCGGGTAACCCGCGCGCCACCACCGTGCTGGCGGTCGCGCCCGGTCCGGACAACGCCGGTGACTACGCCGCCTACCTCAGGCAGTTCTTCACCAGCGTGCGGGTGGTGGCCACGCTGTCCAACCCGGACGGGATCCACAACATCGAGTGGGGCGGCCACGTCTACGAGTGCACCGGGCCGCGCCAGCCGTGGGGACAGCTGTGGCCACGGCTCCGCCATTACGACTGAGCGTTCCACCAGCCGATCGGAGCAGCTGATGAGGCACATCACCGCCGAGCGGCGCGGTCCACACCTGTGGATAACTTTTGCCCGTCCGGACAAGCTGAACGTGCTGCACGCCGAGGACCTGCCCGGGCTGCTGGACGTGATCGTGAACCTCGATCCTGACATCACGGCGGTGGTCTTCACCGGTGCCGGGTCGCGGGCGTTCAGCGCCGGGATGAACATCGAGGCGTTCACCGGCCTGGACCCGGCCCGCGCGAAGTCCTTCATCGGGCAGCTCGCCGCGATCATGCGCGCCATCCGGCGGGCGCCGGTCGTCACCGTCGCCGCGGTCAGCGGATACTGCCTGGGCGGCGCGTTCGAGCTGGCCCTGGCCTGCGACCTGCGCGTGGTCGCCACCACGGCGGCCTTCGGCCTGCCCGAGATCAAGGTCGGCGTGCCGTCCGTGATCGACGCGGCCCTGCTGCCCGGCTTCGTCGGCCTGAGCAAGGCCCGCGAGATGATCCTGACCGGGGATGTCTACCGGCTGGACGAACTGCCGCCGTACAGCATCGCCAACGTCGTCACCGAGCCCGGCGGCCTGGCCGAGGCGACCGAGCGGCTGCTCGACCGCACCGCGACGCACACCCGGACGGTCACCGCGTCCCAGCGCCGGCTGTTCGAGCTGTGGCTCAACCACCCGCTCGACGAGGCGGTGGAGCTGAGCCGGGACGAGTTCGCGGGGACGTTCGGCGCGCAGGAGACGCGTGATCAGATAGCGCGGCACTACCGCCGGATCACGGGTCACGGCTCATGAGGCCGACCTTCTACGTCCGGCCGCTGGTTAGACCGTCCAGGTGAGCGAGTGCAGGAGCACGGTCGCAGCTAGCACGGCCAGGGCGACGATGGTCAGGTCGAGCAGCCACGGTGGATGAGGACGGCGGCGTAGGAGGTTTCGTTCGTCGAGGAGTTCGTCCAGGATCTCGGCGACGCGATCGTCGATCGCGTCGCCGAAGCGGGCCAGGAACTCCTCGTCCGACAAGGGCGGGGTCTCGGTGATCACTCGACGTCCTTGAGGATCTTCTGCAGGGAGTCGTTCTGCTCGCGCAGGTAGTCGAGCTGGGCGCTGACGTCGCCCAGCTTGATGTCGGTGTGTTCCTGCGCGGTGATGGCCAGGTCGGCCAGCCGCCGGTATTCCTCGGCCAGCTGCCGGTACTGCTGGCCGCCGGTCAGCTCGATCTGAGCCTGCTTCTTCTGTACGAGGTAGCGGAAGCTCATGACCATCCCGAGCGCGAGCACTCCGATCAGGAGGATCCAGACCAGGCCCTTGGTGTCCGGGGCCTGGCCGTAGGGCGCTAGCTCGAAGGGAATCGTGATCAGCGCGACCACGAACACCGCGGCCACGCAGATGATGGTGGTATCCCTCGTCGTCCTCGGCTTCATCGCAGTTCCGCCTCCAGTTCGTTATCCATGCTCAATGTCCGCGCCGCGGCTGTGATCATTTCCGGGGTCAGGTGCAGCGCGAAGGGCGCCACCTCGTAGAACTTCATCGCCTTGCCGTCGGGTGAGACCTCCATCGAGGCGGACACCAGCCCGGCCGCTTCCAGCTTGCGCAGGTGGACCTGCAGCAGTGCCCGGCTGATGCCGAGGTCACGGGCGAGGCGGCTGACGTAGTTGCGTTCGTCGGTCAGCGCGGCGACGATCCGTATCCGGTGCGGGTTGGCCAGCGTGGCCAGCACCTTCAGTAGTGCGTCTCCGGTCATCCTGCCCCCTTCCGCTAGTGGGTCATAGCACCTGCAAAGAAAATTTAGCAGGATGGGGGAGCGAGATTCAAGCTATTTGGTCCGGAGCCGGACTGCTACCGGCGGCGGTAGGCGGTGCCGCGCGGCTGTATGTCCTGCACTATGACCACGCGCTTTGATTCGTCGATCCGGTACAGGACACGCCACTGAGTACCAAGACGTGCGCTGTGGAATCCGGCCAGCTCATTCCGGAGCGGTTTTCCGACACGATAGGGAGCTTCCAGGAGCGGGCCGGTGATGAAATCGACTGCGGTCGCGGCCACGTCTTCCGGAAGCAGTTCGGAGATCGCGCGCCGAGCCGGGCGTGTCATTCCGAGCTCGTACGGCTCGTCGCTCAACGCTTGCGCTCAGCCAGCAGCGCGCGCGCCGCCTCGATCCCGTAGATTACATCGCCCGCCTGCTCGGATTCGCGAGCCTCGGCCAGACCTCTGAGCGCGGCCGGATCGGCGAGGATCTCGGCCGTCTCCCGCGCCGACAAGTACTCCTCGACCGCGACCAGGACCGTCTGCTGCACGCTGCGGTGCTCGATCTCGGCCACCTGCTTGAGCTGGTCCTCGATCTCGGGCGGCAACCGGAGTGTCATAGCCATACCGTCATGATACCAAAATGGTGCGGAGAGGCCGACGAAATCATCGCCTAGCTGATGGGCCGTCGTCTGGCAGGATACGGGGCAGCCCGAAAGGCCGGAGGGCATGCGACTCGAACCGGGTGAGCCCAATGATCTGATCACCTCGCAGGGTGATGACCAGCAGCCCGCTGCCGCGCCAGAGGCCGTTGGCCTGGTCGCGGGTGTAGACAGCCAGGGCGGGTTGCCTGTTCGCACGGGTCTCGACGAAGCGTGCCTCGGGGACCAGCCGGAACGCCACCTCGGTCAGGAACTCGGCCGCGCGCTCCTGGCCCTGCCAGACGGCGGGCAGCGGCGGCATCGTGATCCGGATGTCGTTCGCTAGCAGGTTCACCACGGCGTCGATGTCATGCGCGGCCAGGGCGCCAGCCAGGCGGCGGGCCATCCTTTCCTCGGCGGGAGTGCCGGCCCGGGCGGGCGATCCCTCGGGTGACGGCGCGTGCTGGTGCAGCGTCGCACGGGCACGGCTTAGCGTCACCGCCACGGACTCCTCGCTGGAGCCGATGATGCCGGCGGTCTCACGGCCGGTGAAACCGAGCACGTCCCGGAGGATGAGCACGGCGCGGGCGCGTGGCGAGAGCAGTTGCAGCGCGGTGACGAACGCGAGTGACACCGCTTCGTTTCGCTCGGCCCGCGCGTAGGGTCCCGGGTCGCCGTCGGGCAGGCCATCGAGGAGCTTGTCGGGATATGGCTGGAGCCAGGTGACCTCGGACGAGCCGGTCGGCACCGGCGCGGCAGCGGGCAGGGACTGAGTCATCTGCGGCCTCCGCGCGGCCTTGCGAGCCAGATTCAGGCAGGTGTTGGTCGCGATGCGGTACAGCCAGGTGCGCACCGATGCCTTGGCCTGGAAACCAGGTAGTCCACGCCAGGCCGCGACTAGCGTCTCCTGCAGGGCGTCGTCGGCGTCGTCAAAGGAGCCGAGCAGCCGGTAGCAGTGCACATGCAGTTCCCGGCGGTGCGGGCTGACCAGCTCGGCGAAAGCCGCCTCGTCACCGGAGCGGGCCAGGTCCAGCCGCGAGCCGTTGGCCATGGCGCCGCCGCTCTCCTCTCGGTCGTTCCCGCCGGGCGGCCAGTGAGCCGTGAGACCCACCAGCCGCCAGCCAGCGCGGTGTCAGCTGGTGACCTGAGCCCCGAAGTGCCTGGTGAGGGGAGTCAGGTAGAAGGTCGCCCAGTTGGCATCCAGATGATCGTGCCAGGTCTGATGGCAACCAAGGACGTCGGACTGTTCCGGCTCACCGTCCTGGTCGATGATCAGGCGCGTCCCGCCCACCTCAGCCTCCAGTGTGAACCGGACGATCGTGTAACGTCCCGGCTCCCACACCGGGAAGCGCCAGGCCTGCACCACGCGCTGATCTGGTACCAGGTCGATCTGCCGGCCGGTCACATGACCGTCGAAGGCCGAGAACTCCTCGCCCTCTGAACGGCCCGCCCGGCCGCTCATTCCGGACAGCGCGGACAACGCCTCGGCGTCCGCGAGGATCGCATACACCTCCGCCGGGGAGGCGGGAATCCTGGCCTGCTGCTTGATAGCTCGGCCCGTGCCTGCAGTCATGTAGACACCCGGCGACGGCAGAACCTAACAAGCGCGCCCAGCTCGCGGGCCTTGGCTGCCCCGACCGAGATACCGAGCTGCTGACTCCTAGCCGGCACCCCAGAACACGCGGTGCCACCATTTGCGGGTTAGGAGGAGTTGCCAGGTGAACTGACGTGAGGGCTTGTCGTGCCAGCCGTGGATGCAGCGGCCGGTGTCGAACAGGCAGTCGCCGGGGCAGTCGCCCAGGCAATGCCGGCAGTGCCGACGCTCAGGCATGTAACCACGCTATCCCCGGACCGTGACACTGAGATCATGAAGAGGGCGGCCTCGGCGCCCGGGTTCCCAGAAGGCCTCGCCGGCCCGGATGACGCGTTCGGGCTCGCCTTCGAGCTCGAAGATCATCTCGCCTTCGAGCAGGTAGCCGAAGACCGGGCCGGAGTGCCGGTGCGGCGGGGTTCCCGGCGACCCGGGCGGCAGTTCGATGGTCACGACCATGACCTCCGCTGGGGCCGGTACGTACGGTGGCTGCTGCGCCAGCAACGTAGTCAGGACCGAATTCGACGGCATGCAGTCTCCAGAGTCAGCGTGCGGGCGGCACTATAGGGATCATGGCAGGAGTCGTCATCGTCGGGGCCGGGCCGGGTATCGGCATGTCGGTTGCGCGCAGGTTCGCGGTCGAGGGGATGGCGGTGGGGCTGATCG
>JBEKJP010000223.1:0-9485 GCA_050011155.1 Streptosporangiaceae bacterium
CAGCAGGATGTCGGCAGCGCCCGGCGGCGGCTCAAAGCGGCGCTGCCGGAACGCAGGCGGTTCCGCCTCGGGGACCTCGGCATCGGTCACGAGGAGAACATACCGGCCAGCGGGAGTTCGGCGCGCTCGCGGTGACAGCACAGATTCAGCGCCGGGCGCATGGCGGTTCGCCGGACCCAGGCAGGTGCTCCGGGCGTGCGGCGCGGCAAGAGCGCGCAGGGTGTGCAGGCCCTGGAATTTCTGCAGCACACCGGGGTAGCCGCCGTGGCGGGACCGTCATGGCAGGGGTCCGGGCTGGCGTGGTCTTGCCCGGGCCGGCCATGCCGTAGACCAGGATCCGCCCGGTCCGGGCGAGGGGCGATCCGCAGGATGCTGGCCGCTGCCCTGCGCGGTCTGTCACGGTGGGAGATGACACCGCCCGGACCGGACGTTCTGTGCGCGCCGTTACGTCATGGATCATCAGTGATCCTTCGCGCTAAATCGATCTGTTGCGAGTTGATGGCGGTAGCGGCTTTGTGAATGCTGGCTGTCGGGGCTGGTCAGCAGCCGATGTGCCGGCCGATGTGGGCCAGGATGGGGTCGAGCGGCAGGTTGCAGGTCGTGCAGGCTAGCTTGCCTGGTCTGGCCGTGGTCGCGGGGCGCGGTCCGTGCGGTGTCTGCTGATCCGGCTGCGGGGCTGGGTTGGGGGCGGGCCGGCTGCCTGGCTGCGGTCGTCTGCGGCCGCTCCGTGCCGCCCTCGCCTGTGCGGCGTCCCGGACAGTAGCGCGGGCCTGTTCGATCTCGCGGTGCACGGGGTCGGGGATCACCAGGCCGCCCGCTGTGAGTGCGATCGTGCTGAGTGGCAGGTCGCGGCGCTGGAGGGTGTCACCGACGCAGGGCGGCTCGTGCAGGGCGTAGAGGTGCAGGCCTTTTCGGGTCCACCAGTGTGCCGGCCGGTCGTGCGCCTCGCCGAGCAGGAGGTATGCGCGCTGTTCGCCGGGATCGAATTCCCACAGGGTGTTCCTACTCACGCGGGCATGCCGGGCGGTAAGTGCTGCCCTCAGGAACCGTGTAGGTGCGCCCTCGTCGTCGCGACTGATTGTCAGCTCGGAGAGCATGCGGCGCCATCGCAGGTTGAGGTCTTCCTCGCCCTCGCCGACATGTGAGAGCAGGAAGCTCTTCAACAGGTCGACCGGAGTCAGACGGGTGCCGCGGTCGTTCATCGACTCGAAGATCCGAAAGCCGCTGTCTCGGCTGGGTGCGCGGATTCCGACCAGGATCATCCGGGCAAGCAGCCATTCAACGAAACGGCTGATATCTCCGGCTTCCAACTGGTCCTCCGGGCTGATGGCCACCAGTTTGGTGGCCATCAGCACGAGCGTAGGGATAGAGGCATTCCCTTCGGTGATGCCCGAGGCCCTCCGTAATAGCGGGCGCCGGCGCGACCATGAAGACGTGGGCCGACTCAAGGGCGTCGCAGGCCAGCCGCTGTGACGGGGTACTGGCGCCCGGCGGGATGCCGGGCGGGCTCTCATCTCCCCTGGTTGAGCAGTGCGGTGACCGAAACGGCCATCGCTGCGCGCGCATCCTCGAAGCTCAGGCTGCGCCGTAGGTGATGCCATGCGCCCCAGGACGTCGCCGCATCTAGCGCGGCGAGCATCATGGCGCGGTCGGCTTCGGCCAGCGGACCGAGTTCAGGCGCGAACAGCGCCGCCAACTGCCGCTTCGCCCCGTCTAGCATCCTGTCTCGGCCCTCGCGCAGCCGGGCTGAGTAGGGTTCCATCCGCATCGCGGCCAGCCGGACCGGCGTCACCCACTCAAGCAGGTCGGCCCGCTGGAAAACGACCGCCGCGATACGCGCCTCAAGCGGCCCTCCAGGCGGCGGGGCCGGGTACCGGGTGAGGATCTGCTCCGTCCGCCGCCCGACGGCGACGCCGAACAGCTCTTCGAGATCCTGGAAATGGTGGTAGACCAGCCGGGCCGAGATGCCTGCCTGCTCGGCAATCCTTGCGTTCGCCGGGGCGGGATCGCCCGCCTCGATCAGGGTGAGCAGCGCATCGACGATCCGCTCCTGGGTCTGCCGTCCGCGCGTCCGGCGGCCGTCGGGCCGGTCCTCGGCGTCGCTCATGGGCGCTTCCTTGGCTGTGCGAACCGTGCTGTGCCCCTTGACGGGGCCAACAAATTGCATAGGGTGTGAAATTAGTTTAGCCGCCGCAACGGGAGACGATCGTGAAACTACTCCGCACTCCCGACGACCGGTTCGCGGGCCTGCCGGACTGGCCGTTCCGGCCGCGTTACGCCGAGGTGCCGGCTGCGCCAGACGACCCGCAGGCGCTGCGGATCCATTACCTCGACGAGGGCCCGGCGGACAGCCCGCCGGTGCTGCTCATGCACGGCGAGCCGTCCTGGTCCTATCTGTACCGGCACGTGATCCCGCCGCTGGTCGCGCGCGGGCACCGGGTGATCGCGCCCGACCTGGCCGGGTTCGGGCGCTCCGACAAGCCCGCCGGGCCCGGCGATTACAGCTACGCGGCGCATGTCGGGTGGATGAAGTCCGTCCTGTTCGACGTCGTGGACCTGCGCGACATCACGTTCTTCGGCCAGGACTGGGGCGGGCTGATCGGGCTGCGCCTGGTGGCCGGGGATGCTGCCCGGTTCGCCCGCGTGGTGGTGGCCAACACCGGGCTGCCGACCGGGGATCAGGAGCTGACGCAGGCGTTCCTTGCCTGGCAGCGCTTCGCCGCCGAGACAGAGAACTTTGACGTCGGCGCGATTGTTTCGATGGGCTGCGCGAATCCGATGCCTGAGCAGGTCCGCGCGGCCTATGACGCCCCGTTCCCTGACGATACGTACAAGGCCGGTGCGCGGGTGTTCCCGTCCCTGGTCCCGACGTCGCCGCAGGACCCGGCCGCCGCTGACCAGCGCCGGGCGTGGCAGGTGCTTTCCGGTTTCGGCCGCCCGTTCCTGACCGCCTTCAGCGACGGCGACCCGATCACCGCCGGCGGCGAGCGCGCCTTCCTCCGGTCGGTCCCCGGCGCCCGGAGCGTCACTATCACCGGCGCGGGCCACTTCCTGCAGGAGGACGCCGGCCCGCGGCTGGCCGCGGTCATCGCGGCCTTCATCGAGGGACAGGACATCGAGGAGACGAAGTGACAAGGACAGGCATCAACCCGACACAGGCGCAGATCGGCGAGATCGCCGGCAGCGATGTCACCGGGGAGATCGTCATGCTCAACCTCTTGAGGTTCAGCGACGCTCCGCAGGAGTACGGCAGGTACGAGGAGATCGCCTCGCGCCACCTCGCCAAGGCCGGCGCGCGGATCACATGGATCGGGGCGGCGCGGCACCTGGTCATCGGCGATCCGGACACCGATACCTGGGACGCCGTCGCGCTGGTCGCCTATCCCTCGCGCGAGGCGTTCCTGGAAATGGTCACCGCCGCCTCCTACGGCCAGGCACTTGAGCACCGCGAACGCGGGCTGGCCGGTACCGTCCTGATCTGCTGCACGGAGCTGCCGCTGGACCCGGAGCAGCGAGCCGGTGCGGGGGCGGTCTGAGCATGCCGCGGAACATCTTGTTCATCACCAGCGACCAGCAGCGGTACGACTCCCTCGGCTGCAACGGCAGCACCGTCGCCAGGACGCCGGTGCTCGACGGCCTGGCCACGCGCGGCTACCGTTACGAGCGGGCCTACAACCAGAACACGGTCTGCATGCCGGCCCGTTCGACGATGCTGACCGGTCAGTACGTCCGGACCCACGGTGTCGTCGCGAACGGGATCCCGCTGCCATCCGACGCCCCGTCGGTGGCCGGGTACCTGCGCGACAAGGCGGGATACCGGACGGCCCTGATCGGCAAAGCGCACTTCGAGCCGGCCTTCGACCCGCAGGGCCGGTACGCAGAGACGCGCCGCGCGGCAACCGGAGACACCGGCTACTGGCGCGGCTTCGACTATTCCATCCAGGCCGCGCACGCCGCGGCGTTCGGGAAAGTCAAGATCGGCCATTACGGCCGGTGGCTGGCCGAGCGCCACCCCGAGTACCTGCATTCGTATGCGAACATCCTCGGCGCCGAGCCCGGCGGTGACACCGGCGCCCCGGAGACCAAGCACAACCAGATCCCGCGCGAGCTCTACCACACCGACTGGGTCGCCGATCGCACGATCGACTGGCTCGGCACGGTCCCGGCAGGCGACCCGTTCTTCTGCTGGGTCAGCTTCCCCGACCCGCACCACCCGTGGGACCCGCCGCAGTCCGAAATGAACCGGGTCGACTGGCGCGACCTGGACCTGCCGCCCGGCCACCCCGGCACCGACGAGGCGGTGCGCAAGGTCCTGGCCGGAAAGCCGGCGCACTGGCTGGCCTACTACGAGGGACGGTGGGCCAACGCCGAGGGCGGCCCGATGTCCTTCGTCCCCCGGCGGCTCACCCACGACCAGGTGCGGGAGATCAACGCGCGCACGCACGTGATGAACGAGCTCATCGACGAGGCGTGCGGCCGCATCCTCGCGCACCTGGCCGGCCGCGGGCTGCTGGACGACACGGACGTGGTGTTCACCACCGACCACGGCGAGATGCAGGGCGACTACGGGCTCGTCTACAAGGGGCCGTTCCACGTGGACGCGCTGATGCGGCTGCCGCTGCTATGGCGGCCCGCGCCGGCCTCCGGACCGGTCACCCCGGCAGTAGTCACCGATCCGGTGGGTCAGCTTGATCTGGCCCCCACGTTCTGCGCAATCGCCGGCCTCCCCGTAGCGGACTGGATGCAGGGCTCCGCGCTGCCGGTCGCGGACGGAAGCGGACGCGAGCGCGTGCTGTGCGAATGGGACAGCCAGTTCCCCGGCTACGGGATGCACCTGCGGACGATCTACCGGGACGGCTGGCTGTGCACGGTCTACGAGAAGTCGACCGCTGGCCAGCCCAACGGCCTGGAGAAAACCTGGGGCGACGCCGTGCTGACACCGACCTCGATCCAGTACGAGGGCACCGAGGGCGAGCTTTACAACGTCCATGAAGACCCGCACCAGTGGCACAACCGCTGGGACGATCCCGCGTTGCGGGCCCTGCGCGCAGACCTGATGGCCGATCTCCGCGAGCACCTGCCAGAACAGACCCGCAAGCTCGAGGTCGAGGCCCCCGCCTGAACCGCTACCTGCGATTTCACCAGCATCATTCGCGCTCACGGACCTCCTGATCCTCGGCGAGCGACACGCCCGCAAGGTCCTAGCCGAGTTCGTCCGTCACTACAACGGCCATCACCGGCACTAGAACCTGCAGCAAGAACCTCCGCGGCGGCCCGGCCGAGCTGTTGATGTCACTGCGGATTGAGCACAAGCAAGTCCTCGGCGGCCGATCACCGAGTACCGCGGAGCAGCCTAGCGAGTGCGAAGCGGCACGTCAGCGGCTATGAACGGGTTTGGCACGGCACACCCGCCTGCCCGGGCGCCCGGCCCGGGCAGGAGCTGGCGGGACGGCCCGGGATCATTTAGCGGCCGGAGTGGCCCAGGTCGCCGTGGAGCATGAGGATTCGCCTCCCGGAGCGTCCGCGTCCCTATGGCGTCATCACGTTGCGTGACATAGCGAGTCAAGGAGGACGCGCGCAGTCCCGCCGTTCTGTGTGCGCCACGAGGCGCACTGCTGTATAGCCCGCGTAGCGGGCATGGACTGGAGGAGGTGTCTTTGGATCTGATGGCTGACCCGTGATCCGAAAGGTGAAGGGGGACAATAGCATGCCAGGAAACCGGCGGCCGTTGCCGATGCGTACGGGGCGGTGTGCCGGGAGATCCGCGCGATATGGCGAAAGCCAGACTGCCTGAATCCCAGTTTCCAGAAGGTTAAAGGCGTGAACCTGCCGGAAAGACGCATGAAACCGGTACCGGCCCCTGCCGCGGGGTGTGCAGATCCCTGTGGTAATCCTCCGGGGCGCAGGAGCGATGCCCTGTCAGGGCATTGAAGGAGACGGACGGGACGCCTAAGTCGCGCTATCACGTATAGCAGTTGTGAACGTGGGATCGCCTAAGGGGCGCGAGTCCTATGGCGACGGAGTGCCCGTAGTAGTCGCCGGGGTGACGTCCGGCCAATCTGGAGACCGCTAATGACGGTCCACAGGGCGAAGGGGCACAGGCGATGAATAGCACCAGGCCAGGAGGCATGCGCAATGCAGGAAGCCGCAGTGGTACTGAGCATTCTCCGCGAGCGTGGCAGGAAGGGCCTGCCGCTCACGCAGCTGTACCGGCAGATGTTCAACAAGAACCTGTACTTGCTGGCGTACGGCAACATCTACTCCAACCAGGGGGCGATGACGCCGGGCGCCAGCGAGGAAACCGCCGACGGCATGTCCGAGGGGAAGATCGACCAGATCACCGAGCTGATGCGGTACGAGCGGTACCGGTTCGCCCCGGCCCGCCGCATCTACATCCCGAAAAAGAACGGGAAGCTGAGGCCGCTCGGGCTGCCGTCGTGGTCCGATAAACTCGTCGGCGAGGTAGTGCGCCTGCTTTTGGAAGCGTACTATGAGCCGCAGTTCTCAGACCATTCACACGGGTTCCGCAAAGGCCGCGGATGCCACACCGCGCTGCGGGAGATCCGCGAAGTCTGGCGCGCGACCACGTGGTTCATCGAGGGTGACATCTCCGACTGCTTCGGGTCCCTGGACCATTCGGTAATGGCCGGGATCCTGTCGGAGAACATCCACGATCAGCGGTTTCTCCGGCTGATCCGTCACATGCTCAAAGCCGGGTACCTGGAGGACTGGGAATACCACGACACGCTCAGCGGATGCCCGCAGGGCGGCGTCGTATCACCAGTCCTCAGTAACATCTACCTGAACAAGCTCGACGAGTTCGTCGAGAGGGAACTGATCCCGCGATACACGCGGGGAGCAGCCCGGGCGCCCGATTCCCGTTACACCGGGCTGAAGCGCCAGCGGGACAGCGCGCGGAAGCGCGGGGACCGGGTAACGGCCCGGAACATGCTCCGCCAGATGCGCGCGCTCCCCTCACGCGACCCGATGGACCCCGGATTCCGGCGGCTGCGGTACCTGAGGTACGCAGATGACCACATCCTGGGATTCACCGGGCCGAAGGCCGAAGCCGAGCAGATCAAGGCCGAGCTGACCCGGTTCCTCCGGGAGACCCTCAGGCTGGAACTGAACCAGGACAAGACCCTGATCAGCCACGCCCGCACCCAGCCGGCGCGGTTCCTCGGCTACCACATCATCGTCCAGCACTGCGACACCAAGATCACCCGAGGCCGCCGGGCGGCCAACGGGGCGATCGCGCTGCGCGTGCCGCCGGACGTGATCAAGGCCAAGACCGCCCCCTACCGGCGCAAGGGCAAACCCTGGCACCGGCCCCGGCTGCAGAACCTGGACGCCTACGACATCGTCCGGATCTACGGAGCCGAATACCGGGGCATCGTGAACTACTACCTTCTCGCCCAGGACGCCTGGCGGCTGACCCGGCTGTGCTGGTACGCCGAGACGTCGATGCTGAAGACCCTGGCCGCCAAGCACAAGTCCTCCGTGGCCAAGATGGCCGCCCGCTACAAGGCGAAGGTCATCACCGGCCACGGCCCCAGGACCTGCTTCGAAGCCAGGCTGCAGCGGGAGGGCAAGAAGGACCTGGTAGCACGATTCGGCGGGATCCCCCTCAGGCAAGACAGGCGCGCGGTCATCGGTGACCCCGCACCGGCCCGGACCAGCTACCCCCGCAAGGAACTGGTCCACCGGCTTCTCAAGCAGGGATGCGAGCTGTGCGAGCACGGCACCACGGTGGCAGCCCACCAGGTCGCCGCACTCAGCCAGCTCGGCAGAACCGGGCCGGGCCAGCCCGCGTGGGCAGCCCTCATGGCCAAGATGCGGCGCAAAACGCTCATCGTCTGCGCGGCATGCCATGACTACATCCACGCGAACCCCGTCACGCACGCGGCATAAATCGACCGGAGAGCCCGGTGCCCGGAAACAGGCACGCCGGGTTCGGAGGGAGGCTGCCCGGAAAAGGCCCGATATGTCGGGACCTCGCCGGGCAGCCCACCCTACATGTCCTGGCCGAGCTATGATGCCCGTTCAAGGGCACGCTAGAACGATCATTCTGAGCGTCAGGACACCAGCAACCGACGGGCGGGCCGTCTTGGCGGATCTCATGGAGGGCCGTCGGGGCGAGGCTCAGGGACACGGCAAAGTCGCATTTACGCAGCTTGAAGTAGCTTGAGCGTCCGCTGGGGATCGCGGGCGTGGTGGCGGTTGGCGGCGGCGATGTTGTCGTGCCCGCCCAGCCGCAGGAGGCTGACGGCCAGGCTGCGCAGGGACGCCATGACGCGGGGCGCGTTCCCGGTTCTGACCAGGGACTTGTCCTCCTGGTACGTGACGTCGCGGACCCAGTGGAGCTTGTTCTCGATTTCCCAGTGGCCTTTGACCCAGGCGGCCAGGGTGGCGGGGTCGGCCCTGCGGTCGCTGGTGATGACGTAGACGACCTCGACGGTCTTCCTGCCCTTTTTCGTGACGGTGCGGCGCAGCTGCGCGACCTGGGCGGCTCCCTCGAACTCGATCCAGGCGGGCGCCAGGATGACCTTGACGGTGCGGCGGGCGCGTCGGCCGTGGTCCTTCGTCACGGTGGAAACGGAGGGGACCTTGGGCCAGGGCAGCTTCTTGAGCTGGCGGAACAGGGTGGGCATGTTGCCCTTGACGGTCATCGCGTAGTCTGCGTGCCGGCCGAGGATGAGCCGGGCGGTGTCGTGCTGCGTGTGCATTGCGTCCAGGGTGATGACTGCCCCGGCCAGGTCGGCGAACGCGGCCAGCAGGTCCCGGACGGCGGGGATCTCGTTGCTCTTCGCGTTCACGGCGACCTGGCCGAGGACCGCGCCGATGCCGTGCGCGAGGGCCGCGACCAGGTGCGGGGCCTTCCCGTCCTTGCCCTTCGCGCCCCGCACGGCCTTGCCGTCGACCGCGATCACCAGCCGCCCGGCGGCCCGCGCGGCCCTGGTGAACAGCCAGGCGCCGGGAACCTGGTCGAGGACGTCCGCGCTGACCAGGGCGAACGCACGCCGGTAGGTGGACTCGTCCGCCGGGCCGCGGTCCGCGCCGAGCGCGGCCAGCACGTCCGGGCCGGCGTCCGCGGCCCACTGCCCGATCGCGGCGAACGACCTCGAGCCCGCGATCACCGCCGCGGCCCCGACGGCCAGCAGCCCGGCCAGCTGGTGCCGCCGGCCTCGCCGTTCACGCGGGTCAGGGACCTGGGACAGCAGATCGAGCAGGTACCGCGTGCGGGCGGCACCCTTTATCAGGGAAGATGTCATGAGCGGGCGGGAGTCCCTCGGGGCAGTCGATGGCGAGCGTAGGAACTTCCATCGTTCCGCCCGGGCCCCGCCCGCCTCCCGCAGACACGCCGGGCGCATCAGCCCCAATCACGACACCGCAGGTCACAGCCCTACATCACGACTTTGCCGTGTCCCTGGGTGCCTCGACAAGGAAGACCTATGCGTCGCCAAGCTCTGCGCCTTCCGGGAAAA
>JBEKJP010000224.1:0-9416 GCA_050011155.1 Streptosporangiaceae bacterium
CTGTACGCCGCGGAAGTCATGGGCGTGCCGGCCGAGCGCATGGCGCTGGTCGCCGCGCACGACTGGGACTGCCACGGCGCCAAGCGCGCCGGCCTGACCACCGGCTGGGTGAGCCGCAAGTCTGGTGGCTTCGGCGCGCTCTTCGCACCGCCCGACGTCGTCGGCGAAAACCTGACCGATGTGGTCGACAAGCTGCTCGCCCTGCAGCCCCGTGTAAGCCGCCCCGTGTAAGCCGCCCCGTGTAAGCCGCCGCCGTGTTAAGCCGCCGCCGTGTTAAGCCCCCCTGTGTTAAGCCGCTCCTGTGTACGTTGCCCCGCCACACCGCTGCGTCGTGTCCTCGGTGGCCGTGGTCCCAGGTGCCTCAAGGGCCCCGGTAACCCCTGACCGCACACCGCTAGCTAGCAAGTTCGATACAGGTGAGGTTTATCGTGGAGGATTCGGGCTTAATGAAGACTTCACAGTCTGTGCAGACTGTGAAGTCTTCGCGGAACTCGAATCCTCCACGATCTTTTTCCGGATTGACGTACCATTCGGGCGCTCGTGCATCAGAGGGCGCATGGGTGACATCACGACGGAGCACATGGGTGGCGCCGATGATCCCGGCGGGGTCCCGTCGTCTGAACTGCGGAACCCATCGAGGAGAAGACATGACCATCCAAGGCAAGATCACCGGCGTGCGCACGGTGGGCGTACCCGTCACGGACCAGGACCGGGTGGACTTCTATGTCGACACGCTGGGCCTGGGAAAGCGGCTCGACGTCGACATGGACGACGGCAGGCGCTGGATCGAGGTGGCGCCCGCCGGGGCGGTGACGTCGATCGCGCTGGTCCGGTCGTACAAGGGGCTTCCGGCCGGGGTCGAGACCGGCATCAGGTTCGTGACGCCAGACGCGGAGGACGTGCACTCAGGACTGCGAGCCAGCGGCGTCGATGCCGGCGACATGCTGCGCTGGGAAGGCGTCCCGCCCATGTTCGCCTTCCGCGACCCGGACGGCAACGGGATGGAGATCGTCGAGCAGCGGTGAAGCCGCGATAAAGCCGGCCGGCCGGAGCCGGACCGCTAGCTCCAGCCGTCGATCGCGCCGCTGTCGTAGCGGCACTGGCCGTCGACCAGGGTGGCGAGGACCGTTAGGCCGGCGATGCGGTCCGGGCTGACGGCCGTCGGGTCTTCTGACAGCACCACCAGATCGGCGAGCTGGCCCGCGATGATCGAGCCCTTGACGTGCTCCTGGCGGCTGGCGTAGGCCGATCCGGCGGTGTAGGCGTACAGGGCCTGCGGCACGGTGATCGCCTCCCCGGGGTTGAACGGCGCGCCCGAGGCGGTGCGCCGGCCGGCCATGTCGGCGATGCCGAGCAGCGGCGCCCCCGCCACCACCGGCCGGTCCGAGCTGCCGGGCAGGACCATGCCCGCCTCCAGCAGGGAGCGCTGCCGGTATAGCCAGTCGTGTCGTGCCGGGCCGACGGCAGCCAGCATGCCGTCGCCGAGCTCAGAGGTGAACCGGCCCTGCGGCACGGCGATCACGCCGAGCTCGGCGGCCCGGCTGACCTGCCGGGCCTGGGTCAGGCCGAAGTGCTCGATCCGGTGCCGCGGGTCAGGCCGCGGGGAAGCGGCCAAGGCCTCGGCGTACGCGTCGAGCACGACGTCGACGGCCCGGTCCCCGATCGCGTGGGCGGCGACCTGCCAGCCGGAGCGGTGCGCGGCGATGATCGTGGCCTGCAACTGGGCGGCGTCGGCCTGCAGGTAGCCGCGTCCGGCCCGGTCGGCGTAGTCCCCCGGATAGCTGTCGTGCTCGGCATATCCGTCGTGCCCTGCATAGGCGTCATACAAGGCCGCGGTCCGGCCGACCAGCGATCCGTCGGTGAAGATCTTCATGGCGCCGAGGCGGAGCCAGTCATCGCCAAACCCGGACCGGATACCGAGGTCCAGTCCCAGGTCCAGCCCGTCGTCGGGGTGCGCGCCCAGCTGATGCAGCACCTCGCTGGCCACCATGAGCTCGACCCGGACCCGGAGCCTGCCCTGGTTCCTGGCGGCGGTGAAGGCAGCCAGCTCGACCGGGCTATGGCTGATCCAGCCACCGCCGATCCCGGCCTCGGTGCAGCTGGTGACGCCTTCGGCGAGGTAGACCGCGCCGGCCCGGCCGATGGCGTCGGTGAGCTGGGCCAGCGGGTACGGGTAAACCAGCGCCCCGGCGAGCGCCTGGGCCCGCTCCTCGAGCAGCCCGCTGGGCCGCCCGTCGGTGTCTGTGGCGACCCGGCCGCCGGGCACGTTTGGGGCCGCGGCGTCCAGGCCCAGGTCCGCCAGGACCAGGCTGTTCACCACGCACATGTGTCCGGAGGTGTGCCGCAGCCAGACCCGCCGCCCGGGCGCGGCCCGGTCCAGGGCGTCCCGGTGCGGATGGGCGCCGAGCTTGTTCTGGTCGTAGCCGGACCCGATCACCCAGTCTCCGGCGGCGGTCGTCTCCGACCGGCCGGCGATGGCCGCGTACAGCTCGTCGAGGCTGCCGATCGGGGGCGAGCGCAGGTCGACTTCGGCCAGTGACATGCCGAACCCGGTCATGTGGTTATGTGCGTCGTTGAAGCCGGGCGCCACGGTGGCCCCGCGCAGGTCGACCACGTGCGCCGCGTGTTCCTGCACGGCGCTGACCTCGGCGGGGCTCGCGGCCACCGCCTCGATCCGGCCACCGGTGATCGCCACCGCGGTTGCCCGCGGCCGACCGAGATCCATGGTCAGCACGTTCGCGTTGACCAGCGCCAGGTCCGTCATGGGGGGCCGCGGTTACTGGCCGGCCAGGTAACGATGCACCGGTCTAGGATTCCACAACCGGCGGCGCGGGGCGCGGGCACCCGGGAAAGCGAACGGGGCCACCGCGACAAGCGCAGGGTCTGCTGCGGCGAGCGTCCTTACCTCCGGTATCAGAAAAAAAGATCGTCAAAATTCTCTGAACGACCCTGGTTTCCGGGCCTCGGCCACCACTCGCGCGGGGTGGTAGCCCCCGGCCGATGGTGGGGTTTTCCGCATTGCCGGGCGCCGGGCGCGGGGGTACTCTGCCGGTAGAGGCAGCGCACCACCTGCCCGCTTCCGAGCCAGCGACCGGCCCGCGCCGGTGATGGCCGCGAGGACAAGGGTCGACGACTCGGGTGCATCTTGAAGGTCATGCCATACACCGTGGCGGGCAGACGCGGGCCGACCCGCCGGGAAGAAAATGATCATGACTCAGGACAAGGCGCGGAAGACTGCCACCCGTCAGCGCATGGCCGAAACCGGTGAGCCTTACTGCGAGGCCCGGCGCGCGGCCGAGGCGGGGACGCCGCGGGAGGAAGAGCCGCGGGAGGAAGAGCCGCGGGAGGAAGAGCCGCGGGAGGAAGACTGGTACGCCCGGATGGCCGAAGAGTCCGGCCTCAGCGTGGCCGAGGTCAGGGCCCAGGAGATCGCGGCGCAGGCCAGGCAGCAGGCCGCGGAGGCCAGGGAACGGGCCGAGCAGGCGGAAGAGTTTGCGGAGCGGGCCAGGGAACGGTCTGAGCAGGCGGAAGAGGCGGCCATCATGGCGGACGAGGCTGCCGACATGGCCGCCGAGGCCGTGGCGATGACCCGCGGCTGGGCCGACTCCCGCGAGCAGGAACAGGCGCAGCGGCGGGCGGACCAGGCGCGGGAGGCGGCGAAGGAAGCGCAGCGGCGGGCTGAGGCGGCCGAACAAGCCGCCGACCGGGCCGAGGAGGTGGCCGGTGAAGCCGAGGAAGCGGCCGAAGAGGCCGAAGGATTCGCTAGTGAGGCCGAGGAGAGGGCCGGGGAGTTCGGCGGCGGGCCGCACGAGCATGTCCGGCAGGCGCACCGGGTGCACTGGACCGGTGGACGGCGGGACCACTGGGGCTGGGACCATCCGGAGCCGCCCGAACCTCCGGAGCCCCCGGAGCCCCCGGAGTCGCCGCGGCACCCCGGACACCCAGGGGCGGGGCCCGACCCGAGCGATTGGCTCGCAGACCGGGTCGGCCTGGTCCTGCGGCGGTTCGGCCAGTTCCAGGAGCGGGCCGAGGAGATCGTGAACCGAGCCGAGCGGATGTTCGGGCCGTTTCACCAGGAGTCCCACCCGGATCAGGCTGAACCTGGCTCGCCCGGTTCAGGCTGACGGCAGCGGGTTACGCCGTAGCTCCGAGGGCCAGGACGGCCGTGTCGTCCTGGCGGCCGTCACCGAGGCTCTCCAGCAGAGCGATGATCGCGGTGACCGTGGCAGCGGCGGCGCTCGGGGCCAGATCCCCGACGAAGGCGCGGAGAGCTTCGTCGCCGTAACGCCCGAACGGGTCCGTGCTGGGAGCACGGGCCTCGGTCAACCCGTCGGTGAAGAGGAGCAAGGTGTCGCCGGGGTTCAGCCGGATCGTGGTGGTGGTGAACACGACGTCGGCCCAGGCGAGGGCCCGATACGGATCAGCTTGCTGAACCGCTCGGCTCGGCGATGGCCGCCAGGACACCCATCATGGCGCTCACGGCCGGTGAGCAGGACGTTGTTCCTGCCGCCGATCCGGATCTCGCCCATGACGGCATCCTCTCACCCGGCACGCCGTGATCGGCTCCGCGTGCGGAGCGGGAAGTGTCGTTCGTCAGGTCGACACCAGGTCACAGACGAAGATGAGGGTCTCACCCGGCGCGATGGCGGTCCCGGCGCCCTGGTCCCCGTAGGCCAGTTTCGGGGGGATGACCAGCTGACGGCGGCCGCCGACCTTCATGCCCTGCACGCCCTGGTCCCAGCCGGCGATGACACGTCCGGCGCCGAGCTCGAACTGCAGCGGGTCGCCCCGGTTCCAGCTCGCGTCGAATTCCTCGCCGGTCGAGTACGCGACCCCGACATAGTGCACCCGGACCAGGTCGCCCGGGTTCGCCTCGGCGCCGTTACCCTCCCAGATATCGGTGATCTCCAGCTCGGCCGGCGGCTCGCCGCCGGGAAAGTCGATCTCGGGCCTGCTGATGCTCATACCTGCCTCTTTCTTTCATTAGCTCGTAGCGACGCGCGCTGGTCCCGCCGGGCGGGCCGGGCGCAGCGCGCCGGTCCGGGCCAGTCCGGGTGGGTCCGCGCGGAAGCCGTGTACTTCACTGCGGGTAAGGCCTTAAACGCCAGAGGCCAGATTATGCCGCCCGCGGCTCGTTCTGGACGGCCGAACGCGAAGTCCCTCCGGGTCACCGGCTGGTGACCCGGAGGTAGTAGCCAGCGGGATCGATGATCCGGAAGTCTGTCAGCCCCCACGGGCGATCCTGGAGGTCCTGTTCCAGCGGCCATCCGGCCCCCACGACCCGGTCACGGTCGCCACCGACGTCGTCTACTTCCAGCACAAGTTCCACTCCGGCCGGAGGCAGCCGGGCCGCGCGGGCATCCCGGGACGGCCCTTCGGGCGGCGCCGACTCGCACCGCACCCCGCTGCATCGACACGTACGCAGTCGGGCCATGACGTTCATCCTTGGTCACGCCCGAAGCGCAACACCCAGGGTAAAAATCGACGACCGCATCAAGATCGGACGGAAAGATCTCGAAGCGCAGCGTCATCTCCATCACCGGATCGTCGCGTAGTCAGCCGGTAGTCGCGCTCGGCCCGCTGGTCAGGCTCGCGCGCTTCGGCGCAGGGATATCTGGTCGGAGTCGGCGATGTGGTCGGCCTCGACGGCTCGCAGGCCCAGCCCCAGGCGCTCGCGAGCCTGCCGCAGCAGCTTGAAGGAGTTCGTCGCGGGACTCTGCGGGGCGGTGCGCTCCGGATCGGCACCGTGTTCCTCGATGAGATGGGTCTGCAGAGCGGCGGCGACCTCGTCGACCGCCTTCAGCGCGTGATAGATGGCCCGGTCTCGTGCTGCGTCGTCAACCATGCAGCCATTATCGCGCGTTTACGTGCAGACGCGCGCGAGAGGCGGGCGGGGCGATCACTCATGGTGATGGGTCCGCGGTGATCCGCGCGCGCCAGTGTCCCCGGCTGACTTGCACCGGCGCGTACAAGGCGAACTGGTCAACCTCGGCTTCGACGCCAACCCCATCAGCCACCGGTTCGGCGCGACGTAAGAGGATCGCCAGGTCTATCGTGTCGTGAGCCGGTAGGGGATAGTGCCGATGCAGGCATCTCAGGCTTATCTGCTGCCAGAGATCGCAAGTCCAGCGGAAAGCCTGGCCCCTTCGGGTCGGCAACGTGGTCGCTCTTCCCGCCGATACCAGCTTGGCGCAGTCGCCGGGCGGCCCGCAAGTGGGTGCTGGTCCTGATTCCTGATCACTTAGCGTAACAACGGTTGGGCGTGCTGTTGGGGGACGCGGCTATGATCGGGGTGCGCCAACTGGCGCGCGTTGGCGGGCTGGAGGGAAGAGCGCAGGTGACATCGATTGGCAGCCCGGGGCTGCTGCGGCACGGGGCCAGGGCGGTGGCGGCCGGGCGGGTGGCGCTCGGCCTCACTGCCTTGGTCTGGCCTTCGGTCCCGGCTCGGCCGTGGGTGGGCGGAGCGGCGGATGAACTGGGCGCACGGGTGTTCGGGCGGGCGCTGGGAGCACGTGACCTCGCCCTGGGACTAGGGGCGCTGGCAGCCCTGCAGGGGCCGGCCACCGGGGTCGGCTCGGCCAGCGCATGGGTGGCCGCGGGCGCTCTCTCCGATGCCCTCGATGTGGTGGCCACCGTGGCATCGTGGCGTGAGCTGCCGCGGACAGGCCGGTGGCTCGTCGTGGCATCGGCCGGCGGGGCCGCACTAGCGGGTGCCGCCGGGGCCGTGGCCGTGCGGGCGGACCAGAACGGCACGCCGACCTGAGGCACTCGCAGGCCAGGGCGCGCCCGGTGGCCCCGGGCCAGGCGGGATCTGGCGCCGCGGCTTCTGGTGCTACGCGGGATCTGGCGCCGTGGCTTCTGGTGCTACCACGTCGGCCACGATGCAGGTGACGTTGTCTGGGCCGCCGCCGTCGATGGCCAGTGCGATGAGGTCTTTGGCGGCCTGGTCCGGGTCGGTGATCGTGAGCAGCACCCGGGCCATGGACTCGGCGTCCGCGACCTGGTGCAGGCCGTCGGAGCAGAGTAGGTAGCGATCCCCGAGCCGGGCCTCGCGCAGCTGGAGATCGGGCTCGAAGTGGCCAGCGCCCAGCGCCCGCAGCAGCAGCGATCGCTGCGGGTGCGAGGCGACTTCGCCGGCCGTGATCTTGCCCTCGTCCAGCAGGGACTGAACTAGCGTGTGGTCATGGGTGATCTGGAACACCTCGCCGTCGCGGACCAGATAGGCGCGGGAGTCGCCGATGTGGACCAGCCCCAGCTGCGAACCCGACCACAGCAGGGCCGTCAGCGTCGTTCCCATGCCGATTAGCGACGGGTCCTGAAGGACGATGTCGCGTATCGCGCTGCTGGCCCGGCGGACCGCGTGATCAAGCGCGTTGAGCAGCTCGCCGGCCGGCACCTCGGTGTCCAGCGGGCGCAGCGCCTCGATCACGGCCGCGCTGGCCACCTCGCCGCCGACATGACCGCCCATCCCGTCAGCGACCGCGAGCAGCCGGGCCCCGGCGTACGCGGAGTCCTCGTTGTCCTGGCGGTGCAGGCCGATATCGGACTGCACCCCGCACCGGACGGCGAGCGTCCCCTGAGCATCGCGCATGGCAGTGTCCCTTCCAGACAGGAAGCCTATGAGGAACGTGGCAAGCTCGCGCCTGGCCGCGGTCCGGCCTCCACCCGGTCCCAGTACGCCGCCAGCTCAGCCGCGGCCTGAACCCGCGGCAGCGTACTCACCGCGCGGATCCTGGTCAGCGGCATGCCCAGGCGTCGCAGCCACGCTACCAGCCGGGCCTGCTCAAGCTGGGCCGGGTCGTACCGCCGGCACTGCGACACCGGATCGACTTGGAAACCGCGCCTTAGCGCTGGTCCGGCAGGCGGCTGGCCAGGAGCTGGGCCAGGTGGATGCCGCTGACGTGGGCGAGCTGGTCAAGCTGGGTGCGGCAGGAGAAGCCGTCGGCCAGTACCACGGCGCCCGGCGGGGCGTGGCGCACGGCGGGCAGCAGGGCGGTCTCGGCCACGGCCACCGAGACCTCGTAGTGGCCGCGTTCGACCCCGAAGTTGCCGGCCAGCCCGCAGCAGCCGCCGACCGCGTCTACCTTCGCGCCGGCCCGGGCCAGCAGCGCGGCGTCCGGCTGCCAGCCCATGACGGCGTGGTGGTGGCAGTGCGGCTGGGCCACCGCGGCCACGCCGTCCAGGTCGGGCGGCGCCCAGCCGGGCGTGGTCGCCAGCAGCTCGGCCAGGGTGCGGGTGGCCGCGCGGACCTGCGCCGCGCGCGGGTCGCCGGGCAGCAGCTCGGTGATCTCGCCGCGCAGCACCGCGGTGCAGGACGGTTCCAGCCCCACGATCAGGGTGCCGGCCCGCACCGCGGCATCCAGGGCCGCCAGGCTGCGCCGCAGCTGCCGGCGCGCGCCGTCCAGCTGGCCGGTGGAGATCCAGGTCAGCCCGCAGCACACCGGGTGGCCGGTGAGCTGCACCGGGTAGCCGGCCGCCTCGAGCACCCGCACGGCGGCCTGGCCGACCTCGGGCGCGAAGTACTCCGTGAAGGTGTCTACCCACAGCAGGACCGGGGCTCGTGGGGTTTCTGGGTTCCCGGCCCGGGCGGGCCGGCCGGCGAACCAGTCGCGGAAACCGGAGGCGGCGAAGGCCGGCAACGGCCGCCTGGCGTCGATGCCGCCGAGCCGCTTGGCCACCGCCGACAGCGGCCCGTTGCGCAGCAGCGCGTTCGCCAGTCCTGGGGCGCGGGCGGCCAGCGCGGCCCAGCGCGGCAGCCAGCCGAGTGCGTAGTGGGCGGCCGGCCGCGGCCGACGCCGGTACCGCTGGTACAGCACCTCGGCCTTGTAGGTGGCCATGTCCACGCCGGCCGGGCAGTCCGACGAACAACCCTTGCACGACAGGCACAGGTCAAGCGAGGAGGCCAGCTCCGCCGCCCCGAAGCCCTTAACCAGCGTGCCGTTCGCGAGCTCCTGCAGCACCCGGGCGCGGCCGCGGGTGGAATCCTTCTCGTCCCTGGTGGCCAGGAAGGACGGGCACATCACCCCCCCGGTGCCGGTGGTGTCGGCGCGGCACTTGCCGACGCCGGTACAGCGGTGCACCGCCACCGACAGGTCACCGTCGTCGTGGGGATAGGCGAAGCCGAGCCCGGTGCGCAGCGGGCGGGCCTGCGGAACCCGCAGGTCCGCGTCGATCGGCCTCGGGTCGACGAGCACGCCCGGATTGAACAGGTTGCCCGGGTCGAACACCGCCTTCACCGCGGCCAGGGTGTCGATGGCCTCGGGTGAGTACATGTAGGGCAGCAGCTCGCCGCGGGCCCGGCCGTCGCCGTGCTCGCCGGACATCGAGCCGCCGTACTTGCCCACCAGCTGCGCGGCGGCGACCACGAACGGCCGGTAACGGCCCGGCTCGGCCGAGAACGGGAAGTCGATGCGGAC
>JBEKJP010000225.1:0-9358 GCA_050011155.1 Streptosporangiaceae bacterium
CGACGGACACGATACGGGCGTGGGCCACCGGGCTGTGCAGGACCGCCGCGTAGAGCATGCCGGGCAGCCGGATGTCGCCGGTGAACTCGGCCTGGCCGGACAGCTTGAGCGGGCCGTCCGCGCGCTCGACGCTCTGCCCTACGACGCTCTGCCCTACGACGCTCTGCCCCACGGGGTTGTTCATCGCTGGTCCAGCAGCTCGACCAGGGCGTCGAGCAGGGAGACGTAGCCGGTGCAGCGGCAGAGGTTGCCGTTCATGGCGGCGGCGAGCTGGTCCCGGTCACCGCCGAGTCCGCGGGCGGCCAGGGCCTTGGCCGTCAGCAGCATGCCGGCGGTGCAGAAGCCGCACTGCACGGCGGCGTGCCGCAGGAAGGCCCGGGCCGCGCGCTGGTGGAAGTCCGAGCCGGCCAGGCCCTCGATCGTCTCGACCGCGCGGCCGTCGATATCGGCCGCGAGGTAGCAGCAGGAGCTGACCGGGTCCCCGTCCACCAGCACCGTGCACACCCCGCACACCTGGACCTCGCAGGACTGCTTGGTGCCGGTCAGGCCGAGCCGGTCGCGCAGGAAGTCGAGCAGCAGTTCCTCGGCGGGAACCTCGGCCGCGTAAGGCTTCCCGTTGATGGTGGCGCGCACCATTTCGGTCATGCTGAGCTATTTAGCATGCCGCGCCAGTCTTGCCAGTACTCTTCGGCGAACTCCTCGCGGTACTTGCCGGCCGACAGTTCCCGGGCGGCCTCGCGCGGGATAGGCACGGTCCCGCCGAGGGTGCGGGCGATGAACTGGATCCGGGCCGCCCGCTCCAGGGTGAGTGCGGTCAGCACGGCCCAGCTGATGTCCGGCCCGGCGGCCAGGATGCCGTGGTTGCGCAGCAGCACGGCGCGGCCGCCGCCCAGCGCCCGGGCCACGCCCTGGCCGTCCCGCGGCGTGGTGACCAGGCCGGCCGTGCCGTCGAAGACCGGTACCCCGTCCGGGAACAGCAGGCCGTCGTGGGAGAGCAGCTCGAGGCCGCCGGTCGTGGCGCCGAGCGCGACCGAGTGCACCGGGTGGGTGTGGATGACCGCGCCGACGTCCGCCCGGGCCCGGTAGGTCTCCAGGTGCATGATGGTCTCGAGGTGGGCGCCGGGGGTCAGGTGGCCGTCCGGGTCGTCGAGCGCGATGCCGATGACGTCTTTCTTGCGCACGTCGCGCAGCGCCCGGCCCTTGCGCTTGATCCAGATGGTCCCGCCGTCCGGGCCGCGGACGCTGGCGTGGCCCAGGGTGAGGTCCTCCTGGCCGTGCCGGGCGAGGATCCGGCAGGCCAGCTTGACCTGCCGGATCGCGTCCTCGGGGGTGGCCGGCCTTTGTCCCGCTTGATAACTCACCGCGGGGGTCACGCCGTTCGGTCGGCGGGTAATCGGGCGCGGGGAACGAGAACACCATCACCAGGTCGTCGCCGCCCGGGTTCATGACCGTGTGCCAGAGCCGGGCCGGGACGTAGAGGGCCTGCCCGGCGGCCACCGGGACGTCTCTGGTCTCCAGCCGGATCACACCGTGGCCGCTGACGATGTAGGCGAGTTCCTCGACCGCGTGCGACAGGTCAGCGGTGGACGTGCCCGGCTTGAACACCGAGTAGCCCAGGGCCGAGGCGTTGCCGCCGATGGTCTTCTCGGACACCAGCACGCGCGACCAACTGCCGCCCGCCAGCTGGACGGGTTCTACGTCATTGAGCGTGATGACCGACACCTCGGTCACAGCTGCCACACCCCGTCCTTGACGATGTACTCCCCCGTGTCCAGGATCTGCAGCGACACATAGTGGCACACGCCGTCCAGGTGCAGGACGCTGCGGTTCTGGCCGCCGGGGTAGCAGTTCTGGTTGTCGCCCAGGGCGAAGTGCACGGTGCCCTTGCGGCCCTTCTCGCTCGGGTCGCCGACGGGAGCGAAGTCGCTGGTGCCGAACGCGAACTCGGCCACCGTCTCGGTGCCGGGCACGCCGGTGATCACGTCGAGCAGGCGCCGCGCCTCGGCGCCGCCCTCGATGGCCCGGTACTTGCCGTCCTCGACGTGCCAGGTGATCGGGTGCTCCACGTGCCGGGGGATGCCGATGCCGAGCATGTTGCCGTCGATCACGATGGTGCCGTTGGTCTGGTCCTCGACCGCGGCGTAGGCGACCTCGCCCCACAGCGGGGCCGGGCCCATCATCGCGCCCGGCTGCTTGACCGGGACCACTTCCAGGGCGGGCCGCCGCTCGATGCTGACCACCACGTCGGTGCCGGCCGGGGAGGTGACCCGGACCTTTTTCTTGCCTTCGAGCCGGGCAATGGCCTTCTTGGCGTTGCCGATGGTGGCCTCGATGTCGGCCACCGAGATCGGCCAGCGGCCGAAGCCCTCCTCGATCGACCCGATCCGGGCCATGTTGGCGCACGACTCCTTCACCGCGGACACGTGCGCGAAGCGGTTGGCCCACTCCAGGTTGGTCATGATGATGATCTGGTCCGAGGTGACCATGGCCTGGTGCAGGTTGCGCGGCGGCACCATGGGGAAGTGCGTGTCAGCCAGCGCGCGGCGGACCTGGGTCTCGTTGTTGGCCACGATGGGCAGGCCGCCGCGCTCGGCGACCACGTTCGCGACCATCTCGGCTTCCGGCTTGCGCCGGTCGTCGGTGATGATCGTGACGACGTCCCCCTCCTTCACCTCGAAGCAGGTGTCCACCACGAGTACGGCCGAGGCGCGCAGCTGCGCCTCGGTACGGTCTTCTGGGCGGTCGTCGGTCATTGGCCTGGTCCTTCCTCCTCGAGAGCGGGGATCACTTCGGCGGCGAAGCGCTCCACCTGGGCGAACTGGTCGAGGGCGCCGAAGCGGCAGATGAAGTGGTCGACCCCGGCCGCGCTGAACCGGCGGAACCAGTCGGCCACGGTCTCCGGGGTGCCCGTGGGGCCCCAGTTGGACAGGTCCACGGACTTGCTCAGCTCGGGGTAGTAGCTGCCGATGTACTCGCCGAACGCCGCCTTGGCCTGGTCCTCGGAGTCGCCGATGTTCATCGTGACCTGGTAGGAGACGGTGTACCGGCCGAAGTCCTCGCCCAGATCGGCGGCCGCCTTGCGCAGCGCGGTGATCTGCTCGGCCACCTCTTCCGGGTGCGTGGCCCGGCAGCAGGTCATCCAGCCGTCGCCGTAGGATATGACGCGCTCGCACGCGTCGCGCATGCGCTTCTTCGCGACCTCGGGGGCCAGTTCGCCGGTCAGCCTGATGTTGGAGATCACCCAGGTCGGCGGCGGTTGCTGGACCGGCATCAGCGGCCCCATCTCGGTGCCGGAGTAGAACGAGACGTCGTCGTAGTCGTAGTACTGGCCGTGGTGGGTGATCTTCCCGGTGGTCCACAGGGACCGCAGCACGGCCAGGCCTTCTTCGAAGACGGCGGCGCGCTGGCCGAACGGCAGGCCCAGCGCCTCGAACTCGCGCCGCACGCCGTGTTCGGGGTTGCCCATGCAGGCACCGAGGATCGTTCGGCCGCCGCTGAGCTGGTCCAGGGTGGCCCACTCGAGGGCCAGGTAGAGCGGGTTGCGGGTCGAGGTGACCAGGCACGCGGTGCCGAGTTTGGCCCGCTCGGTGCGCTGCGAGATGGCCGACAGCAAGCTGATCGGCTCGAACCGCGGCTTGGAGAACAGGCTGTCGCCCACCCAGACCGAGCCGAACCCCCGGTTCTCGGCCAACTCCGCCAGGTCGAGGAGGTCGGCCAGGGTGTAGTCGGAGGTGATGAGCGGTTCCCGGTTATTGAGGTTGACGCCGAATTCCATGGTTCCTCCCGCTCGTCTACGTAAGCATCAGGGGTGCTGACTGTCAACAGATGACTTAGAGTGACGCCTGACTGCTTTTTGAAGCACTGGCAGGAGGAGTGCAACAGGGGGCAAATGATCATACGGAGGAAGAGAAATCGGGGTGGTGACCTGGCTAACCCACCCCGTTCGGTAAAAATCTCTTGATTCTCCTGTTGACAGTTTGCAGAAACGGCAGTTTCAATGTGGCGACTCGGCGGGTCTGGCTGGGATTACGGTGCGTGCTGGGCGCGACGGGCTGGCAGACGGGGCTCGACCTACGGAAGGCAGGAGCCATGAGTGCTGGGGAGCAGCTAGGCGCGGGAAAAGTGATCGAAGACGAGGCCGTCCGGGGAGGACTGGTCGAGCAGCACCACGTGGCGGTCATCCCGGAGTCGGACCGGCAGGGCAAGCCGCGGGATCAGTTCACCCTCTGGTTCGCCGCTAACGCCAACGTCGTCAACTTCACCCTGGGCGTGCTGGCCATCGAGTTCGGCCTGAACCTGTTCTGGGCCCTGGTCGCTATCGTGGTCGGCAACGTGGTCGGCATGCTGCTGACCGCGCTGCACGCCTGGCAGGGGCCGCGACTGGGCGTGCCGCAGATGATCCAGAGCCGCGGGCAGTTCGGCTTCTACGGGGCGAGCTTCATCCTGATCGTGTCGATCGTGCTCGACATCGGGTACCTGGCCGCCTCCCAGGTGCTCCAGGGAGACTCGCTGCACCTGCTGGCGTCCGGCCTCAGCGTGCAGGTCTGGATCGTCATCGTGACCATCCCGGCGCTGGCCCTGGCCATCTACGGCTACAAGTGGATCCACCAGGCGCAGAAGGTGATGACGGCGATCTTCGCCGTGGTCATCGTGGTGGCGCTGATCCAGGCGGCGGCGTACAGCCACGGGGTGGTCAAGGCCGACCGGGGCTTCCACCTGTCCAGCGGCCCGGTCCTGATCGCCACCATCGGCCTGTTCTTCATGAACATGCTGAGCTGGGCGATCTACGTGTCCGACTACTCCCGGTACCTGCCGAGGAACGTCAGCTTCCCGCGGACCTTCTGGGCCATCTTCCTCGGCAACGTGATCTCCACCTCGCTGTTCGCCGGGCTCGGCGCGTGGATCGCCGCCATGGTGCCCAGCACCACGGCCAACCCGCTGGGCGCGCTGGCCACGGTGTCCGGGCTGTGGATCATGTTCTTCATGGGGATCAGCCAGATCCCCGGCGACACGCTCAACGCCTACACCGGCATGCTGGCCTTCGCCAGCCTGGGGACCAACAGCAAGAAGTTCATGGCCGCCCAGAACCGGCAGACGGTGCGCCTGACCGGCATTCTCATCATCTTCGTGATCGGGACGGTGCTGGCCTGCCTGAGCAGCGCTCACTTCTACAGCTCGTTCGAGAACTTCATCGGCGTGCTGCTGTTCTTCTTCGTGCCGTGGAGCGCCATCAACCTCGTTGACTACTACCTCGTCAAGCGGGGCCGCTATGATGTGGCGTCGTTCTTTACCCCCGACGGCGTCTACGGCGGGTTCCAGTGGTGGGCGTGCCTGTGCTACGTGATCACGCTCGCGGTGCAGGTGCCGTTCCTTGATCAGCTGTTCTATATCGGGCCGCTGGTCAGCAAGCTGGGTGGCGCGGACATCTCCTGGATCGTCGGCTTCGGCGTGGCATCGCTGCTATACCTGGCGGGGGCGAAGCGTTTCGTCGGGGCCCAGCCGGGCCTGTCAGCGGCCGCTCCGGTGGCTTCGTAAGGGATATGCGGCATAGGGGTGAGTGAGTGACGGTAGCGTTCGACAACCTGACGCTGTCGCAGCGGGTGTACGAGCACCTGCGCGACGAGATCCTGGCTGACCACCTCCTGCCCGGCACCGAACTGTCCGAGGTCGCGCTGTCCAAGGAACTGGCGATAAGCCGCGGCCCCATCCGGGAAGCCATGGGCCGCCTGGCGGCCGAGGGGCTGATCACGATGCGGCCGCGGCGCCGGGCCGAGGTCCGGTCGCTGACCCCGCAGGAACTCATCGACGCGTACCAGGTCCGCGAGGCGCTCGAGGTGATGGCGGTCCGGCTGGCCATCCCGCGGGTGACCGAAGCGGACCTGGCGCGGCTCGAAGGGCTCATCGACCAGATGGCGGCGCACAGTGCGGCAGGCGCGGTGCGGGAGTTCTTTGTCGCCAACGTGGCGTTTCACGAACTGGTGTGCGAGCTTTCGGGCAACCCTAAGTTGCAGGAGGTGCATCACCGGCTGGAGGGCGAGATCGGGCGGTTCCAGAACCGCACGCTAGCGCTGCGCGGTTCGATGGATGACTCGCTGGCCGAGCACCGGGCTATCTTGGCGGCGATCCGGCTGCGGGATGAGGAGCGGGCGGCGCAGCTTACCGCCGACCACATCCGGGTGCCGGCGCGGCGGCTGCAGGCTACGCTGTCGGACGGTTCTTCTGGTTCTTCTGATGCGGAGCTGGCGCGTGCCTGACCTTTCTGGCTCTTCGGGGCCTGGCTCTTCCGGGTTTCCCGGCTTTTCCGTCACGCGGGCCGGCGCGATCATCGCCGTGTCTGATTTCGCCGCCTCGCTGCGGTTCTACCGGGACCAGCTCGGGCTGACCGAGGTGGCGCTGTACGACGACCCGCCCTACGCGACGCTGAGTGCCGCCGGGGCGCGGATCTCGCTGGCCGAGCAAGGGCATCCCGCGCCTGACCGGCCGGGGATCGTGATGGCAGCGCCCGCCGATCCGGCCCGGGCCAGCGTGGTGCTGGCGCTCGAGGTGACCGACGCGGACCTGGCCCGCAAGGTGCTGGAATCGCGGGGGGTCCGGTTCCTGGCCGAGACGTACCAGCCGCCGTGGGGCGGCAGCCGCTTCTTCTGCGTGGACCCCGACGGCTACCTGATCGAGATCGAGCAGCCCGCCTGAGCCCGAGCGCCTTTGGGCTTTCCCAGCCAGGCTTACCGTGCTTCCAGTGGCGCTTTCCATGATCGCGAAGGTTTTACTACGGAAAACGATATAAAAGTCTTCGCGATCATGAAGTTCCTGGCTTTCATGCACGTTTTCCCATGGCCGCGACCCGGTGGATCGCATCACTGACCACACCAGTCCCGCGGCGAGGGCTGTGAAAGCAGTTACGCGTGGTGTGAGTACTCGCGACGGGTTCCTTAGCGGATCGGCTGGGAGGGATAGGGGCTGGCAAGGCATATCGTAGGTGTACGGAATGGCCTGCCGGGGAGGAGGCGGGATCGGCGGCGAGTTGCGGCTTGAGGTACGCGAGTTTCAAGATGACACTCGGTGGCGGTGGGTGCTGGCCGGGGCGGGCGGGACATTAGTCGCCGATCACGAGGTCCGGCTGGATTCCCGGCGCCGGGAGTATGAGGCGTTCGGTGACCTGCTGAACTACCTGGACTGGCACGCGGGCGGCGACGCCGGTGCCGCTGGGCGGAACGGGCACCCGTTCGGGCTCAAGATCGGGAGAAGCGGCCCGGACGGTAAGGGGTCAGGTCGGCGGGCGGGGGGTCGGCGGTGAGGTCTTGGGCGATGAGGCGGGACAGGTGGGCGGCTAGGGTCACGCCGCTGTGAGTGACGGCGACGTAGATGCCGGGGGTGCCGGGGAAGCGGCCGACGATGGACTGGCCGTCGGTGGGCATGGGGCGGGGGCAGACCTTGACGTCCACGACACGGGCGTCGTCCAGGCCGCGGACGGTGTGCTGAGCCCGGTGCAGGAGTTCTTTCGCCCAGTGGTCCAGGTCGGCCTGCGGGGTGTGCAGGTCGACGGCGGCGTCCGGGGCTTCCAGGTGGAGCAGGCCGCCCGGGTGCGGGCGCAGGGCGAGGTCGGGGGTGTGTACCAGCCGGACCGGGCCGGGCGGGGTAACCGGGCCGACCCGTACCGTCAATCCTGGGGCGGTGGAGCCGGGGACGCGCCACGGGATGAGCGGGACCGGAGCCAGGTCCGGGGTCCAGCGGCCGGCGCAGCAGATCACTTCGTCCGCTTCCAGGACGGCGCCGACGGCGGTGCGGACGCGCGGTGTGACGCCCGGTTCCAGGGCGGTGACCCGGCCGGGCTCGCCGGTGCGGACCTCGGCGCCGTGGCGCTGGGCCCGCGCGACCAGGCGGGCGATCAGCGGTTCGGTCAGCAGGTAGCCTTCGCGGAGGAAGAACGCCCCGGGCGCCGGGGTCCGCAGCGCTGGTTCCAGTCTGGCGGCCTCGGCGGGATCGATGAGGCGGGCGGGATAGCCCCACTCGGTCAGGCGCTTTACCCGGGCTGTGAGCTCCGATGTGCGTTCGGCCGAGGCCAGCTCGACGTGGCCGACGGGACGGTACCAGGCGTCGCCGTCGAGGTCTGGCGCCAGTTCGGCCCAGGCGCGGATCCCGGCGTGGTTGAGGTCGTGGTAGTGCCGGGGCGCCTTGTCGTTGGAGTTCAGCCAGGCGAAGCTCCACCGGCTGGTGGCCCGCCCCGGGCGGTCCTGGTCCAGGAGCGTTACCCGCAGGCCGGCCTGGGCGAGCCGGGCGGCCACCGACGCGCCGATGATGCCTGCGCCGATGACCACGCAGCGACGGGACGACATACCGGCATTATCGCCCGGCCGGGTCCGGTCAGTTGACGCCGGGCGCGGCCACGACCTCCTGGACGAAGGCCCCGGTGCTGTTCTGCCAGAAGAAGTCGAGCTCCCCGTTGTACTGGTATACGGCGACGTTCGCGACGCCGTCGTTGGCGGTCACGGTCGCGTTGGACCCGGCGGCGAAACCGGAGCTCCCCTGCACGCCACGCCCCTGCCAGGTACCGCTCCCGTTGATGTCGGTGTACACGCCCGGGATGTCCTGCACGCTGATCGCGGCGACGTACACTCCGTCACCGGCCGAGCCGCTGAACGTCGCGATGGACGGCTGGCCTGCGTCCGTCGACCCCTTTGGGGTGGACACGTTCCACTGCGTGGCACCGTCCTGCTGCCAGAGGAAGAACAGGCTGTTGTCCGGGCCCTGCACGACAATGTTGACGTAGCCGTCGTTGCCGGTGACGACGGGGACTGAGTAGGCGATGCTGCCCCCGAAAACGGTCTCGGGGTTCCACGGCGTGGTGCCGTCCTGCTGCCAGTAGAAGTCCAGGCTGTGGTCCGGTCCCTGCGCGACCACGTTCGCCATGTCGTCGTTGCCCGCGATGGACGGCGCGGAGTAGGTGGTGCCGGGCCCGGCGACATTCTCCTCCTGCCAGTCGGGGGTGCCGTTGGCCGCCCAGTAGTAGCGCAGGCTGTTGTCCGGTCCCTCGGCGACGATGCCCACGCCGCCGCCGATGTTCGCCAGCGAGGGCGCGGAGAAGGTCGTCCCGTTCCCGGCCACTATCTCCTTCTGCCAGCTCGACTCGCCGATGATCTGCCAGTAGAAGTCCAGGCTGTCGTCTGGGCCCTGCACCGCGATGATCACTCCGTTGCCGTCCTGGGCCATGGACGGCGCGGAGTACGTGGTCCCGGGGTTCGCGACCAGTTCGCCGCGCCAGGTGTTCGTGCCGTGCTGGTTCCAGTAGAACCGCAGGCCGTCGTTCGACGTCTGGGTGGCGATGACCGAGTTACCCCCGGCCACCGTGATCGCCGGCGTC
>JBEKJP010000226.1:0-9301 GCA_050011155.1 Streptosporangiaceae bacterium
CGCGAGCCGTCCCAGATCACCGCGGCCGAGACCGGCAACCGCCTGACGGCGACCAGCCGGCCCGGCGACCCGGCCGCCGGCCCGTTCACCGCCACGTACGCGCACGACGCGCACGGCAACATGACGCGGATGCCGCACCTGTCCGTGATGGCCTGGGACGAGGACGACTGGCTCCGCTCCACCACCCCGAACGCCGGCGGGACACCCCAGGTCACCTGGTACGCCTACGACGCCAGCGGCCAGCGCGTCCGCAAGTCCACCGACCAGCCGGGCACGACCGTCCTCAAGTCGGAACGGATCTACCTCGGCGCCATCGAGGTCTACCGGGAGTACGGCACCGGCGGCACTCCCTCGCTGGAACGCGAGACGCTGCACGTGGCCGACGGCGAGCGGTCAATCGCGCTGGCCGAGAACCGCACGAAGGGCACCGACAAGGGATCGGCGGCACTGTTCCGCTACCAGCACTCCAACCACCTGGGCTCCGCGGTCCTCGAACTCGACGACAAGGCGAACATCATCACCTACGAGGAGTACTTCCCGTACGGAAGCACGTCCTACCAGGCAGTGACTTCGCAGACAGAAACTCCCAAGCGATACCGCTATACGGGGAAAGAGCGCGACGAGGAAAGCGACCTCTACTACCACGGCGCCCGCTATTACGCGCCTTGGCTGGGCCGCTGGACGAGCACGGATCCGCAAAGCCGCGGAACCGGCATCTCACGGTACGAATATGCCGCGGGAAACCCCGCCCGTTTCAACGACCCTGATGGGGCAGCGGCTTTTGATGCCACGAAACCGTCGTGGCTGCAGGGGGTCACGTCACAACACGTCGAGGGTAATATCTGGGAGGTAAAATTCCGAGTCGGCGGATGGCACCCTGTCGGTCCGCACGAAGACCTCACGAAGTTCAGGACGAAAATGGGATTGACCGCGGACTCTCACCATATCGTAGGGGGCGAGCACCTCGAAGATATCGGGTCAAGCTTTTCATACGAAAAAGCGCCTGCGGTCCTAATAGATCCCGGTCTTCACAAGAAGATAATCACACCGCGGATAACTCGCGCGCAGAAAGAATTCGGAGGCCGATACGGCGGCCGGGCCCCGGTCACTCCGGCCGAAGTGCAGTCACTGTACCGAGACGTTTACGAAGAAGAATTCCCTGAACTCAGGACCATATCCCGCAACATTATCCGGCAGTCAGCAAGCCCGGGCCCCGGAAGCCCCGGGAGCATGATGGGCAGCGTGACCGAAGAGTTCGGCGGCGCTAGCTCGGGACCCGGAATACTGAAGGCCATAGGGACCGCGGGGATAGTCGCCGGCGCTGTAGCCGATCTCTACGCGCCTGTCGCAGCCGCACAGCAGATTGACGAATCAGCCGCCCAGCTTGGACAGTATGCCGGTACACCAACTGGAATCCAGCGGGCCAAGCTTGAACATCCTGGATTCGTCTTGATCATCAACCAAATCCAAGGCCAGACCTTCATGTTCGATCCTCAGAAGCACGGCCCCGCAGCACTCTATCGTATCCTCGGAAATCAGCTTGAAGCAGCAGACCTTCACGTCGAGACAGGCAGTCTGGTCAAGGTTGGCGACCTGCACTGGCAATCGGGGGAACAACGATGGGCGACGGACGACCTTTACGGTGAAGCCGGTACCGGATGGCTGGAGTCAATCTTCCCGAAACAGACGACCAGAGCCTGGGTAGACGCCAACTACCCTGGCGGCTCCTATGGGCTCAACATGACTAAATGGTAGGGATGGGACGCCAATGCCAATCGATGAAGCAAACATTCCGCATCTGGTTGTTATCGAGCCAGCTGAGCGCGTCGGCCTGAGTCTTTCGCTTTCCGGGCCGCAGCTGGTGATCGGGCAATCGGCGTCGGCGGACCTTGTCATCGATGATCCGTACATCAGCGGCCGGCACGCGCTGGTTACGATCGACGGCTCAGGGCGGGTGACGATCCGGGATCTCAACTCGACGAGCGGGACGTTCGTCAACGGGGAGCGGCTGGCCGGGGCACGGGTGCTTGAGCCGGGTGACCGGGTGCAGTTTGCCGACATCATGACGCGGTTCGAGGCGGGGAGCCCTGAACCAGCGCTCGCGGCGACGCAGGCCTTGCCGATCGTCAGAGGAGCCAGCGCGCCAAACCCGCCTGTCGTGGTCGGCACTCCTGAACCGCCCAGCGACGGAGGGCCGGAAGCGGTCACCGCGGGGGATGCGCCGGTATACACGGTGAGAGGCACGGTGTTCAGCCCTACCCTGCCGGGCATCGGCGGGCTGACCGTGCAGCTCGCCGACAAGAACGTCGGCGGGGACCAGGTGCTGGCCAGCACGCAGACGGTCAGCGACGGCACGTACGCGTTCGGGCCGGTCACCATCGGCGCCGCTTACCTGGCGGAACATCACAAGAGACAGCCCGACCTGCAGGTCCACGTGTCGACGGCCCGCGGGATGCTGGCCTCCTCGACGGTCGCCTACTCAGCGCCGCCGTCGGTGACCCTGGACGTCACGCTGCCCGGTGACGCGACGGGCCTGCCCAGCGAGTACGAGATCCTGACCGCCAACCTGGCCGCCGCCTACCCGGGCAGCCTGAGCGCCTTGCAGGAGAGCAACGGCCGGCAGGACATCACCTACCTGGCGAACAAGACCGGGTGGGATGCCCGCGCCGTGGCGCTCGCCGCGCTCGCCGGCCAGTTCAGCCAGCTCACGGCGCGCGCGGCGGTATCGCCGCCGGAACCGGGGAAGACGCAGGAGTGGCCGGTCCCCGTGGTGAGCCTGCGGCCTGAGTTCTACTACGCGCTGTTCCGCGCGGGACTCCCGGCGAACCCGGACGCGCTGTTCCGCGCGGACTCCGCCGGGGTGCGAGGCGTCTGGGAGCAGGCGACGCGGCAGGGGATCATTCCGTCGGCGCTAGGCGACGAGATCCCGGGCGCCGTGCGGAATTTCCAGGCGCTCAGCGCCGCCCGCCTGCTGACCACCGCTCCCCCGGCCGGCCTGTCCACGCTGGATGAGATGCTGCGGCCGGTGCTGCCAGAGGCGGCGCAGCGGGAAAGCTTCGCCCGGCTCTGCGCCGAACATCAGGGCGACTGGAGCGACTTCTGGACCGGGGTCGACCAGCAGGCCGGGACCAGCGCCACCGAGCGGCTCCGGGTCCTGGGGCAGCTGTACTGCCTGACGCTCAACAACGAGCCCGTGGTGAGCGCGCTGCTCGCGGCCGAAACCGAGCCGCCGCTGCGGTCCACGGCGGACCTCGCCGCACGCGGATACTACGACGCCGCCCGCTGGGCGCCGCTGATCGGCGCGGCGATCCCGCCGTCGATATCCGGCGCCACCGCCGACGAGCAGGCGGCCAACTACGCGGAGCTGCTAGCCGCCCAGGTCCGGCTCTCGTTCCCGACCGGGACCATAACGGGCCAGATCCAGGCCGGGATCATCCCGGTCGCCGGGAGCGCCGACACGGCCGAGCTGGTAGCCGGCTTCCTGACCGAGAACCAGGGCACGTTCGAGATCGGCATCGAGCCGGTGGAGGCGTACCTGGCGCGCACAGGCACGCCCGCCCCGCCCGCCGAGGTGATCGCCCAAATTAGCCGGCTCCAGCGGGTCTACCAGCTGACTCCTGACGACGCGAGCATGACGGTGCTGCTGCGGCACAACCTTGACTCGGCGTTCGCGGTCACCCGCTATGACGCGGCCGGCTTTACCCGCGCCTTCGCCGCCAAGCTTGGCGGCGCGGACACCGCGGCGGCCGTGCACGCCCGCGCCCGGCAGATCTTCGCCACGACGCTGAGCATCGCCGCCGCCTACCTAGGGAACCGGGTGAATCCTGGCCTCGGCGGCCGGTTCCCGGTGCTGAACGTCGCTTCGCAGCAGAGCGCGACGAACTACCCGGTGGTCGCCTACCCCACCCTGGAGAACCTCTTCGGCTCTCTGGACTACTGCGACTGCCAGGACTGCGGCTCGATCCTCAGCCCCGCGGCCTACCTGGTCGACCTGCTCCACTACGTCGACCAGCCGAGCCCGGCGGGCGGGCCGTCCGACCCGCAGGACATCTTGTTCGGCCGCCGCCCGGACCTGCAGTACCTGCCGCTGACGTGCGCCAACACCAACACCGCGCTGCCCTACATCGACCTGGTCAACGAGACGCTCGAGTACTTCGTGGCGAACGGGCTCTCGATCGCGGGCTACCAGGGCCACGACACAGATCCCGCGATCACCTCGGCCGAACTGCTCGCCAGCCCGCAGTACGTGGACGACACGGCGTACGCCGTCCTGCAGAACGCCTTCTTCCCGCCTCCGCTGCCGTTCACCAGGCCACTGGCCCAGCTCCGGCTGCACATGAACGCCCTGGGTGTCGCGCTGCCTGACGCCATGACCGCGCTGCGGACGGACGACGAACTTACCAACACCAGCACGCCGGTCAGCTACGGCTGGTCCGACATCCTGATCGAACGGCTCGGCATCTCCCGCGACGAATACCGCATGTTCACCGACCCGTCCCTGCAGCTGGGCGACCTCTGGGGGATCCCGGCTTCCGGCTCGCCGCTCACCACCCTGCAGGCCATGAGCCTGCGGGACTTCTCACGGCGCCTCGGGGTTTCCTACGACGATCTGGCCCTCATCGTCCAGACCCGGTTCATCAACCCCAACGCCGTCCTCATCCCGCGGCTGACCCGGCTGAACGCCCCCTTCACCACCCTCAGGACGCTGCATGACACCCTGAACACGCCGTCGTCCATCGAGGCCAGCTTCATCCAGTCCCTGCCGGCCGGGCTCGACGCGACCGGGTACGGCGGGACCAGCCCGACCGATTACGCCGCCGTGGTCGCCTGGGTCACCGGCCCGGCCATCTACCCGCGGCTCATGGACATCATCACGATCGCCGAACAGGGGGAAACCGCGGGCGACTGCTCTGGCGCCAGCCTGCTGCTGCGCTACTCCAACCCGGACGACACGGCCAACCAGCTCACCGCCGCGGATTTCACCAGGCTCATCCGCTTCGTGCGGCTCTGGCAGAAGCTCACGCCGCTGCTCGGCGATCCGTCCGACGCGGTCTCGATCCAGCACACCGACGACGTCCTCGCCGCGCTTTACCCGGCCGCGCCGCCCAGCCCGGAGGCCGGCTTCACCACGCTGCTGGCGCGGCTCGGCTTCCTGGCCGCCGTCAGGGGGCGGCTCTCCCTGACCGGTGCCTCCCTCGGCCAGCTACTCGCCTGCTGGGCGCCGATCGGGACGGGCCCCGGTTTCCTCTACCAGGCCATGTTCCTTACCCCGACACTTCTGCAGCAGGACCCGGGCGCCCAGACGGCGACCGTCGGCCCGGTGCTTAACGAAGGCGACATCCTGGCCACCGCCATCAACAACACCCCGGTGTCCTCGGACATCGTGCTGCCCGGCGACACGTCCGCGCAGGTCGCCACCACGATCGCGCAGGCCATCAACGCGGCGACGGTCCCTGACCCGGATACCGGCCTGCCGGTGAACAGCCGGTTCTACGCGACTGCCGCGGCCAACGTGATCACCATCAAGGCGGGCTTCACGCTGGCCTGCTCCGCCGAGGGCAGCGGCTTGGGCACCTACACGGCCACCGCCGCGTCCCCGCTGCTCCAGACCGCGACCGTAACCGGGGCCCCGGCCGCCGGAGACACGCTGACCACGGCGATCAACGGCGTCCCGGTCGGCTACACCGTCCAGACCGGCGACACGCCGGCCACCATCGCCGCGGGCATCGCCGCGCTGGTCAACGCCACGACCCTGCAGGATCCATTCTCAGGCTTTCCACTGAACGGGCTCGTGGTCTCCTCCGCCGCCGCCAACGTGATCACCATCATCGCGGCGAACGCCGGTCCGCCATTCTCCCTGACCTGCGGCCTCACCCCGGCCGCGACCGGCGGGTACGTGGTGGCGCCGCCCGTTCCCGCGGGATGGCAGGCGACGGTCACCGCGACGACCGTCGCGCCGGGAGACACGCTGATCACCACCGTCAACCAGGTCGCGATCACGTACACGGCCGGGCCGGACGACACGGACGCCCCCTCGCTGGCCGCCCACATCGCCGCCACCGTCAGCGCCGATGTCCAGGTAGACCAGCTCACCGGGCTGCCCGTCAGCAGCATCGTGCAGGCCACGAGCAAGGGGAACGTGATCATCTTTACCGCCGTGGATCCCGCGTCCGCGTTCACCCTCATCTGCTCCACGGGGACGGGCACCGAGACCTACACCGCGGGCAGCCTGTCCCCCCAGACCGCCACGGCGACCATCACCGCCCCCATCCCGGCGGGCGCGACACTGACCACGACGATCAACGGGCTGCCGCTGGTCCGGACGGCCAGTCCCGGTGACACGGCCGCGATGCTGGCCACGGGCATCGCCGGCGACATCACCACGGCGGCGGCGGTGGACCCGAATACCGGCCTGCCGCTCAGCTCGGTGGTGTCGGCGACCGCCGCCGGGCCGGTCATTACCGTCACCGGCCAGAGCCCCACCACGCCCTTTACGCTGGCGGCGGCCCTGTCCCCTAGCCAGTACACGGCCGGACGGCAGAGTCCCCCGTTCGCGGACGACGGGTACGGCGACTTCCTCACCGACATCAGCCAGACCTTGTTCGGGCACCAGCCCACGCTGTGCGCCGCGTGCAACCTGACCGGCGCGGAATTCGCGTTGATCGCCGGGTCCCTCGGCTTCGGCCCGGCCACCCCGCTGACGCTGGAGAACGTGAGCGCGCTCTTCCGCTCCGGGTGGCTCGCGCACACGCTGGGCCTGAGCGTCCTTGAGTTCCTCGACCTGCGCCAGTTCACCGGTCTTGACCCGTTCGCCGCGCTCGACCCGGGCACCACGGCGCCCGCCGAGCCGCCGGTCATCCGCTTCGTCCGCCTGCTCGACGCCTGCGCGAACGCCGGCCTGACCACCGCGCAGGCGCTGTACCTCATGTGGAACCAGGACATCAACGGCGGCTCAGCGCCCACCACCGCGGACGTGACCGGCCTGGCGTCCGCGCTGCGGGCGGACTTCGCGGCCGTCGAGGCCCAGTTCACCGTCCAGGACGACCCCGACGGCAGCATCGCCAAGGGCCTGATGACGCTGGTCTACGGCAGCACCGCCAGCGACTTCTTCTTCGGCCTGCTGAACAACACGTTCTCGACCTCGGTCCCGTACTCCAGCCCGGTGGGCCAGCCGGGCCTGCCCGCGCCGGTCGTCGCGGCGGCCGACGGCCAGCTCAGCTACAACGACCTGGCTAAGCAGCTCAGCTACGCCGGGCTGCTCGGCAGCGCCGCCCAGGCTGCCATCGACGCGGTCATCACCGTCAGCACCACCGACAGCGCGGACAACGTCCCGGCCGGCGCCGTGGTCACCTTCACCCCCGCGTCGATGGCCAACATCTACCCCGGCGCCGGGCTGCTCATCGACACCGGGCCGGCCCAGGAAACCGTGATCGTCGCCAGCGCCGCGGCGGCCAGCTTCACGACGAGCACGCTGAAGGCGCACGACGGGACGGGCATGCCGTTCCCGATCGTGAACGACCCGGCCCTCGCCGACGGGATAGCGCGCGTCGCGGCGGCCGGCCAGCAGGCCGTGGCGCCGTTCTTCGCCACCTACCCGGAACTGCGCCCGCTCTACGACGCCTACATCGCCTCGACGGATCCCCTCCCCGCGCGCAGGACCGCCCTGCTCGCCGCGTTCCTGCCGGTGCTGAAGACCAGCCGGAAGCAGGAGCAGGCGCTGGCCTCGGTCACGTCGGCCGCGGGCAGCGACCCGAGCTTCGCCAGCGGGCTGCTGACCGACGCCGCGATCATGCATGCCGACGCCGACACCGCCGCGCCCGCGGTCACCGACCTGACCGCGATCGAGCAGCAAGGGCTGTCCGCCCAGTTCTTCCTTGGCAACGACCTGGCCGCACCCGCCGACATCACCGCCGACTCGGTGCCGACGCTCTCCTACAGCCCGACCACGACGGTGGGCGGCACCACGATCACAGGCGGGGACACCCTGACCACCACGATCAACGGCATCGCCATCCCCTATCAGGTCGGCGCGGCGGACACCACCCTGCCCCAGCTCGCGGCCAACATCGCCGCGGCCATCAACCAGGCCACCGCCCTAGACCCCGGTACCAGTCTGCCGATAGGCCAGCTCATCGACGCGACGGCCAGCGGGAGCGTCATCACGATCACCGGCACGGACCCGTCCGGCGCGCACGGCTTCTTCACCCTCGCGGTCTCCGTCTCGCCAGGGGCGACGGAAACCTACACCGCGGGCAGCCAGCTCCCGGCCGGCGCCGGCGGCGGCCCCGTCGCCGGCGTCTGGAGCGGGTACATCACCGTCCCGCAGGACGGCGACTACGACATCAGCGTGGTCACCGGCCCCGGCGCGGCGGTGACCCTCGAGGTCGGCGGCGTCCCGGTCCCAGGCGGGGCGTCAGGCAGCCGCTGGCAGAACCAGGGACCGGTCTGGCTCGTGGCCGGCCAGCTCACCCCCGTCACGCTGACGGCCACCTCGCTGACGACCACGCTCTCGGCCAGCTGGCAGGGCGCCGGCCTCGGCTGGCAGCTCATCCCGGGCCAGTACCTGTACTCCGGCACGCTGGTCACCCGGCTGAGCGATACGTACACCCGGTTCCTCAAGGCCACCTCGCTCGCGGCCAGCCTGTCGCTGACCGCGCCGGAACTCGCGTACCTCGCGACATCCCTCCAGACCGCCTCGGGCGGTAGCTGGCTCAATGACCTGACGGCGGCGGGAGACCCGGACGCGGCGACGGCGGCGAGCCTGTGCGGCGTGCTCGCGGACCTGCTCGACTTCTCCCGGATCAAGCTGGCCCTGTCCCCCGGCGACGAGCGCATGCTCGCCGTGCTGCAGGACCCTGGTGCCCTGCTGCCCGGCCAGCAGTCCGCGCTGCTGAGCATCACCGGCTGGTCGCAGGCCTCCGTCGCCGCCCTGCTCACCAGGTTCTTCGGGAGCCAGGACCTGGCGAGCCTGGGCTCGGTACCGAACTTCCGGCGTGTCTATGACGCCTATGCGGTTGTCCGCTCCTGCGGGCTCAGCGCGGCGACCCTCGTCTCGGTCATCACCAACGTGCCCACCCCGGGGACCCTCAGCGCCCTGCAGTCCGCGTTGCGCGCCCGGTACACCACAGCGGACTGGCTCACCGCGGTCCGCCCGGTCAACGACGCGGCACGCGTCATGCAGCGGGACGCCCTCGTGGCCTACATCCTGCAGCAGCTAGGCGACGGCTACACGACGCCGGCCTTCACGCTGACCACCACGGCCGACGCCAAAGAAGGGACGGTCACGATCGACTGCGGCAGC
>JBEKJP010000227.1:0-9151 GCA_050011155.1 Streptosporangiaceae bacterium
CACCGGCTTACCGGAGGCCCCGGAGAGCAGCACGCGGGTACCACGCGGGGTACAGCGTGGCGTTCCGCAGCCGCGGCATTAGCGTGCCACCCCAGATCCTGGAGTTAAGCGACAGTCTCTATAGTGCACCAAATCCACCCCGAAGCCCGAATCCACCCAGTTAATTCGCGGGCCAGCGTATCTCGCGCATCACCGTGCCCTGGTGTTACGCCGACAGCCTGTGGCTGTGCCCGCTCGCAGACCCCGTGCCCCCTTGCGCGTGCGCGCTCTGATCAGGTACGTTGCGCCAAGTATCTGGAAAGCGCTTGCCAATAGGTGGTCCAGTGAACCGGAGGACGGCGGCGTGGCAGCAGGCCTGAAAGTCGAGCAATGGCGGGAAGCGGTCTTCATCGACGGCGAGTTCCGCCAGCCTTCGAGCAAAGGCACCCTCGACGTGCGGGACAAGGCGTCGGGCGAGATCTTCGCCACCGCGGGCCTGGCCGGCGCCGACGACGTAGCAAAAGCCGTGGCCGCCACCCGCCGCGCCCAGCCCGCCTGGGCCCAAGCCAGCTACGCCGAGCGCGCCGCGGTCCTGCGCGCCGCCGCCGCGCTGGCCGCGACCGCGACCGCGACCGAGACCGCGACCGCGACCGAGACCGCGACCGCGACCGAGACCGCGACCGAGACCGCGACCGACGGCCAGGTCAGCCAGCAGTACCGCGAGCTGGTCATGCGGGAGACCGGCTGCATCGGCGGCAAGGCCGACTACGAGGCGCTGGCCCCGTTCGCCGGCCTGGGCCAGTCCGGCCTGGGCCAGTCCGGCCTGGGCGGCCGGTCGGGCGGCGACGCCAACATCGAGGAATTCACCGAGCGGCGCTGGTTGACGGTCAACACCGAGCCCGCGCATTATCCCTACTAACCAGCAACGGCCCGACCAGGGAGTGTGCATATGAGCGAGGCGGCGCCGCACGTTCCGTTTACGGAAACCAAAGCACCAGAATCCGCGGAGCGATTGCATCGCGGGGCGCTGGGGCTGGTCGACATCGCCGCGTCGACGATGGCGAACATTGGGCCGGCCTACAGCTTCATGTTCGGCTTCGGCCTGCTGGTGATCACGGCGGGCATCGCCGCGCCGCTGACGGTCATCGCCGCCATCATCGCGATCGCGCTGCTCGGCAACACGCTCTCGCAGTTCTCCCGGGCCCACCCGAGCACCGGCGGGTTCATCACCTTCGTCGGCAAGACGTTCGGCGGGACCAGCGCGGTGACCACGGCCTTGCTGGCCGGGGCCGGCTATATAATCGCGATCTCGTCGGTGGTGGTGATCGCGGGCGGGTTCTTCCAGATCCTGATCCAGTACTACTTCAACGTCAGCATCCCGTGGATCATCTTCACGCTGGCGTTCACCGCGGGCGCCATGATCATGATGTTCCGCGGCGTGGGCGTCTCGACCAAGCTGGCCGGGTTCTTCTTCACCTTCGAACTGCTGGTGCTGGTCGTGGTGGCCGTCGTCACGCTGATCCAGCACCGCGCCCACCTGTCCGGCGCGCCGTTCAACCCGCACAACATCACCGGCGGCTTCAGCGGCCTGGCGGCCGGCTTCCCGCTGGCGGTCTACCTGTTCATCGGCTGGGAGAACTCGGCCGCGCTGGCCGAGGAGACCGACAACCCGCGGCGCAACGTGCCCCGGGCCGTGTTCGTATCCATCCTGATCATGGCGATCGCCTACCTGCTGCTGGCCTACTCCACCGTGTCCGGGTTCAACAACAACGGCAAGGCGCTCGGCGCGGCCGAGATCCCGTTCATCAGCGTGGCCCACGGCGCGGCGTCCTGGCTGGCCTTCTTCGCCTACCTGGCCGGGATGACCTCCACCCTGGGTGTGCTCATCGCCGCGGTGAACTCGCAGTGCCGCCTGATATTCAACGCCGGCCGCGAGGGCCTGCTGCCGCGCTGGATCGGACGGGTCAGCCCGAGCCGGCGGACGCCGAACAACGCGATCATCACGTTCATCGCCATCGCCGGCCTCATCACCGCGGTCTGGGCCCTCGGCCACCTGATCGGCGGCCACACCGACAGCCTGAACGCGCTGAACTTCTTCTTCGAGTCGTCCACGATGGGCACGATCTTGATCCTGGTCGTGTACTTCCTGGCCAACCTGGCCCTGCCGTTCTACTACCGCAAGTACCGGCCGCAGGAGTTCAACGTGGTCAAGCACCTGATCCTGCCGGTCCTCGGCATGGCCGCCATCGCGGTCCCGGTGTACTACCTGTGCAAGCCGGGCCAGTCGCAGCCTTACAACTGGTTCCCCTACGCGGCCCTCGGCGTCATCGTGGTGTCCGTCATCTACGCCATGATCCTGGTCAGACGCGATCCCGGGCTCGGCGAGCGGGTCGGCTCGATCGTCGCCGATGAGTAGGCCGATGAGCAGCGCGCACCCCCTCGACCCGGCCAGCGCGGAGGAGTACCTGGCCGGGCGGGAGATCCTGGCCGCCGCCGGGCTGCTGTCCGCGCCGGTCAGGTTCGCCTACTACGGGCTCGAGGACGCAGCCAAAGCCGACGTGCTGGCCGGAAAGGAAACCGACCGCCGCCTCCGCGCCTACCTGGTCGACACCGCCACCGGCGAGTCCACCGACGCGGTGGTCTCGCTCACCCGCCGCGAGGTCGTCAGCGCCCGCACCCTGGACCCGGCCAAGGACGGCCAGATGCCGATCCTGGACAGCGACTTCGCGCTGGTCGAGGAGGTCACCAAGGCCGACCCGCAGTGGCGTGCGGCCATGGCCAGGCGCGGCTACGAGGACCTGAGCCAGATCCGCACCTGCCCGATCACCGCGGGCGTGTTCGGGGTGGCCGACGACGACCGGCGGCGGATGGTCCGCGTGCTGGCCTTCGTCATGCCCCATGAGCACGCCCTGGGCTGGGCCCATCCGGTCGACGGCCTGGCCGCCTACGTGGACCTGATCGAGAAGAAGGTCTTCAAGGTCACCGACGAGTTCGAGCTGCCGGTGCCCGCCGAGAACAGTGACTACGACGACGAAGCCGTCCGCGGCCCGCACCGGACCACCATCAAGCCTATCGAGATCACCCAGCCGCGGGGTACGTCCTTCACCCTGGACGGGAACCTGCTGACCTGGCAGGGCTGGTCGATGCGGATCGGCTTCGACGCCCGTGAGGGGCTGAGCCTGCACCAGGTGAGCCTGCAGGACCGGCCGGTGCTGTACCGGGCCTCGATCCCGGAGATGGTGGTGCCCTACGGGGATCCGAAGTTCCGCCACTGGCAGGCCTACTTCGACACCGGCGAGTACCTGGTCGGCAAGTTCGCCAACTCGCTCGAGCTCGGCTGCGACTGCCTGGGCGAGATCGCCTACCTGGACGCCACGGTGACCGACGACACGGGGGCGCCGCGGACGATCACCAACGCGATCTGCGTCCACGAAGAAGACTTCGGCATCTTGTGGAAGCACACCGACATCTTCAACGGCTCGGCCCAGTCGCGCCGCCAGCGCCGTCTCGTGGTCTCCTACTTCACCACGGTGGGCAACTACGACTACGGCTTCTACTGGTACTTCTACCTCGACGGCACGATCGAGCTCGAGGTCAAGGCGACCGGGATCCTGTTCACCTCGGCCTACCCGCACGCCGATCACGCCTACTCCACCGAGGTCGCGCCCGGCCTGGCCGCGCCCTACCACCAGCACCTGTTCAACGCGCGGCTGGACGTGAACGTGGACGGGCAGGCCAACGCGGTGGAGGAGGTCGACGTCAGCGGGCTGCCGATCGGCCCGGACAACCCGTACGGCAACGCGATCGTGCAAAACGTGACCCGGCTGACCCACGAGTCGCAGGCGAGCCGCCGTACGGACGGTGCCCACGGCCGCACCTGGAGAATCATTAGCACCGAACGTGCCAACCGTTTCGCCCGTCCTACCAGCTACACGCTCTACCCGGAGCCAACCCCGGCTCTGCTCGCCGACCCGGACTCGCCGCTGGCGGCGCGGGCCGGGTTCGCGGCCAACCACCTGTGGGTCACCCAGTACGACCCGGAGCAGCGCTGGCCGGCCGGCGACTTCGTGAACCAGAACCCCGGGGGAGCGGGCCTGCCCGCCTTCACCGCCGGCGACCGCGATATCGACGGGCAGGACATCGTGGTGTGGCACACGTTCGGCCCCACCCATATCCCGCGGCCGGAGGACTGGCCGGTCATGCCGGTGGCCCGCTGCGGCTTCGTGCTCAAGCCGACCGGCTTCTTCGACCGCAACCCCACCCTGGACGTCCCCCCGCCCGCGGATCACTGCACGAGTTAATACGGCTCAGTCGCCGAACGGCTCAGTCGCCGAACGGCTCAGTCGCCCACGCTGAAGTTCCCGCCGCTGGTCATGGCCGACACCGAGGTATCGGGCATGACGATCTCGGTCGGGTTGCGCGCGGCCATGGGCTGGCCGTCGACCGTGGCCGACCTGAAGCTGACCGTGCCGAAGTTGGTCAGCGGCAGCACGCAGCCGTTGAATGTGCAGGAGGGCGCCTCGGCGATGACCTCGGCCGAGGACCGCTCCGCGTTGGCCGGGGAGGAGGTGACCGATTTCGTCCAGTGCTTGGTGTTGTCCGTCAGGACCAGGTTGAACGTGCCGGGGGACGGTGAGGTGACCGAGCCGGAGAACCGGTCGCCGGGGCTGACCGGGTTGGTCGTGACGGGGAAGTTCAACGCCGCGCCCGGGTAGATCTCGTACCAGGCGTAGTACCGCGGGCTGAAGCCGGAGCAGTCGACCTCGGTGCCGATCTGCTCGACCGTGGGGCTGCTGTAGCCGTCGAGACCGACCCAGAACGCGGCGTACGTGCCACCCCGGCCGGTGCAGTGCCCGGTCGGCTCCGTCCAGTTCGCCGACGCGCTGGTGAACGTGCCTTTAGCGCCGGCCGCCACGTAACCGGCCCAGTTTCTGCTGGTGGTGGCGGCGCTCTGGGTGCGCTGGCTGTTCTGGCCCCCGCCCGGCCGCACCGTCCCGCCCGACTGCACCGTCCCGCCCGACTGCACCGTCCCGCCCGACTGCACCGTTCCGCCCGGCCGCACCGCGCTGGCCCCCGTCGGCGAGGCCGCGGCCGATGCCGGGTGCGCGGCCAGCACCGCCCAGCCCAGCACCAGGGGGATGGTCGCCGCCCGCGCGGGCCATCTGCGTCGCATATGCGCTCCTTTTTCCTATCGCGCTTGCCGTGATAAATCACAAACTGCTGAGGGCAGCGGAAAAATGGCGAATACGCCCAGGTTAATGACCGCTTTCCGCCCCGTGTCATGGTCTCAGGCAACGCCTGGCATTCCCGGTTAGCGTGCCAGGCAACCGTATCCGGAACGGCAATCTGTTGTTACCCGCAATGGCTAATTTCCTCATGCCGCCTTTCGTCCCGCAATTCGGGCCGGTCGGCCCGATGTGGCCGAGCCGGTGGCATTAAGCGGACGGAAATGGGACACTTCCCTCGTGACCGACGGCTCACCCGAGCTCGACACCACGGTTGCGCTGGCGTCCCGACGGCACCTCACGACCAGGCACCGCCGAGGTACCCGGCCTGTGCGGCGTCGGCCGGAAGCCGTAGTTCAGGCCCGTAGTTCGTCCCGCAGGTCTCGCTTGAGGATCTTGCCCAGCGGGTTGCGCGGCAGCTCGTCCCGCAGCTCGAGCCGTTCCGGCAGCTTGAACGTGGCGATGCCGAGGTCGCGCAGGTACGCCACGATCTCCTCGAGCGTCACGGCCTCGCCCGACCTGGGTACCACGACCGCGCAGGCGCGCTCGCCCAGCACCTCGTCGGGGTAGGCCACCACGGCGACGTCGGCGACCTTCGGGTGCCCGGCGATGAAGCCCTCGAGCTCGGCCGCCGAGATCTTCATCCCGCCGCGGACCACCATGTCCTTGGACCGGTCGACGTAGTGCAGGTACTCCAGGTCATGGCCGGCGATCTCGAGGATGTCGCCGGTCCTGAGGTAGCCGCCCTCGTCGAACGGGTCGGGCACACCGCTGGCCGGCAGGTACCCGGGAAACACCCCGGGTCCCTTGATCCGGAGCTCGCCGGGCACCCCGGCCGCGGTGATCTCGGCCCCGGTCTGCGGGTCCACGATCCGCGCGAGCGTGCTGCTGGCCATGGTGAAATCCCAGTCCCGGACGCCGTACCGCGGGAAGTACTGCGCGCGCACGCCCGGGTCGGGGATGTCCTTCGGCGTGCCGAGCAGCGCGATGCCCTCGTTGGAGCCGTAGAAGTTGATGATCTCGATGCCGTACGTGTCGTGCCAGCCCTGCAGCAGGCTGGGCGCCAGCGGCGTCGAGCCGGAGCCGAGGATGCGCAGCGAGGAGATGTCGGTCTGGGCCAGCAGCGCCTCGTTGTGCAGCAGCGCGGTCAGCAGTGCGGGCGGCGCGCAGGTGTACGTAGCGCGGTGCTGCTCGATCTGCCGCAGGAACGTGGCCAGGTCGAACGGGTGGTGCTGCACCAGCAGCCCGCCCACCTTGAGCCAGGGCAGGAACATCCCGTTGATGCCCGCCATGTTCACCATCGGGAACGGGTTGAGCAGCACGTCGGCGTCGGTCAGGTCCGGACCCTCGACCGTGCCGGTGCACATGGCCATCCAGTCGTAGTGCGTCCGCTGCACGCCCTTGGGCGTGCTCTCGGTTCCCGACGTCCAGCAGATGGTGACGCAGTCGTTCGGGTCGGGCGTGAACGAGGCCAGGTATGCGGCCAGCCCGGCCCGGTCGTCCGCGGCCGCGATCCGGTCGTCGAGCCCGCCCCCGAACGCCCCCACCCACTGCAGCGAGGGGAGCCGCGGCCGCAGCCCGGCCAGCTCGTCCGCCGCGGGCCGCGGCCCGATCCTGCTCGCCGTCAGGAACGCCTTGACCTGCGCCACGTTGCCCAGGTGGGTGAGCTCCCAGGCCCGGTACTGCACCGGGAACGGGGCCACGATCGCGCCAATCCGGACGATGGCCAAGAACGCGACCGCGATCTCGACCGTGTTCGGTAGCTGCACGCCGACCACGTCGCCGGTCCCGATGCCCTCGTCCAGCAGCACCTGCGCCAGCCGGGAGACCTGCTCGTCCAGCTCCGGCCAGGTCAGCGCGCGGAACGGGCCGTCGAGCAGCGCCTCCCGGTTGAGCGGGTCGGTGATGGCCGGGATGTCGCCGTGCACCCGGACGCGCTCGCGCAGCAGCGCGTCGATCATGTCGTCGGTCCAGTAGCCCTTGGCGCGGTACTCCCGGACCCGCTCCGGCGGATGCAGTCCCACTGGTTCCCTCCTACGGAGCTAGTGCGGTCAAGGTAGCCACCCCGGCCGGGTCGGCATCGCTCGACCCGGGCACCAGCGCGACCTCGTCCACCCCCGCGCTAGCGTATTCGGCCAGCCTGGCCCGCACCGCGCGCCGGTCGCCGACCAGCGACACGTGCCCGGTCAGCTCGGCCGGGATCGCCGCCAGCAGCTCACCCGGATGCGGCCGGGTCCGCGCGAAGCGCACCACGTCCCCGAACCCGGCTTCGGCGAACATCTCCCCGTACCCCGGCGCGGCCATGTAAGCCACCAGCCCCCGCCGCAGCTGCTCTGTGTTTTCCCCCACCGTGCTTTCCCCCACCGTGCTTTCCCACCCCGGCCCGGCCCTATCCGGGCCGACCACCGTGGCCAGCCACACCGCCACCGGCGGCACCGGCCGCCCGGCCGCCCGGCACTCGTCGTGCAGCATCTGCACCAGCCGGGCAGCCGACTTGGGCGTGACCAGGTTGATGACCATCCGGTCGGCGTGCCTGGCCGCCGCCTTGACCGCACCGCGGCCGAACGCCGCGATGGTCAGCGGCGTCCCCGGCGCCCGGGTCCGCAGCCGGAAGCCCCGGGTGCTGATCACCTCGCCCCGCACGTCGGCCTTGCCCCCGTCGAGCAGCGCCCGCACCGCGGTGGCCGACTCGGCCAGCGCCAGCGCGGTGCGCTCCTGCCGGCGGCCGTGCCATTGCTCCACCACGAACGGGCTGGACGAGCCCAGCGCCACGTTCACCGTCCGCCCGGTCAGCTCGGCCAGCGACCCGGCGCCCATCGCGATCATGACCGGGTCCCGCACCGCCACCGCCAGCGGCCCCACCGTCAGCGCGGCCCGCGACGTCCGCTCGGCCACCACCGCGCCCAGCGCGAACGCGTCGAACGTGGCCATCTCGCCGATCCAGATCTCGCCGTACCCGAGCGCGTCCGCGACCTCCGCCGTCCGCACCACCTCCGCGGCCGGCCGGTCCTGCCACAACCCCAGCGAAACCGACAACCGCGGCCCGCTCGCCACCTGATCAGCCACCCCGCTCACGGCCTCGTTCTATCACTCCGCTAGTTGTAATGTCACTGCATGAGTGACCATGCCGCCGCGCTGCGGGTCCTGCTCGACAAGCAGGAGATCACCGAGCTCCTGACCCGCTACCTGCGATCGGTCGACCGGGGCGACGTCGCCACGCTGCGTTCGTGCTACCTGCCCGGCGCGACCGAGGACCACGGCGGCCTGTTCGCGGGCCCGGCCCAGGAGTACATCGACGGCATCGCCGCTACCCTGACCCACCCCCGCGCCCGGACCAGCCACAACCTGACCAACCTGCTGATCGAGGTGGACGGCGACACGGCCAGCGCCGAGTCCTACTGCATCACCTTCGCCCGGATCAAGGCAGACGGCGCCTACTACCACAGCTTCACCGGCGCCCGCATGATCGACCGCCTGGAGCGCCGCACCGGCGCCTGGGGCATCGCCCACCGCCAGCTCCTGTGGGACTGGAACCACGAAGCCCCCGCCGCCGAGCACTGGATGCAAGGCCTGCTCACCCCGGACCCATCCATCCTCCGCATGAGCGCCAAGTACCCCGCCGATCCCATCTACCTCACAAGCTAAGCCCGCGCTTCACCCTGCACCCAGAGCGCCGACCTAAGCCGACGCTTCAAGCTGCACCCGGAGCGTCCCACCCGCCCCGTTCGTCCCAAATTCCTCCCGAACACCCTTGCTTTCACGCCCGGCTTGCCCGCACGCAAAATAACCGGGTGAATTCGGGCTTCCGGGTGATTTAGGGGGACTATGGAGACTGTCGCTTAACTCCAGGATCTGGGGTGGCACGCTAATGCCGCGGCTGCGGAACGCCACGCTGTACCCCGCGTGGTACCCGCGTGCTGCTCTCCGGGGCCTCCGGTAAGCCGGTG
>JBEKJP010000228.1:0-9145 GCA_050011155.1 Streptosporangiaceae bacterium
CACGCCGCCGAGCGACTCGCCCAGCGTGAACAGCCGGGTCCGGTCGCAGGTCCGCACGGCCGCCTCCTCTCCGGCCCGCAGCCGGAAGGAGACCATGCCGCCGAACGCGCGCATCTGCTCCTGCGCGGTCTTGTGGCCGGGGTGCGACGGGAGCCCCGGGTAGAGGACCTCGGCCACCGCGGGATGCTCGGCCAGCATCTGGGCGACCCGCATCGCGTTCCGGCAGTGCCGGTCCATCCGGGCCGCCAGCGTCTTGATCCCGCGCAGCGTCAGCCACGCGTCGAACGGGCCGGCCACGGCTCCGGTGGCGTTCTGGGTGAAGGCCAGCCGTTCCGCGAGCTCGGCGTCGGCGACCACCAGGGCCCCTCCGACCACGTCCGAGTGCCCGCCCAGGTACTTGGTGGTGGAATGAACCACCACGTCGGCCCCCAGCGTGAGCGGCTGCTGCAGGTACGGCGACGCGAACGTGTTGTCCACCACGAGCAGCGCGCCGGCTTCGTGCGCCGCCTCGGCCAGCGCGCGGATGTCGGCGATGCGGAGCAGCGGGTTGGTCGGTGTCTCGACCCACACCACGGCGGTCTTCCGGGCGGCGAGCTGCTCGCGCACGGCCGCCACATCCGAGATCGGGACCACGTGGTGGTCCAGCCCCCAGCCGGTGAACACCCGGGCGAACAGCCGGTACGTGCCGCCGTAGGAGTCGTCCGGGATGAGGACGTGATCGCCCGGGGAGCAGACCGTCCTGGTCAGGCAGTCCTCCGCGGCCATGCCGGAGGAGAAGGCGAGCCCGGCCGCGCCCGACTCGAGCGCCGTCAGGCACTGCTCGAGCGCGGTCCTGGTCGGGTTGGCCGACCGGGAGTACTCGTAGCCGCCGCGCAGGCCGCCCACCCCGTCCTGCTTGTAGGTGGAGACCTGGTAGATCGGCGGCACGACCGCCCCGGTGACCGGGTCGGGCTCCTGGCCCGCGTGAATGGCCAGGGTCTCGAAGCCGTCTTGGCTGGTCATCAGCGATTTCCTCCGTTGTTTGCAGCTGTTCCGCGTCAGCTGTTCCGCGTCAGCTGTTCGCGGCCAGGAAGGTGAGCATGTCCTGCCGGGTGAGCAGCCCGGTCGGCTTACCGTTCACGTGCACGAGCGCCGCGCCCGCCTTCTCCAGCGCGAGGACCGCCTGGGACACCGGCTCACCCAGGCCGACGGTGGGCAGCGGCGCGGACATGTGCCCGCCCACTGGGTCGGACGGCTTCGCCCGGCCGGCTATCAGGGCGTCGAGCAGATCGCGCTCCACCACCGAGCCGACCACCTCGGCCGCCATCACCGGCGGCTCCTCCTTGACCACGGGCAGCTGGGACACGTCGTATTCGCGCAGCAGCGCGATGGCCGCGCCGACGTTCTCCTCCGGGTGGACGTGGACGAACTCGGGCAGGCTGCGCTCCTTCCTGGCCATCACGTCGGCCACCAGCGGCTCGGACGTCTGGGCGGAGAGGAAGCCGTAGTCGGCCATCCACTCGTCGTTGAAGATCTTCGACAGGTAGCCGCGGCCGCCGTCGGGCAGCAGCACGACGATCACCGCGTCCGGCCCGGCCGACTCCGCCACGCGGAGCGCGGCGGCCACCGCCAGCCCGCAAGAACCGCCGGTCAGCAGGGCTTCCTCCCGGGCCAGGCGCCGGGTCATGCCGAACGACTCGGCATCACTGATCGCGATGACCTCATCGCATACGTCCGGGTCGTAGGTGGCCGGCCAGATGTCCTCGCCCACGCCCTCGACCAGGTACGGGCGGCCGGAGCCGCCGGAGTAGACGGAGCCTTCCGGGTCGGCGCCGATGATCCGCACCGTGCCGCCCGACACCTCCTTCAGGTACCGCCCGGTGCCGGTGATGGTGCCGCCGGTGCCGATCCCGGCGACGAAGTGGGTCACCGTGCCGTCCGTCTGGTCCCAGATCTCCGGGCCGGTGGTGGCGTAGTGCGAGGCCGGGTTCTCCGGGTTCGCGTACTGGTCGGGCTGCCAGCCACCGGGCGTCTCGGCGGCCAGCCGCCGCGCGACGCTGTAGTAGGAGTCCGGATGGTCGGGCGCGACCGTGCCCGGGCACACGACGACCTCGGCACCGTAGGCGCGCAGCACCGCGATCTTGTCCTGGCCCACCTTGTCCGGGCAGATAAAAATGCACCGGTAGCCGCGTTCCGCCGCCACGATGGCCAGCCCGACCCCGGTGTTGCCCGAGGTGGGTTCCACGATCGTGCCGCCGGGCCGCAGCGCGCCGCTCTCCTCAGCCGCCACCACCATCCGCAGCGCGATGCGGTCCTTGACCGATCCACCCGGATTGAAGTACTCGACCTTCGCCAGCACGTTAGCCCCGGGGATGCCCCGGGTCACCGATCGCAGCCGGACCAGCGGAGTGTTCCCCACCAGCCCGCTCAATGAGTCATGGACCTGCATGGTGCGACGCTATCCGACGTTGATTACTACCCGCGGGTAGCCCGCGAACCGGGCAGGAGCTAATTTGGAAGCACCTACGCGAGGAGGCCGACCATGCCCGAAGCCGTGATCGTCGCCACCGCCCGGTCGCCCATCGGGCGCGCGGGCAAGGGATCGCTGGCCAGCATCCGCCCGGACGATCTGGCGGTCCAGATGGTGAGCGCGGCGCTGGCCAAGGTGCCGCAGCTCGACCCGGCTGACATCGGCGACCTGATCCTCGGCTGCGGCCTGCCCGGCGGCGAGCAGGGCTTCAACCTGGCGCGGGTGATCGCCGTGCTGCTCGGCCACGACCATATTCCTGGCACCACGGTGAACCGGTACTGCTCCTCGTCGCTGCAGACCACCCGGATGGCCTTCCACGCGATCAAGGCCGGCGAGGGAGACGTCTATATCTCGGCGGGCGTCGAATGCGTGAGCCGGCTGGCCAAGGGCAGTAGCGACTCCTGGCCCGACACCCACAACCAGGCCTTCGCCGAGGCGGGGCGGCGCACCCAGCGGACCGCGGCGGGCGAGACCGGGGCCTGGCACGATCCCCGCGAGGACGGCAACATCCCCGACATCTACATCGCGATGGGCCAGACCGCCGAGAACGTGGCCGAACTGCGCGGTGTCACCCGCGAGCAGCAGGACGAGTTCGGGGTGCGCTCGCAGAACCTGGCCGAGAAGGCCATCGCCAACGGCTTCTGGCAACAGGACATCACCCCGGTCACGCTGCCGGACGGCTCCGTGGTCAGCGCCGACGACGGGCCCAGGCCCGGGACCACGCTGGAGAAGGTAGCCACGCTCAAGCCGGTGTTCCGCCCGGACGGCACGGTCACCGCGGGGAACTGCTGCCCGCTCAACGACGGCGCCGCCGCCGTCATCGTGATGAGTGACGTCAAGGCGGCCGAGCTCGGCATCGCGCCGCTCGCGCGGATCGTGTCCTCCGGAGTGACCGGACTGTCCCCGGAGATCATGGGCCTAGGACCGGTGGAGGCGTCCAGGCAGGCGCTGGGCCGGGCCGGGATGGCCATCTCCGACATCGACCTCGTGGAGATCAACGAGGCGTTCGCGGCCCAGGTCATCCCGTCGTACACCGACCTCGGGATCGACCTGGCCAAGCTGAACGTGAACGGCGGGGCGATCGCGGTCGGGCACCCGTTCGGCATGACGGGGGCGCGCATCACCTCCACCCTGCTGAACAGCCTGCAGTTCCACGACGCCACCCTGGGCCTGGAAACCATGTGCGTCGGCGGCGGGCAGGGCATGGCGATGATCTTCGAGCGGCTCAGCTGAACATTTGGTTGCGACTTGGGGGTTGCCAGGTGGCCTGCGATGAGGCACGCTCAGGTCAAGAGCGGACTCCCAAATGGAGGTGCCAGTTGTCACTGACCCACTCACCGAATCTGCACACTAGCCTTATCGCACGCATTCCGGTCGTAACCGGCCGCAGCCTCGCTGAGTGGTTCCACCGGCTCGAATCTGGTCCCGCCTTCTTCCGCCGTGAGGAGCGCGCCCACTGGCTCGCCGACGACGCGGGCATCTCCTGCGGTTACGCCTACGCGATCGTGCACGAGTACGAGATGCGCAGGCGCACCCGGCTCAACGGCGCCTGACCGTCGCCTAGCCGCGCTCCCCGGCCGGGACGGCCTGCTCCGCCCGGCGCGGGTGATGTGCGGCGTACCGCGATATCCCGGCGGCGCTCGCACGGCCCATCCGCGAGAACCGGCCTCGTTCGTTACCTCCGTGCGTGCCCAGCCCGGCCGGCCCGGCCCGGCTCCGTGCGGACCTCACCCCGGGGCACTGGCGCGAAGAATGCCCGGGTTCAGCATATTGCCCACGGTATACACCGGGGAAATGTCGGAATTGGCGGTATATTCTTAGGCGTGAGATGCAATGAGCGTTCCGCACGTTTGGCTGCACGTTCATTGCGGAGATTAGTGTTTCTACTGGTGCAGCGTTGACAATTGGGAGTTGCACACCATCACTAAGTACCCCCGGTCGGAGTCGAACCGACACTGGGGACCCTTTTAGGGGGCCGGCCTCTTCCCTTGGGCTACGGGGGCGGATTCATAATACCGCCGACGCAATTACTTAAGGACCAGAGCAGGAAAGAGCTTGGCATTTATTTTGGCGCAGGATGCGCATTCTGCATACAAATTGCGGAGTGTAGCTAATTACAAGATCGACATTAGCGCTAAGTAACCATGCGGTCCGTTTCCGGGGTGGTGTAGGCCTGGGCGCGGGTGAAAACGGCGTCGAGCATGGCCGGGGTGACCCGGCCGGTGAACGTGTTCTGCTGGCTCGGGTGATAACAGCCGATGAGCAGCACTTCGCGCTTTGCCTGGAGGTTCTGCAGCCTGACCTCGGTGCCGTGACCGAACGCCGGGCGGGGCCGCGGCAGCGTGAATCCGCACCGGCCGAGCAACGGCCATATCGCCTGCCAGGCAAATCCGCCCAGGCACACGATGACCCGCAGGTCAGTAGCGACTAGGCCGAGTTCGGCCGCCAGCCACGGCGCGCATGTGTCCCGTTCGGCTGGCTCGGGTTTATTGGCAGGTGGCGCGCAGCGAACTGCGGCCACCATCCGCGCGTCGATCAGGCGCTGACCATCGTTCATCGCCACGCTTGTTGGTTTTTCTGCCCAGCCACACCGGAAAAGCGAGGCAAAAAGGAAATCTCCGCTGCGATCGCCGGTGAAGACCCGTCCCGTGCGGTTTCCGCCGTGCGCCGCGGGCGCGAGGCCGACGATCACCAGCCGCGGCCGCGCAGACCCCCAGCCGGGAATGGGGCGGCCCCAGTAAGGTTCGTCGCGGAACGAGCGGCGGCGGACCACGGCCACCTCTTCGCGCCAGGCCACCAGGCGCGGGCAGGCGCGGCAGACCGACTGGCGCGCGACGAGTTCGGTCAGGGTGGGCGCCGAGGCGGCCAGGTGAGCTACCTCGGCCGCGCTGCCCGCCACGAGCGTGTCCGGGCCGGCCGGGTCACCAGGCCACTCGCCCACCGGGACCAGCGATCCCACCCGGTTCTCTCCAGTGCTCACGCCGAACCTCAGCCGTATGCGTGCCCGGCCAGCGACCAGGCGATCCCGTCGAGGATGTCGTGCTCGCTCGCCAGGACCTCGCCGAACCCGAACCGCCGCATGATCCGGTCGAGCACGAGCGCGCCGCCGCCGATCACGTCCACCCGCCCGGGGTGCATCAGGCCGATGGCCGCGCGTTCGGCCCGGGTCTGGGCCAGCAGCGAGCGGGTCACGGCGTACACCTGCGCCGCGGGCACGCGGGCGTGGTGGATCCGGGCGGAGTCGTAGGCGGGCAGGCCGATCGCGATGCCGACGACGGTGGCGACCGAGCCGGCCAGGCCGATCAGCGTACGGGCGTGCCGCACCGGCACCGCGGCCGCCACCGTGTCCAGGGCCGCGTCGATGTCCGCGGCGGCCGCCGCCACCTCGCGGCCGGACGGGGGATCGCCGTGCAGGTGACGTTCGGTCAGCCGGACGCAGCCCACGTTGACCGAGATCTTCTCCTCGGGCAGGCCCCCCGCCTTACCGAGGACGAACTCGGTCGAGCCGCCGCCGATGTCGGCCACCAGGAACGGTCCGGGATCCGGGCCGGCGGCAAGCTCGGCGGTCGCCCCGGTGAACGACAGCACCGCTTCTTCGTCCCCGGTGAGGACCTCGGGCGCGACGCCGAGGACCTCGCGGACCATGCCGGTGAAGTCGGCCGCGTTGCTGGCGTCCCTGGTGGCGCTGGTGGCGACCATCCGCACCGCCTGCGCGCCGGCGCCGGCGATGACGTCCGCGTAGTCGCGCAGCACGGCGATGGTCCGCGCGAGCGCCGCGGGCGCCAGGCGGCCGGCCTGGTCCACCCCCTGCCCGAGCCGGACGATCTCCATCCGCCGGGTCACGTCGGTGAGCTCGCCGCGCTCCGGGTCGACGTCGGCCAGCAGCAGCCGCAGCGAGTTCGTCCCGCAGTCCACCGCGGCCACCCGGCGGATCGCCGGGCCGGTCACTAGTCTTCCTCCGGTACGCAGGAGCCGGCTTGCCACCAGGTGCCCATGGCGTCGAGCGCCTCCCGGCCGAACGGGTTCACGTCGCCCGCGGCGAGCTCATGCGCGACCAGCGCGTGCAGGCACTTCACCCGGACGGGCATGCCCCCGGCCGACTGGGTGCCGGCCGGCAGCGGCTCGACGTCAGCGTCCCGCGCGGCGGTTTCGCGCCGCGCGAGGTAGTCCTCGTGGGCGGCCTCGTACCGGCGGCGCAGCTCGTCGTCGGCCAGCCGCGCGGTCATGTCCCGCATCAGCCCCGCCGCCTCCAGCTTGCTGACCGCGGCGGCGGCCCGCGGGCAGGTCAGGTAGTACAGCGTCGGGAACGGGCTGCCGTCGGGCAGCCGCGGCGCCGTCTCGGCCACGTCCGGGAGCCCGCACGGACACCGGTGCGCCACGCCGAGCAGGCCCCGCGGCGCGCGACCGAGCTGGGCGGCGATGGCCGCCTCGTCCTGCTCCGCGATCACTTCGCCGGGCTCTTCTGTGGCTCCGGCGTCTGCGGGCTCTCCGGGCTCGCGTCCGCCTGCTGGACCGACCGCCACAGCTTGTCGTACCACGGCGCCGGTTCCGCCTTGGGCGCGCGGGCGGTCGCAGGGCCCTGCGACCGCCCGCCCGTCACGATGTAGCAGGTCGTGTGCGGGAAGCACATGTCGAGCTGCTGCTGGGCTACCTGCTCGATGTACTTCGGTTGGTTGAGCCTGGCCTGCTGCTGTTCCAGGCTCTTGACCTGGTTCAGCATGACTTGCTGCTGAGCCACCAGTGCATCGATCTGCTTGCGCTGGGTGATGTACTCGCGCACCGGGTACGCCAGGCTCAGCGCGATCGCGCACATGACCACCGCAAGCACCGCAGCCCGGCCGGTCAGCCGGGTCGCCCTGGGTGCGGCGGCGGGCGCGGACATCAGCCCTTGCTGGCCCGGGCCGCGAACCGGGGATACGCGCCCGCGCCCGCGTAGACCGCCGCGTCGCCGAGCAGCTCCTCGATCCTGAGCAGCTGGTTGTACTTCGCGACGCGCTCGCCACGTGCGGGCGCGCCCGTCTTGATCTGGCCGGCGTTGGTGGCGACGGCCAGGTCCGCGATCGTGGTGTCGTCGGTCTCGCCCGAGCGGTGGCTGATCACGCAGGTGTACCCGGCCCGCTGGGCCAGGCTCACCGCGTCCAGGGTCTCGGTGACCGTGCCGATCTGGTTCAGCTTGACCAGCAGCGAGTTGGCCGAGTGCTCGGCGATGCCACGGCTGAGCCGCTCGGAGTTGGTGACGAACAGGTCATCGCCCACCACCTGGACGCGGTCGCCCACGCTGGCCGTCAGTTCCTGCCAGCCGGCCCAGTCTTCCTCCGCCAGCGGGTCCTCGATGGACACGAGCGGGTAGGCGTCCAGCCATTCGGCGTAGATGCCCGCCATCTCGGCCGAGGTCTGCGGCTTGCCCTCGAAGTTGTAGGCCCCGTCGGCGTAGAACTCCGAGGCGGCCGCGTCGATGGCCAGGGCGACGTCCGGCCCGGGGTTGAATCCGGCCTTGCCGATCGCCTCCACGATGAGGTCGAGCGCGGCCCGGTTGTGCTCGAGGTCCGGGGCGAAGCCGCCTTCGTCGCCGACGCCGGTGGAGAGGCCGCGCTGCTTGACCACGGACTTCAGCGCGTGGTACACCTCGGCGCCCCAGCGCAGCGCCTCGGAGTAGGTGGCCGCGCCGATCGGGGTGATCATGAACTCCTGGATGTCCACGTTGTTGTCGGCGTGCGCACCGCCGTTCAGGATGTTCATCTGGGGTACCGGCAGCACGTGCGCGTTGGGCCCGCCCAGGTAGCGGAAGAGCGGCAGGCCGCTGGAGTCCGCGGCGGCCCGGGCGACGGCCATGCTGACGCCGACGATCGCGTTCGCGCCCAGCCGCGACTTGCCCGGCGTCCGGTCCAGGTCGATCAGCGCCTGGTCCACCAGTCGCTGATCGTCAGCCTCGTGACCGAGCAGTTCCGGCTGGATCTCGTCGATGATGCCCTGGACGGCCCGCGTGACGCCCTTGCCGCCGAACTCCGAGCCGCCGTCCCTGAGCTCGACCGCCTCGAACGCGCCGGTCGAGGCGCCGCTCGGCACGCCGGCCTTGGCTACGGTCCCGTCGTCAAGCGCGACCTCGACCTCGAGGGTCGGGTTACCCCGGGAATCCAGGATCTGCCTGGCATGGATCGCTTCTATGGAGGCCACCGCCGGCTCCTTGCCTGTGGTCGTGTGCTACGTCTGCAACAGCTTCTGGGGCAGAGCGCATGCTCTGCTCGTAGCGAGCCTAATAGAGCCGCGGCCGTGCGCGGGCGGGCCACGCCGCCCGATCGGCTCGTTGACCGGTACGGGCGTCATCAGGAGGTCTATGCTCTGGCACGACATTCATCCTGGCTGCGTGTATCAAAGCCAGATTTCACCCGCTCTTATTGACGCTGCAACGTCAGCGACGGAAACAGTTCTCCGAGACTTGCGGGTGACACGAGCTTAAGACGGTCGAGAGAGGAGGAGGTGGAGGCAATAGCGCACCAGATCCGTACCGGGGTGAGAGCGCCCGGTGGTTACGACATCCTCGTACTCGACGCCAGCTACAAGCAGACCTTGGCCTGCGTCAGGAGCCTCGGCCGGGCGGGATTGAGGGTGGCGCTGGGCGAGAGCGCCACCGAGAGC
>JBEKJP010000229.1:0-12213 GCA_050011155.1 Streptosporangiaceae bacterium
AGCCTCACCGCGGGCAGGTCGCGTCCGCGCCGGTACAGGGACAGCGACTCGGCGAGATGCCGTAGGTCCGCCAGGTCGGGGCCACCCCAGGCGCCGCGGATGGCGTCGCGGTGCGCCGGGCCGTAGCCGGTGCTGCCTCGCTGGTTCGGGGCCACGACTGCCATCCCGGCCGCGGCCAGGTCCTGGAGAAGGGGCTCGAAGCTCAGCTTCCACGCCGCGTGCGGCCCGCCGTGCAGCGCGATGAGCAGCCGTTCCGACTCCCGCCACCGGGGACCTCCGTAGATCACGGCCTCGACCGGGCCTGCCGGGCCTGCCAGCACCTCGGCATGCGCCCCGGCCCATCCCCCGGGTGGGGCGAGATCCCGGCCGCTCCCGCGCCGACGGTGACCCGGCGCTCCCGCCGCAACCGGCGTGCCGGCAGTGACGGAGGTGATGGTCATGATTGTCGTCGGGCGTTGCGGGCCGCTCGTCACCAGGTGCAGGCCACCGGGCGTCCACCGAGCCGCCGGCCAGAGCACGCCCGGCGGGATGCGGACCCGGTTGCGCCCGCACGGGCCGTTCTCTCCGAGCCCGCAGACGCCGGGCTCGCCGGGCTCGCAGACATAGAGATCGGATCGCAGGCCCTTCTCGACACTGATAGCGACCCGCCGGCCGGCGGGATCGATGGCGAGGGGGGTGACGAGGCCGTCAAATGAGCTGAGCTCTTCGGGAAACGCCAGATGCCAGTCTCCCCGGTCCCATCTGCCCCATCCGAGGCGGAAATCCCCGTCGGTTTTCCTGGCGGCCAGGAAACGTCCCGATCCCGGCCCTGACATCAGCAGATGGTCGCTATCTCCCCCGTCTTCCCCGCCCGTTGACCGCGTGAGCCACGACGCCGTGCCGGTAGCGAGATCCACCGCCACGATCCGGGACCGGCCGCAGCAATGGTGATCGAGGCCGAGCGTCCGGCCCGCATCGTCAAGCCAGTGGCCGCCGTGCAGGGTTCCGGCGCGGATGCGCGGCCTCGGAACTTGCTCGATATGCGGACCGGTTTCCTTGATGAGCCACAGAGCCGCGTTGCCGTCGCTGCTCACACCCTTAGCCACGGCCATGGTCCCGGGGTCGGGGCTGGGCAGCAGGTGCAATCCGCGGCTGTCGATCCGGCCTAGGTTCCGCTCTTCCCGCCCCGGCGCCAGCAGGACTAGCTGGTGGACGCCGGCACCCGAACGCAGCACGAGTACCCGGCCATCTTCCAGCGGCAATGGCTGCGAGTTCAGGCTTTCCCCGCTCGTGCTGAGGATCCGGTACCGCGGCGCCCCGGCTCGCCATGCCCAGGTCCCGACGCCCAGGCCCTGGCCTTCGGCCCCGCGCAGGAACGCCGCGTGATCCCCCGACGAGGAGAAGAAGAAGCTGATCTTGCGCGGAGCCCGCGCGGCGCGCGCGCTCATCGCGTCGACGGCGCCGGCAACGTCGATAGGACCGACGGCGCTGACAGCAGGGCATCTGGCATGAACGAGCGCGGCCCCTGGTGGCGCAGGCGCATCAGGAACCCGAGGACCCCGCTCAGGCCGGTACCGAAGTCCGCCGTGACCTTCGTCGGGTCGTCGCCGAAGGTGGCCGCAAGCCCGTCGAGGTAGACCCGTCGTGCGTAGATGAGCGTGGCCATCTCCATGGCCCACTCGGTGTACTTCCCCTCGCCGGTGAACTGGGCCATGTCCAGGAGGAACTCCCCGTCGCCCGCCAGCCCGTGGCAAACGGAGTTACCGGAGTGCCACTGTCGCCGACGGACCGTCACGGCCGCCCGCTCCGCGAGGTCGAGAAAACGCCCGTCTCCCGTGACCCGCCACAGCCTGATCAGGAAGGTGCCGATGCCGGCAGCCCCGCTGCACCAGTGCTGGATTTCCGGATCGGAGGAATCCGGCTTGGCGGCGGCGGGCCACCACGCGCCTTCGGCATCGGTACGTGCCGCCTGTCGCAGCGTGTGTCCCGCGGCCACCGCCGCGGTCAGGAACCTCTCCTCGTTCCCGGCCGTGGCGGCGTAGAGCAGGAAGGCACCGGCACCGGCCACGCCGTGCGCGAATCCGTAGTGCTCGAGTCCAGCCAGCGAAGACTCGAACGCCATGGGTATGGGCCACAGAGTCTCCCCGCCACGGCTGCGAGCCGCCCCCAGGACGGCCTCGGCGCAGAGCATGGCGCGCTGGCGAAGCCGTTCAAGGCCCGTGGCCTGCCAGAGGTGGAGATGCGCTAGGCCGGCGCCCGCCAGCCCGTGACAGATATCCGGATTCTCCCAGCCGGCGACCGGAACCAGCTCGGCCAGGCCTATGGCCCGGGACGCCATCTGCGCGTCGCCGAGATAGCCCGCCGCGTCGTGTAGTGCCCAGGCGGTTCCCGACCGGCCGAAGTACAGACCGGGCAGGATGCGCGGTACCGCGTGGAGCCGTTCGCCGATCCAGTCGGCCGCCGTCGCCACCGCCTCACCGAGCCCGGCATCACCGGGTCCGGCGTGCTCGCCAGCCTGGGCGGCGCGTACCAGGACGGCCATGACGCCGGCCGCGCCGTGCTGCACGTTGCACGGGTCGGTGTCGGTTCCGAAATCACCAGAGGCCCACAGCCGCGCCTTACCGGGCGTCATGGCCCGGAGCACGTGCGTGAGACCATCGCGCACCAGCGCGTTCAGGTCCGGCGAGGCCGCGCTGGCCTTGGCCGGGCTGCCCCAGGCACTGACCTGGACATCAGGCGACGCGGGCGCGCGCTCGGCGAGGAATTCCCTGGCCCTGGCCACCGTCCAGCGATGGCCGGGAACCTCGTCCATCAGGCCGCGGATGAGCGGCGCGAGGTCCGCGAGCGCGGCATTTCCAGGTGCCATAAGCGATACGAGTTCCGCGAGCCTGTCACCAAGGTGGCGTCGCGGCGGGACGTCGGCTGGGAAGAGGGGATGCGTTCCAGTGAGCAGGTAGAACAACGTGGCGCCGAGACTGTAGAGGTCGGCCTCCTGGCCAGGTGCCGGACCGAAGGACGGTGCCTCGGCCTGCTCAGGCGCGGCATAGGCCAGAGTCAGGCAGCGCGGGACATTCTCGCCGGGAAGCACGGCGAACTCGAGGTCAATGAGACGGAACTCGTTGTCCGGCGTCACCATGAGATTGTTCGGGTTGAAGTCCCGCAGGACGAGACCCGTGCTCTGCGCCGTCGCGAAAACTTCGACCAGCCGGCTGGCTAGCTCGATCGCGGCCGCCGGCGAGAGAGCACCCCCAGCCCGCTGACCTGGCTTCGCGGCAGCCCATTGCTCCAAGCGCACGCCAGGGACGAGTTCTTCCGCGAGGAACAGGTCGCCCTGCTGCTCGAACAAGGCAATCTTGCGCGGGGAGATCCTCAGGGGGGCGAAAGCGTCGAGCATTTCCGCCTCGTGCCGCAGGTAATCGCGGGAATCCAAGCCGTCGAGGCTGGCACCCATGTGCCTGCGGGCGTGCTTGATGATCACATCTGTCCCGTGCCCCGTGTCAGTGGCCACGTACACGCCGCCTTTGTTGGCGTGCCTGACCGCCCGGCGGACAATGAACCGGTCGGCCAGCTGGACCGCATCGGGCGCCGTCGGCGCCGCCACTGTGACTCCTGGAAATGGCGAGCCTGCCCAGGGAGGCGGCGAAAACCAGGCGCGCCGCTGGTCCGGCACCGTGGTGCCGTCCGGCGCTATGAGCACAGAAACGAAGCTCCCGTCATTCGTCAGCACCGGCCGGGCGTCACCTACCCCGTACCGGTAGTGGACGATGCTTCCCGGCCGCAACTGCCGGTCGGAGAGGATCTTCGGGCCGTGCAAGTCGAGGGTGGCCTCGTCCAGCTCAGCGGCAATCTGGCGGAACTGCTCATCATCGGCCGGGTACGCGGTAATGAATTTCCCGCCGCCGCCTCGCGAATACGTTCTTTCTACTAGCGTGTGGACTTTGGCCAGGTCGCTGGCGAATTTAAAAGCGCATCCGTTACGGATCAGGACCATGGCGCATCGAGTCAGGACGACGGGAGCAGAGAGCGGAGTGGCGGAAACATGCACTTTCCACCCTTGCGGCCGGAAACAATGATCCGCCGGAATGACCTGGCACCAGAAGTCGCCAGTTCTAAGGCGCCAGTTTCCGTTTCCGGTCCTGTCCAGGGCAGCTTTCATCAGGTCAAGCAGGATCGGCTGGTCCAGGTCACTTCGCGCTGATGTCATGAGCTTGCTCTCTGTGCTGCTTTCAGTCAGGAGGCCTGGTCGGCTAGTGAGTGTGCCAGCCGGCCAGGCCGTTCATCCGGACGCCGTTAGCGATTGCTCGCAGGCCCTTACTCGACGGGGCTGGTGGCGATGCACGTGAAGCCGCACGTGACACTGCAGGTACGAAGGCACGGCACCAGGCCCTCCGTCTCCCCGTCTGGGAGCATCTCAAGAGCAGTAACATCAAATTCCATTGTTATTTCACCCCCTCTCGAAACAACATGGGATCTTTTGCGCTAGGCATCATGCCAGGCACGGCCTAGCCGCCGAGCGGATTTCCTGGATGACTCCCATTCAGCATGGACTCGTGCCCCTTAACGTCCTCTTAATGTCCGGGCGAGCCAGGAATTAAGACCTTGTTAAGTACCGCCGGGTGATCCTGGATTGGCTATCTGCTATCGATTGTTAGGGGAGGCGGCCATGTCGCAGCTCGTCATCGGCGCGGAGCACGCGGTCCGTGCTCCGGGCCCGTCGACTGCCTGGCATCAGATACGCGCGGTCGCGGGCATCGCTCCTGACGCTGTGGCCATGCGATGCGGTGACAGGAGCACGAGCTACGGCGAGCTCCTCAGCCGCGCCAGGATCGTTGCGGCGTCACTGGACCAGCTGGGCGGTGTCCGCGCCAGGACCGTCGGCGTGTGCGCGGATCGAAGCCCGGAGTTTGTGGCCGGATGCCTCGGCGCATGGCTGGCGGGGGCGAGCTACCTGCCGCTCGACCCGGAGCATCCGACGGCGCGCCGTGAGCTGCTGCTGCGCGACGCGGGCGCCGCGGCGCTCCTGACCATGCCGGAACTCGCGGTGGCCACCGGCGTCCCGGTGCTGGCCTTCGACGAACTCGGCACGCACGACACCGCGGACGGCACCGCGGACGGCACCGCGGACGAGGCACTAACGGGTCCCGGCGACCTGGCGTATGTCATGTACACATCAGGATCGACTGGCACGCCCAAGGGCGTAGCTGTGTCACACGCCGCGCTCGCCGACCTCATCCGGTGGCACCACGGCGCGTTCGGGATCACGGCCGCTGACCGGGTGAGCGTCGTCGCCGGCATCGGCTTCGACGCCAGCGCCTGGGAGATCTGGGGCGCGCTGTCGGCCGGAGCGTCGTTGCACGTGCCGCCGGAGCGGGCCCGGCTGGTCCCCGCGCTGCTGCGGGACTGGCTGCTGGCCGAGGCCATTACCGTCACGTGGGCGCCTACCGTGCTGACCGAGCAGCTGATCGCGCTGCCCTGGCCGGACTCCGCGGCTTTGCGAGTGCTGCTGACCGGGGGCGACCGGCTGCGCCGCCGGCCGTGCGCCGGCCTGCCCTTCGCGCTGGTGAACAGCTACGGCCCGACCGAGTGCACGGTAGTCGCGACGTACGGCGTCATCGAGCCGGGCGGTGAGGACCTGCCTGACATCGGCCGTCCGCGGCCCGGGCTGCGGACGGCCGTGCTCGACGCCGGCGCCGTTCCCGTGCCGGACGGCGAGCCCGGCGAGCTTTACCTCGGCGGGACGGGCGTCGCCCGCGAATACCTCGGCCGGCCCGCGCTCACCGCGGCGGCGTTCGCGCCCGACCCGGACGGGCCGCCGGGCAGCAGGCGGTACCGGACCGGCGATGTCGTCCGGCGGACCGCCGACGGGCTGCTGCACTTCATCGGCCGGGTAGACGGCCAGGTCAAGGTCCGAGGCAACCGGATCGAACGAGGAGAAGTCGAGGCGGCGCTGCTGCGAAATCCCGGCGTCGCCGCCGCCGTGGTGCGTCCGTACGCCGGCCCGGGTGGTACCCAGCTCGTCGCCTACGTGGTGCCGGCCGGCGCTCACGTGCCGACGACCGCGCAGCTGCGCCGTCATCTCCGGATGCACCTGCCTGAGCCGTTCGTGCCGCAGGTCATTATGCTGCTCGACGCGCTCCCGCTGGCCCCGAACAGCAAGGTAGACCTCGCCCGGCTGCCCGAGCCTGACCCGCTGGCGACGCTGCGCGGGACGCCGCCGCGCACCCCGGCCGAGCGCGCGATGCTGGAGATCTGGCGCGAGGTACTGCGCGCGGACCTGGCCGAAGCGGACGCGATAGGCGTCGACGATGCCTTCGATCAGGTCGGCGGGACGTCGCTGAGCGCGGCGCGGATCGCCGCCCGGATCGCTGACCGCTTCGGCATCCAGGTGCCGCTGCGCCGCTTCTTCAGCGGCCTGACCGTCGCCGAGCTCGCCGACCGGGCCGGGGGCGCGCGGCCCGGGCCCGTTCGCGTCGCCGAGCAGGCCGCACCGGATACGCCCGCACCGGATACGCCCAGACCGGATACGCCCACACCGGCCAGCCCGGCCCAGCGGCGGCTGTGGTTGCTTGACTCGCTCGCCCCTGACCATGCTCTCTACACCAACGCGCTGCTGTTCGACCTGCGCCCAGACCCGGGCCGCGATCTTGACCGGGAGGCGCTGCGCGGCGCGCTGGCCGGCCTGCTACGCCGGCACGAGGCACTCAGGACCCGGATCGCGGCCCCCGGAGTCTCCGGGCCGGTTCAGATCGTGATCCCGCCTTATCCCGTCCACGTGTCAGAGACCGACCTGCGGGTGGCGCCACCCCAGGCCCGCCGGGCGCTGCTCGAGGCCGAGTGCGGCAGGCCGTTCGACCTGGCTTCTGGACACCTGATCAGGGCGTCGCTGCTCCGGGTCGCCGAGCATGAGTGGCAGCTGCTGCTCGCCGTCCACCATCTCGCGATCGACGGCTGGTCGGTGGGCTTGCTCGCCCGCGAGCTCGCCGCGCTCTACGCCGGGACGCCGCTGGCCGAGCCACTGAGTTACGCGGACTGCACGCGGCGGGAAGCCGGGCAGCTGAGCGGGCAGAGGCTGCGGCGGCTGACCGAGTACTGGGCCGTGCACCTGGCCGGCCAGCCGGCGCCGGTCGCGCTGCCGGCCGATCGCCCCCGGCCGACTACGCCCGCCTTCACCGGCCGGACCCTGGTGGCCGAACTGCCGGATCCGCTGCTGCGCTCCGCAGAGAACCTGGCCCGCGAGGAGGAGGGGACGTTCTTCACCGCGGCCATGGCCGCGCTGGCCACGCTGCTTTACCACTGGACGGGACAGCGCGACGTGGTGATCGGCGTGCCCGCCGCGAACCGCCCCGACGCAGCGTCCGAGGACGTCATCGGGTGCTTTGTCAACGTGCTCCCGCTGCGTTGCGACCTGTCCGGACAGCCCACGTTCCGCCAGCTGATCGGCCGGCTGCGCGACGTCGTGCTCGGCGCGCTCGAGCACCAGGCGCTGCCGTTCGAGCAGATCCTGGCCATCTCCGGCGACAGCCGAGACCGCGGCGCGCGCCCGCTGGTCCGCGTGATGCTCGCGGCGCAGCCGCCGGGACGGACTGCGCGCGACGGCGGCCTGGAGATCTCGTTCGCCGAGGAAGTCCACGCCGGAACGGCGCGTTTTGAGCTCACCTTCTCACTGGAGCAAGTGCGAGGGCGGCCCGTGCTGGCGCTGGAATACGACACCGAGCTGTTCGAGCCGGACACCGCTGAGCAGCTGCTCTCCCAGTTCGTCCACGTGCTGGCCGCCGGCGTCCAGAACCCGGAGGGCAGGGTCACGGCGCTGCCGCTCATGCCGGAAGCGGACCGGCTCCGGATCGCCGGACTCGGCCGTGGCGAGAAGCGCACCATACCCGAAGTCACCGTACCGGAGCTGGTGGCGGCGGCCGCCGCCGCCAGGCCGGGTGCCACGGCCGTGCGGTGCGGCGACGGCCAGCTGAGCTACCGCGAGCTCACAGGGCAGGTCAACGCGCTGGCCTGGCGGCTGCGCGACGCCGGGGTGAGCACGGCCGACCCGGTTGCGGTCTGTTTCGAGCGGTCCGTTCAGCCCGTCGTGGCCCTGCTCGCCGTCTTGTCCGCCGGCGGGGTGTACGTTCCGCTCGACCCGGCGTACCCCGACGAGCGGCTGCGGGAGATCGTCCGGGGTGTCCAGCCCGCCATCGTCCTCACAAGCACATCGTTGCGAGACCGGCTGCGGCCGCTCGCGCCGGGCGTCCCGACGCTGACAGCGGCCGCGGGCCAGACCCGCTCCGCGCCACCGCCGCGGCCGCGTGACGCGGACCCGCCGGCATACGTCATCTACACCTCCGGTTCCACCGGACAACCCAAGGGCGTGCAGGTTTCCTCGACCGCACTGCTCAACGTCACGCTGGAGAAGATCAGGCGCTTCCACCTGGGACCAGACAGCCGTGCGCTGCAGTACGTGCCGCTCGGTTTCGGCGTGAGCATCACCGACATCTGCGCCACGCTGGCCGCGGGCGGTACGCTGGTCATCCGCGGACCAGAAGTGCTCGCGGGCCAGGACCTGGCACGCCTGCTGCGCGAGGCCCGGGTGAGTCACCTGGTGGTGCCCGCGTCGCTGCTGGCCGGCCTGCCAGAGGCCGGCCTTCCGGACCTGCGGATCGTCGTGGCAGGCGGCGAGCCCTGTCCGGCCGACCTGGTGGCACGCTGGGCGCCTGGCCGGCGGTTCGTACAAGCGTACGGGCCGACCGAGGCCGCGGTCTGCACGACGACAGCCGAGTGTACGCCGGGTCCCGGCCTGCCGCCGGCCGGGCGGCCGCTGGCCAACGTCGACGTGCTGGTGCTTGACCGCCACGGTCAGCCCGTCCCCCGCGGCGTAGTGGGTGAGGTCCACATCGGCGGCGCCGGGCTGGCCCGCGGCTACCTCGGCCAGCCGGGGCTCACCGCAGAGAAGTTCGTGCCGCACCCCTTCGCAGGCGAGCTGGCTCCTCCCGGCGCTCGCGTCTACCGGACCGGTGACCTGGGCCGGTTCCAGGCCGACGGCCAGGTGCGGGTGGAGATCACAGAGGTGGAGGCCGCGCTGCGGGCGCTGCCCGGCGTGGCCGATGCCGCGGTACGCGTGCACCACCACCCGGTGGCCGGCCAGCGGCTGATCGGGTACGCGGTCCTGGGCGCAGGGGCGCCGAGCGATCCAGGCGAACTCAAGGCCGGGCTGCGCCGCTGGCTGCCGGATTCGATGCTGCCTGCCGAGGTCGTTCCGCTCGATACCCTGCCGCGCACGGCCACGGGCAAGCTCGACCGGCGGGCGCTGCCTGATCCTCCGGAATCCGTGCGAACCGGGGAAGGCCCCCGCTCGGACGCCGAGCACGTCGTGGCGCAAGCCTGGGCGGAACTGCTCCGTCGTCACGACATCGGCATTGACGATGATTTCTTCACCCTCGGGGGCGACTCGCTCCTCGGCGCCCAGGTCGCCGCCAGGCTGCGGGAGCGGCTCGACATCGACCTGCCGCTGCGGGCGCTGTTCGAAGCGCCCACGGTAGCGCGCCTGGCGGCCCGTATCGAGCAAGCCGTCCTCGCCGACATCCAGGCCGAGCTGGCCGCAGCTGAGGAGAACTCGTGGACCTGACCGGCGTCCCCCCGCAGGCAAGAGACCGGCTGGCCGCCAGGCTGGCCCGGGCGCGGCACGCAAAACCGCAAGACATTTTTCCCCGAACGGACATGCCTGTTACCTGGCTGTCTTCTGCTCAGCGCCGCATGTGGTTCCTTCATCAGCTCATCCCGCACAGCGCTGCCTACAACATCCCGCTCGCCTGGCGGCTGCACGGCGACCTGGACACCACCGCGCTGGGCGACGCCCTGCGCGACATCGCGGTCAGGAACCCGGTGCTGCGCACGGGCTACGCCTCCGAGAACGGGCAGCCGGTACCTGTTCTCCGCCCGGCGGCGGACCTGCGGCTGCGGCGGGAGAGCGGCGGGCAGGGCTGGCTGGACGCGGAATCGGCCCGGCCGTTCGCGCTTGACGCCGGCCTGCCGATCCGTGCGGCCATTGCCCAGACCGGCCCGCAGACACACGAGCTCGCGGTCGTGGTACACCACATCGCGGCTGACGGGTGGTCGATCGGCCTGATCGCCGACGAGCTTTCCGCCGCCTACGCCGCGCGGATCGCCGGCCGCCGCCTCCCGGCCCCGACGGCGATTCCGTACCCGCAGGCGGCCCGGCGGCAGGAACTCGCTCTTGACGGCGACCGGCTCGCCCGTGGCATCGCGTACTGGCGTGAGCGAATGGCCGGCGCCCCGCCCGCGCTCCGGTTGCCTGCCGAATGGCAGCGGCCGCCGGAGCCGGGCTCGGGCGGCCGGATCTGGAGCACGGATCTGCCACCCGAGCTCTCCGAGCTTGTCCGCCGGACTGCTGCCGCGGAAAGGGCGACGCCGTTCATGGTGCTGCTCGCCGGTTTCGCCGCGGCCTGCTCCCGGTGGACCGCGGCGGAGGACATCGTGCTCGGCACGGCCGTGGCTGGCCGGAACGCGCCCGAGCTGGCCCGCGTGATCGGCTGTTTCGTCAACAGCCTGCCCGTCCGGCTGCGCGTGCAGGCGCGCGACCCGGGCCTGGAACTGATCCGGCGCGTTCGGGAGACCCTGCTGCATGATCTCGAGCACGCCGACGTGCCGTTCGAGCGGCTGGTAGACGAAGCGCGGGCCGGCCACCAGGCGCCTGGCGCGCCGCTGTTCGAGATCATGGCCGTGGCCGGCAACGTACCGCGACGCGGCCTCGACCTGGCCGGCGTCGAAGCGGTGCAGGTACCGGCCGACCCGGGCGCCGCCAAGCTCGACCTGAGCCTGTCGGTGGATGACGTAGCCGGACGTACCGAACTGGCGTTCACCTACCGCACCGAACTGTTCGGCGAGGCCTCGATCGCCCGGCTGGCCCGTCAGTACCTGACGCTGCTGGCCAGCTTGCTTCGCAACCCGGAGCGGCCCGTCGGCGAACTCGCCATGCTTGCCGACGACGAGGCCAGGGCCCTGGTCACCGGATCCCGGCCCCGGCAGGCCGGGACGGTGCTCGGGCTGTTCGACGCACAGGTCCGGGCGCGGCCGGACGCACCCGCCGTCACAGATGGCGTGACCTGCCTTACCTACCGGCAGCTCGACGCCCGCGCGCGGGCGATCTCCGCGGAGCTCACCGGGGCCGGAGTGACGCCCGCCGCGGTCGTCGGGTTGCTGACCGAACGCGCTGCGAGCTCGGTGGCGGGGATCCTGGGCATCCTGCGCACCGGCGCGGCCTACGCGCCGGTAGATGCGGACGCGCCCGAGGCGCGAGTGAAGGACCTGCTCGGCGCCGCAGGCACTGCCGCGGTGGTGGGGTCGCCGCGGCTGCGGATGCTCGCCGGACAGACGCCGTTCGTGCCCTGGGACATCGCCGCACATCCGGCCGCCGAACCCGCCGGCGCTAGTCCGGGGGACCTGGCGTACGTCATGTTCACCTCGGGATCCACCGGCAGGCCCAAGGGCGTGGAGGTAGAGCACCGGCATCTGCACCGATACGTCACCGCCATCCTGGACCGCCTGGGCGCCACGCCGGGCGAGCGGTTCGCACTGGTCTCTACCCTGGCCGCCGATCTCGGCCACACCAGTGTCTTCGGTGCCCTATGCAGCGGCGGCGTCCTGCACGTCTGCGACCGGGAACAGGCCGCCGATGCCACGGTCCTCGCGTCGGCGTTCCGCGCCGCGCCTCCGGATCACCTCAAGCTCACGCCCTCGCACCTGGCAGCGCTGCTCGACGCGGCAGGTCCGGACCAGCGTGACCTGCTGCCTCGCCGTACCCTGGTGATCGGCGGGGAGGCACTCGGCTGGCCGCTGGTGGACCGGGTGCGAGAACTCGCGCCCGCGCTGCGCATCCTTAACCACTACGGTCCTACCGAGACGACGGTCGGCGCGCTGGTCTGGGATGTCACGGGAACGGGACCGCGTCAGGCGAACCCGCCGATCGGTGCTCCGCTCGAGCATTCCTGCGCGTCCGTCAGGGACGCGGCCGGAGCTCCGGTTCCGGCGGGCGTGCCGGGAGAACTGTACATCGGCGGCGCGGCCGTGGCCCGCGGTTACCGCCGCGACCCAGAACTGACGGCGGCCCGGTTCGTCGCTGACCGGTACGGGCAGGGCCGGCTCTACCGGACCGGCGACCGGGCGCGCCTGCGCACGGACGGCAGCTACGAATTCCTCGGCCGGGTCGACGATCAGGTGAAGATCCGCGGG
>JBEKJP010000230.1:0-21127 GCA_050011155.1 Streptosporangiaceae bacterium
TACATCGGCGCCGAGGCGCTGGACCCCAAGGGCACCGACCAGGTGGTCACCAGCACGGCCGTCGGGCTCCGGCTGCTGCCGATCGCGTCGGCCCACTCCTCCCAGCTGTACCTGTCGGGTTCGCTGTCGGTGCTGGCGCTCGGCGGACTGGCAGTGTCGTATGCGGCGATCACCAAGCTGGTCACCGGACGCGGCTGGGTCATCGCCACCATCGCCGCGCTGCTGGGCGGCCTGGGCGCTTTCGCCGGGGCCATGCTCAACGTCCTGGGCGGGATCAGCCTCGCGGTCGCGGCCTCAGCGCACATGACCCAGGCCGCGGCCGCCCAGTTCCTGGTGACCAGCTTCGGTTCCTGGCCGGCTCAGGCCGCCGCCTACATCTACTTCGCCAGCGAATACATCGCGCCGGTCGTCATGGGGTTCGCGTTGTGGCGCAGCCGCCGAGTGCCGCGCTGGCTGGCCGTCTTGTTCACCGTCGGCCTGGAGGTCGCCGAGTCAATGGGCGCTATCGGCCCCCAGGTCGTGCTGTTCATGCTGCCGTTCGCCGTCGCGATGATCCTTCTTGCCGTCAAGATCTGGCAGTCCTCAGAGCGCTCAGACCAGGCGAATTACGGTCGGCATATCCCATCGCTGCGGCCGTTGCCGGGCCGTCGGGTCATCAACGCGATCGCAGGCAGTGGCCGCACGCCAGCGTGGTTCCGCCGAGGCCGCGGGCGTACGCCTCGAGTTCGTCCCGGTCGCCGCACAGCTTGCTCCACGGCCCGGTGAACGTCCTGGCGCGGGGCTGCAGCCGGGTGATGGTCTTGCAGGTCGCGCGGTGCAGCATTAAGTAGGCGGCCGACGGGCGCCTGGCGGTGCTGACCACGTAGCCCTCAGGATGGCCGGCGATCCAGCTGAGGTAGCCGGGATCGTCATCGACGAAATGCAGCACCCTGTCATCATCGGCCGCGCCGCCAGGTGGCGTGGCCAGATACCCCGGACCTGCTTGCCCTCTACGGCTAGCCTGGCAGACCGAGGTCCTGGTCCCCGACGACATCGCCTACATGGTCAGCCGCCCCGGCCCTCACCCGGCACCTAGACCAGATCGGCCCCCTGCTCGCCAGCCTGGACGCCCAGGCCACCAGCCAGCGGCGTGCCCGGGTGTACCGGGCCTGCGCGGCCGCGGCTCGCACGGCTGCCAGGCGACACGGTAATGGTCAGCCGCGTTCAGCCAGCCACCCATCAGCCAGTTCACGAGCCTGCCCGACGAACAGGTGAAGACCCGCATCATCGAGCTCGAGGTCAGCGGCCAGGACGCCGAGCAGGACGGTCTGCACCTCCACCTTGGCCTCCAAGCTGGCGTCCAGTGGCTGGTCCGCGCCCAGGGCACGCAGGATCAGCGCCTCGGCGACCGATGGGTCGATGTCGTCCCCAGCCGGGCCATGCGCACGCACGGTGCCCACGTACCGGACGACGTCGCCGCGTGACCAGCCCGTGCCGAAGTAGCGGCGGACCGCTACTACGAACCCCGCGTAGATCAGCTCACTGAACCCGTCCAGATCTCCGGAGCCGGTCAGCCGCGCCCGCCATTCCTGCGCCTGCGCCGGGTCGAACGCCAGGGCCGCCCGCAGCGCCGCTACCTGCTGGCCGCTCACGACGGCCACGCTCAGCTGGTCCACTCGTCGGCGACCTTCCGGCCTTCGGCCAGGAGCGCGTCGAGCCCGGCCGGGCCGGGCCTGGCCTCGCCCAGCAGCGCGGCCAGCAGCAGCAGCTGCGTCTCCACCACGACCTGGCCAGAGACGTCGCCGAGGCTCTCGTCTTCGAAGACGCCCCCGATCATGCGCTCGGCGAGCAGCGGGTCGACCTTGTCCGCCGCGCCCGGGGAAGAAGCCCGGGCCGCGGCGACGAACTCGACGATGTCCGCCTTGGTGTGGCCAGCCGCGAAGCGCTGATCGGCGGCCTCGAAGAACGTGGCGGCGATCAGCGCCCAGCTGATAGCCCGCTCGGCCACCAGGCCGAGCGCCAGCCCGGCGGTGGCCAGGCTCCCGGCATCAACGGGCGGCGGAGACGATGCCTCGATGGACGGCCGGGCCACGGTCTCGGCGTGGCCCGCGGGCGGGTGCGGGCCGAGCAGGCTCGCGATATCGGTGACGTTCTTCTCGCTGACATCCTGGATGTCCTTAGCCTCCCGGTACAGCTCCTTGCGGAACCGGTCGCGCCGGGACAGCTTGTCGCTTTCCATGTCCCGGAGCTGATCGCCGTCCGGCTTGAGGCCGATGCCGGCCGGCCGGGGTCTGCGCCACCGTGCCGCGCCCGTCCACCCGAGGCCGTTCATCATGCCGAACGGTCCTGGCGCGCGCCTCTGTCCGTCGCGGTGACTCACCCCCGCAGATCCGGGCCAAGGCCCGGCGCGTCGCCGACTACCTCGACCTGCTCTACGTCCACCGGATCATCTCCGGGCACTCCGCGCATCCCTCCGAACTCGACGCCGTCGTCCGCAACCTGATCCCCAAGCTGCGCGACGCCGGCGACCTGGAAGCGGTCACCGGCCTGCTCAACGCCGAACTGGCCGCCGACCAAGGCGATTTTGCCGATGTCGCGACCTTCTCGCTCGGCCCGGACAACCGGCGCCAGGTCCACTACCTGCTCGCCCGGCTCACCGCCTTCACCGAGACCGGATGCGGCGAGCCCGACCGGATCGGTGAGTACCTCGACGAGCAGCGATCCCACCAGATCGAGCACATCTGGGCCAACCACTTCGAGCGCTACCAGGACCTGGTCAAGAACCGCGCCGCCTTCGACCGGTTCCGTAACCGGTTCGGCGCCCTGCTGCTCCTGCACCGCTCGGACAACGCCAGCTACCGCGACGACCCGTACAGCGCCAAGGTCGAGTACTACCGCGGCCAGAATTTCCTGGCCTCGTCCCTGCACCCGACGACCCACAAGCGGAATCCGAAATTCATCGGTTTCCTGAAGCAGTACGACCTCGTCAAGCTCATGCACCCCTATCCGGGGGACTTCGACGACAAGGCGATCCTCACCCGCCAGGAGCTCTACCGGCGCCTATGCGAGATCATCTGGGATCCGGTCCGGCTCGGGTTCACGATCCCGGAGACCCGCCGGATCCCCGGACCGGTCCAGCGGGCACGCACCCACTACGGCATCGATATCCCGCGGCTCATGGCGGCCGGGCTGCTCAAGGCCGGCGACACCCTCGTCGCGATCCACCGCGGCACCGAGCACCAGGCGATCGTCCTGGACGACGGCCGCATCAAGCTGGCCGGCGGCGAGCCCTTCACCTCGCTGTCCAGCGCGGCCGCCTACGCCCGGCACACCAAATCCGCCAACGGCTGGGACTTCTGGCAACTCCAGACCCGGCGCGAACGACGCCCCCTCAAGGAACTCCGCGACGAACTCATCCGCGGCGAACGCTGAGCCCCGCGTGCGATGGGGGATCTGACGATCTCGTGACGGTACGCGTCTTGCTCGGCACGTCAGGTCATGAGTCGCGTGCCGCCAGGCTAGCCTGCTGGGGACGGCCCGCGAAGCAAAGGCGGCCCCCGTGCGGATCCGGAATGACCGGGACGAGGCGCCCGGCCACAAGCGGCGGCGATTTCCCGCCGCGGCACGATACGCGTTTTTCCTGTGGATCCCGCTCCTGCTGCTCTTCGGGTTGTGGCGCCCCGGGGGAGTGCCTGTCGCCGTGCTGCTCAACCTGGTGCTCGGGGTCGCGACTCTGTGTCACATCGGCTGGGCATGCGCCCGCCGCCGACGCCTGGCCCGGCAGGAGCGGGCGGAAGCCGCAGTACGCGAGCAACGGCTCGCGGTCGCGCTGTCACGCGGTCCCTGGCGGCCCTCACCGCCGTCCGCGGACACCGATCCCGCTGCCCGCCGCCGACGTGAACTGCTCGACGCAGTCGATAAGCACGGAGGCCTCAGCCCCGAAGCCCGCGCCGCCGCAGGCAAGATCGCGAAGCGCCAGACGAAGTGAGCGCGGACTCGTCAAGCTTTCGGTGTTGTCCGGCTGTCCAGGGATTCGGCGGTCGCTTCCTGGACCTGCGCGGACGTGACGCTCAGCCCCGCCTCGTCTGAGGCGCCGGCCGCGATGGCGTAGCCGTGGGAGTCGGTCTCGATGAACGCGCCCGGCCCGGCGCCCGGCAGCATGTGGGGCGCGCTGCTCGCCGCGACCATGGCCGCCTGGCTGCACCAGCTCACCGCCAGTTTCGCTGGCGAGGACATCGCAGCAGGGCACGGCGTGCGCGGCGGCAAGGCCATGATCGCGACCCTGCGCTGGCGGCTGATCGCCGTCCCGGGCCGGCTCATCCGCCACGCCCGGCACCTGGTCCTGCGGCTGCCGCCCGGCCACGGCCTGCTTCCCGAGGTCCTGGCCCGGCTGCGCGACCTGCCCGCCCCCGCCTGACCTGCGCCTACTGAGCTTTGAGCTCTCCCGTCCTTGCCCGCGGCCTCCCGGCTCCGACCTGCAGAAAGGCCCGCAACTCGCGAACCCGGCGCCGCGACTCCGGGATTACCGGCATGCCCGCTACCAGGAATCCTGGCACGCCATGATCATTTACGGAGGCAGGAATCAGTTCACCGCGCTATTCGCGGAATCGGGTCTGACCACGGGATCGGCGAGTTGGTGTTATGTAGCCGAGTGCGGCGATGAGTATGCGAGTGCCTGATTTGACGGCGGGGCGAGTGCCGGCTAGCTGCGCTGGAGCGCTGGCTACAGCGGTGCGCGTGATTCGCGGGAGCGGCCTCCCGCCCGGTTTGATGACGGGTGTCGAATCCTTATCAGACCGGAACGAAAGGCCGCCGGTACAGTGTCGCATGCCCGAATTACCGCCGTGACCAGCATGATCAAGAACGGGGCCGGGAAGGTCCCCGGCCTGCTGGCGGTGCTGGCCGCAGTCCCGGACCCGCGGAAGCCCCGGGGCCGCCGCTACCCGCTCGCGTTCGTCCTCGCGGTCGCCGCCGCGTGCACGCTGGCCGGGGCGAAGACGTTCCGGGAGATCGGCGGCCAGGCAGCTGACCTGCCCCAGGACGTGCTCCGGGACCTCAGCGGGCGGCTTTGCCCGCTGCGGCGGAAGATCACCGCCCCGAGCGAGACCCGGATCAGGACGCTGCTCCACCTCATTGACACGGAGATCCTGGACCAGATCCTCGGCGGCTGGCTCCGCGGCCTGGCGGACGCCGGGCGCCTGGACGGGCTGCTGACCGCGATCGCGATCGACGGCAAATGGCTGCGCGTCGAGACGCAAGTCTCAAACGACTTTGGCGATCCCGTGGGGTCTGACCGTCCTCTTCTGCCGAATTGAGGGCGTTGCGTTCCTGCATAGTTATGCACCAGTCTGAATATCAGCAGCGGTAGCGGCTATCATCAATTATCAAGTGCCGAACACGTGCTCAGCGATGACAGTGAATCAGTAAGTGCCTTGGCGGTGCAGATCTATGTATTCTGCGCCGCTCCGATCGCTAGCTCAGCTGAATTGGATTCACCGGTTGGCCGATCAGAGATCATAGCTCCGGAGCAGTTCATTCGCACGCCGGGCGCCGGGGGAGTCGATGCTGTGGTAGATCGCTGCGGCTTGCCGTATTAGGCCGAATGCCTCGTCTTCACGGCCAGTGCGGAAATAGCACTGGCCTGTGCCTTCCAGTGCCCGGGCTTCCTCGAGAGGCGAGGTTAGGTTACGGGCAATCGTAAGCGCCTCCCCATAGTATGTCTGCGCTTCGTGGTGGGCCGCCAGGGTCAGCATGAGCGCGCCCAGGTTGTTCAATGCCTCGGCCTGACCAATTTTGTTTCCCACGCTACGCTGCAACCCTAGGGCCTGTTCCAGGAGCTGGCGGGCTGCCTGGAGGTCGCCACTCGCGTGGAGTGCCACGCCTAGGTTACTCAGAGCGTCGGCCTCTCCGCCGCGATCACCGAGTTCCCGGTACAACTTAAGGGATTCTTCCTGGCTCGCAACAGCCGCCGGATAACTTTCGGTCAGGCACTGCAACCTGCCTAGCCCGATAAGAGTATTGGCCACTCCCTGCTTGATGTCGAGAGAACGGAAGAGCGTAAGAGCCTTATCGGCCTCGGCGATTGCGTCAGCATAGTCGCCGGTAAGCGTGAGGATCATCGCCTTGTTGTTATGTGTCATGGCTTCTCCTCTGCGGTCGCCTCGTTCTCTGTAGAGAGATAGGGCGTGCTCTATGTCCGCGGAGGCCGCCGGGCAGTTTCCCATATAGCCGTATGTTATTCCTCTGTCCATTACGACATCCGCTTGGCCTATGTCATTATCGAGTTCTTCGTAAAGGCCCAGTAGGTGAGTCAGTTCCTCAATTACCTCCATGAGATTCCGGACAAGGAAGGAGGTGGTTAGCTGCCCGTGAAGAGCCTGAGCTTCTCCGGCCAAGTCACCAATATCACGGTATATCCGAACAGCGCGCTTGTAGTTTCTCTCTGCGGCTAGTCTGTCGCCGGCAGAGAATTGAATCAGTGCCGCGTTAGTCAGAGTCATGGCCTCACGTTTTTCGTCATCACCTCTCCTGGCGGCAGCGAGTGCGATGTTATAAAGGTTTAGTGCCTGGTCCCAGGGACCCTCGAGGTAAAGGAACCAGTGCATCGCCGTGGCGATGTCCGCGGCGTAACCGGGCTGAGTATGCTGCGCGGCGTGCGCGGCAGCCGCCTGCAGGTTCAGCCGTTCGGTCCTGATCCACTCAGTGGCTAGCTCTCTCGTCGACAGGTCCGGGAGGAGGACTGGCTCGCACAGCTCAGGGGCGCTCTGGGTGAAGCGCACATCAATCTCGCGGGATGCTGTGATAGCTCCGCACAGATAGTAGTCAAAGAGCCTCGCCATGGCTTGTTCCTGCTCTGCGGGGTCGCTTTCTTTGGATAGTGCCGCAGCGTGCTCGCGGATAAGGTCGTGGAGGCGATACCGGCCGCGGGTAGGCTCGTCGATCAGATGGTGGTTGTAGAGGTCGTCGAGATTCGCGCGCGCGGTATTCAAGTCGGTGCCATCAAGGGCGGCGGCGGCATAGGCATCGATATCGCTGCCGGGACAAAGGCCCAGCCTTCGGAAGAACCGCTGACGCCTTTCGCTAAGGTCCCGGAACGAGAGGTTGAATGCCGCAGCTACGGACTCGTTCTCGGCTTGAATGTAATCTAGGCGGTTGGAGGCAGAAGCAAGATCTGCCGCAAGGTCGCTAGTCGACCACGTAGGTCGGTACTTCAGCTTGCCGGCCATGAGCCGGATCGCCAGGGGCAGGTAATCGCACAGTGCGACAATTCGGGCGATGCTTTGGTCCGCAGCCTCAAGCCCAGGCCTGAGGCTAAGCCGGACGAACAATACGGTGGCGTCCTCGGCTTCCAGGGGCTCTAGTGACCAGCACCAGTGTCGACGCAGTACCTGGCAGCAAGGGCTGAACCTGGTCGCTGCCTGTCGCGTCGTCCAAGACGAGCAGGACTTTCTTCCCTGCGAGCCGATCCCTCCACAGCTGCTGCCTCGCTTCCAGCCCGCGCGGAACCTGATCTGCCGACATGCCGGTAGCCAGTAGAAGGGTAGCCAGGGCGTCGCCAGGCTCCAGAGGCTGCTGGCCAGGAGTGTGACCGTGGAGGCGCAGGAAGATCTGACCGTCCGGGAACTGGCCCGCGAGCTGGTGTGCAGCGTGGACGGCGAGCGCTGTCTTGCCTATCCCCGCCATGCCGTCGATCGCATCAATCCGCACTACACCGCCAGACGCGGACCGGCCTGGCAGTTCCTGCCTGATGCGCTCTAGCTCGGCACGTCGCCCCGTGAATGATGCGACATCGGCCGGCAGTGTGTGCACGGTGTCTCTCGCAGGCAGCGCATGAGCCGCAGCGCGCTGCCCGTAACGCTCTGCCCGCGAATCCCTGGCCTGCTTCGCTCGCAGGAGCAGGTTCTCCCAGTGGGCATCGTCACTCAGCTCGGGAGTCAAGCTAGCGCCCCGCTGGCGTGCCTCAGCGCGACATATACGCACAATGGCAAGCAGGACGCCAACGTCGTCTGGGAGATGAAGGCCCTTCAGCCAGTCGTAAAGCGAGCTGCGCCCGACTGTCCAGCCTGACCGCCGCAAACGCTTGATGATCTCATCGGGCGCCAGATTAGCCGCCGTGAAAAGCGCGTTAAGTTCCGCGCCCAGATTCACTGGGCTAGCCTCCCCTTTCCCAGGCATCTCGCCACGCCCCAAGCGTCGGCCGGACCGCCGCAAGTCCGAACAGTTCGGATACGTCGTACATACCCGGTAAGGCGCTTTCCAAAGCAGGCATGCGCGTTCGTCCGAGCACGTCCAGCACCTGTTCCGGACCTCGCGCTTAGCAGGGAACCTGCTGGTGTCAGGCAACTGAAGGAGTCATAGACATGCAAAATGCCCTCCGAATAATGAGCGCCGGCACCAATGTCCTCACCATCCATGTCTGCCCTCAACTGTGCACTACAGCAACAGTCGTTACCGCGCTCGTGCTAACTGTGCTAGTGATACTCACAGCCCTTTACGGACCCGATAAGCTCAGTAGCCGGGCTTTCCGCATTCTTTCGCGAATCGCCAAAAAGCCAGATACCGATAAATGATCATCATTCCGGCAAAGGGGACATTATCGGCGTCACGCCTGAAGTTGCAAACTGCTTGCAGCTCAGCCTGCCCGCCCTTAAGATCCCCTCATGACTAAACTGTCCGGGGTCGCAGCCGAGGCTCGGCTCGCCGAGGCATGGGAAGAGGTTTTCACGCAGGATCCCGCAAATCAGCAGATCATACATGTGCTGACTCGGCCAACCGAATATCCTGCGTGGCTAAGTGGCTTCACGCCGTTCGAGGCCTGGACGCACAATGGCTGTGAGGCTAATGATGATGTCTGGCGCACCTTCGCCGACGTTGCTGCACCCTGGCCGTATGTAAAAAACGCTCGTCACGCCGCGGCTGTTGGCATTCCTAACGTGCGGATATTCGTCATAGAGCGCGGCCAATGGGAATCCGCGCCACCATGGTTGCGGTACCTCGCTGAAGTGCACCTCCCGGCAATTGCGGCACTGTCTGGCGAGACACTCTACTGCGTCTGGCATGAAGACTGTCGCGATTCAGGCCTCCCGGACCGTAGCTATGACGTCAATCTCTGGGGAGCTGCCGGCGTCATTCTGGCTGGTTACCAGAATGGCGACGTGTCTTGGCGTGCGTTCTTGGCCGATGACGGTAATCCAGACCGGTCGCTCAAGGAGCGCGAATTCATTATTTCCATGCGCGAGCTCGCCTCTGCGCACGGCCAGCTGATCAAACCGCCTCTATGTCTTAGCTGAGGTCGCAGAACCATGGTCGACCGCCGTCCGTAATCTATTCCATCCACCGTAATGCGGTAGGACATTCTTCACCAGAAGGGCTGACGGTCAGCGATCAAGGTAACATTCCGCACGCCTCGAAAGACCGTCACGGAAAGGCCTCTACAGCACGTAAACGATGGGTCTGCGCGCGGTTATCGGAGGGTTCGCGTGGCTGGGTGTGATAGTCACGGTCAAGGATGTGATCGGGCGCCGCATATTTATACATCGGTACCGGCAAGGCGGACGTCCTCATTTTCCGCAATGACGGCGCGTGCAGTCTTGCTAGGCCTTGGAGGGCATGAGGCTCTTGACGATCCAGCAGGGCCCCGCTGGCGGACATCGTGGCCTCTACCGACGATCCCGGGTAAGTACGTTGGCGGCCTGCACATAAGTGATCGCGGGGAGGCGCAAACGATCGCACTCCTACTGGAGCACATCCTCGCCGAGCGCACCGACCAGGCCCCATAGGGCTGATCAGGAACCCCGGCCCACGTAGCCAAGACTGCGATTTACGCGGCGACCTGAGGTACGCTGTCAGGCATGCCCACTGGGGACGAGAACGGCAATGAAGCCGACAGAGATCTTTTTAATTGCGGACTTACCGAGCTGGCGGGTTTTCTTGGTAAATTTTTTCGCCGATCAGGACTGCCGCGAAGACTCATACTGTTTTTCAGTTGGCTTGTGCTAGTAATAATTGGGATTGCATCTGGTCTATGGGCTTATAGTGATTGGACGCAACTGCGGCCCAAGATTGGCCCCACTGACAAATTTGCAATTGCAACCCTGGCTATCGCATTCTTCGCAGCAGTATTTGCGCTCTTGGCCTATCAGGTTTCAACGGGGCCCCCCGACCTGGAACTTGGGATCATGCTTTATAGGCAAGATCCCCGCAAATACGACCTTAAATACATGACAGATAGTGAACGGCGAGGGAAACTCAGGGCTTGGTTCAAATCTCGCGGCCCCTCCAGCGAAGATCCTAAATTTCTGTGGGACGACCCTAGGGAATCCTTGTGGGATGATCTGAAGGCATCTACCCACATCGCATATATGTGGATTGATAATAAGAGCAGGTACCCAGCCAAGAGCCCTGCGGTAATCATCCGGTTCGGGGAAGATGATGATTCATCGATGGGCCTTTGCTGGACCCAGCCCGAGTGCTATAATTTGGATGGGCCTTGGAAAGACAGGAGTCAGGGGCCGACCTGGAAAGGCACGCATTTTAAGACATCAGGGATGGTTGTCCTTGCCGCGCAATGGGATGGCGGATCGGAATATACGATACACGGCAAATCGACCCGCAGAATCCCTGATCTGCCTCTTGTTACCTTGTTCAGTGAACGCCCAAAAAGCGAGTTCAAAGTTGAATTGCTTGCTGAAAATTATCGAAAAGCGGTAAAAGTTGCCATTGAATTCAAAGAGGATTAGAAGTTGTGTCCTGCGCCTGGTCCATGTCCGGCGACGCTGAACTGCAGCAGTGAGCTGCCCACGACAGCACGGCTATTTCGCTATGACGATGCTGACAGAGGTTGCACCGGCGCTGGATTTCAACATACTCACATGCCGCGTTTCGAGCGAGCGCGCCGGACCGTCGCTTGTGATGGACGGGCACCCTGGCCACGGACTACGGCGTCTTCGCCGGGAAGGTAGGGACCCGGGGCCTGGCGACGGGCTGCCGCGTGTCGGCGCGGCGGTCGTGCTCGATAACGGGCCGTCCCCGGCTGTGCGTGGTCGCTGAGACCGACGCACCGTGCGGGCACGGGTGCGGCTGGGCATATCACACCTACGCCGTCCAGTTCGACGTGGCCGAGCTGCCGACGGTCAGCATCCGGTCCCGCGCATGGCTGGGAGACGGACGCGCTGAGGTGGGTGCCGGTGGCCGGGGTCGGCAGTCTAGGCCAGATGCATCCGGTTCGCTGCCCGCTGGCCCGAGCTGGTCGGGGAGATCAGGAAGGAAAGGTAATCACCATGAAGGACATGACCGTCTATGTCGTCCACCACGACCACGGAGGGTGGAGCGTCCGCACCACCTCGGTTGGCAAGAAGTGGACCGAAGGCCCGGAGAAGGACTGCACGGTGTACGAGGCCACGCTGAACGCGAAGGCCGCGCGCAGCATCGCGCAGGAGTACCTGGCCAGGCTGGCGGAAGAGGAGGGCGAGGCCGGGCCAGGAGAGGAGGCTAGGTGATGACTGCGTGTATCGCCCTGGACGTCGTCTCTACCTATCAAAGCTCGGCGCGCATATTCCGCTGACCGAGCGCGCTCTATGCTGCGAGAGGCCATGGGATGGATGGGATCGCATTTTGGCCGCCCTGTCACCTGGTGCCTGGGATGGCTGTCAGCCACGGGCAGGCGCCGGGGGCCACGGAGTTGCAGTCTTCCCAGCTTGCCCAGCCCAGTCGTCCGGCGGCTGCGGCCAGTTGGGAGCTGTCGCGGTGGGGCAGGTGCTGGCGGAGCAGGGAGCTGGCCGGGTCCTGGTAAGCCGGCATGAGCCAGCCGTAGAGCCTGCTCTTGCTGATCGCGTCCTCGGCTCGTCCGGGCTGCGTGAGCGCGGGTGTCAGCAGGACCAGGAAAGTCCGTTCTGGCTTGCGGAGGTTCAGCGGGGCTGCCAGCGCCGGGTTGGCGTCGAGCATGACGTCGATGTTCCGCGCGAGCTGGTTGCGGGCGAGGTCGAACGTGACGTGGGCCGAGATATCGGAGAGCACCTTGGCTTCGAAGATGACCGCTACGCCGTTGGCAGCGAGCAGCATGGCGTCGGTCCTCGTCGTTCCTTCTAGCCGCGCCCCCGGCGCTTCCGCCCGCTTTTTGAGGTAAGGGACCGGGACGCGTTCGTCCAGATGGTCGCGGAGCCAGGCGCGGTAGCGGGCAGGGGAGGGGAGATTGACTTCGAAGAACAGGTCCAGGGCGCCGGCCAGCGCGTCCTCCCAGCCCGGGAATCCATCCGGCGGGCGCAGCCCGGCTCGCTCGAGCAGGCGGGCGAACCGCTGCCCCCGGCCGGAGCCGTCATCGGCGTGATACAGGCTCATGAGGGCCGTGGCCAGCCAGAACCGTTCGTCTTTCTCCATCTGCCGGCCCAGTCGGGTCTGTGCCGGCGTCGGCTTGTCCCTGCGGCGGATCAGCTCGTCATACTTTCGGGCCTCGTCAACGCTGGCGAGGTAGTACCGCAGGTGCCGGTCCCTCTCGCCAGGGCTGGCAACAGGTGCGAAGTGTTCTCGCAGCTGATCAGCGGTGAACGGCAGGTACGTGTGATGGAGCACATCGGCCATGAGCCCACCGTAGGCACCCTGAGCCGCCGGCACGGCCGGGAGCGCTCCTTGCCGCGTCCGGTGCATCCGCGGCGTCAATCATGGCCGCGGCCCGCAGCCGGGCTGACTACCAGCTGCAGTTGTCGCAAACGCCTGTCAAGGACATCGCCTGGCTGCAAGTGGGACAGACCTCGCCGATCCGTCCATCCTTCATGCTCGAGCGTGCGCTGTCTGGAGATTCGGCGCGGGCGGCGATACACGTCTTGCATGCCCGGAGAGTATGGAGCTGTTCTTCTGTAGCCAGTTCAGGCGTACCCAGAATGGTTCCGTCTCGCCACTCGAAGTGGCTGCAGTCGGGGTCGTGCCGCAGTCTGGGTTTCGCTCCCGTCCGGCTGCCGTCGAGGTGGACCGGGTATACCACGTACCTGATATCTGGATGCCCTGCGGTGCCCGCCACGGAGAACACTTTACGGTCCGGATCGCGCCGTGCAGCAACTCTTTGATCAACTCGATCAAGCCTAAATGTGGCCGGTCGGCTTACTCTCATGCCGCGTGGCGGACTTTACGCCTGGCCCGGGCGGATGGCGCGTGCCAGCAGGTCGGAGTGGAGAACCGAGGCGGCGCCCAGGACTTCGAGCCCAACCATCTTGCCGTCCTTCCAGTCGACCACGATGTCGGCCTGGATGCCTTTGGGAGGATCAACCGGGACGCTATCCCGGCCAGGAGGCACCTGCTCATCCGTCAGATAGATATACGCCGCATCCACCTCGGGATCGTAAGTAATCCGCACGGTCCTATCATCCACGGTTCCCGCCGAGAGAGCGGCGCAGATGTGCGCTCTTATGCTGCGGATAGGACGCACCCAGGAGCGCAGTGGCCCCAGCAGTCACATCGGCAACGTTTCCGCGGAAACGTCCGCTTCTGCCGCTGACCGGTCGGTTCCCGGTCTCAGGGGTCGCGGAGCTGAGCACGCTCGTCGATGAGGTGGCCGAGACGCTCGTGGTCGTGGCAGACGTCGTCGTAGGTTCCGGCGGTGTGGGTGATGCGGAAGAGTTCTTGCAGGTAGCGGATCACTCCGACGCGGTACCGGCCGTCGCCTGCGCGCAATCGACCGGCGACGTCGGGGTGAGCGGCCAGGGCCCGGTCGATGACCACCACGAGCCTGTCCGGGTCGGGGACCCCGGCGAGCTCGGCGAGCAGGCCGGCTGCCGTCCCGCCGAACGTCCAGTACTGGCTCCACGGCGAGCTCGACACCGCCACCCGCGGGGGAGCCTGCGTTCCGGGCCACATCTGGACCAGGTACCGCTCCGGCCCGTCGTCGTCCGCGGCTGCCTGGTCCTGGGCGGCCTGTCCGTCCAGGACGACATACCGCACGCGCACGTCCGCAGCGGATGGCAGCGGGACAGCGATGATCCCCTCACCCGCCCATCCCGTCACCGACACGGACTCGCCGGTGTGAAGCGAGAACTCGACGGCCGCGTCCCACGAAGGATCCAGGGCTGGCTCCTCGTCCAGGACCTGGACCGTGAGCCGGATGCTCCCGTACTGCCGTGCGGTTGTCAGGATGGCATGCTCGCCGAACTCGCCGTTGGCCAGGCCGATATCGCCCATCCCGAACAGGTGCCCGCCGTCACCTGGATGAAGTTCGACCTGCGAGTAGTCGGCGGGCAACTCGCCGGCGACCACCCCGGCAAGCCAGGACGTCACGCACGCTCCCGCGGCCTGGCCAAGAGCCGCAAGCGGATCCTCGCGACAACGGCGCAGGCACCAGATCCCACGGCTCATTCTCCTGCATAGCGGTGTTCCCTCTGTTCAACCTACCGGCGCCCGCAGGGCAGAAGATCCACTGCCCGCAGCTCATGAGCGTCCGGGACGCACCGTCTTGCCGTAATCCTGAGTATGGATCTGGGCGTCTTCACTGTAGTCGCCGCGGGTGTTTCGCGTGCCTTTCCCCGCGCTTCGGGCGCATCTGCTGAACAGTATCTCCGCAGGGATACTCATGCCGCGGACAGGGTTGCCGGCGACGGCTGAATACTGACCCTTTACCGGCGGTTGAAAGGTGACCCCTTCCGGGAATCTCCTGGCTCGGCGGTGTGAGCCGGGGCAGAGAGGGTGCTCACGGTGGAGGACTGGGCTGAGATCCGCAGGCTGCACCGGGCGGAGGGGATGCCGGTCAAGGCGATCGCCCGGGCGATGGGGATCTCGAGGAACACGGTGCGGGCGGCTTTGGCCAGCGATGTCCCGCCGAGGTACCAGCGGGTTCCTGCGGGATCTGGGGTGGATGCGTTCGAGCCGCGGATCCGGGAGCTGCGGCAGGTTTACCCGATGATGCCGGCGACGGTGATCGCCGGGCGGGCCGGGTGGGAGCGGGGGCTGACGGTGCTGAAGGACCGGGTGCGGGAGCTGCGGCCGGCTTACCTGCCGCCGGACCCGGCGAGCCGGACGGCTTATGACCCGGGCGAGCTGGCGCAGTGCGACTTCTGGTTCCCGCCCGTGACGGTCCCGGCCGGGTTCGGGCAGGAGCGCAGGCCCGTGCGGCTGCCGGTGCTGACGATGGTCTCGGGCTACTCTCGCTGGCTGCCGGCCGTCCTGGTCCCTCCCGGCACGCCGGCAGGCGGACGGGCCGCGGATCGTCGGGGCGGGTCAGCCGGGATGCAGGAGGGCGCGACTGCCCGGTACGTCCCTGCCCTGTCTGCCGTCACGCTGAGTGATACGGATGGACAGGGAGAACGCACGCACTGCCGCCGTTAAGTACGGATTTGCCGTCAAGATTCGTTGTCTAGATTGCCGACCGTATCGATCGTTATGTCTTGCTATCTAGCGGGTAGATGGGGGCGGGCATCGAGTGCGGCGCGCGAACGGCACGTACATGGCCGGGCCACCGAGGTGGTTACGGCGCGCCGTCGAGGTGAGCCGTGTCGTTGTAGCCGCGGATGATCCACCGCTCAGGCGTGATCACCAGCCGGGAGATGGAGGCGTTCTCGGCTCCGGTGAATGCGAACGGCCGCGACCCGGCCGCCAGCGCGAGTGCCTGGCCGATCACGCCGCCATGGGTGAAGGCCGCGACGCGCTGGCCAGGGTGCCGCGCGGCCAGCCGTTCGATCGCAGACCGTACGCGGCTGGCGAAGGCGCCGGCGGGCTCGGCGCCGGGAATGACGTCCCAGCGCTGTTCCGCCGCCATGCGCAGGGCGGTCGGGTGGCCCTGCGCGACCATCTTGCGGAACACGCCGCCTTCCCAGTCGCCGAGGTGAACCTCCCGCAGCCCGGCTTCAACGGCGGGAACGAGGCCGAGTCCGGCGGCCAGCGGCGCAGCGGTCTGCGCGGTCCGGCGCATCGAGGAGACGTAGATCGCCTGCAGGCCGGCGCCCGCGAGCCGCGCGCACACCAGCCGGGCCTGGTCGTGGCCTTCATGCGACAGCGGCGGATCACCCTGGCCATCGATCAGGGCAAACGGCGTGCCTTCGACGTATGCGTCAGACTGGCCGTGCCGCACCAGCAGGATGTCGGCAGCGCCCGGCGGCGGCTCAAAGCGGCGCTGCCGGAACGCAGGCGGTTCCGCCTCGGGGACCTCGGCATCGGTCACGAGGAGAACATAGGTCATCGCGACCTTGGTGCTCATCTGTGGCTCGTCTGGCTCCGCGGGGACCTGTTCCGCCGTCAGTTCACGGTGCCTGATGATCTGGTTCCGGGGACCCGGCCGTTCCTGGGCTTCCTCGCCGTCGACCGGACACATGGCGCGCCAGTGGCCGAACTCAGCATCCGGCCACTGGCCTCCGGATCTCGGCACCGGCGTTCCGGCGCGCCTGCTCCGCCTGCAGGACCGTGATCCGCTCGGCGAGCTGGTCCCTGACCGCCTTCAGGCCGGCAAGGCTGCCCAGCCCGCCGATGTCATCGCTGTCCTGGCCCAGCTTCGAGTTCCCGTTCACTGCGTCAATCCGGACCAGCCCTCTCCGTCAGCCGTGCGGGGTTGGCCACCATGCTCGCGATGTCGGCAGGAGTCCAGTCCTCGTGATGACCCCACCGTAGAACGTCACCGCCACCGTTCGGACAAACCCACAACCAAGATCGGCCCGAACGGGGCGGCCCTCCCGCTGGCCCTCCCGACCGCGAGCCCCGTGCGCGAGGCCGACCCGCCGGGCTGGTTAGCCGAGTCATGGTCAGGCAGCGGCCATGGACTGCTGGCCTTCGGACTCCAGCCGCGTGATATCGCTGGCCAGAGTGCGGGAAATAAGGTAACCCGTTATCGTCCGCGGCCGAACTAGGCTGAGGCTGACGAGGGTTTTTACGAGTTCCTGCTGGCCGGGACCGTTGGACTCGAGGGAGACGGTAAGGGCCCGCTTGACGTTGGTGTATGCAGCTCTGACTTCCTTCAGCCGCCGCTGGACGACGGCTAGGTGGGCCCGGGCGATGGCGGCATCGGCAGCGTCGGCCCCGCAGGCTGGCTCGAGGATGACCAGGGCTTGCTCGATGCTGGCCTGAGCGTTCCGGAGTCTTCCCATTTCCCGCTGCGCGATGCCGAGGTTCAGCAAGGCTCCGGCGATCTCGAGCGGATCGGATCCGCTGGCCGTCCTGAATATAGCCAGGGCCCTCTCGAAGTCGGCTCCGGCGTCCTCGAACTCACCCAGCTCTAGCTCGATGGCGCCGAGGTTGCAGTGGATCCTGGCCACATCCGGATGGTGCGTGCCGTATATCTTCCGGAATATGTCCAGCGCCTCCTCGGAGCTGGACTTGGCCTTCCGGAGTTGCCTCAGCCCTTGCTGGATGACGCCCCGGTTAACGTACGACCTCGCGGTCTCCGGATGGTCGCGGCCGCAGACAGCAAGGAAGGTCTCCAGGGCCTGCTCGTTGCTGCCGCGAGCATCTTCGAGTTCGCCTCGTTGATACTGGACGACTGCCAGGTTATCGCCGGCCTTGGCAGCTTCGAGGGACGCGGTGCCACCGGCTGCCACGCTGATGGCCAGGACGTTTCCGAACACCGTGCGGGCTGCCGCCAGCTGTTTGGAGGCAGCCAGGTAGATCCCGAGGCCGTTCAGGAGGCTGCATGTATCGCTGAGCAGCGGATAGCTGGCCGTATGCCTGGTCACTGCCTTGATGTGCGGCGCGAGGGCGGCGTACACCGGCCAGGATCGATGGTCAGCAGGCACGGGCGGCGCGACGGCCTTTATCAGCTTCAATGCCCGCTTAGCCCACTTGGCGGCCCGGTCGTCGCTGATGAGTCTGTCTCGCGCCACGGTCTGCGCGAGCCGGGAGACCTGCAGGTGACCGTCGGCCCGGAGAGTGGCCAGGTTGGCTGATACCAGCACTTGCACGGCCTGGTCGCGCTCCAGCGGATTACCGAGCATCCTGGCGAGGACATCGCCGGCTGCCGCTCCGCCCGCACTCAAGAGGCCGAGGTCGATATCGTCAGGATCGAGGAACGCGGACAGCCAGAGCAGTTTCGCCGCGGCCGGGTTCTCCAGCGCTAGCTGGCTGAAACACGACCGCAGCACCTGAGCCATGCTGGCCGGGTACTCCGCCTTGTCCAGGCCGAGGTCCCGCAGCAGCGGCCCCTCCACCTGGTCACGGTACAACGCGAGATACTCACGGAACGTCATCGCATCATTGTCGATACGGTCAGCCGCCTGCGCCAGCGCAAGAGGGAGGTCGCCCAGTTCCCGGGCCAGTTCGGAGGCGGCTTCCGGCTCATCGGAGCCGGACCGCTCATGCAGCACCTGCAACGATTCTGACCGGCTGAAGCCACGGAGGTCCACGGGCACGGCAAGCCCGTTCCAGCCTCGGTTCCGGCTGGTGATTAGCACGTGGCCGTCCCCTCTGGGCCATACCTTCATCAGGTCACCGGGCGTCTGGGCGTTGTCGAATACCACCAGCCAGCCTCGCCGCGATCCGAGGGCGGCGACTACCTGTGCCGCGGTTTCACTGGCCGTCCCGTTCGCGGGCAATCCCAGCAGCGGTGCGAGCGCGGCGAGGCCCCTCGCGATGGTCGCGGACGAGTCCGCCCGTACCCATCCCACTAGCTGATACCGTCCCGACTCGCGCGCCTGGCGGGCGTATTCCAGCGCGAGAAGTGACTTACCCGCGCCGGGTGGCCCGCGCAGGACCAACGCCAACTCGTCCGCCAGCAGCAGCCCTATCTTCGCCAGCTCTTCCTTACGCCCGGCGAAGGTCGGATTGCGCGGTGGCAAGGTATCCCCGAGTGGGCTAGGCTCGCGCGGCTTACCACGATCAGGTGACGACCACGCTGCTACCAGGGCGAACCACACCAGAGCGACGACAACGACGCCGAGGATGCCCCATAGCAGGAGCGCGCTGTGCGCCCAAGTCCACGACCGGGGAACCGCACCTACCGCTAGGCCTGGGACGATGGCAAGAGCGGCGGAAAGTACCGGCGAAACAGCCGCGCTCAGCGCCACCCGCCTTCGGCTCATGCCTACACCCCCGGATGGCCCCGGGCGACGAGCCGGGCAAACCAGGTAATCAGCCAGTGGCTACGTCTCGCCCTAGTCAGGGCCATCGCCGTTTTCGTCCCACCAGATTAGTCTTTGCTACGTAGGTTCGTGAGTTCCAGTGTAACTCTCACTAAGAGTCATGGATGGCTTCTCATAGTGAGTCTCACTGTATCGCTCCGGCCGCACTTTACTTGTGCCACACTAATCACGCCATCAGCCTTACTCCACTGGAAGACCAAGGGGGCAGGATGTCCACTCCTGGAAGCCCCGCGGTCCGCCGCCGGCGTCTCGCCGCGGAACTTCGGCGCCTTCGCCAAACGTCGGGCATGACCGCTGAGGCCGTTGGCGAGCGCCTGCATTGGTCAAAGGCCAAGGTCAGCAGATACGAGTTGGCTCGCAGCGGGCTCAAGGTCGCCGACGTTGAGCGCCTGCTCGACGTCTACGAAGTCCAGGGTGAGTATCGGGAACGACTACTGGCCCTTGCCCAGGAGGCAGCCCAGAAGGGCTGGTGGGAGGCATACTCCGACGTTCTGCCCGATGAGCACCTAGTTTTCATCAGCCTCGAAGCCGAAGCTACCTCGGTGCAGCAGTGGCAGGTCACCGTCATTCCCGGGCTTTTGCAGACCGAGCAGTACGCACGGCACGTGCTCGCGGGCTACCAGGATGTGCGGCGAGCTCCGCCCAGCGTCATCGAACGGCGCCTGCAGACGCGCTTGATACGGCAGCGACTACTGAGAAGCGATGAGCCCACAGTGCTGCACGCGGTCATCGATGAGTCTGTTCTTTACCGCCAGCGGGCTGACCGCCAGGTGATGCATGAGCAACTCCTGTACCTGACGGAGGTATCAGATCTGCCCAACGTCACTTTGCAGGTTTTGCCCCTGAATGGCCCAAAAGGCCTCGCCATGGATTCGTTTCAGATACTGCAGTTTGGCCAGGCGCACGAAACACAGCTTAACGATATCGTTAGCGCGGAAGCAGTCCGGACGTACCTTTACATCGAGGGTGAAACTGATACCATCGAGTTCAAGATCGCCTTCGAGCACATGACGCGAGACGCGCTCACGCCCGAAGAATCTAAAGGGTTCATCTTGAACTCCGCTCGGCAGCACTGGGCATAAACGCCCAAACCTTAAGTTTTTCAATGTTTCTGGGCACAGGGTCCAGAAACGGACCTTAAGGATACAAATGAGCGACAACAAAGAATATACCGACGCCAGGACAAAGTGGCGTAAAAGCTCTTTCAGCGGCAGCATGGGCGACTGTATCGAGGTATCGTCGCTTAATCAAATAAGCGTTCGGGACAGTAAGGCGTCTTCAGGCCCATACCTGCGGTTCTCTTCAGGAGCCTGGAAGACCTTTATCCGCGACGTTCGCAACAGCCATTCAACCGGTAAAAATTTAACGAGATAAGTACCAGAGTACGGGAGCTGCCGCCCGCCATTCTTACCGGCGGGACAAGATGAATTCAGGACTCCGCACAGCTGCGGGTATCGTAATAAGGGCGTGCCGACGCGGGGTATTCGCGCGTCGGCACGCCTGCGGTCAGATCAGGAATAGTAAATGGTGTCGGGGTGGTAACCGCTGCCACTGGGCGGGGCGATACCTGCCGGTTTTATAGCAATGGCCGACCCGACGGCAATAGAGTTCTGCCGCGGCTGGCCGACGGTCTCAGGCGGAGGGCGGCCGTGGCGGCCGGCCAACGAGGCCCACGACATGATCATGTCCACCTTCGGCAGCCTGTCCAAAGGCGGGCGCAACCGGATCAAGATCCGCGCCCGCGCGGCCATGTCGGCCCAGGCCCAGACCGAAGGCCGCTACCTCGGCGGCCGGCCGCCCTACGGCTACAAGCTGATAGATGCCGGGCCGGCAGCCGCTCCCGCATATCCGGCGGCGTGCCGGGCTTGACCGGCATGGCTTGCCTGTCGGCGCGCTGGCTGGGTCATCCTGAACCGAGCGGTTCCGGCTGGGTCTGGGCGGTGCCGGTCCCGAGCGTGAGTACTCGGCTGAAGGCGGCCTGGGTTGCGTCGGCCAGGGTGCGGGGGTTGTTGCCGAGGCTTTTGGCGGTCTGGAAGCAGGCGATGGCGATCTGCGCGGCGAAGCGGGCGGTGGCCTCGCCGGATCCGCGGTGGATGAGGAGCTCGCTC
>JBEKJP010000231.1:0-8937 GCA_050011155.1 Streptosporangiaceae bacterium
GGGCCGCAAGCCCTCGCCTCGCTCCGCAATCTCGCAATCGGGCTATTCCGCATGAAAAACACGGACTCCATCAAGGAAACCACAGAATGGGTCTGCCGTGACCGGATGCGGGCACTCCAGTTCATGACTACATAAAATAACAACCAGTTACAATCAGTGATCTCCGAATGGCCCTGCCCCGCACGTCCGGAACACCGCGATTCTGCAAGAGCCCATCGGTGCCTGAAAGGGCCCGTGAACAGACCTGCCCGGCCCCCCGGAACCGGCTCTCGTCCAAGCCGCCACGCCGGCCGAACTCGCGAGATATACACCACATCCACTCACTTCACCGTAACCCCACTTTCCCCACGCCGACCGGCGCCTGCCGGGTCTAAGATGCCGGTTCTGGTCTCGGCCAGCTCGCGGACATCTGGCAGGGGGAGGACGTTAACCAGTGGCACGCCTGGCGATCGCGAGAGGGTTCCTGGGCGAGTACGCGAAGCTGGATAGGGACGTCCAGGTCGCCGTCGACGCGGCCATCTCCGCCTTCGCCCGGCACCCCCAGCCCGGCCGTCACCTGGCCAAGCCGCAGCACACCAGGGACACCCGGATCCGCCTGCTGCCGGTCGACGACCACTGGCGCGGCGTCGTCCTGGCCCCGCCCGGCAAGACCGCAGGGGATACATATTGCCTGGTCACCGTCCTTCCGCAGGACCAAGCCGAAGCTTACGCCACCAGCCACAGGTTCAGCGTCAACCGCGTCCTCGGCGTCTTGGAGGTCCGTGACGAAGAGGCCATCGAGAGCCTCCAGCCCGACGGGGACCTTCAGGAAGAACAAAAGCTGTTCGCCGACGTCACCGACGCCGGCCTGGCCCGCCTCGGCGTGGACCCCCAGCTCCTGCCCACGGTCCGCCGCCTCACCAAAGAAGAAGAGCTGGAAGCACTCGAAGCCGCCCTCCCCGCCGCCCAGTACGCCGCGCTGCGCGCGCTGGCCGACGGCATGTCCGTGGACGAGGCGCTGGCCGAGGTGGTCAGCCTGGTTCCCGGCGGCGCGCCGAAAGCCACCATCGATCCCGACGACCTGGTCTCGGCCATGGAGCGGGCTCCCAGCCAGGTCACGTTCGTCTCCGGGCCCGAGGAGCTCCAGCTCATCCTGGCTCACCCGTTCGCCGCGTGGCGCACGTTCCTGCACCCGAGCCAGCGCGAGATCGCGTACCTGACCAGCTACGCGGGCCCGGCCCAGGTGACCGGCGGCCCCGGCACCGGCAAGACCGTGACGGTACTGCACCGCGCGGCCTTCCTGGCCGAGCGCATCGTGCGGGCCGAACTCCCCGGCTCCGTCCTCCTCACTACCTTCAACGGCAACCTGGCCGACGTCCTGGCCACCCAGCTCGACCTGTTGGTCAAGGACAGCACCGTCCGGAGCCGCATCGAGGTCGTGAACGTCGACCGGCTGGCCTACCGCGTGATCAAGGAGGCCCGCGGCACGCCCGTCATCGCGGACGAGCGTATGCTGCGCGAGCGCTGGGCCCAGGCCGCGGAGAAGGCCGGCCTGAACCTCACCCCGGCCTTCCTGAAGAACGAGTGGGAGCAGGTCATCCTGGCCCAGGACCTGCGCACCGCGCCGTCCTACCTGACCTGCCTGCGCACCGGCCGGGGGCGGCCGCTCACCAAGGCCCAGCGCAGCCTCCTCTGGCAGGCCGCGCAGCAGGTCACGGCCGAACTCGCCGCGGCCAGCCAGACCACCCACCTGCAGATGGCCGACGAGGCCGCGCAGCTTCTCCGGCTCCAGAAGCAGGCACCCTACCGGCACATCCTGGTCGACGAGGCCCAGGACCTGCACCCGTCCCAGTGGCGCCTGCTCCGCGCCGCCGTCACGCCGGGCCCGGATGACCTGTTCATCGCGGCCGACCCGCACCAGCGCGTCTTCGACAACCGGGTTTCCCTGGCCAGCCTGCGGATCAGCGTCCGCGGCCGGAGCCGCCGCCTGTCGCTGAACTACCGGACCACGGCCGAGATCCTGGCCTGGGCCGTGCCGCTGCTCGGGATCGAACCGGTGACCGGCCTCGACGGCGAGGTCGACTCGCTGCTCGGCTACCGCTCGCCGATGCACGGCCCGCGTCCGCAGCGCAGGCTGGCCGCCGACCGGGCCGAGGAATTCAAATATCTGAACGAACGAGTGGGTTCGTGGATCGCGGCCGGCATCGAGCCGCACGCCATCGGCGTCGCCGCCCGGTCCGCCGCGCTGGTGCGCGAGGCACGTGCGGCGCTGGAGGCGGCCGGCCTCGCCACGGTCGCGCTCAGCGGCCGCGGCAAGCCCAAGGCCGTCCGGGCCGGGACCATGCAGGCGATGAAGGGCCTGGAGTTCCAGGCGGTCGCGGTCGTCGGCGTCGAGGAGGGCGTGGTCCCCGCCCCGGCCGCGGTCACCCCGGTCGCCGAGGACGCTGCCGCGCACGCCCAGGACCTGCAGCGGGAACGGTGCGTGCTGTTCGTGGCCTGCACCCGGGCGCGGGACCACCTGTACGTCTCCGGCACCGGCCAGCCCAGCGTGTTCCTGCCGTCCGGCGAGACCGCCGCCCCGTTCGTCCCCGGCCTGGACCACGTCGCCGGGGCCAGCCCGGCTCAGGCCAGCGCCTCCCCGGCCGGCCCCGCGGCGGCCAGCTTCTCGGCGGCCAGCTTCTCGGTGGCCGGCCCCCCGGCCGACGCCGGCTTCCCCGACTTCGACCTGGGCAAGTTCTTCCGGCTGCTGCGCGGCCGCCGCCGCTTCGAGCCCGGCCTCGACGCCGAAGCCTTCCTGGCCTGGGCCACCACCCCCGGCCGCCGGCTGCGGCTGGCAGGCCTGGACGAGCCCGCGCGCCAGTTCCTGGCCGAAGGCGGCGACGAGGCCCTCGACCTGACCGACCGCTGCCTGGACCTGCTGGACCGGATGGCCGCGAACCCGGCCCGGCCGACCGCCCGCTCGGACCGCCTGACCGTCCGCGACCCACGCGGCCCGGACCTGTCCGGCGTCCGCCTCCCGGCCCGCTTCGTCGACGCCGCCCGCAAGGAAGCAGGCCCCGGCGCGGGCCGCTCATCGTCGGGCCGGGCCGAGTTCCCCGCCGCCCGCCCGGCCCGGCCCCCTCGTCTCGCCCTCGACCCGAACATCCCCGCCGTCCACGTCATCCTCCCCGCCATCACGGACCCCGCCGACGAGGTCGCCACCTGGCAGGTCTCCGCCGACGGCGATCCCGTCACCGTCCGCAGCCCGGCCCGCAGCGCCGGCTCGGCCGAGGTCGCCCCGCCCGCCGCGCATCCGCTGCCGCGCCCGGTCCGTGTCGTCCACGTCGCCCTGGCCGGTTCCGATCACGCCAGCGAGCTGGCCGTGGTCCCGTCCGGCGACCCCGTCTTGTTCTTCGCCGAGGACGGCCGTCACCTGCCCGGCTGGCTGCCCCTGCCGCCCGGCCTGGTGTGGATCCTGCACCCGGACGAGGCCGAGCCGGTCACCACCGGCGACGTCCGCATGGTCACCGAAGCCCCGTCCCCCTGGCCGGGCTGGCAGCTGCGCCTGGTCTCCCTGGAACAGGCCCTGTCCGTGTCCCTGCCGCTGCCCGCGCAGGATCCCTCGGCGCCTGCGGCGCGGGCCGCTCTGGCGCCGGCGCCCCGCCCCGCCCCGGTGCACCCGGTGCGCCAGGACCCGCGGCCCCGGCTGGTCCCCGGCGTCCCCCTGCCCGGCGTGTCCACCCCCTACGGCCTGCCCGTCTACCCCGAACCCCCGCGGCTCGAGCTCCCCGGCGACGCCCGCTGGCACGTCGCCATCCGCCCCGCCGCGGGCGGCGCCGCCCTGGTCTCCCGCGAGCTCGCCGGACCCGGCGACGCCGGCGTCTGGGACGGCTTGCCCCGCCCCATCCTCGGCGAGTTCGACATCGCCGTCCGCGGCCCCCTCGGCCGCAGCCTGCGCACCACGGTCTTCGTCGCCGAAGGCGCGACCGTCCCCGACCTCGGCCCGGCCGACCACCCCCTGATCACCGACCTGCACGTAGGCGCCGGCACCGAACCCGTCATCGTCGCCCCTCACCCTCAGCACCAAGAGCCCCCGCCCGCGGCCCCCGCCGCTCCCGGTACCTCTGCCCCACCCCCCGCCACGTCCGGTACCTCTGCCCCACCCCTCGCCGCGCCCGGTACCTCTGCCCCACCCCTCGCCGCTCCCATCCCTCTAAACTCCATGCGCCCCAAGCGCCCCGTGGGGTCCTCGAGTCACTCTGGTCCCATGGGTGTAGCCGTGTTCGTGAGCTCGGCCCGGCCGGTGGCCAGCGGCGCCGAGATCAGCTCCGGGCAGCTGACCATCCGCGGCTGCGTGCCGGTGGAGGGCCTGACCGTCGCCCTGTACCTGGACCGCGCGCCGTGGCGCGCCCCGGTGGTGGTGCCGGTCCCGGCCGACGGCGTGGTCAAGCTGCCGCCCGAGGTCCGCGACGCCGGCCCGCTCCGCGTCCTGCTCCGCGCCGAGGACCCGTACACCCCGGTGAACTGGCCCGACTGGCCCGGCCGGGACGCCTTCGCGTGCGCCGCCCCCGGCCTGCCGGCCAGCGGCGACCTGGAAGAGGACGCGCTGTCCCGGTTCCTGGCCGGGGAGCGGGACCTGCCCGTGCGGCCCCGGCGGGTCGAGCACCTGTGGCGGCTCCTGCACCTGGCCGCCGACTTGATCGCCACCGGGGCGCCCGCCGACCTGCGTGAGCGCTGCTCGGCCGCCCTGGTCACCCAGCCCAGCCAGGCGCTGACCGGGCTGCTCGACTCGGGCCTCGACACCGCGGCCTGCGTCACCGGCCTGATCAGGACCGGCCTGGCCGCCGCGCAGCCGGTCATGATGGACAACACGCGGGCCGCCGAACGCCTCTGGGATCTCGTTCCCGCGGCCGCGGCCGTGCTCTGCAGCCGCATGCTGGCCGGCCCTGAGTACCCGGACGAGGACCCCGTCGCCGTCGTCCTCGAAGCCGCCCACACCCAGTGCGGCCCCGCCCTGGCCGCCATACTCAGCGGAAACGAAGACCCGTACGCCCTATCCGCGGCCGGCGCGGCGGAACCAGCCCTGACCGTGGTCCCGCAGCCGCTGCTCGACGCGGCTACCAGGACCGCCGCGGCCCGTCAGCTGTCCGCCGACGTCTTCCGTACGCCCGCCCTGGCCCGGGCCGCCCAGGACGCGGCCACCGTGGTCAGCTCGGCCGAACGCCTGCTGGCCGCGTCCCCGTACCGCGCCGCCGCCCAGCTCGCGGCCCGTCACCGTGGCGGCCCGGCCGCTCCAGGAGACCTGCGCGCGCTGCCCGCCATGTCCGCGTCGCTGGCCATGGTGGCGCGCATCGCCGCCCGGGGCGACGAGGCCTGCCGCGGCTTCGAGCGCTCCTGGCGCAGCCGCTGGACCGACCTCGCCTGGCAGGCACCAACCCTGGCGAGCATCGACCTGGTGCTCGCCGAAGCCCACCTCGCGGCCGCCGAACGAGCCCGGTTCGGCCTCGGCGGAGGCGGGTACCAGGCTCGTTCGGCGGCAATATCGTTACGGTGCTCAGCCGGAGCCGGCCGGTGCCGGGCTAAGCGTCGGGTTCGGCGCTAGGTTCCCGGCCGGGGGCGTGAACGTCTCGCTGGCCGGCGGCGGGCTCACCGAGACCGCGAGCCCGAAGTCGCCGAACGTCACCCGCACCGTGCGCCTGTTCTGCCCGAGTGCCTGAGTGGCGTCCAGCTGCCTGATCCGCCCCTGCCGGTCCACGTCGACCGTGCCGGTGCTGCTCAGCGTGATGTGCAGCGGCCCGCGGGTGGTCAGGCGGGCGGCGAACGTGTACGCCGTCCCGGTCCAGTCCGGCCCGGACACCGGCCCCTGCTCGCTGACCTGGCTGGAGTTCCGCAGCAGGGCGAGCAGGTTCTGCGGATCGACCTGGCCCAGGCCGTTCGTGCTGCCGCCGATCACGATGAGGTCGAGCGCGGGCACGTCGATATCCGGGGGGGCGGGCAGCCGCAGCCAGGTCTTCCCGGCCGGGATCGGCGTTCCGGCTTTCTCGTGCGCCTTCCGCATCGCCTCGGTCACGGATACGTACATGTAACGGCCCACGTAGCGGACCTGGCTGCCGTCGCTGGCGGTCTCCTCGCCGAGTTTGGCCGGACGGTCGAATTCGCCGTGGATGGTCAGCTTGGACGTCGCCGGACCGACCGACACCAGGACCGTGCTGACCGAGCTGACCCGGTAGCTTTGCTCCGCCGTCCTGGCCGCCGCCTGCGTGACCTGGGCCAGCGCCGACGGAGCCTGGACGACCGAGAGGGTGATCGCGGTCGCCGCGGCCACGATCCCGGCCGCGCCCGCCGACAGCGCTATTCGCGTCCGGGTCCGCTTTCGATGGGTCCGGGTCCTGACGCCCCTGAGAAGGTCGATCCCCGGCGGCAGGTCCTCGGTCGCCACCGCGAACAGCCGCCGCATTTCCTCCGTGTCGTTCATGTTCTGCTCCTTCACCGCAACCTCACCTGCTGTCACGCCGCGACGGCCGGGTCTCGTTGACTTCCAGCGGGCCGAACTCGCGGCCCAGGACCACGCGCAGCGCGGCCATCCCGCGGTGCGCGTGCGTCTTGACGGTGCCGGGGGAGCAGCCCAGGATCTGGGCCACCTCGGCTTCGGGCAGGTCCTCGCAGTACCGCAGCACCAGCACCGCGCGCTGCTGCCGGGGCAATCCCGCCAGCGCCTGCCGGACCAGCGCGCCGAGCGCCTGCCGTTCCGCGGCGTCGACGTCCTGGATGCCCTCGGGCAGTTCCGCGGCCGGCGTCTCCCGCCGCCACCGGGCCCGCCACCAGGACCGCTGCGTATTCACCATGATCCGCCGCAGGTACGCGTCGATACCTGGATAGCCGTCCTGGCCAGCCTCGGTGTCCAGCCGGGGCCACGCCCGGTACAGCTTCACCAGGCTGGCCTGCACCAGATCCTCCGCCGCGTGCCAGTCCCCGGTCAGCAGCACCGCCACCCGCAGCTGGTGATCCCCCCGCTCCCGCACATAAGCCGCGAACCCCTCATCCACCCCGCCGCCCTCACCTCGCATCCACCCTCCTCCCTTCCAGCTCCCTCCTCCCAACACGCCCCCACCCCACCCCCAGGTTGACACCCACCCAAGGTCGGCCCCTCCTCCCGAGGCGGCCCCGCTCCCGAGACGGGCACTCACCCGCACCTTGCTTCTCGCCACCCTCAGTGCACTCCCCGGAGCCTCTCCCGCGGGCACAAGGCTCCCTCGTCACTGCGCCGAGCCGCGGATAATTCCATGATCGCGAAGGATTTGGTACGGAATGCGGTACAAAATCCTTCGCGATCATGGGAAACGCCCCTCCCCGGGCGGCGGCCGGGGGCAGGAACGCGCCTTCCAGTGCTCTGAGTCACCATGTCGTCGCGCGCTGGTGAACCGGACGGCGACAGGAATCGTTTCATGGTGTGGCGGTTGGACGTTCGGCGTGATTATCCGGGATGGGCAGCGTGGTACTTGGCTCCACTGGTGATGCGGGCTTGGTGTGAGGTCCCGTGGGAGCTGACTTGCCGGGTGAGGCGGACGAGTCGCCGGACGGTGACTCTGGCCCTCAGGGCGGCGCGAGCGGTGGCGATCAGCGCGCCCCAGCCGAGACCCGCAGCCGGGGAGAGTATTACGTAGTCCTGCACCAAGCCGTTTCCGCCGCGGCCCAGCAGGACGTGGCCGACGAACAAGCCGAGGCGGAGAAGTGGGACCAGGTCGCCGCGGAGTCCCGCTGGATGTGGGGCGAGTACGAACGCAAGTGGCCGCCCGACGAACGAGCCCCGGTCGACACCTCCGCCGATCCGCCCGGCTCCTGGCGCGCCGACGCCGACCGGTTCCTGCCCGCCGCCGCCAACCGGCGAGTCGACCAGGAATGCGATCGTGTCGAAGACCGGGAGCGGGACGTAATCTCGCCAGCTATGCAAGCCATCGAGAGCCAGGACCCGAACCGCCACCTGGTCGGCTTCGGCGACCGCCTGAAGGGCCACGACCGCATCAAGGAGAAGGTCGTCGAGCGTATCGAAGAAAAAAATCGCACTCCAGAGGAGGCTGTTTCACTCACTCCGGATACGATACGGTACACATTCCAGTATAAGACGACCCGCTACACAGAGGGCGTCCGGGCGGACATCATGCGTCTGAAAGAACACGGTTTTGAGCTGAGTAAACTCAAGAATTCTTGGTCCAGCGATCAGTACAGAGGGATCAACAGCCAGTGGCTCGAGCCGGATACCGGTCAGCGATTCGAAGTGCAGTTTCATACCCGCGTCAGCTTCGAGGCCAAGCAGCTTACCCACGACGCCTACGAACGACTTCGCACCAAGCAGGCGGATAAGTTCGAAGAACTCGTGTTGGAAGCGTTCCAGGCAAAGGTGACCGCCCAGGTATCCGTTCCGCCAGGAGCCGCCGACATCCCGGACTACCCGTAGGGGAGCGTCAATGCCCGATAAGGTCACGTACTACGCCGTCGTGAATGAACTGAGCAGCCGCCAGCATCCCGCCGGTTTGTTCCGCCGTAGTTATTTCGAGAGCGGCGGCAAGCGTGACGAAGCATTCACCACAGATCTCGTGTGGGAGCGTAGTGCGTCACTGGTCTCGGCCGAACGTGGCGACTTGCTGAACGACTTCATCGAGATCACCGAGGATGAAGCGAACCAACTCATGGAGGAGCTTCGCGCCCGCTGGACCAGCGCAGGCGGCGCCTGATGACAGAAACCACCGCCTTCTACGACAGCATCTCCTTCAACGCCCTCTGGTCTCGCGTCCAGCCCAGCTAGGCACCGTAGCGCTGGGCATCGACCTCGTAGATGATCTCCAGGCCGTCCTCGTCGTCCCACTGCTCACCGGTCTCGGTGAATCCGTACTGCGACACCAGCTGGTAAGAGGCGACGTTGTCCGGACTGATGGTCGCCCGCACCGTGCGCACCCGCGGTTCGCGCGCCGCGCGCTGGAG
>JBEKJP010000232.1:0-8914 GCA_050011155.1 Streptosporangiaceae bacterium
CGCAGCCGGTCCGCGGTCCGGCCGACATCCACCGCCGACACCCCGACGGCCCGTTCTACGGCCCGCTGCACCGCGCCGCGGATCGCGGCGTCCTCCGCGGCTTCGGCGTCCTCCGCGGCTTCCGTCACGATCTTCGAGCTCGCGACGACCTGGGCCTCCTCGGCCCCGGCTCCCTCAAGCCGGTCCGCCAGCAGCCGGTCCGCCAGCAGCGGGTCCGCCAGCAGCCGGTCCGCCAGCAGCCGGCTCGCCAGCTCCCGGCGCCGCGGGTCATCGGCCGCGGCGTACGCCCGGGCCGCCGCGGCGGTCAGCTCCACATCCACATGCGGATTCAGGTGTACCCGCAACACCACGGCCGGCTGGCCAGGGTCACGCCCGGCGATGACCGTGCGGCGGGCGGTGGTGTAGTTCTCCCCGGTCTCGGTCATCCGGGCCCGGACCTGCTTCTTGAACGCGCTGTCGTCAGTCACGCCATGTCCTTCGCGGCGATGCTGCCCCGCGCCCTGATCGCCTGGCTGAGCCGTGACCGATCTTGCTGACAGCGCGAACCAGCGGCCCTTGTCCTCGCCGCTGCCGCGGGCGCGGACCGCGGACAGCTCGGAGTGCGGCAGGCGCTCCTGCCATCGGTCAGGCTACCCGTCATCCCCGGCGTCTCAAACCAGGACATAATGCGCCGTGGCCAGCCGGGGAGCAGATCTCCCTGGCTGGCCACGACCGTGACGGGACGAACTCGGTTCAGCGGCTCAGTAGTCCGCCATCTCGAGGGCGCCGCGGCGCTCGGAGGTCCGGCGCCACGCCTCGACCATCCGGCGCTCGGCGCGGGACTCGACCCGGTTCGCCCGGCGCAGCGCGCGCATCCGGCGCGAATATCGCAGTTGTTCGGCTTCGTGGAGGTTGCTGCGCATTCGCTCGCGCGCCAGCATCTCGGTTCGCATTTCTGACCACTCCGTTGTGTGTGTATGCATTGTGTGCGGCACGCGGCCGCGCGGCTCCATGTCCGCCGCGCGGCCGCTGGTGGCGGCGTGGCCTGGGCTATCGGAGGCCATCGCGCTGGTCGTGATCGGTATAACGCGGCCACCTCGGTCTTGCGAGGACGCCCGCGGGGGCGCTTACGCGGCACGATCGCGCCGCGCATCAGCAGTTCTCCGCCCCAGACACCCCAGGGCTCCCTGCGCTCGAGCGCACCGGTCAGGCAGGCCAGCCGGGCCTCGCATCCCCGGCACATCGCCTTGGCCGTCTCCACGTCCTCGGGAGACTCGGCGAAGAACAGCTCCGGGTCCTCCGTGCACGGAAGATCCACGCCGCCCGGGAGCGCGGTGGCCGAGCCGGCCACCGCGACGATTCCGACCTGATCGAATACCTGACTGACCTCTGGCTCCTGCCGCGCCGCCAGGAATCCGGACGCCTCGAACCCCGTCGCGTCCGTCTCGCTGACGGTGGCATCGCGCCACTGCATCGGTGCCATCCCCTCTCGCTTGCCGGTCCTAGTTGTCTTCGCGCGATTTCTCGCCCGTCGTGGGACCTAGGCCTTCAAATAACTAGGCCGCGGACCCTGTGGTTCGGGTCCGCGGCCTCGAGAGGTTCTCCTGGCCGGTCTAGCTCTTAGACCGGTCCTCTATCTCGAGGTGGTGGACCCGATGCGCCTCCGCCAGTGGCGGTAGCGCCGGTCATGTAGTTGTGGATATTCGTCTGGCCGACGGCGATCTTCTGCGCCTGCGGGACGAGAACCGCGACCTGGCCCCGGACACGCGGAAGCGCGTCAACGGAGATGGCGAACGGCCCGGCAGCGGGCACACTGATCCCTAGGCAGCCGGTCGACGACGGGCTGAAGGCAGCCAGGCGCGGAGCCCAGATCAGTTCAGACGTCGAGTCTGAGTAGATGTTCGTCACGTCGGGCCACCTCCTTCCAGGAGTCTCGATAGCTAGCCCACGGACATGTAGAGAATCGTAAGTGCTGCCCCCTGAAGGGGGCAACACTTTTTTGACCTGCGATTTCTTGCGTTTCCCAGTTGACTAAGCGAGGCGCGGCGGCCCGAATCAGCCCCTCCTGCACCACCGACACCACGAGCTGGCCGTCGGCGGTGAAGACCTGGCCGGTGGCCAGGCCGCGGGCGCCGGAGGCCACCGGCGACTCCTGCGCGTACAGCAGCCACCGGTCGGCCCGGAACGGGTGGTGGAACCACATGGCGTGGTCCAGGCTGGCGCCCCGGGTGCGCCCGTCCAGCCAGGACAGGCCGTGCCCGAGCAGCACCGAGTCGAGCAGGGTCAGGTCCGAGGCGTACGTCATCAGGCAGACGTGCAGCAGCGGGTCGTCGGGCAGGTCGCCGTCGACCCGGAGCCAGATGAGGTTCCGCGTGGTCCGCAGCGACGGGTCGCGCGCCGCCTCGGCCGACATCGGCCCGACCGACCGCAGGTCGATGGGATTATCGAAGACCGCCGGCGGCACCTGCCCGAGCAGCCGCGCCATCCGGTCCGAGTTCCGCTCGACCTGATCGGGCGGCGGGACGTCCGGCATCGGGTCGGCGTGCTCGGGGCCTGGCTCGTCGTGGTGGAAGGACGCGGACAGGGTGAAGATGGCCTCGCCGTGCTGGACGCCCGACACCCGCCGGGTGGTGAAGGACCGCCCGTCCCGCACCCGGTCCACCAGGTAGACGATGGGCACGGCCGGGTCGCCCGGCCGGATGAAGTAGGCGTGCAGCGAGTGCACCGGGCGCTCCGCGGGCACGGTCCGGCCGGCCGCGACCAGCGCCTGCCCGGCGACCTGGCCGCCGAACACGCGCTGGACCCGCTCCTCGGGACTGCGGCCGCGGAAGATGTTGACCTCGATCTGCTCCAGGTCCAGCAGGTCGAGCAGCCGGTCGAGCGCCTCACCCATGGGGCCTCACCCTAGCCTGACGCCGTCGAGGAAGCGGGATCGCGGCCGGCCCGCGCCACGGGCGCCCGGGGGCAGCGCGCCGCGCGCTCCCTGGGCACTGCTGGTCCGGACCGCCGCCCAGGACAGGTGCAGGTGCTCGCGCGCCCGCGTCACCGCGACGTACAGGAGCCGCCGCTCCTCCTCCACCGCCTCCGGCGTCCGGGCGTGCACGATCGGCATCAGCCCCTCGACCAGGCCGGGCAGCAGCACCGCGTCCCATTCCAGGCCCTTGGCCGCGTGCATGGACGCCAGCGTCACGCCGTCGACCGCGGGCGCCTGACCCAGCTCGGAACGCTGGGTCAGCTCGGCCGAGAAGTCGGCCAGCGTCGCCGCCGGGTTCGCCGCGTGCAGGTCGTCGGCGAGCTGCGCGAGCGCGGTCAGCGACTCCCACCGCTCCCGCGCGGCGCCGCCGGCGGCGGGCGCGGCGGTCAGGCCCATCCCGGTCAGCACGTGCCGGACCGCGGCGGGCAGCGGATCGCCGCGGGGAACCCCGGGACCGCGGTCGGCTCTGGCTTCCCCCCGGGCCGCCCCGCGCAGGAGCACCAGCGCCTGCTTGACCACCGGGCGCTCGTAGAACCGCTCGGCGCCGCGGACCACGACGGGCAGCCCGGCTTCGGCCAGCGCCCGCTCGAACCGCTCGGTGTCGGCGTTGACCCGGACCAGCACGGCGATCTCGCGCAGCGGCACGCCCCGGGCCCGCAGCGCCTGGACCTGGACCGCCACCCCGCCCGCCTCGGCGGTCTCGTCCGGGTACTCGGTGAGCACCGGCGGCGGGCCGGCCGGGCGCTGCGCCAGCAGCGGCGTGGCCGCCTTAGCCAGCTGGTTGGCCACCGCCACCACCTGGGGGGTGGAGCGGTAGTCGCGCACCAGCCGGACCACGGTGGCGCCGCCGAACTCGGCCGCGAAGCCGGTCAGGTAGGACGGGGTGGCCCCGGTGAAGGAGTAGATCACCTGGTGCGGGTCGCCGACCACGCACAGGTCGTCGCGGTCGCCCAGCCACGCGTCGAGCAGCAGCTTCTGCAGCGGGTTCACGTCCTGGTACTCGTCCACGACGAAGTACCTGAACAGGTCGTGCACCTGTCCGGCGGCGGTCCGGTTGTCGAGCAGGATGGCGGCGGTCAGCTCGAGGACGGACTCGAAGTCGAGCAGGTGCCGCTCCCGCCGCAGCTCCTCGTAGGCGGCGTAGACCGCGGCCAGGCTGACGGCCCCGGCCGCGGGCGCGCGGCCCGCGGCGGCCGCGGCGGCCGCGTACCCGTCCGGGCGGACCTGGGTGACCTTGGCCCACTCGATCTCGCTGGCGGCGTCGGCGACCGCGCCCGGGCCGTCCAGGCGGACCTGGGCTCGCTTGGCCGCCTCGCGGACCAGTCCGGCCTTGCCGTCGGCCAGCTGCGGCGGGCGCCCGCCGACGACCTTCGGCCAGAAGTAGTTGAGCTGGCGCAGCGCGGCCGCGTGGAACGTGGACGCCCGCACAAGACCGACGCCGAGCTGCCGGAGCCGGCCGCGCAGCTCGCCGGCCGCCCGGACGGTGAAGGTGAGCGCCAGCACGTGGGCCGGGTCCACCGTGCCGGTCGCGGCGGCGTAGGCGATCCGGTAGGTGATGGCCCGGGTCTTGCCGGTGCCCGCGCCGGCCAGCACGCAGACCGGGCCCCGGCCGGCCAGCGCCACCTCACGCTGCTCCGGGTCAAGCCCGGCCAGCAGCGCCTCGGAGGTGCCGGTCGTCGCGTGGGTCACGGGCTCATCTTGCCGCATCACGGGAAGACCGAGGACAGCGGCGGTGTTACACCAAACCGGACCAGTTGAAGCGAACTCGAGGAGGCCACGGGTGTCCGGGCAGCTGACGATGTACACCACCCCCTGGTGCGGTTTCTGCCGGAACCTGAAGAGGCAGCTCGCGCGCGACGGGATCGAGATGGTCGAGGTCGACATCGAGCAGGACGAGGTCGCGCGGGAGTATGTGATGTCCGTGAACGGCGGCAACCAGACGGTGCCCACGGTGGTCTTCCCCGACGGGACCGCGCTCACCAATCCGTCGGCGGCGCAGGTCAAGGCGCAGCTGGCCGCCATAGCGGCCGGTTGAGGGCGGTAGGGGGGCGGGCACGGCAGCCCGTTCGGTCAAAAATCTTTTGAATTTCCGAACGGGCCGGGGCTCGAGCCATTGAGACAGGTGACACGCGTGGGTGGGGAAGCGATTGTCGTCCGGCGGGGCGAGCACGGCTGGCAGATCGGGGACGAGCAGGCGGCCGACCTGACCAGCGCGATGGTTCTCGCCGACTTGCTGGCCGCCGACCTCGCGCGGACGCAGACCGCGCCGCGCCAGCGCGGCCCGTCGCCGCGGCACGTCCGGGCCGGGCGCTAGGAGCCTTCGATCACTCCGGGTGATCATCCACATGCTGTGGATAACAATGGGATAACGATGAGCGGCACTGGCAGCCGGGTTACTGTATCCACAGTAAGCCCGCAAGCCGGTGCCGCGGCGGACGCGGTTGGGTCGCCCGGTTTGTGACGCAGTGTTACCATCCCGGGAGACTGCACAGTAGAGCAGTAACTACTGCCCCAGCAGCCCGTTAACCTCCAAGTCGGCATTCAGCTACCGAAAGGCAGCAGACGCTGCGATAATGCCTGGATGACAGGGCTGAGCCTCGCCCTGGCCAACTTGAAGCCGGGCACGGGCAAGACCACATCTGCGGTCTGGCTGGCACACGTTTTCGCGCAGGCCGGGAACAGCGTACTGCTGGTCGACGCGGACCCGTCCGGCAGCGCGCTGGAGTGGTCCGATCTCGCCGCCATGGACCCGCACCTGACCGCGCCCGAGGCGGCCTTCCCGTTCCGGATCATCGCGCTCCCCTCGCGCGAGCTGCATCGCCGGTTGCCCGAGATCGCCCAGGCGGACGACGTGGTGATCATCGACACGCCGCAGCTCGAGGACCACGCCGCCATCGCCAGGTCGGCGCTGCGGTACGCCGACGAGATCATCATCCCGTGCGCGCCGAGCCCGATCGAGATCAACCGCACCACGCCGGTGCGGGACGAGATCGCCGAGATCGCCGCCATCAGGGAACAGCCCGTCCGATCGGCCGTCCTGCTGAACCGCTGCATCGCGCGGGCGCACTCCACCGTCGACGCCCGCGAGGCCCTGCGGGATCTCGGCTACGACGTGCTGACCACGGTGGTGCCGCGGCGCGAGGTGTACGCGCAGAGTTTCGGCCTGCCGATCAAGCGGGACGGGTGCGAGATCTGGCGGCAGGTGGCCCGCGAGCTCACTGACCGGTGCGCTCCCCTATGCTCGGTTCGGTCCTTAGGGAGGGCGGAGCGGCAGACGCGATGGCGACTCAGCGAGAACGGCAGAAGGCGCAGATGGCCGCGGCGGCGGGCCGGCGCGCGGCGCCGGACGCGCCCCCCGCGGGCCGGACCGCGATCCGGTCCGAGAAGGTCCGGATCACCCTGGACCTCACCCCCGAGCAGTACCGGCAGCTGACCGCGTGGACGGCGGCGGCCGCCGTGACCCTCGACGTGCCCCGGGTCTCGCTGGCCGACGCCGTCCGGGCCATGATCCGGGTCGCGGCGGACGACCCCGGCGACGTCCTGGACCGCCTGCGCCGCGACCGGGAGCAGTAACCCGCTCGCACGCGCGCCCCGAACGCGTCGGCCGGCCGACGCACCCGGGCCGGGGGTTTTCAGTTGGCGCGGGAGGCGCGACCGCGCTGGCGGCCGCGCTCCTTGGCGTCCAGGACGGTCTTGCGCAGCCGGACGGCGTGCCTGGTGACCTCCACGCACTCGTCGTCGGCGCAGAACTCCAGGGCCTGCTCCAGGCTGAGCAGCCGCGGCGGCACCAGCCGCTCCAGTTCCTCGCCGGTGGACTGGCGCACGTTGGTGACCTTGCGCTCGCGGGTGATGTTCACGTCCATGTCGTCGGTGCGCGAGTTCTCCCCGACGATCATCCCTTCGTATACCTCGGTGCCCGGGGTCACGAACAGCGAGCCGCGCTCCTGCAGGTTGAACATGGCGTAGGCGGAGGCGGTGCCGGTCCGGTCGGCGACCAGCGAGCCGGTCGCGCGGCCGCGCATGGCACCCGCCCAGGGCTCGTACCCCTCGAAGACGTGGTGCATGATCCCGGTACCGCGGGTCTCGGTCAGGAACTGGGTGCGGAAGCCGATCAGCCCGCGGGCGGGCACGATGAACTCGAGCCTGACCCAGCCGGTCCCGTGGTTGGTCATCGACTCCATCCGGCCCCGGCGCACTGCCATCAGCGAGGTGACGGCGCCCAGGTACTCCTCGGGCACGTCCACCGACAGCCGCTCGACCGGCTCGTAGACGTCGCCGTCCACCTCGCGGGTGACGGCGGATGGCCGGCCTACGGTCAGCTCATAGCCCTCCCGGCGCATCTGCTCCACCAGCACGGCCAGAGCGAGTTCGCCCCGGCCGCGGACTTCCCAGGTGTCGGGCCGCTCGGTGGGCAGCACGTCCAGCGAGACGTTGCCGACCAGTTCGCGGGCGAGCCGGTCGCGGACCAGTCGCGCGGTGACTTTGGCGCCGGCCGTGCGGCCGGCCAGCAGGGAGGTGTTGACGCCGATCGTCATCGAGATGGCCGGCTCGTCCACCGTGATCAGCGGCAGCGGCCGCGGGTCGTCCACGTCGGCCAGGGTCTCCCCGATCATGATGTCCGGGATGCCGGCGATGGCCACGATGTCCCCGGGCCCGGCTTCCTCGGCCTGGACGCGTTCCAGCGCCTCGGTGAGGTAGAGCTCGGAGATCTTCACCCGCTCGATGGACCCGTCGCGGCGGCACCAGGCGGCCTGCTGGCCACGGCGGATGATCCCGTTGCGAATCCGGCACAGCGCGATCCGGCCCAGGTAGGAGCTCGCGTCCAGGTTGGTGACGTGGGCCTGCAGCGGCGCGCCGACCTCGTAGGCCGGCGTCGGGACGGTGGCCTTGATCACCTCGAACAAGGGCTCCAGGTTGTCCGAGTCGGGCATCTGGCCGTCGGCCGGGCGGTTCAGCGAGGCCCGGCCGGCCCGGGCGGCCGCGTACACGATCGGGAACTCGATCTGCTCCTCGGACGCGTCCAGGTCGATGAACAGCTCATAGCAGGCGTCCACCACCTCGGCGATGCGCGCGTCCGGCCGGTCCACCTTGTTGACCACGAGGATCACCGGCAGCCCGGCCTCCAGCGTCTTGCGCAGCACGAACCTGGTCTGCGGCAGCGGCCCCTCGCTGGCGTCCACCAGCAGCAGCACGCCGTCGACCATGGACAGGCCGCGCTCGACCTCGCCGCCGAAGTCGGCGTGCCCGGGGGTGTCCACGATGTTGATGGTCAGCCCGCCGTGGCTCACCGCGGTGTTCTTGGCCAGGATCGTGATGCCCTTTTCCCGCTCCAGGTCGCCGGAGTCCATCACGCGTTCGGCTATGTGGGCGTTGGCGCGGAACGCGCCGGACTGCCACAGCATGGCGTCCACCAGCGTGGTCTTGCCGTGGTCGACGTGCGCGACGATGGCCACGTTACGCAGGTCGTCCCGGGTGGCCAGGATGGCCTGCGCGGCCTGGAGGGTGTGCTGTACGGGCATACGTGATTTCTCGTTCGTTCGTCGTCTGGGATGCGCTGCCGGATGCGGCAGCCGCTCTCAGTGTAGTAAACGCGGGCTCTTTCTATTCCCCGGACGAGGCGGCCCGCGCCGCAGGCGCTGTGTGTGCTGCGCCGCAGGCGCTGCGTATGCCGCGCCGCAGGCGCTGTGTATCACGCGGCGAGACGGGAACGTCAACCGTTCACTTGGACACGTGCGCAAGTTTACCTACAGATACAGACATGGTCGTTCTTGAAGCCGAGTGTGTGTGGCGGTATTTGTTCGCCCACGACCCGGACGGAGCCAGCCAGTGCCCCAGTTGTCTCGCCGCCGCCTGCTGCAGACCGCAGGCGCCGCGGTGACCGCGGCCTTCGCCGCGGAATTCCTTCCGCCGAACGTACGCCGAGCGCTCGCTGCGGGACCCGCCCAGGGCGGAAGCCTGAGC
>JBEKJP010000233.1:0-8909 GCA_050011155.1 Streptosporangiaceae bacterium
TCCTTGGTGCCGTACTCGATGAACGTGCCGATGGCGGCGTCCACCACGCGGTGGTTGTTCCACCACGCGTAGCGCAGGTCGCGCTCGAGCAGCTGGTGGTTGCTCTCGTCCGACAGCGCCATGAGCAGCGTGGCGTAGCCGTTGGAGATGTGCCGGGACTCGTCCGACTGGACCGAGTGGAACACGGTCGGCAGCAGGAAGTCGCCGTTGGCCGCGGCCTCGGCCGGCATGGCCACGAACAGGGTGTTCGTGAACGCCGTCTCGGCCACGATGGTCAGGTAGATCGACGCCGCGGTGATGGCGTCACCGGTGATGAAGCCTTCCGCGAACTGACGGCCGATGGTCCCGCAGTAGTCGTTCTGGAAGTTGCGGAGGCTGTTGTTGAAGCCGGCCGGGTCGATGTAGTTGTTCATGTACAGGCGCTTGAGGTTCTGCTGGATCGTCGAGTGGCGTACCTCGTCGATCATCTGGATCGCCTGGCCGTTGTGCAGTTCCGGATTCGGGACCGTGCGGAACAGCAGCGGCATGGCGCGCGCCGCGGAAATCTCGGGTAGCGGGATAATCGACAGGAACAGCTTCTGCCATTCCAGCCACCGCTCCTGCACCTGGCGGAACATGTTGCCGCGGATAGCGCCGTCCTGCGCACCGTAGACGCGGTTGTCCTTCTCCTCCTGCATCGGGAAGTAGGACCGCAGGACCTGCTTCAGCGGGTCCTTCTTCTGTGCCTTATGGAACGTATAGTCCGTTCCGTACTGAGACACCGGCTCGTGGTACTGAGGCTCCCAGGACAGTTCCTGGATCTTCTGGTGAGCCTTGGCCACACTTTGGCGACTCATTCGTCACCCCTTTCTCGGCGGGTACCGGGGTTCTAGGCCCGTCGTGGGCCCAGTGGGCTGCAGCCGACAGCCCCGAAAGTCCTTGTGTGCTGCATCACACCTCGAATGCCGAGGTCATGGGCTCTCAACATGAGACATCTCGAAAGCCGCCCGGATCTCGGCCAGACGTTGTTTACGCTGCTCTGATTCCATCCGGTTGCCCTCCGCGGCGGGCGTGATGCCAAGCGCGCGCAGCAGTTCCGCGGCGGGCGCCCCGGGGTCGCCCGCCTCGCCGAGGACCGGGTGCAGCCCATGATCGGCCAGATGATGGAAGACAAGATTGACGATGCTCCAGGGGTTGAAAGTCTCCCCCGCGGGAGCCAAGGGGCTCGTTTCGCCGTGAGCGTCCATGTCCCGACACAACGCCGGCCGCCCCGCCAGCGGGGTCTCAACTTGAGACAGTGCCAGGCAACCTGGGGTTTACTTTGTGAGGGGCGGGTAAACCCGGAACTAGTCCACGCAGGGCAGACCCTCCAGCCGAGAAGTGTGGGGTGGGGGAGGCTATATGTCACGTGCATCGATGCCGCTGCACACGGCGCGAGATCTCCTGGCGGAAGCCAGGGAACGTTTTCTCGCGGCCGAGCCGGTTGATCCCGGCGCCGTGCGCAAGCCCATCCTGGCGTCCTGGTGGCGGTCCCGGCAGTGGCAAGTCGCCGCCGACCACATCCAGCTCGACTACCTGCGCGACCCCGACCTGGAATCCAACCTGGCCCGGACGGCCGACCCGGTGCTGCGGCACCTGCACGAGCAGCTGGACGGGCAGCCGATCAGCATCATCTTGACCGACGCGGCCGGCCTGGTGCTGACCAGGATGACCGCGGATCACGACCTCGAGCGGCACCTGGACGGCGTCAAGCTGGCCCCCGGCTTCAGCTACGCCGAGGACAGGGTGGGCACCAACGGCATCGGCACCGCGCTGGAATCCGGCGGCCCCGCCCACGTCTTCGGGCACGAGCACTACGCCGAGCACCTGGAGGGCCTGGCCTGCGCCGGGGTGCCGATCCACGACCCGGTCTCGGGCAAGACGGTCGGCGTCATCGACCTGACCTGCTGGCGCAGGAACGCCGACCCGCTGCTGGTCTCGCTGGTGAAGTCGACCGCCGACCAGATCACCCAGGCCATGCTGGCCGCGGGCAGCCGCCGCGACCTGCACCTGCTGCAGGAGTACGTGCGCGCCTGCCGCCGGACCGGCGGCATCGTGCTGGCCCTGGGCAACGACGTGGTCATGCTCAACGACCACGCCCGCCGGGTGCTCGACCCCGGGGACCAGTCCGCCCTGATCGGCCACGCCACCGAGGCGCTGGTCCGGCACGCCCCGGGCGCGGTCACGGTCGACCTGCCCAGCGGCGTGGTGGCCCGGATGTTCTGCCGGCGGATCTCGGTCGCCGGCCCGTACGCCGACGGCGTGGTCCACGTCAAGCTGATGGCCGCGGCGGCCGCCGCGCCCGAGGTGCCCGCGCCGCGGGCGGCCATGTACCTGCCGGGCCTGGTCGGCAGCGGCGTGCTGTGGCTGCGTGCCTGCCGCGAGGCGGAGACCCTCTACGACGCCGAGGACTGGATGACGCTGGAGGGCGAGGGTGGCGTGGGCAAGCTGGCCCTGGCCCGCGCGGTGCACCAGCGGCGCAACCCGGCCGCGCCGTTCCACGTCATCGACGCGAGCGGCGCCGCCCCCGACTGGCTGGCCAAGGCCCGCGGCGAGCTCGCCGACGGCGCCGGGATGCTGGTCATCAGGCATGTCGACACGCTCAACGCCAAGCAGCTGCACGCGCTGTCGAGCGCCCTGCAGGAGGCCAGGACGGCCAAGCGGCACAAGCACCTGCGGGTCGCGGTGACGCTGAACCGCAAGCAGGCCGACGCCGACCTGACCCCCATAACCCGGCTGCTGCGGTTCTTCCAGGGCACGGTGGAGCTGCCGCCGCTGCGCCACCACATCGAGGACCTGCACGAGCTGGTGCCGTTCTTCCTGGCCCGGCTCAGCCAGCAGGGCCGCCTGACCTGCTCCCCGGAGGCGATGCAGCTGCTGCTCCGGCACAACTGGCCCGGCAACACCGAGCAGCTCTGGCAGGTGCTCAAGCAGGTCGTGCAGCGCCGCCGGGCCGGCGTGATCATGCCGAAGGACCTGCCGCCGGAGTGCTGGACCGTGAGCCGGCGGCTGCTGTCCCCGCTGGAATCCATCGAGCGCGACGCGATCGTGCAGAGCCTGCAGGACCACGAGGGCAACAAGGTCCGCGCGGCCGAGGCACTGGGCATGTCCCGGGCCACCATCTACCGCAAGATCCACGAGTACGGGATCGTCGCGGCGGGCACCTTAAATGCCCCTGAACCGGGGCATTCAAGGTGCCCTGATTCAAACTGAGAACACACGTGCCTGGCCATAGGCGTACGGATGCATTAAGCCCGCTTTCGCGGGGCGCCGCACCCGAAGGAGCGACTATGACCGCTCTCGACGCAAACCCCGACGATATCGCCGCCCCGGAAGTCGCCGCTGCACCCGTGGTCGGCCCGCTGGCCGGCGACCCGTCCATCCTCGGCCTGGGAAGTTTCATCGTCGGCTCCGTCGCGCTCGGCCTGGCCCTGGTCGGCGTGGTACCGGTCGGCGTCCTGGGCGCGCCGCTCGCCATCATCCTGGCCGCCACCGCCCTGGGCCTGCTGATGGCCACGGTCTGGTGCGCGGCCCTCGGGCAGAGCGCGGTGGCCGCCGTGTTCGGCATCTTCGGCACGTTCTGGCTGAGCTACGCGGTACTCGTGCTCGGCCTGGACCACAACTGGTTCGCCATCACCGCCACCGCGGTGCTCGCCACGGTCAAGCTGTTCCTGGTCAGCTGGCTCGTCGCCATCATCATGCTGACCCTGGGCACGCTGCGCCTGCCGTCCGCCTTCACCGCGGTGTTCGTCCTGGTCGACCTGGCCCTGCTGCTCCTGCTCATCGCCTACGCCTCGGCGTCGGCGGCGGGCGTGCCCTCGACCGGCCTGCTCAAGGTGGCCGGTTACGTCGTGCTGATCTTCGCGGCGATCGGCGTCTACCTGTTCACCAGCGCGGCCGCCACCGGCACCGGCGGCAAGCCCCTGCCCCTCGGCAAGCCGCTCATGAAGTAAGCACGCCCCCCTCACCTGCGAGCCGGGTCCTGAGGCTGCCGGTCCCACGCGCCCCAGCGCAACGTGGACGCCGGCAGCTTCGGCGGCTCGGCGAAGGCGGGCTCGGCCGCCAGGTCGACGGCGCCCAGCGGTGACGATGCGGCGGCGTCCCGGCGGGTCAGCGGCGGCAGGTTCCACTTCTCCTCGATGAGCTTGAGGACCGATGTGTGGTCCAGCGTCTCGCTGTGCACGTAGTCCGGGCGGGCGTAGGGGGAGACGACGACGGCGGGCACCCGGAAGCCGTACCGGGCGTAGTCGCGCGGCCCTTCGTCGATGGCCTTGAGCCGGTTGAAGCCCCCGCGGAAGGCCGGCTTGAGCAGTGTGCGCAGCCACCGGGGCAGGTCGAGGATGTAGTTGTGGGCCGGCACGTCGTCGGGCGGTACCGCCTCCGGCGGCGGGACGTGGTCGTAGTAGCCGCCGCCCTCGTCGTAGAGCCAGATCAGCAGCGTGTGCGGCCAGCCCGGGCCGGCCATGACGCGGTTGATGACCTCGGCCGCGAAGGACTCTCCCCGGGAGATGTCCTGCGGGTTCTCCTCCGAGTAGACCTCGAAGTCGGGGTCCACGATGCTGACGGCGGGCAGCGTGCCCGCGTCCGCGTCGGCGAAGAACCGCGCGGTCCTGCGCAGGTGCCGGACGCAGCTGGCCAGCCCGATCGGGTACAGGTCGGCGGTGAACGACTTGTTGCCGACGGCCCGGTCCGTCACCCCCGGCAGCCACCTCCCGGCCTGCGCCAGCCGCCGGATGGCGGTGAGCCCGCGGCCGCCGAGCACCCGCCGCGCCAGCGCCGAGTAGCGCCGCACGTTGTGGTAGTTGACCCAGTTGATCCCGTGCCCGGTGAGCACGTCGAAGATCGTCCCGTTCTCCGGATAGTCGACGATGTCCCAGGGCAGGTCGTCCATGAGCCCGTGGGCGGTGCCGGAGATGAGGAACCTGCGGTTCGGGAACGTCGGGCCCAGGCAGGAACTGAACCAGCGGTCGCACAACGGGAACGTCCGCGCCAGCCCGTAGTAGAACGGCAGGTCGTCCTCGGTCCAGTAGCCCATCGGCACCGCGGGATCGGCGCCGGGCAGCGCCCGGGCCACGGCGGCGGCGAAGCCGTCGTTGCGCCCGTCGGCGAACGCGATGTGGCTGAAGTGCCAGTTCTGGCTGGGATCGTTCGTCACCTGAGTGGTGGCGGGCAGGTGGTGAGCGGGGTAGCTTTTCCCGTTCGGTATGGAGTTGACGGCGTCCGGGGTGCCGTCGGGACCGAGCGGCAGGCCGTCGCCCCGGCCGGTGAGCAGGCCGAGATAGTTGTCGTAGGAGTGGTTCTCCATCATCAAGACGACGATGTGCCTGATCTGCGGCAGCAGGTCGGTGCCCTCCGGCCGGTCCGGCCGCGGCCGCTCGCCGGCCTGCGGAACCGTGATCCCGCGCCGCCCCGCGATCCGCGCCGACCGCGCGCGGCGGCGCCTGATCTCCCGCCTCTCCAGCCTCTCCCACATCCCTGCGTACCTCCTAGGCGAGTTTCCGCGCGGATGCCGCATACCTCAGGCAAGTACCGCTCTGCCTCCGTTGAGCTTTCCCCCCGCCCGTCCCGCAAACGGCCCAGCGGGGCGTTCCATGCCCGCTCCGCTCCGCGGCTCCTTTTAGTGCACCGATGTGCCACCGGTGCTGCTCTATGTGACCCGATGTGCCACCGGGTCCGCGGCGCCGCATCCTCGGAGGCCCCAGCAGGCTGGCCGCGGCTCCTATCCGGCCTTAAGACCCTGCTCGAAGCGAGTGTGACGATCCCCATCGGATAGGCCGAGCCGCAGCCGCCTGCCAGAATGTCTCGATGGGACCGACGCTGATCGTCGTCAGCGGCCCGCCCGGTTCGGGCAAGACCACGCTGGCGCACAAGCTCGCGGCCGCGATCGGCTGCCCGGCCATCTGCCGCGACGAGATCAAGGAGGGCATGGCCCACGCGACCCCCGGGTTCACCGCCGGCCCCGGCGACGAACTCACCCAGCGCACGCTGCCCGTTTTCTTCGGCATGCTGAACTTGCTTGTCCGCGCGGGCGTGACCACCGTGGCCGAGGCGGCCTTCCAGGATCACGTGTGGCGCCCCCGGCTCGAGCCGCTCCGCGGCCTGGTCCGGCTTCGCGTCGTCCACTGCACGGCCGGGGCCGAGGTGGCGCTGGCCCGGATGGAACGGCGCGAGCGGGAGGACCCGCTGCGGCGCGTGCACCACGATCCGCGCACCGCCGCGGAGCGCGAGGCGGCCTACCGCGCGTTCCGCCCGGTCCGCATCGACGCGCCCGCGCTCGAGGTCGACACGACGGACGGATACCGCCCCTCGTTCGGCCTGATCCTCTCTTTCATCGAAAAAGCCGGATAACGAACGAGGCCGATGCCACGCCCCGGTCCCGCCTATCGCTGCTCTGGATCAGGCCCCCGGGCCGCCGCCGGTCACCACGTACGAGCTGTTCCCGGTCATGCCCGCCCTGATACCCGCGCGGCCGGGATTAACCCGTCGGCCCGTGACTCCCGATCGGCCGGGCCGTTCCGGCTGCTACGTTCGGCCCATGCTGATCGCTCACCTCAGTGACCTCCACCTGGCGCGGGGACCCCTGGCGGCCGGGCCCGCGGCCGGCCTGGCCGACGCCCTCGGCCGCGCGCTGACGATCGAGCCGCGGCCGGACTGCGTAGTCATCACCGGTGACCTGGCCGACACCGGCCACCCGGACGAGTACGCCGCGCTCCGCGTCATCTTGCGCAAGTGCCCGGTGCCGGTGCACCTGATGCCGGGCAACCACGACGATCCCGCCGCCCTGGTCGCCAGGTTCGGCGACTCGCGGTTCCTGGGTAATGGCGTGTCCCCGTCCTACGTGGTCGAATACCCGCAGGTCACCCTGGTGATCGCGAACAGCTGGGTGCAGGGCAGCCCGGCCGGCTACCTCGGCCCGGATCAGCTCGCCTGGATCGACCGGACCCTCGGCGCGCGGCCGGATGTGCCGGCCTTCGTCTGCCTGCACCACCCGCCGGTGCCGGTCGGGATCCCGTTCCTGGACGGCATGATCCTGGACGACGGCGCGGCCCTGGCCGACGTGGTCCGGAGCCATCCGCACGTGGTGCGGGTCCTAGCCGGGCACGTGCACCGCGACGCCTCCGCCCTGTTCGCCGGGACGCTGATGACCACCGCCCCCAGCACCTACCGGCAGGCCGCCCTGCGCCTGCACGACGCCCAGCCCCCGGGCTACGTCGCCGAACCCACCGGCTTCCTGCTCCACGTCCTAGACGGAACCACCTGCGTCACCCACTCGGTAACCGCCAGTCACGCCGCCGCCGTCCGCGCCTTCTAATCGCCCCAGGGCGGGGACGCCCGCGATGGCGGCCCTGGCGCTCTTCACTTAGAATTCCGGCCGGGAGGCGCGCGGGCGCGCCGGTCACCTCCGCGTGTTCGGGTGCGCGCCGCGCTGGCGCACCGGTCGTGTCTGCTGTTGCCTGTGTGGCTGCCTGCCCGGTCATCCGGCTTTCTTTCTGCTTGGCGTACGGGTGTGAATACGGGCAGTCAACAGCGGCGCGGCGTAGCCTGGAAGGTGTTGCCCGTATGGCCGCCACCGGCATACAGGCAACGGAGATGTATGAGCTGGCGGGATCGGTTACACCTGGCATGAGTGCTTTCGGGACGGAGCTGGCGCGCCTGATGCAGGCGCGCGGCCTGGGAGTGCGCGAGCTGGCCCGCCAGGTGCCGTGCAACCCCGGCCACATCTCGAACCTGCGCAGCGGCAAGGCGCAGCCCTCAGCTGGGCTGGCCGCTGACCTGGACAAGGCGCTGAGGGCCGGGGGGCGCTGGCCGCGCTGGCGCCCGGACCGGGCCGGGGCCGCCCGGCTGGACCTGTCCCTGGCGCTGAGGCGTTCCAGGAAGTCTGCACGGCCAGCGAACCGCCAGCGCTCACCTGATCGGACCCGTCCCGGGCACTTCCTCGCTGGCCTGGGCGGCGCGCGGCCGGGGACGGGTGACCGCCGGGTTGCCGAGACGGGTGGGGCAGCTGGGATTAATAGCGGCCGATGGGGGGGAAGCTGCTCTCGTGCGCGGTCATGGCCTGCCGGGCCAGAATGGAGCGCAGCTCGCGCGTCGTGCCGCGCGGGTACCGGTCCAGGATCGCGTCGAGGTCACCCCGTCCGGCGCACGCGGCGTAGCCGGCTAGCTCGTGTTCCAGCTCGGCCCGCCTGCGGCGAGCGGCCTTGCGGCTGGTGGCCTGGGCGCGGGCGACGAGTATGCGTGCGGCCAGGGTCATGGCGGCTCCTCAGCTACTGCCGCCTCGGCCTGATGATCGGGCCGGCGCGGTAGCGTTCGGGGGTGCGAATCCTCGTTCTCGGCGGCACGTCTTTCGTCGGCCGCGCCATCGTGGAAGACGCCCTGAGCACCGGGGCCGAGGTGACCCTGTTCGGCCGCGGCAAGACCGGGACGGGCCTGTTCCCCGGGGTGACCCGGCTCACCGGCGACCGGGACACCGGTGACTACGCGGCGCTGGGTAGCGGCCGGTGGGACGCGGTGGTGGACAGCAGTGGCTACGTCCCGCGCCATGTCGGGCAGGCCATGGACGCGCTGGGGGACCGGGTGGGACGGTACCTGTTCGTCTCCAGCCACGCGGTGTACCAGCGCACCGGGGTCGGGCCGGGCTCCACCGAAGACACCCCGCGTCGGCCGCCCGTCCGCGACACCGAGGAACTACGTGAGGATACCTACGGGCCGCTGAAGGTGGCCTGCGAAGACGACGTGACCGCCCGGTACGGCGCACACGCCACGATCGTGCGGCCCGGCAAGGTCGCCGGGCCCCCCGACCCGCCGGCCGGGCGCACCAACAAAACGCGCCGGGCCGCCCCCGGCGGCCGGGTGGCGCAGCCCCCCCATCCCAAACAGCCCGTCCACCACAT
>JBEKJP010000234.1:0-8856 GCA_050011155.1 Streptosporangiaceae bacterium
TCGGGCGGCGGGATGTACGAGCCTTGCAGCAGCCCGCATCCCAGCAGCTCCGCCAGCCGGGCGCAGTCCTCCGGAACCACCGCGGAACCCCGGCCCGCACCGGCCCGCACCCGCCCGCCCGCGGGAGGGACCCAGTTTTCGTGCCCCACGGCTGAGCCACGCAGCGGCTCATGATTTTTAAGTTGATCATGAGGGCTGGCCTCGCGTCGTACGAGATGAAACCGGGCTTTCAGTGCGCCAGAACGAGATCGATCCGGGGTTTCATCTCGTTCCAACGGCCCGGGCTGTGGTGCTGGCGGTATTCGCGTGACTGAAGTCCGATTTCTAGGCCCCGCCACGCCGGCCGCCAGCATCAAGCCAAGCGGCATTGGGTCAGGGGTGGGGTTGGGGGGTTAGGGGGCGGGGACTTAGGACCGGGAAAGCCCTGCTCGCAGCGGCCGGCAAATTACCAGCCCATCCAGCACATCATCAGCGCTGAATAGCGGGGCTAATCCTGTTTCGTGTTTCTCGGGGCGGCGCGCAGATGGGCGCGTTCGCCCTGAGGACCGAACAGGCTGAGCACCTCGGCGGGCCCTTGGCCGCGGCTGCCGAACCAGTGCGGGACCCGGGTGTCGAACTCGGCGGCCTCCCCCGGCCGCAGCAGCACGTCCCGGTCGCCGAGCACCAGGCGCAGGTCGCCGTCCAGGACGTAGAGCCACTCGTAGCCCTCGTGGGCCCGCAGGTCCGGCGCGGCCTGGCGGACACCGATAATCAGCTTGTAGGCCTGGATGCCGCCCGGCCTCCGGGTCAGCGGGACCACGGTCATGCCGTGCCGGCGGACCGGCCGCAGATGCACCCGCGGGTCGCCGGTGGCGGGCCCGCCGGCCAGGTCGTCGAGCGGCAAGCCGTAGGCCCGGGCCAGCGGCAGCAGTAGTTCCAGCGTCGGCTTGCGCTGGCCGCTTTCCAGCCGGGACAGCGTGCTCACCGAGATCCCCGTGTTCTGGGCCAGCGCCGACAGGGTGATGTCGCGCTCGCGCCGCAGCGTCCGCAGCCGCGGGCCGATGGCGCTGAGCACCGAGTCGAGGTCGGGGTCCACGAGGCCGATTTTGCCATAACGGCAATGGTTCTTGCCATGGCGCTCCGTGCGACGGCATGGTGGCGGCATGAGCGATCATGACACCATCGAGTTCACCCAGGAGTTCTGGGACAACCGCTACCGTACGGCCGGCCAGCTCTGGAGCGGGCAGCCCAACCCGCAGTTCGTGGCCCAGGCGGCGGACCTGGCGCCGGGTGAGGCGCTGGAAGCCGCGTGCGGCGAGGGTGCCGACGCCATCTGGCTGGCCCAGCGCGGCTGGACCGTCACCGCGGTGGACGTGTCGGCCGTGGCCCTCGAACGGGGCGCCGGAGCCGCCGCAGCGGCCGCTGCCGGGCCGGACGGGCAGGACGTCGCGCGGCGGATCACCTGGCAGCGCGAGGACCTGCTCACCTGGGTCCCGCCGCCGGACCGCTACGACCTGGTGTCGGCCCAGTTCATGCACTTCCCGAAGAACGACCTCGAGGCTATGCACCGGCGCCTGGCGGCGGCGGTGCGCCCGGGCGGGACGCTGCTCATGATCGCGCATCACCCCGACGACGTGCACGCCATGCGCAACGGGCACCCCGACCTGTTCTGGTACGCGGAGGAGGTCGCCGCGTCCCTCGATCCGGGGCAATGGGAGGTCAGGGTGGCGGAGGCGGCGGGACGTTCGGCTCATGATCATGATGGCCAGCCGCTGATGGTGCGTGACACCGTGCTGCGGGCCGTCCGCCGGAGCTGACCGGGGCGTGCGGGGGAACCGGGGCGTGACAGCCCGGGCCGTTCGGAGTAATTGATTGTGACCGTGGGGTGACCGGCCTTTACCATTTGCATGTGCCGCCGGGGCACGCACGTCGACCAGGGAAAGGCCGTCATGAAGATCGACAACAGTCCGGCTCGGGGAATGCGGGACTTGCTGCCCGCTGACGTCGCAGTCCGTGACCATGTGCTCGAGTCGATCTCCGCGGTCTACCGGCGGTTCGGCTACCAGCGGATCGAGACCCCGGCGCTGGAGAACATCGCGCGGCTGAGCAGCGGCGAGGGCGGGGACAACGAGAAGCTGATCTTCGAGGTGCTGCGGCGCGGGCTGCCGCCGGAGGTGGCCGCGGGCACGGCGGTGCGCGAACTGGTCGACCTGGGGCTGCGCTACGACCTGACGGTGCCGCTGACCCGGTTCTACGGGAACAACCACGCGGCGCTGCCGCTGCCGTTCCGGTCGCTGCAGGTGGGACCGGTGTGGCGGGCGGACCGGCCGCAGAAGGGCCGGTACCGGCAGTTCTACCAGTGCGACATCGACCTGATCGGCGAGCCGACCGTGCTGGCCGAGGCGGAGCTGATCGAGGCGACCACCGAGGCGCTGGCCGCGATCGGGCTGAGCGGGACCACGGTGCGGCTGTCCGACCGGCGGTTCCTGGGCGCGCTGGCCTCCGCGTGCGGGGTGCCCGAGGCGGCGCAGGACGCGTTCTTCATCACCGTGGACAAGCTCGACAAGATCGGCTGGGACGGGGTGCGGGCCGAGCTGGGTGCGGCCGGGTTCGACGCGGCGCAGGTCACGGCCGCGGTGGACAAGATCCAGGGGCTGATCGACGTGCCCGCCGACCGGCTGGCTTCCGCGCTGGCCGAGAGCGTGCCCGGTCTCGGTGCCGCCGTGGCCGACGACCTGGCCGCGGTGGCGGACTCGCTCGCCCAGCTGGCCAAGGAGCGCCCGGTCAACTGGCAGTTCGACCCGACGCTGGTGCGCGGGATGGGGTATTACACCGGGCAGGTCTTCGAGATCACCCACCCGGAGATGAGCGGTTCTGTGGCCGGCGGCGGGCGGTACGACAAGCTGATCGGGCGCTCGCTCGGCCAGGACGTGCCGGCCTGCGGGTTCTCCATCGGGTTCGAGCGGATCGTGGACCTGCTGTCGGCGGAACTGGCCCGGGACGCGGTGGCGCTGCTGGTCGAGGCGGACGTGCCGGTGGCCGACGCGGCGGCGGTGGCGCGGGAACTGCGGACCGGTCCCCAGGAGATCCGCGTGGTGGAGACGGTGCGGCGGAGCGGGAAGTTCGGCGCCCAGCTGAAGCGGCTGGAGGCCGCCGGGTTCACCGGGTTCGTGCTGCTGCGGGTGGAGGACGGCGCGGTCGTGCGCGGGGAGCTGCGGGCACTGGGGTCCTGACACCCTGGGCTGGCCTGTACTAGGGGGAACAACAACGCAGCTGGGCGCGGCTTTTCGTATGCCCTCGCGACACCAATGCCAGGGGATTGCGACGTGCGTCGTGCGCGTGCAAAGTTTCTTTGCACATCCTTATGCACGTGCATTTGTTCTGTTAGGCTGCATGGTGCAGACGGGGGTCGTAGCCGACGGCGCCTGCCCGCAATGGGTTCTCTTTTCCCACATATTGAGAAAAAGGAGGCACATGCAGGTCGACAACGGCATTCCAGCCGATCAGCTGATATCGGCACGGTGGCGGAAGAGCCAGGCCAGCAACCCGAGCGGGAGCTGTGTGGAGGTCGCCGCGCTCGACGACGGGGGGGTAGCCATGCGTAACTCACGGCATCCGTCCGGGCCGGCGCTCGTCTATACGCGCGCCGAGATCGAGGCGTTCCTGACCGGGGTGAAAATGGGTGAGTTCGACGATTTGGGGACACTGTTAGCTGATCTGAGCGCCAGTGCCGTCTGTGGTGTCATGGCATTAGCGGGAATAGGCGTAAACTGACGCCTCGGCACCGCCGCAATGCGGTGATATCGTGCCGCATGTGCATCGCCGCTGCCAGCGTGGCGCGGCTAGGCCGACGGCAGCCCGCGCTAATCGCCTGACCTGGCAGGCGGCACTGGACGTCATATCCGATCGGGTCACGGAGTGAGGGATGAGCACGGTTCACCGGGACGACCAGCCTGCTGCTGACGTCCAGGGTCCGACCGTCCCCCGCATGCTCGTGGGCATCGAACTGCACCGGTTCCGCGAGGCGGCCGGCATCACGCCGGAACAGGCGGCGTACGAGATCCGCGCCTCCCGGTCCAAGATCAGCCGGATGGAGAACGGCCTCGTCCGGTTCAAGGAACGGGACGTCACCGACCTGCTCACGCTGTACGGCATCACCGACGAGCCGACCCGGACCAGGCTGGTGACGCTCGCCCGGCAGGCCAGCACCCCGGGCTGGTGGTCCAAGTACGGCGACATCATGGCCGACTGGTTCGAGTCGTACCTGGGGCTGGAGATGGCCGCCTCGGTCATCCGGACCTTCGAGCTGCAGTTCGTGCACGGCCTGTTCCAGACCGAGGACTACGCCCGGGCGGTCACCCTGCTCGGCCATACCGGTTCGTCGGCTGACGAGATCGACCGACGGGTGAGCCTGCGGCTCAAGCGGCAGGACCTGCTGACCAGCCCGACGCCGCCGCAGGTGTGGACGGTGCTGGACGAGGGGGCGCTGCGGCGCCCGGTGGGCGGGCGCCAGGTGATGCGGGCCCAGCTGAACCACCTGGCCGAAGTGGCCCAGATGCGTCACCTCACCATCCAGGTCGTGCCGTTCGACCGGGGCGGCCATGCGGCCGCGGGCGGGTCGTTCACCGTACTGCGCTTCAGCGAGCCCGAGGTACCGGACGTGGTGTACCTCGAGCAGCTCACCAGCGCCCTCTACCTGGACAAGCACGAGGACGTCGACCACTACATGGAGGTCATGAACCAGCTGTCCACCGAGGCCCTGACCCCGGTCGAGAGCGCGCGCTTCATCACCAGCCTGAGCCGGGAGCTCTGAGTTTCCCGGCCGCGAGACCGCCGTAAGCCACTCATCCGGAGGACCCCCCCGTGACCGACATTTCTTCATCCCACGGCCAGCCAGAGAGCACCGTCGGGACCGCCATCGACACCAGCGTGCCGCACTCGGCCCGGATCTGGAACTACTGGCTTGGCGGCAAGGACAACTACGCAGTCGACCGCGAGGCCGGCGACCAGTACAAGGAGATCTTCCCCGGCATCGCCGTGGTCGCCCGCACCTCCCGGGCCTGGCTCACCCGGGCGGTCCGCTACCTGGCCGCCGAGGCCGGGATGCGGCAGTTCCTCGACGTCGGCACCGGGCTGCCGACGGCGAACAACACGCACCAGGTCGCCCAGGCGGTAGCGCCCGAGTCGAAGATCGTCTACGTGGACAACGACCCGCTGGTGCTGGCGCACGCCCGTGCCCTGCTGACCAGCAGCCCGGAGGGGGCCTGCGAGTACCTGGCCGCCGACATCAGGAACCCGGGCGCGATCCTGGACGCCGCCGCGGGCCTGCTGGACTTCAGCCAGCCCGTAGCCCTGATGCTGATGGGCATCATGGGGCACTTCACCGACGACGAGGCCTACCCGATCGTGAGCCAGCTGCAGGCCGGCCTGCCGTCGGGCAGCTACTTCGCGCTCTACGATGGCGCCAACACCAACGAGGCGTTCAACCAGGCGCAGCAGGGCTACAACGACAGCGGTGCGGTACCGTACCACCTGCGCAGCCCGGAGCAGTTCGAGCGGTACTTCGAGGGCCTCGAGCTGGTCTCCCCGGGCGTGGTGCCGCTGGTGCAGTGGCGGCCCGACCCTGACACCGAGCAGGCCGAGATCTACTCCTATTGCGGCGTCGCCCGCAAGCCATAGCTGGTCACGGCCTTCTCGGCGGCCGGTATGAGCGACATCACAGCTCGGGCCCTGGCGAGTGGCCATAGCCTGGAAACAGGGTCGCGCAGTTACGCTAGTCCTGTCAGGAGTGATGGTCATGGTCGCCGCAATCGAGGATCAGTCGGATACGAGCCTGCCCGAGCTGACTAAGTGGGTCGCGGGGATCGCGGAGCTGACCAAGCCCGACGCGGTCGTCTGGTGCGATGGCTCGCAGGAGGAATGGAACCAGCTGACCGGCCTGCTGGTGGCGAGCGGCACGTTCACCCGGCTGAACCCGGAGCTGCGCCCGAACAGCTTCTACTGCGCGTCGGACCCCGGCGACGTAGCCCGGGTCGAGGACCGCACGTTCATCTGCTCCGAACGCGAGGAAGACGCCGGCCCCACCAACAACTGGATCGCCCCGGACGAGATGCGGGCGACGTTCGGCGAGATCTTCTCGGGATGCATGCGCGGCCGGATCATGTACGTGGTGCCGTTCTGCATGGGGCCGCTGGGCGGTGAGATCTCCCAGCTCGGGGTCGAGATCACCGACTCGCCTTACGTGGTGGTGTCGATGCGGATCATGACCCGGATGGGGACCGAAGCGCTGCGGGAGATCGAGGCGACGGGCGACTTCGTCAAGGCCGTCCACTCGGTGGGGGCGCCGCTCGAGGGCGACCAGGCTGACGTGCCGTGGCCGTGCAACCCGGTCAAGTACATCTCGCACTTCCCGGAGGCCAGGGAGATCTGGTCCTACGGCTCCGGGTACGGCGGCAACGCGCTGCTGGGCAAGAAGTGCTACGCGCTCCGCATCGCCTCGGTGATGGCGCGGGACGAGGGCTGGCTGGCCGAGCACATGCTTATCGTCAAGGTCACTCCCCCGGCCGGTTCGCCGCGCTACCTGGCGGCGGCCTTCCCGTCCGCGTGCGGCAAGACCAACCTGGCCATGATGCAGCCGGCCACTCCCGGCTGGAAGGTCGAGACCATCGGCGACGACATCGCCTGGATGAGGTTCGGCCCGGACGGCAGGCTGTACGCCATCAACCCGGAGGCCGGGTTCTTCGGCGTCGCACCGGGCACCGGGATGAAGACCAACGCCAACGCGATCACGATGATGCACGGCAATAGCATCTTCACCAACGTGGCGCTGACCGACGACGGCGACGTGTGGTGGGAGGGCCTGACCCCCGAGCCGCCCGCGCACCTGACCGACTGGAAGGGCCGGGACTGGACGCCTGCCTCGGCCGAGCCGGCCGCGCACCCCAACGCCCGGTTCACCGTCCCGGCCGACCAGTGCCCGATCATCGCGCCGGAGTGGGAGAACCCCGCGGGCGTGCCGATCTCGGCGATCTTGTTCGGCGGGCGCCGGGCGTCGACGGTGCCGCTGGTCATCGAGTCGTTCGACTGGGACCACGGGGTGTTCCTGGGTGCCAACGTGGCCTCGGAGAAGACCGCGGCGGCCGAGGGCACCGTGGGCGAGCTACGGCACGACCCGTTCGCGATGCTGCCCTTCTGCGGCTACAACATGGGCGACTACTTCGCGCACTGGCTGTCGACCGGGCAGAAGGCCGAGACGGAGAAGCTGCCGCGGATATTCTACGTCAACTGGTTCAGGAAGGACGCTTCCGGGCGGTTCGTCTGGCCGGGCTTCGGCGAGAACAGCCGGGTGCTGAAGTGGATCGTGGAGCGGGTCGCGGCGGCGGACACCGAAGGGGCCGTTGAGACGCCGGTCGGGCTGCTGCCCGCGCCGGGGGCGCTCGACACCGACGGGCTCGACCTCAGCCAGGCCGACCTGGACCTGCTGCTCACCGTGGACGTGGCGGCGTGGAAACGCGAAGCCGAGCAGATGCCGGAGTTCTTCCGCGGCTTCGGCGGGCACCTGCCGGCCCGGCTGTGGGAGCTGCACGAGGAGCTGACCGCCCGGCTAGGGTAGCCCAGGGGGGTGTGATGCCCGGGGAACAACGGATACTCGGCCTGGTGCTGGCGGGCTCGCCGGGGCGGCGGCTGGCGCCGCTGACCGATGACCGGGCGAAGTCGGCGGTACCGTTCGGCGGCCTGTACCGGCTGGTCGACTTCGCGCTGTCCAACCTGGTCAACGCCGGCATCAGGAAGATCTGCGTGCTCACCCAGTACAAGAGCCACAGCCTGGACCGGCACGTCACCACTACCTGGCGGCTGAACAGCATGCTGGGCAACTACGTGGCGCCGGTCCCGGCGCAGCAGCGGCTCGGCCCGCGCTGGCAGACCGGCTCGGCCGACGCCATCTACCAGTCGCTGAACCTCATCCGCAGCGAGCAGCCCGACCTGGTCGCGGTGTTCGGCGCCGACCACGTGTACCGGATGGACCCGGCCCAGATGATCGAGTCTCACCTGGCCTGGGGCGCCGGGGTAACGGTGGCGGCGATCGGAGTGCCGCGCGCGTCGGCGGGATCGTTCGGCGTGGTCCAGGCGGCTCCGGACGGGCACCGGATCGAGGCCTTCCTGGAGAAGCCGGCTTCTCCGCCGGCCCGGCCGGGGCGCCCGGACGAGGCGCTCGCGGCCATGGGCAACTACATTTTCGATCGCGACGTGCTGGTGGAAGCGCTGCACGCGGACGCCGCCGACGAAGCCAGCCAGCACAGCATCGGCGCCGACATCATGCCGCGGCTGGTGCGGGACGGCGCCGCGCACGTCTACGACTTCCTCCAGAACGAGGTGCCCGGCGCCGCGGGCCGCCCCGACCACGGCTACTGGCGCGAGGTGGGCACGCTCGACTCGTACTTCGCGGCGCACATGGACCTGTGCGCCGTGCACCCGGTGTTCAACCTGTACAACGACCGGTGGCCGATCCTGACGTCGGTGCCGCCGCAGCCGCCGGCCAAGTTCGTCCTGGACGAGGGCGATCGGGTCGGCCGGGCGGTCAACAGCGTGGTCAGCAACGGCGTGATCGTGTCCGGCGGGCTGGTGCGGGAGTCGGTGCTTTCACCCGGGGTGCGGGTGGAGGGCTGGGCTGCGGTGGAACGCGCGGTGCTCCTGCACAACGTGCGGGTCGAGGCGCGGGCGGTGGTGCGGAACGCGATCCTCGACAAGAACGTGGTGGTACGCGAGAGCGCCGCGGTCGGGCTGGACCGCGAGCGGGATGAGGACCGCGGCTTCACGGTGTCCGCGGGCGGCATCACCGTGGTAGGCAAGGGGCGCGTGGTAGAGCCGTAAAACCCA
>JBEKJP010000235.1:0-8816 GCA_050011155.1 Streptosporangiaceae bacterium
ACCGCGGGACCCCGCAGGGGTCGGCGATCAGCCCCGTCATCGCTAACCTGTTCATGCACTACGCGTTCGATCGATGGCTGGAGCGGGAGTTCCCCGCCGTTGAATTCGAGCGCTATGCGGACTTATGCCGAGGGCGGCATAAATCTGCTTATGCCGATGACCGGGTTATGCCGACCGTGACCGTGGGGTCCCTGGTCAGGGTGGTGAGTGGCTGCCTGGTTTCGGCATAATCCTGCGGGTCGGGCGGGTGGTCTGCCTGTCTGGAGTGGACAGTGTTCCTCCGGACGGGGAGATGATCATGGAGACGGATGCGGGCCCGGGCTGCGTGCAGCCGGACGGGGTGCTGCTGGCGGAGTTCCGCTTGTGGCTGGGCCGGGAGCGGGGCTTGTCCCCGGTGTCGGTGCGCTGCTATTCCAAGCAGTCGAAGGCGTTCCTGGCCGGGATCGGCGGGGCGGGCGCGGTCGGCGGCCTGGACGCGGGGAAGGTGACCGCGTTCATGGTGGGCTGGACGGCGGGGCGGAACACGTGGACGGCGAAGGCGATGGTGACGTCGCTGCGGGCGTTCCTGCGGTTCGCCCACGCGACCGGGCGGACGGCCGTCCCGCTGGCGGGGGCGGTTCCCGCGGTCGCGTCGTGGCGGATGTCCTCGCTGCCCCGCGGCATGAAGGCGGCGGAGATCGGGCGGCTGCTGGCCGGGTGCGACCGGGACACGGCCGTGGGCCTGCGGGACTATGCGGTCCTGTCGCTGCTGGCCCGGCTGGGCCTGCGGGGCGCCGAGGCCGCCGGCCTCCAGCTCGGCGACGTCGACTGGCGGGCCGGGGAGATCACGGTCACCGGTAAGGGAAGCAGGACCGAGCGGCTCCCGCTGCCGGCCCCGGCAGGGGAGGCGCTTGCCGCCTGGCTGAAGGACGGCCGGCCTTCCTGCGAGTCCCGGTCGGTCTTCGTGACGGTCCGGCGGCCCTACCGGCCCCTGACCCCGGAGGCGGTCCGCTCGCTCATGGCCAGGGCCTGCGAGCAGGCCGGGATGGAGCGGCGGGGAGCGCACCGCCTTCGGCACTCGCTCGCGACGGAGATGCTGCGGGCCGGGGCATCGCTGCCCGAGGTCGGGCAGGTGCTGCGGCATCGCAGCATGCTGTCGACCTCGATTTATGCCAAGGTCGACGAGACCGCGCTGCGCCCGCTGGCGCGGCCCTGGCCGGGGAGCGCGGCGTGACCGGGCTGAGGGCCAGGGCGGAGGAGTACCTGGCGATGCGCAGGGCCCTGGGGTTCGGGCTCACCACCCAGGGCAGGCACCTGATGAGCTTCGTCCGGTTCTGCGAGGACCGCGGCGCCACGACGGTGACCACGGACCTGGCGGTGGAGTGGGCGACCACGACCGCGAGCGACCACGAGGCCTACCAGGCCCGCCGGCTCGACGTGGTGCGGATCTTCGCCCGCCACCTGCAGCCGCTGGACCCGGCTGCGGAGGTCCCGCCCGAGGACGTGCTGGACCGCCGCCAGTGGCGGGTCCCGCCCTACCTCTACTCCCCGCAGGAGGTCTCCGCCCTGATGAGCGCGGCCAGGATGCTCCGGCCCGCATTCCGGGCGATGACCTGGCGGACGCTCATCGGCCTGCTGGCCGTGACCGGCATGCGGCAGGGCGAGGCATGCCGGCTGGACCGCGGCGACGTCGACCTGAACGCCGAGACGGTTACAATCTCGGACTCCAAGTTCGGCAAGTCCCGCATGGTGTTCCTCCACCCGACCGCGGCCGCCGCCCTGCGCGCCTATGACCGGGCCCGCGATGAGGCGTTCCCTGACCCGGAGGCAGGCACGTTCCTGGTCAACACCCGGGGCCGCCCGCTGGACGGGCACAATCTCCCGCATACGTTCGCCCCGCTCGCCATCGCGGCGGGCATCCAGGCACCGCCCGGCCAGCGGGCCCCGAGGCTGCACGACCTGCGGCACGTCTTCACGGTCTCGACGCTCCTGGACTGGTATCGCGACGGCGGCGACGTCCAGTCCCGCCTCCCGGTCCTGTCCACCTGGCTGGGCCACATCGACCCGAAGTCCACCTACTGGTACTTGTCTGCTGTCCCTGAGCTCCTCGCCCTGGCCGCGGGCCGGCTCGAGCAGGCAGAAGAGGCGGCGGCATCGTGACCGACCTCGCCCCCGTCCTGCAGGGGTTCTTCACCGACCGGCTGGCCCGGCAGAAGAAGGCCAGCCCGAACACCGTCGCCGCCTACCGAGACACCTGCCGGCTCCTGCTCGCCTTCGCCCGGGGAAGGACCGGCAAGGCGCCCAGCCAGCTCAGCCTCGCCGACCTCGACGCCACCCTGATCGGCGCGTTTCTGAACCACCTGGAAGAGCAGCGGGGCAACGGCAGCGCCACCCGCAACGCCCGCCTGGCCGCAATCCACTCGCTGTTCAAGTACGCCGCCCCGAGGGCACCCGAGCACGCCGCCGTGATCAGCCAGGTCCTGGCCATCCCGCCGAGACGGCGCGAGCGGGCGGTCGTCAGCTACCTCACCGCTGAGGAGATCGACGCGCTGGTCGCGGCCCCCGGCCGTGAGACCTGGCACGGCCGCCGCGACCACGCACTGCTCCTGCTCGGCGTCCAGACCGGCCTGCGCGTCTCCGAGCTCACCGGCCTCAGCCGCCAGGACATCCACCTGGGTGCCGGCCCGCACGTCCGCTGCCACGGCAAGGGCCGCAAGGACCGGGCCACCCCGCTCACCACCCAGACCGCCAAGGTCATGCGGACCTGGCTCTCCGAGCTCAGCCCCGGCCCCGCCGGCCCGCTGTTCCCCACCCAGCCCGGCGGACGGCTCTCCCGCGACGCCGTCGAGCGCCTCGTCGCCAGGCACGCGGCCACCGCCGCCCAGGCCTGCCCATCGATCAAGGAGAAGCACGTCACCCCCCACACGCTGCGGCACTCCGCCGCCATGACGCTCCTGAAGAACGGTGTCGACACCTCGGTCATCGCCCTCTGGCTAGGCCATGAGGGCACTGAAACCACCCAGGTCTACCTTCACGCCGACATGACTATCAAGGAACAGGCCCTCGCCCGGGTCCAGCAGCCCGGCACCAGCCCCGGCCGCTACCGGCCGCCGGACAGTCTGCTCGCGTTCCTCGACAACCTCTAGCCGCCGCCAGCACCAGCCAGGTTATGCCGATCAGGAAACGGTGACCTGCCCGCCAGGCAGGGCCTTCCGAGACCAGGTCGGCATAACCCGGTCATCGGCATAAGCTGATGATGCGGTGCTCCACTGCAAGACGGAGTATCAGACGCGTAAGGTTCGCGATGCCCTTGCTGTGAGGCTGGAGAGCCTGGGGCTGCGGTTGCATCCCGGCAAAACCAAGATAGTGTATTGCAGGGACGCGAACCGGCGGGGCTTTTACGAGCATACGTCGTTCACGTTCCTGGGATACGAGTTCCGTCCTCGCAGCGCGGAGAACAGGAACGGGCAGCTGTTCACGACGTTTTCCCCTGCAATCGGCCCGGATGCCCTCAAGGCGAAAGGCCAGCAGGTGCGTGACTGGCAGATACACAAGCGAGTCGGGTCTGACCTGGCGGAACTTGCCGCGTGGATAAATCCGGTCGTGCGCGGCTGGATGAACTATTATGGCCGGTTCAACAGGTCGCGGTTGTATCGTTTCCTGCAACGCATTAATACCTACATAATGCGGTGGGCGCGTAACAAGTACCGGCGGCTGGGTAATTTCAAGAAGGCCAAGCGGTGGTGGACCGGGCTCGTTGATCGAGAGCCCGGCCTGTTTGCTCACTGGGCCTGGATATCCACGTTCTGAAGATCAAATGAGAAGAGCCGTGTAACGGGAGACTGTTAAGCACGGTTCTGTGAGAGCGAGATTAGTGAGACTCCCCCCGGCTACTCGACGGACAGGCCCTCACGCGCGCATCCGCTTCCACACCCGTGGCCAGCCCGGGAGTGGGGATAGCAGAAAGGATTAGCGCAGTCACTGACATGAGCGTGATTTCCGCCGCGATGTGCATCCGAAACACCGTAATGATCTATATGTGCCTTCCACGGATTGCTCGCGCGGGTAGGGCCGGGTGCTCATAGTCGGCGCTCGGATCGTTCATACTCTGTTTCGCGAGTCGCACAAGCGTGACGATCGCTGGTCGCGGCGGTCGCGCGAGAGCCGCCTGTCCTGACCGCAGGCGGAGCCCTCGTCGTTCTGCTCCCGCTGCTCGTCCTCCTCCTGCCTGAGGTCAGGCACATCCGGCGCGAGCAGCCCCACCCCGCGAGCCCGCGATACCACTTCTGCAACGCATAGCCGTACCCAAGTAGCCCGGCCAGCGGCGATTCAGGACATCTGCGCTTCTCGGCTTGGCGCCGCCGGAGGAATAAAAGGTACCCACTCTCGTATAAAGTCAAAAATAGCCTCAATGCAGGTAGAGAGGAATGTTGCGCCCGCTCGACATCTCTCGGGCACAACTGCGGGCCGTCTACGCAGGCAAGGTTATTCCGGTCGACAAGATTAACCGTCATCCAGCAGACAGGTTTCCAGTTTGCCCCCTTGAGACCTGAGTGGCGTTCCTATAGGGTCGCTTTATCCGTTCTCCTCTGGAGTCATAGCTTAAGGAAGCCTGGGAGGCGCTGGTAGCCCCGCCGCTGATACGACGTATGGGTGCAGTACCGGTGATCTATTTCACCGAGGAGGGCGGTCGCCCGCAAGGACGCCCGGCGGGGCTGGCTTTATCCTGCCGTGCTCTGCGCAGGCTGGTAAATCACTGAGGCGGAACCTTTCGGTCGGGCCGTCCCGGTGTCATCGGCGATAGCGGTGACGGCTCAAGATATACCACTTACAGGGAGGGTATATGTCCAGCGCTAAATTCATCACCTTGCTCGTCTTCCCCCTCGCCGCAGCAGCTTTGCTCGCCGGGCCAGCGCACGCAGCGCCGCTAACGCTGGCAGGTCCGCAGACCGCTGACCCGCCGACGACATCAGCAAGCCATCCAGTCGCTCATTCTGCCGTGCTGCCACAGGCAACTCCTGCCGCCGAGACCACGATCACCTTCTCCGAATTCCCCGTGGACACGGCAATCACCGACCAGTACCAGTCGCAGGGGATCATCTTCGGCGGCAAGACGCCGTTCATAACCGATGATGCGGCTAACCCCACCAGCCCTGTTCTATCGGGCACTCCCTTGTTCAACGGCTCGATCACCGGAACCTTCGTCAACCCGGACGGGAAGAAACGCACCGTCAGCCAGTTCAGCCTCGACGTCGGGTACATAGACAACCCCGGATCGGTGGATGTCACCGCCTACGGCAAATCGGGCAGATCGCTAACGGTGGTGAACGTCGACCAGACCGGCATCGTGCCCGTTACAGTCAAAGCTGCCGGGATCGCGTCGTTCGAGGTAGCAGAGATCTCCGGCGACGCCAACGGCTTCGCGATCGACAACGTCGCCTTCCCCGAAGTCCGCGCGCTAGTCGCGCTCGGCGACTCCTACTCCTCCGGAGAGGGCAACCCTCCCTTCACCAGCGCTGCGTGCGACCGCAGCAATGCGGCGTGGCCCCTCCTGATCGCCAAGAACGATCCGACAATCCCTGATGTAACAGACATCGCCTGCTCTGGCGCCACGTCGGAAGCGCTAGTGACCTCCTACAGTGATCAGCCGCCGCAGCTTGACCAGCTGCAGGCCATCACGCCTGCTCCCGACATAGTCACCATAACCATAGGAGGGAACGACGTCGGATTCTCCGATATCCTAGAGGACTGCTACCTGCACAACTGCGCGACCGACGGACGTTTGCAAGAGGCTAAGAACACGATCGAAAACGAGTCCGTCGTCCTGGTTAATGACTACAAGGCGATACAAGAAACGGTGTCCAGCGCCACAGTGGTGGTGGTCGGTTATCCGCGGCTCTTCTCCGCAACCCAGGATACCTGCCGATGGCTGAGTTCCGACGAACGCACGGAGCTCAATGAGCTCTCGGTCCTATTCGACCAAGTAGAAGCTGCCGCTGCAGAGCAGGCCAACGTCGATTATGTCTCCGTTCTCGGTGCCCTCGCCGGTCACGAGCTTTGCACCGAAAATTCATGGGTATACCCGATCGGGCTTCTCGGCGGCAACAACCGAGGTCATCCGACGCTCCACGGCCAGGAAGCTATCGAGGCGATAGTCGACAAATACCTGGACTCCATCTAGCCGCGACGTGACAACGGCAGTAAATCGAGTGTCCCTTCCAGGACCGTGGCCCGGGCTCGCCGGGGTGGTGGGATGACGGTGTCGTGCAAGAGCCGGAGCAGTTCCGGAACGGTGACCGGGTCCCACAGTCCGGCGTCCAGGTCGGACGCTGGCGTCTTGCTGGCGTTGGACGGCGACGGCGACGGCGACGGCGAGGTATAGGGGTGCTGCCGGGCCAGCAGGATGCTGTGCCCGTCCCCGTGTCCGCCGGGGGTATCGTCGCTGGTCACCTCCAACATCGCCCAGTCGTAGTGCCGGGTGCCCTTGGTCCCCGACCCGGTGCGCATCCGGTGCCAGGCGGGAGCGGGAATCAGGCCGGCAGCAGCGGCCGCGGTCACGGTGCGGCCCGAGCCGGCAGTAACGACGTAGTGGTTAGCGCGGACCGCCATCACATAGCCCATCCCGTGCTGGCGGGTGCCGCGGCGCAGCTCACGGCCGCCATGTACCTCATCGCCGGCCACGAAGGCGGCACGGACCCCCAGGCCGTGCGCGATCCACCAGGGCGCTGGCAGCTGCGGCTTACTGGCGAACGTCACCTCCTCCGGGACGCCGGCCAAACCGCGGTGCTCCTCATCAGCGGCGCGCCCGCCGCGCCGGCATCAGCAAGAACGGCGGCCCGCACACGCTCAGACGTGTGTTCATCATCACCGCGCAAGACGCTGGCGTGCCGCTGCGCGACGTGCAGGACGCCGCCTTCCACGCTGACCCGCGAACCACGATGCGGTACGACCGGGCCTGCGGCAGCCTGGACCGGCACGCTACCTGCATCGTCGCCGCCTACATCGCCGGCGCCGCCAGGTGACCGCACCGGCTAGCAGCTCCGTCTGGCGACCCGGCCGCCCGATGACGATGGCCGCGAGGCGGTTACTGACCGCTTCCCCAACATGCACGGGAACCGCAACGTCCTGTGCGCGTAGGAGGTCCATGAACCAGGGATCGCGATTAAGCGGCGAATTTTGGCTGCTGCGATCCATCGATGGGACCTGAACTGCATACACTAGTGTGCCAGCAACCTCGCTGCTCTCTTGCGTAGTTTCTCCTCAGATGCGCCGCCTGAGGCCAGAACGGAGATCGGCCACTCGCGGCGGGGCCGAGGTATCGGCTGTACTTTGCCCTGGATTGCCTCATGCAGGGATCCGATTACCTCGCTGGTGCTGCGGCGAGGGACTGGAGCGTCTCGGTAATACGGGGGCGAATTTTGCGTGCCAGCAACTTGCCGGCCGGCCAATGATCAGTTTTCGTGCAGGTTCACGCTCAGCGGGTACAGGACATGGGCCGCCAGGTCGTACTCGTTCGGGAACCGGCACAATGCCTGGTATAACGGCGCCCGCCTACACTCATTTCTTGGCTGCCGCTGCCCAGCCAGCTACGACGGCAACCACCGCGAAAAAATCAGGCGAGTAGGCTGATCTAGCCAGCAACCGTGTCCGTCAAAGCGGGGGAATCCAGGGCATTTCCCCTAAAGTTTGGCCTGAACGTTATCGGCATCACCTGAATCGGGGCATCGCTTCGTGGCAACCAAGGTCATCGGCGGGGGGTCGAGCGCAGTCGCGGCGTCGTCGCACGCCGCGTGTGCCCGCTTCCGGGGCACCGACCCGCTCATCACTGGCATGACCCGCCGTGGGCTGGCAAAGGCGGTCGGCTTCAAGGACGAGTTCGGCGGCATCCCGGATGCCCGGTGGATGCGAGCAATGACGTTCGAGTCCCTCGTCCGGGATGAGCGGTTCGCGAGCGAGGTCGCAACGACGGCCGTGGGCCGCCTTGACCTCGACCGCCCGACGCAAGTCGTCATCGTCAACGCCAGGATTAACGTCGACCGCACTGCGGGGCTCCTCTCCGACGCTCACGCCCGGGCTGTCGGAGAAGGCGCGGCCACTATGATTTACGGCCTCGCCGTCCCCTTCGTCGGCTTCGAGAATGAGCGTGCCACCGACGTCAAGCCCGACTTCGCCGTCGTCGCGCCGAAGACCACGGGCGATGGCAGCTGGCTGATCATGGGCGATGCCAAGGATTACGAGCGGGTCCGATCGCGCATCGACGACAACCGCCTGCTCAAGGGCTTCTTGCAGGTCGCGCTTGGCGCCGAGTCAGCGTCGGCGTGGAGCAAGCTCCCCGCCGGCATGGATCTCCACAGCTACGGCGTCCTCGCCGTCCCGCGCAACGCCTTCCTCCAGCCGGAAGCTCTCGTAGAGCTTCTCGACGACCACCGCGAGGAGGTGCGTATGCGCGTGGCCGAGCGCCGACGTGAGGCCAGGGACGTCCAGTACGAGTCCACATTAATCGACGACGACGTCCGCCATCTCAAGGCGACCTTCGACCCTGCCACTTGCACGACCTGTACCCTGTTCAGCTTCTGCCGCCAGGAGCTGCGGGACTCCATGGATCCGGCCGACCTGCTGATCGAGATCGGGATCGGCCCCGCCGACCGGCCACACGTGGTGGGACTGGTCGATGGTACGGGAGAGGTGGGCTCGCCCAGCGCGTCCGTGCATGCCCTGGTCCTTGCCACGGTCGACGGGATCGCACAGCCCACGGGGCAGCGGCGCGTTGATCAGGTCGGGCTTCCCGGTACGGTGAACGTCGTTATCGCCAAGTCTGACAGTGCGACGCTCGGTGT
>JBEKJP010000236.1:0-8793 GCA_050011155.1 Streptosporangiaceae bacterium
TCCGACGGCGGGATCTTCGCGTTCGGTGACGCCCGGTTCTACGGTTCGATGGGCGGCCAGCATCTCAACGCCGGCGTGGTGGGCATGGCGGCCACCCCGGACGGCAACGGCTACTGGGAGGTCGCTTCCGACGGCGGGATCTTCGCGTTCGGTGACGCCCGGTTCTACGGTTCGATGGGCGGCCAGCATCTCAACGCCGGCGTGGTGGGCATGGCGGCCACCCCGGACGGCAACGGCTACTGGCTAGCCGCCGCCGACGGCGGCGTCTTCGCCTTCGGCGACGCCCAGTTCCACGGCTCGATGGGCGGCCAGTCCCTCAACGACCCGGTCACTGGGATCGCGGCCGCATCGGCCGGCGGGTACTGGCTGACCGCCGCTGATGGCGGCGTCTTCGCCTTCGGCAGCGCCAGGTTCATGGGCTCCATGAGCGGCCAGACCCTGGCCGCGGCCGTCAACTCGATCGCCGCCACGCCAGGCGGCAGCGGCTACCGGCTGACCGCCGTCGACGGCGGCGTCTTCGACTTCGGCACCGCCACCTACGACGGCCGCGCGAGCTATACGCCGCCGCGGCCCACGGCGTCGAGCCTCGGCCAGAAGGCCGCCAACCTGGCCAGCGGATGGAGCGGCCTGGACTACCACGGCACCGGCGACTACTGGCACGCCTTCAATCCTCCCGAGTACTGGTGCAGCGACTTCGCCACCTACGTCTGGCAGGACGCCGGCGTCTCCGTGCCGACCTACCCCGGCGTCAGCTCGTTCGCGGACTGGGCCCGCCGGAACGGCAAGTTCAGCACGGACACGTCCCTGCTGCAGGTGGGCGACGTCGTCTTCTACGCCCAGCACGTCGGCGTCGTCATCCAGATCCAGCCCAACGGCACCGTCGTCACCGCGGACGGGGACTTCGGCGGGACCGGAAAGCCCGAGGCGGCCTTCGCCTCGACCTCCCACGTCAAGATCGACAGCTTCAACCCCCGTTACGGCCAGGGTGCCGCGGGCCCGATCACCGGAATCGGCCTGATCGGCTGACAATCACCCCCGGAGGGCGGGCTACCGGCGGACAGCGCGTGCCCGCCCTCCAGGACTTGGAAGAAAGGTCAATGTCATGGAAAACAGGACGAGCCGCTGGCGGCGGACGTGGATGCCCTGGACCTGCGCCGCACGCTTGTTCGGCCCGGCGCCATTCAAAGAGTTTCGTGGGCTCCAGCTGCTCTCGCTGTTGCGGACGATCCTCGGCTTCGCCCTCTCCGTCCTGATCTACGATCACTTCCGAGCCGATGACCAGCAGGCCAGCGACTGGGCGTCAAATATAGAATTCACGCTCTTCATATCGATAGGAATAACCATAATCCTGTCAGCAATTATCATTATCCGTCGCCAGGATTTCTCGCCCGAGGCGCTGCGGCCCGCGGGTCGTGCGCTGCTAGCTCTCCTGATAGTGGGAGTATTCACCCTTCTCGACCACTTGCGCTACGAATACAGCGCTCTCGGGCTGGCGGCAGGCATAATCTTCCTCTGGTACGTACCGTTCACCTCGGCGTCCGCGGTTTACTGGTACCTTTCCCCCTTCGGGGAGTCGAAGAAGTTTCCGCTTCTCGGCCCGGCTGTCACTGCGATTACCGCCTCCGCGGTGACCGTGATCTCGTTCATCTCAGGCGACGATGGCCCCCTCCCTCTTTTGATCTGGATCGGCGTCAACCTAACCGCGCTATTCACGTCCCTGGCGCTAGCGGCCGCTGAGGTACATATCGCACGACGCGACCTCGCGCACCGGCCCAGTAGCGCCCGGCTAACTCGGCGCGGATGAGCCCGGCCTGGGCAAGGGTGTCGAGGACAGTGGCGGTAGCCGGTGCGGGCTGGCCGGGTCCGGCCGGGTACCGCGGCTCACCGCAGCGTGGTAAATGCAGCTATGACTACGTCGATCACGATCCGCGATGTACCGGATGAGACGCGCGACGAGCTCGCGGCGCGGGCGGCGGCGACCGGGCGCTCGCTCCAGGAGTACCTCCGGTCCAAACTCATGGATCTCGCTCGCCAGCCCGATGCGGAGGTCCTCCTGGCGGAGGTCCGCGCACGCAAGGCCGCGACCGCCTCGGATCTGCCGCCGGACCGGATTCTCGCCCATCAGCTCGAGGATCGCCGATGACGGTCGTCGTCGACGCCTCGGTTGTCGTGGCCGCCCTGGTCAGCACCGACGCGACGGGGAAGTGGGCCGAGTCCGTACTCGCGGGCGAGCCGCTCGCCGCGCCGCACCTCATGCCGGTCGAGGCGGCCAGCATCCTGCACCGGGCCGAGCTCGCGGGGGAGATCTCGGCCGATGCCGCGTCGCTGGCGCACGCCGACCTCCGGCGGCTGCGGGTCGAGTATTTCCCGTACGACCTGTTCGCCGAGCGGATCTGGGAGCTGAGGGACCAGTACCAGTCGATCCGGCAGCAGGCAGATCGCCTGGCCGTAGCGTCCCAGCGGCTGGAGGCGAAGATAACCAACTTCAGACTTCGGCAACAGGAGGCCGGCGAGCGGAGCGGCCACCCGGGCCTGACCAGCTATGAGGCCTGGTACGTGGCGCTGGCCGAGTTCCTCGGGACGAAGCTCGCAACGCTCGATACCAGGCTCGCCCTCGTGCCCGGCCTGCGCTGCGGCTTCTGCCTGCCACCGCCCCCGCCGCCTTAGCGCTCCAGCACCGAACGGGGTGTCGTCCCCGCCCCGCTCACCGGGGAGACGTCGTCACGGCGGGCTGACGGTTCCGAGCCAGTCACGGGAACACTTTAGTGACCAGACGGTTGATGGTGGCCAGGCGGTTCCCTGTCAACGCCGCAGCCGCCCTCGGGTCCGACGGCAAAACCTCACCAGGGCACGGGCGCCGCCTGGGCGAGCTGGCGCTCGAGCAGCTTGGCTGCGCTAGCGCCCCAGCCGGCCGCCAGCGGAGCCGAGGCCGGATCGGGGAAGATTTCCTCCTCCCCGTCCTCGACCGCGTCGAAGACGGCCCGCGCGACCGATTCCGGGGAGGCCTTCGGTATGCCGGATCCCCGGAGCATATCGGTGTCGACCGGGCCGGGCAGGACCGCGTGAACGCTCACCCCCTGCCCGGCCACGCGAGCGCGCAGCGACTGGGTCAGGGAGAACGCGGCCGCCTTCGAGACGGAGTAGGCCGGGATGACGAACGGCAACGGGGCGAGAGCGTTCACCGAGAGGATGTTGACAATGGCTCCGCGGGCGCGGGTCACGGCGGGCAGGAAGGCCTGGGTCACGGCGTAGGTGCCGAAGAGGTTGACGGCCAGGTGGCGTTCGAGCATGGCCGGGTCGCTCAGGTCGTCGGGCAGCGCGATGCCGGCGTTGTTGATCAGCATGTCCAGTGACCCGACCTGGCTGGCCGCCGCCTCGATCTGCGCCGTGCTGGTGACGTCCAGGCACAGGGGCGTCACCCGGTCGTCTGGGTGGGCCAGCGGCTGACGGGTCCCGGCGTACACCCGGGCAGCGCCCCTGGCCAGGGCTTCGGCCGCCAGCGCGCGGCCGATGCCGCGGTTGGCCCCGGTTACCAGGATCGTCTTGCTTGTCATCGTCATACCCGGGAAGACCCGGCGGGATCGGGAAAGGAATCGCTCACGGCGCCGGTTCGGCCGCCGTCGTCATGTCCGGCCGGAACCCGAACACGGTGACCAGTCCCGGGTCGCCGAACGAGGTGATCCGGCGGATGCCCGCGCCGGTGACAGTGAGCACGCAGATTCCGTACGGCCGGTAGGTCCCGTCCTGGTCACGGGTCCAGGCCGCGGCCGCAGGCTGCCCGTTGGCGCTGGTAGCCAGCATGCGCCAGGCACCCGGCGACCCCATCAGGCGGTCGCGCAGGAACGGCACGCAGATCTTGCGGCCGGCGAACCAGGTACGGACCGGCGTCGCCTCGATGGCGGCGTCCTGGGTCAGGAGCCGCTCCAGCGCGGCGGCGTCAGCGTTCTGGAATGCCGCGATGTACTGGTCGAGGAGAGCGCGGGCCCGCGGCCCGGTCGGCTCGGTGATCTGGCCGGCCGCCAGGTCCAGTTCCCCCAGCCGCGCCCGGGCGCGCTGCAGCGCGCTCTTGACCGACACCGTCGTGATGCCGAGCATCGCCGCGACCTCGGCGGCGGGAAAGGCCAGCACATCCCGCAGGACCAGCACTGCCCGCTGCCTCGGCGGGAGATACTGCAGGCTGGCGATGAGGGCGAGCCGCAGGCCCTCGCGCGCGGCCACGATGGCCGCGGGATCAGCCGAGTCCGCGGTTACCATCGCGTCTGGCACCGGCTGCAGCCAGTTCACCTCCACCCCGGCCGCGTCCAGGTCCGCGTCGGGATCGGTTTGCGGGCCGTTCAGCCCGGATGGCAGCACGCGCCGGCTGTGCCTGGCCAGCTCGGTCAGGCACCTGTTGGTGGCGATCTGGTACAGCCAGGTACGTACCGAGGACCGTCCCTCGAACCCGTCATAGGACCGCCAGGCCCGCAGGTACGTCTCCTGGACCAGGTCCTCCGCGTCCTGGACCGAGCCGAGCATGCGGTAGCAGTGCGCGAGCAGCTCTCGCCGGAACGGCTCGGCCTCCCGGACGAAGCCGGCGCTATCGGCCACGGCTCACACCACGCGATCCTGGTGAGCACTCCATCATTGCGATCCTCTCCCCGCATGATCCGCCTTAACCAGGCCGACCCGGCCGGAGCGGAAAAGGAATCGCTCCGGACCAGGTTTGCCCGCCGTCATGAGTGAGCCAGAGCGCATGGCCGGTCACGACCGCGAAACCCAGGTCGTTCGTCACCATCACCGCGGTGACGACACCGCCGCCCTGGACGGTCTGGCTGTCGTCCACGGTGGGCACCTGGTGCCAGCTCCGCCCGCCGTCGACGGACCGGTACACCCGCGTGGGGGTCGGATGGAAGCCGATCCCGGCGCAGGCCACGATGATGCCAGGTCCGGTCGCGGCCGTCACCGCGATCTCCATCGAGCTGGGACAGGGCAACGCGTGCCGCTGCCAGCGAGCCGAGCCGTCGGCCGGGCCGGTCAGCAGTACGGGCGCAGGACCGGGAAGCGGAGCGTGGCTGCTGATGACATAGCCGGTGCCTGCGGAGACGCCGAGGTCAGCCCTGGCCGCCTGGCCGGCCCCGCTCACTCCGGGCAGCAGCCGCCAGGCGTCGGTGCCGACCGGCGAGGCATACGCCGCGAACGCGGTCCCGGCATCGCGGCTGAACACCGCGACGACCCGGCCGGACCTGCGAGATTACGGCGCCGCGGCGGTCGAGTTCCAGGTAGCCGAGCTCGTCGATCTATGCGGATACCCGCATAGATCGACCTATGTCGATGGTTATCTCGCAAAGGTCGCGTCGGCGTCGGCCGCGGTGGCACTGGCGAGTTCGAGGACGAAGGGCGGGTCTTGGCCATGATCAGCTGCAGCGGGACCTTCTGGTCGCCGGGGTGGGTCGCGGCGGAGCGCCGGAGCTGGTGGAGGTCCAGGCCGCCGGTATGCGGGCAGATGTCACGGGGCGCGGGCGGCGGTCTCGTACAGCATCCGCCACAGCGTCTTGTCCCGCAGCGGGACGTCGCGGCGGGACAGCAGCCGCTCGACGCGGCCGCGGGGCAGCGCCCTGGTGGCGTCGTTGCTCTCCCTGCGCCGCTCGGCGTCGGGCGGCAGCTGCGGGCCGGGCCACCGTTTCTTCTGGGCGCACCAGGTTAGCCAGGACACGACGGCGGCCCGGTTGCGGTTCCACGTCGCCGGGGACGGCGGCGAGCTGCCGGGCCGGGCCGAGTTCGGCGGCCAGGCGGTCGAGCACGCCGGCGTAGGCGCGGCGGGTGTTGGGGCTGGCCGCCCGCGGCGAGGACAGGAACGCGCCGGCCGCCTCGGCGAGGGTGACGGCGCTGCCCCGGATCGCGGTCACGGCCGTGCCCGCCTGCTGCCCTGTCATGCCGCCTCCGCCGTGCCGCTGGTGATGTACCGGATAACGTGCGCGAGTCGCGCAGCCGCCGCCGGATCGGACCGCCTGCTCGCCCGAGGGCGTCGCGCTGATGTACCGGATAACGGCCCATTATCCGATGGCGGGCGGGTGCGGCCCGGGGTGGTCTTGCTGTTTAGGGGGCGCTGCTGTAGCGGTACCGTGGCGTCGCGGATGCCGCCGTTGGTGGCGACGGCCGGGAGCTATTGCGTTACGTTGCGGTATGAGGGACGACTTCGGGTGGGGGTGCTGGCGTGGGTGAGGGAGAGGACAAGCTGCCGAGTCTGGCGGACACGATCGCGGCGGTGCGCCGGGAGCTGGGCGCGGCGCAGGCGGCGGGGGCGGGGGAGCCGGTCCGGTTCCGGACCGGGCCGGTGGAGCTGGAGTTCGAGGTGGCGGTGACCCGCTCTGGCGGCGGGCAGGCGGGCGTGCAGCTGTGGGTGCTGACGGTGGGCGGCAAGGCCGGGCTGGGGCAGGCGGTGACACAGCGGGTCAAGGTGACGCTGCAGCCGGTGGACCCGGAGAGCGGCGGGGACGCGCGGATCGCCGACGCCCGCCGCGGGATGCCGCCTGCCGGGCCGCCGCCGTAGCCCGGCGGGTGCCTGCGGTGTGCGGCGGCGGCGTGGCGCTGGCGGGGCGGGGGCGGCGGCGTGGGGGTTGACCGGTACCGGGTGTGTGAGCTGTATGCGGAGGGCCCGGATGGCGGGGGGTCCGGGTCGGGGTACCGGGTGGGTGAGCGGCTGGTGCTCACCGCCCGGCACGTGGTCGCCCCGGCGCTGGCCGGGCCGGGCGGCCGGGTCCTGGTCCGCCCGGCCGGCGTGGCGCAGTGGCTGCCCGCGCGGGTGGAATGGCAGGATGCCGGTGCCGACGCCGCGCTGATCGCGGTGGAGGACGAGGGCTGGCGGGCGCCGGCCGGGGAGTCGGTGCTGCGCTGGGGGGAGCTGGCCGGCAGTGATCCGGTGCCGTGCGCGGCGGTGGGGTTCCCGTGGGCGTCGGTGCGGCCGGACCGGGTGCGGGACACCGCGCACGCGTACGGGCAGCTGGCCCCGCTGGGCCAGCTGAAAACGGGCCGGCTGGACTTCGATGTGACGTCGGCGTCGCCGTCGGCCCGGGAGGGCGGCTCGCCGTGGGCGGGGATGTCCGGCGCGGCGGTGATCGCGGACAATCACCTGGTCGGGGTGATCACCGTGGACCCGGCCCGGTACGCCGGCCGGCTGGTGGCGGTCCCGGCCAGCGGGCTGCTGGCCGGGGAGGGTTTCCGGGCGCGGCTGGCCGCCTTCGGGGTGCGGGCCGCGATCGAGAAGGCCGGGGCGGGCTGGTATCTGCGGCTGCCCGGGGACCGGGCGGTCAGCCTGGCCCCGGCCTACCGGCCGGTCAGCCGCCGGTTCCGCCCGGCGCTGCCGGTGCTGCTGCGCCCCGAGCACGGGCTGGTGCCGTTCCTGGGCCGCCAGCTGCTGCTGGACCGGATTGCCGGCTGGTGCCAGGACCCGGCCGCCGGCCGGCCGGTGCTGCTGGTGACCGGCGGCGGCGGGTCGGGCAAGACCCGGCTCGGCCGGGAAGCGTGCGTGCAGATGCTGATGGCCGGGTGGGATGCCGGGCTGGCCGATGACCAGCGCCGGGACGGCACCCCCGCGGACCGGCTGGAGCGGCCGACGCTGCTGGTGGTCGACGACGCCGACCTGCGCACCGGCCTGATCGCCGCCCTGGTCGGCTACCTGCGGTGGGACGACGCCGGGCCGCCGGTCCGGCTGCTGCTGCTGGCCCGGGCCGCGGGAGCGTGGTGGGACCGGCTGGTCCGCCAGCAGGACCTGACCGGTGCCTGCACGGTCCTGGACCTGGACCGCCATCCCGTCCCGCCGGCCGGCCGGGCCGAGCACTTCCGCCGCGCGAGCACCGCGTTCGCCGCCTACCGCGACCCCGGGACGCCGCCGGCCGGCGGGCCGCCGCCGGCCGGGCTGGATGATCCGGCGTACGCCGAGCCGCTGCTCATCCACATCGCCGCGCTGCTGCGCACGGTAGCCGCCCCGCCGCCGGGCCCGGGCCAGGAGCGCGCCGCGCAGGGCGAGGGCGGCGCGGGCCAGCCGGGCCTGCCGGTCCGGCAGGCGCTGCTGCAGGCGCTGTGCGAGCGGGAACGGACCCGCTGGTACCAGCTCGGCTCCCATCTGTCCTTCAACCCGGACCTGCCCCTGGCCGACCAGGTGGTGGCGCTGGCCACGCTGACCGCCGCGGCCGGCCAGCCGGACGCCACGTCGCTGCTCGCGGCGGTGCCGAACCAGGCCGAGGTCACCCGGATCGGGGCCGAAGCGCTGGCGGCGTGGGCGCACCGGCTCTATCCCGGACCCGGCTACTGGAACCCGCTGCGGCCGGACCTGCTGGCCGAGCAGCACCTGGCCGATACCCCCCAGCTATCCGCCCTGGCCACCGCCGCCGCCCGGCTCGCCGCCGGCCAGCAGCAGGAAGCCGCGATCCTGACCCGGCTGCTCGCCGAGCTGACCCGCGGCGCCCCGGACCAGGCCGCCCTGCGGGCGGCCCTGGACGAGCTGCTGACCGCCGCCCTGCCCCGCATCGTCGATCTGGCCATCACCGCCGGCCCCGCCGAACTAGCCGACCTGGCCAGCCTCGCGCTGCAGCTCATCCCCCGGCCCGACCTGGCCGCAACGCTGGCCGGCCAGATGCCCGAGCACAGCGTGCGGCTCGCCGCGCTCGCCGCCGTCCTCACCAGCCAGCAAGTCATCCAGTACCGGGCCGGCCTGGCCGGCCGGGAGCCGGACGCCGCCAGCCGCCTGGCCAGCTCGCTGAACAACCTGGCGGTCCGGCTGGGCGACCTGGGGCGGCGGGAGGAGGCGCTGGCCGC
>JBEKJP010000237.1:0-12317 GCA_050011155.1 Streptosporangiaceae bacterium
GGAGCTACGGCTCCGGGGCGCGCGTCCGGCTCAGTGCCCCCTGAAGGCCTCCTCCAGCCACCAGGATCCGTGCGCCGACGTGACCTTGGCGTCGATGAGCAGCGGGCGCTCGCGCGGGCCCCCCAGCCAGTCCCGCACCGGGGCCAGGTCCGCCGCGTCCCGTACGGTCACCCCGTCGAACCCGAACCCGCGGCCGATCGCGGCGATGTCGGCCGGCGGGAACCGCACGGTATCGAGCGGGTCGCCGTCCGGCCCGAAGTGGTGGACCTCGGCGCCGTAGGCCTCGTCGTCGTAGACGACCACGACCATCGGCAGCCCCAGTCGCACGACCGTCTCCAGCTCGCTGACGCCCATCAGCGCGCCGCCGTCGCCGAGCGCGGCGACCGCCAGCCGGTCCGGCCGGGCCACCGCGGCCCCGATGGCTGTGGCCAGGCCGAGCCCGATCGACTGGAACGCCTGGGTGAAGCAGAAGGCCGCCTCGTCGGGCACCGACAGGTACACGCTCGGGTAGCCCATGAAGTTGCCCGAGTCCACCGCCACGGTCCGCTCCGCGGGCAGCAGGTCATCCAGCGCGATCGACAGCGCGCGCGGGTCGATCCGCTCGCCGTCGCTCTCGTCCTTGAACGGAACGTCGCGCCACCGCCCCTGCTGCGCGATCCGCGCCCGCAGTTCCGCCGACCGGTACCCCATCCCATCATCCCGAACGGGGTGGCTTTCCCCGCCCCGCCCGCCCCGCGTGCCTTGGAGCGCCTCAGCCACGGCTCGCGCGGTCTCGGCCACGTCACCGGGCACGCCGAGGTGCACCGCCCGGTGCGCGCCGATCGCGGCCGGGTCGTCGTCCACCTGGACCACCGTGGCCCGCGGCCCGATCAGCTTGCCGTGCCGCATCGTCCACATGTTGAGCGAGCAGCCCCAGCCCACGATCACGTCGGCGTCGCTGATCAGCTCGGCCGCCAGCGGCGTGGCGAACCCGCCGCTGACGTCCAGGTTCCACGGGCTGCCGCCGAACAGGCCCTTGGCCACCGCGGAGGTGGCCAGCAGCGCCCCGCACGCGTCCGCCAGCCGCTCCAGGGGCGCCCTCCGGCCCCGGGCACCGCGGCCCGCGACGAAAACCGGCCGCCGGGCCTCGCGCAGCAGGCCGGCCAGCGCGGTTACCGCGTCGCCGGCCGGGGCGACCGGGTAGGCCGCGTGCAGGGCACCCCCCGACCCCGTGGCCCCGGTGAGCCCCGTGGCCCCGGTGAGCCCGGTGAGTCCCGTGGGCCCCGGATCGTACTCGGCTCCCTGGACGTTCAGCGGCAGGGCCAGGATCACGGTCCGGCGGCCGAGCGCGGTGGCGTAGGCGCGGCGGGCGTCGGCCAGCGCCGAAGCGGGGGAGTAGATCCGGTCGGCCGCCGCCCCGACCGCGGCGGCCAGGCCGGCCACGTCGACGTGGAAGTTGGACCGGATCTCGGGGGCTTCGGCCGCCAGCACCAGTAGCGGGGTGCGGCTCTTGGCGGCCTCGGCGATGCCGGTCATCGCGTTGGTCAGGCCGGGCCCCTGGTGCACCGTGACCACCCCGACCTTGCCCGTGGTCCGGGCCCAGGCGTCCGCCATGACGGCGGCGCCGCCTTCGTGCCGGGCGGCGACGAACCTCGCCCCGGCGGCCACCAGCGCGTTCGTGATGTGGAAGTTTCCGCTGCCGACCACGCCGAACACGGTTCCCGCCCCGAGGCCGGCCAGCTCGCGGCCTACGGCCTCCGCGACCCGCATGCTCAGGAACGCTCGACCAGCGCCAGCGCCCGGCACGGGGACCCCGAGCCGCTGACGATGGGCAGCGGGCCCGCGATCACGACCGCCCCGGTGACCGGCAGCCGGGCCAGGTTCTGCAGCTGTGTCAGGCCGTACTTGCCCGCCCCGAGCAAGGACGAGTGACACGGGAACGGCGGGTCGAACGAGTGGGCCGCGCCCGCGTCGGTGCCGACGGTCTCGGTGCCGAGGCCGAGGACCGGCGACTCTTCGGCCAGCCACTTCGCGCAGGACACGCTGATGCCCGGCGTATGCGGGCCGGTCTCGTTCGCGTTCAGGAACGCGGCCTGGTCGGCCGACCGCGCGTCCCAGCCGGTCCGGTACAGCAGCCAGCCCTCGGGCAGCGGGCCGTTCTCGGCCTCCCACTGCTTGACGTGCTCGATCTCGAGCAGGAAGTCCGGGTCGGCGGCCGCCTCGGCGCTGAAGTCCAGCACGACCGCCGGGGCGATCAGCCGGGCCGCCGGCACCTGGGAAACGTCCTCGCCGTCCTTCCCGGTCACCCAGTGCACCGGGGCGTCGAAGTGAGTGCCGGTGTGCTCGCCGGTCACGATGTCGTTCCAGTACCAGGCGGGCCCGCGCTCGTCGTAGCGGCTGATCTCGGTCAGCCCGAACCGGACGGTGTTGCCGAACGGTTCGGGCAGCTGAAGGATCGGCGTCTGGGCGCTCAGCGGGGCGGTGAGATCGATCACCTCGACGGAGCGGTCCCGGATGGCGTCGGTCAAAGCCTGCAGCACGGACATGATGCTCCCTTGATCGTCATGGCGGATACCCGAAGCTTTCCTTATGGACGCCTCGGCCGGCTAGCCCTGGATTGATACCGCGCCCGCCGTCGTTAGTGGTGGGGAAGGCCGCTCGAGCTGACTCCGGGAGTAAACGCATGGCCAAGCCCGTCGTTACGGCAACGACCCTGGTCACTGAGGACCGCGTCCCGATCGAGGCCATCCACCTGCCCGGGGCCAAGGACCTCGCGATCGTCGTCGCGCACGGCTTCACACTGTCCTGGCAGCGGCCCAACGTCTGGCGGATCGCCAACCGGCTCAACCAGATCGCCGGGGTGTTCAGCTTCGACTTCCGCGGCCACGGGCGCTCCGGCGGCCTGTCCACCCTGGGTGACCGCGAGATCAGGGACCTCGACGTGGTGGTCCGCTGGGCCCGCGAGCTCGGCTACCAGCGGGTCGCCGTGGTCGGGTTCTCGATGGGCGCTTCTATTGCCCTGCGCCACGCCGGCCTGACCGGCGGCGTGGACGCGGTCGTGTCGGTCAGCGGCCCGGGCCGCTGGTACTACCGCGGCACCGAATCCATGCGGCGCGTGCACTTCGCGGTGGAGCACCGGATCGGCCGGTTCGTCACCCGGCGCTGGCTCAAGACCAGGATCAGCCCGGAGGGCTGGAAGCTCGTCCCGGTCCCGCCGGCCGAGGCGGCCGCGAAGATCTCCCCGGTGCCGCTGCTGATCGTGCACGGCGACAAGGATCACTACTTCCCGCCCGAGCACGCCCGCCAGCTGTACATGGCGGCCAGGGAACCCAAGGAGCTGTGGCTCATGCCGGGCATGGGGCACGCGGAGGCCTCGTGCGGCCAGGGGCTGGTCGACCGCATCGGCCGCTGGATCGAGGCGGCCGTGGCGCCCGGCCAGGTCACAGCGGCCCGCGGCGGGGCCGCCGCCCACCCGGGCGAGGACCCTTCCGGCCAGGCCCCGCCGCGCCAGGCTCCCTCGGACCAGGTCCCGCTGACGCACGACGTTACCGAGCCGACCCCCAACGCCGCCGCCTGACCGCCGATGAGCGCGGAAGCCGACCTGGGGTGTGCCACCGGCGCGGTCCCGCGACGCCCGCAGCAGCACCACCCGCCACATGAGGCGCAAACTTGCCAGGCCAGCTGGAAGTTAACGGGGTTGATCCGGGTTACCGGTCCGATCCGGGACCCTGGGGGGTACCAAATCCACCCCGTAACCCGGATCCACCCCGTTGCGCGGCCAGGGACGCCGCATCACGAGATGTGCCACCGGGTCCGTAACCGGGATCCGCACCCGCGACACTTCCCTTCCGTGTGCCACACCATGCTCTCAGGTCCTATCCGCATCCCGCCGTACGCGTGGCCGGCGGACCGCGCCCGGCCCATTCGTGTAAACGGTGAAAGAAAGTCGACATCGTTCGTTCACGATTTTTTGATGGCCGGGCAATGATGTTTACGGCGCGTTAACAACGTCACCGCTAAGTTAAGACCCGGTGTCGTTCCCGGGATATCCGCGGGAAAGCAGCAGCCAGGAACCCCTCTGCTGACCAGGGACAACCTGGTGCCTTCCCAACCCGATATCCCGTGGCCGGTATCAATATCGCCATTGGTGCGCAGGCGCCGATCGCAGCAAAGAAACGCTGGGGGAGGCCCTTAAAAGGGCTGAGGAGCAAAGGTAACCCTGATGAGACCGATCACCAGAAGTTTTGCTGCCCGCTGGCGGCGGCGCCCCGCCCGTCCCGCCGCAGGCCCCGCCGCCGCAGGTCCCGCCGCCGCAGGTCCCGCCGCCGCAGGTCCCGCCGCCGCAGGTCCCGCCGCCGCAGGTCCCGCCGCCGCAGGTCCCGCCGTCGCAGGTCCCGCCGCCAGGACCTCCGCTGCCAGGGCTCTCGCGGTCGCGGCCCTGCTGGCCGGAGCCGGGTTCGCCGCGGCGTCCCCGGCCGCCCAAGCGTCGACGGCGTCCCCGGCCGCCGCTGCGGCCGCGTCGCTCTGCCCGGACGCGAACGTGGCCGCGTTCGGACCGAACGTCTGCGTCTTCAGCCCCACCATGAGCCAGGCGGCCATCCAGAACGACCTCAACGCCATTGCCACCCAGCAGGTCCCGGTGGCCAGCCAGTTCAGCAGCCAGCGCTACGCCGTGCTGTTCCGGCCCGGTACCTACGGGTCGTCCGGCAGCCCGCTGGTCTTCCAGGTCGGCTACTACACCGAGGTCGCGGGCCTGGGTTCGATGCCCCAGGCCACCGTCATCAACGGCGCCATCGACGTGTTCAACAACCTGTGCACGGCCGGAACGCAGGACTGCAATTCCGACGACAACTTCTGGCGCTCGATGTCGAACCTGACCCTCAACGTGGACCTGCCGAACTCCACCCCGGCCTACGCGCCGCCGGTCCAGGACCCGTTCGGCGCGGGCTGCGCCAATACCGCCGAGTTCTGGTCGGCCTCGCAGGCCGCCCCGATCAGGCGCGCCATCATCAACGGCAGCGTCGTCTTCCAGGACTATTGCGCGAACAACAACTTCGCCAGCGGCGGCTTTATCGCCGACAGCAAGGTGAACGGCACGCTCGAATTCAACGGCAACCAGCAGTACATGGTCCGCAACAGCACCATCGGCGGCGCGGCCGGCTGCCCGCAGGGCCTGTGGAACATGGTCTACTCCGGCGTTCAGGGCGCCCCGGCTCCGGTCTTTACCGGCCAGTGCGAGCAGAACACGGTGCTGTCGGCCAGCCCGGTAACCGAGGAAGAGCCCTTCCTGTACACCGACTCGGGCGGTAACTTCCGCGTCTTCGTCCCCGCCGTCCAGCACGGCTCGTCCGGCCCGTCCTGGGCCAGCGGGAGCGAAGCCGGCACTTCTCTGCCGCTGTCGGCGTTCTTCGTGGCCAGCCCGTCCACGTCCGTCGCGGCTATCGACGGCGCTGTGCTCCTGGGCAAGGACCTCCTCCTCACCCCCGGCGTGTACAACCTGAGCCAGTCCATCGCGATCAGCCGCGCCGGCACCGTGGTGCTCGGGCTCGGCCTGGCCACCCTGGTGCCTCAGCGCGGCAACGCGGCCATGGTGGTGACGCCGAACAGCGGGGTGAAACTGTCCGGCCTGATCATCGACGCCGGCCCGGTGAACTCGCCGGTCCTGCTCTCGGTCGGATCCCCGGGGGCCGGCGGTAACGGGGCGGACCCCGACCTGATCCAGGACGTCTACTTCCGCGTCGGCGGCGCCGAGACCACCCCCACCTCCGCCACCGTCAGCCTGCTCGACAACGCGTCGAACTCGATTATCGACGACGTGTGGATCTGGCGCGCTGACCACGGCAACGCGGTGGGCTGGACCCAGAACACCGGCGCCACCGGCCTCGACGTGACCGGATCCAACGTGACCGCCTACGGCCTGGCCGTGGAGCATTTCCAGAAGAACGAGGTGGTCTGGAGCGGCCAGGGCGGCACCGACATCTTCTTCCAGAACGAACTCCCCTACGACGTGCCCAGCCAGTCCGCGTGGATGGAAACGCCCAGCCAGGACGGCTATCCCGCCTTTGTGGTCAGCCCGAACGTCACCACGTTCCAGGGCTACGGCCTGGGCAGCTACTCGTTCTTCAACCAGGGCGTGGACATCCAGGACGCCATGGCCTTCCAGGCCCCCAAGACCTCCGGCGTCCAGTTCCACGACATCTTCACCCAGTTCCTGACCGGCTCCGGCAGCATCAACTCGGTCATCAACGGGACCGGCGCCGCGGTCAACTCCACCTCCCATGGCCCCAGCGACGTGGTCAGCTACCCGTAGCCGGTAGCGACGGCAGCACCAAGCCCGGCCGGGCCTACGCCCGGCCGGGCGCGGTGTGCACGACCACCGAGATCGCGCGCACGACCTCGCCGGTCTTGTTGAGGTACTCGTGCGGCGTCGAGGCGTCGAAGGCGATCGAGTCGCCCGGCTCCAGGTCGTAGCTCTCGAAGCCGATGTTGGCCGTCAGCATGCCGCTGAGGACCAGGGCGTACTCGCGGCCGTCGTGACGGAGCGGCCGCCGCTCGTCCGTGGAGTGGCCGCCGGGGGAGTAGATCACCTCGAGGAAGTCCGTCATGGCCTCGGAGCGCGGGGTAAGCCGCTCCCAGCGCACGCCGCTAGCCAGGTCGATGATCTTGCGGTCGCCGCCGCGCTGCACGACCGCGCCCGCTCCCGACCCGAACAGCAGGTAGTCGAGCGAACTGCCCAGCTCGGTCGCCAGCGCGTACAGCACGCCCACCGACGGGACCGAGGCGCCGCGCTCGATCTGCGAGATCAGGCTGGCCGAACATCCCACTCGCCGCGCCAGCTCCCGGACGGAAAGCCGCCGCGCGGCCCGCGCCTCGCGCAGCCGCGGTCCCAGCGGCCCGAGCCCGGCATCCGGATCGAGATCAGCCGTCATGAAGTAAACCTACACTGCACGATCTTGACAGCCACACTGCACAGCCGTTGGATGGTGGTGCACGAGCAGAGGAGCTTTCATGCCCGGCAGCACACCCAACTGGGCCCGGCCGCTCGCCCCGGCCCCCGGCCGGATGAACGTCGACTTCGAGGAGCGGATCGACTTCGCCCGGCTGCGCCAGTACCGCCTCGCCCGGGCGGCGCGGGCCATGGAGCAAGCCGGCCTGGGCGCGTTGCTCGTCTTCGACAACAACAACATCCGGTACCTGACCAGCGTCGCCATCGGCGAGTGGACCCGGGACAAGCTGTGCCGGTACGCGCTGTACACCAGGACCGGCGAGCTGGTGCTCTGGGATTTCGGCTCGGCCGCGGTGCACCACCGGCTGTACTGCCCGTGGCTCAAGCCGGAGAACTGCATCGCCTCCTACACCACCATGCGCGGCGCCGCCCCGCCCGCGTCCGGCCTCACGCCGAAGCAGGTCGCCGAGATCAAGGACCGGCTGGCGCAGGCAGGCATTGAGAACGAGCCCGTCGGCGTCGACTTCGCCGAGGTCCCCACGTTCTTCGAGCTGCAGAAACAGCAGATAGACATCCGCGACGGCCAGCAGGTGATGCTGGACGCGCGGGAGATCAAGTCGGCGGACGAGATCGCCTTGCTGTCGACCGCCGCCGCCATGGTCGATGGCACCTACACCGACATCGCCGAGGCACTCAAGCCCGGGGTACGGGAGAACGAGATCGTCGCGCTGGCGAACAAGCGCCTGTACGAAATGGGCTCGGACGACGTGGAGTCGGTCAACGCGGTCTCCGGCGAGCGGTGCAACCCGCACCCGCACAACTTCTCCGATCGCATGATCAGGCCGGGGGAGCAGGCCTTCTTCGACATCATGCACTCCTACAACGGCTACCGGACCTGCTACTACCGCTGTTTCGCGGTCGGCCGGGCGAGCGAGCCGCAGAAAGACGCCTACAAAAAGGCCCGGGATTGGATCGACGCCGCCATCGAGATAATCAAGCCCGGGGTCTCGACCGACCAGGTGGCCCGGCTCTGGCCGACCGCGCAGGAGATCGGCCTGGCCGACGAGAAGACCGCGTTCGGCCTGCTATTCGGGCACGGCCTCGGCCTCGCGCTGCACGAGCGTCCGATCATCTCCCGGCTCACCTCGCTGGACGCCCCGGTAGAGATCAAGCAAGGCATGGTCTTCGCGCTGGAGACCTACTGCCCGGCCACCGATGGCCAGTCGGCCGCCCGGATCGAGGAGGAGGTCGTGGTGGGCGCGTCCGGGGTCGAGATCCTGACCAGGTTCCCGGCCCAGGAACTGTACGTCACCAACCCTTACTGACGCTGGTGAGCCCCGGTCTGGAGGTTGACCGGATAAGCTTCCCTGGTTATGGGCGGACTGCGTACCGACGCTGAGACCCAGACGATAGCGATCCCGGCGGCCGGGGCCGCCGGGACGGGGAAGCGTGCGAAACGTCCCGGCGCCCGGGGGCGCTGGGGCGCGTTCTCGGCGTACCTGCTGGCCGGCGTGCTCCTGTTCGTGGCGTACCTGCGGCTTTCCGGCACGTCGCAGCTCAACTCGGACAGCGCCAACATCTTGCTGATGGCGTCGGACCTGCTGCACGGCCACCTGCTGCTGCACGGCTGGTACATGTCCGACGTCTCCTTCTACCCGACCGAGCTCCCGCAGTACGCGCTGCTGGAGAGCTTCCTCGGGCTGAACATGCAGACAGCGCACGTGGCCGCGGCGATGACCTACACGCTGGTGTTCCTGCTCGCCGTCGTGCTGGCCCGCGGTACCGGCCGGGAAAGGGGTTCGTCCGGCCGGGCGGCGTGGATACGAACCTTCATCGCGGGCGGGATCATGCTGGCCCCGCAGTTCGGCCTCGGCGTTTTCGCCCTGGACCTGTCGGTCGGCCACATCGGCACCTCGGTCCCGCTGCTGCTGCTCTGGCTGCTGCTAGACCGGGCGCCAGCCCGCTGGTACGTCCCGGTGCTGACCGCCCTGGTGCTCGCCTGGGCGCTGATGGCCGATCAGATCGTGTACGTGGTCGGGATCGTCCCCCTGGCCCTGACCTGCGCGGTCAGGGTGCTCGCGGGGGCACGGGCGGACGAAGGCCCGTGGCGAGCGCGGCTCGCCGCCCGGTGGTACGACCTCACCCTCGGTGCCGCGGCGGTGGCCGCGGCCGGGCTGGCCTGGGCCGCCAACCTGCTGATCCGCGAGTCGGGCGGCTTCGTCATGAACAGCCTCCCGTTCTACTTCGTCCATCCGGGCAACCTGCACAACAACGCCCCCGCGGCCTGGAAGGTCCTGCAGATCTTCGGCGCGGACTACGCCGGGCTCGGCGGATTCCAGCTCGTCCTGGCCTTCCTGCACCTGGCCAGCGTGCTCCTGGTGATCCTGGCGATGCTGCTGGTGGCCCGGCGCTTCCTCCGCGAGGTCAGCCTGGTCAACCAGGTTCTTACCGTGGCCATCGCCGCCAACGTGGCGCTCTTCCTCCTCACCAACGCCGCCGACCTGGCGGCGCACGAGGTGGCGGTCATCGTCCCGTTCGGGGCGGCGCTGGCCGCACGCGTGCTGATCCCGGCGGTCACGGCAGGGACCAAAAAGACCAAAAAGACCAAAAAGACCATCAGGACGAACGGTCCAGGCGCGCGCCGGCTCCAACTGGCCGCACTGGTCGCTGGGGGGGCGGTGCTGGCCGGCTACACCGCCGGATTCGGCTATGACCTGGCCCAGCCGAACGTCCCGGCGGCCAACGTCAGCCTGGCTTCGGTGCTGGAGGAGCATCACCTGACCTACGGGCTCAGCGGCTACTGGACGAGCAGCAGCGTCACCGTCGACAGCGACCAGCGGGTCAAGGTCAGGGCGCTGATGCAGTACACGCTCCAGCCGGATCTGTGGATGTCCCGGGTGGACTGGTACGACCCGAAGCTGCACTACGCCAACTTCGTCGTCCTGGACAGCCAGCCGGGCGGCTTCTCCCACTGGGAGCCGACCTGGCTGGTCAGGAAGTACCTCGGGCGTCCCGCGCACACATACCACGTGGGCCCGTACGCGATCATGGTCTGGGACCGGAACCTGCTCAAGAACCTCCCCGCCCGCGTCCCGGCCGGCATCGCCCCCGGCCAGTTCAGCGCGGGTCAGCTCGGGGGCTTACGACCAGTGCACGCGTAGCAAGACGATGCTGGCGAGCACGGGCAGCAGGCCGGCCGTGACCGCGGGCAGCAGCCAGGCGCCCGGCGTGCGCGCCCGGCCCGGCCGGCCGAGCAAGATGATCACCGCCATCAGGTAGACCTCGACGAAGGACCGCAGGTCGGCGGTGCGGCTGCTCCAAGTCGACGGGGTGATCACGCAGATCTCGACGAGGAACAGGACCAGGGCCAGCCGCTCGTGGGCCGGCGCCCGCGTCGTCCGCAGCGAGCACAGCGCGGCTACCGCGAACAGCAGCAGCACGGCCAGTTCCGCCAGCCAGCGGGCGACCCCGTCGTAGCTGGACCAGTCGACGTGGCCGAGGTTGTACCCGATCGCGTCGAACGCGGCGAAGAACGGCGTGCCCGCGTTGCGGCCGCCGTCCGCGGTCAGCGGGAACACGCCGATGACGGCGTAGACCAGCACCTGCCAGGCCGCGAAGACGGCGGCGGGCACGAACCAGGCCAGGTCGTCCCGGCCCGGCTTGCTCCGCCGGCGTATCAGGCCGGCCACCCGGACGACGGCCAGGGCGGCCACCGCGACCATGGCCGTCTCCCTGGTCAGGACGGCGAAGGCGAGCAGGCCGGCGGCCAGGGCCGGGCGGCGTGAGCGCACCGCGAGCAGCCCGGCCACCATGAAGGCGGCGGCGGCCGGCTCCGCGGTATCGCGGCTCAGGCTGGTGACCAGGCCGAAATACCCGGGCAGGAGCAGGCCCCAGGCGGCGTGCCTGCCGCCCGGCCGGGCGATGCGGCCGCCGAGCCAGCCCAGCGCGCCGAGGGCCACGACGTTGACCACGACCAGCATGACCGGCACCAGCATGCCCTGGCCGGCCGAGAACAGCCAGGTGAGCATCGGGTAGCCGACCCGCATGAACCGGTAGGGCTGGTCCACGGTGATGCCGTACGCGGTGTGCGAGAAGTTGAACGGGTTGATCGCCAGCCGGTAGTAGAACTGGCCGTCGTAGCCGTACGCCGCGCGCAGCGGCAGGCCGGCGGGCAGCTGGGCCGGGTGCGCGAAGTTCTCGCCGATGAGGATGAAGCGGCCGAAGCTGCGCCTGGACCACAACGCCCAGCGGGCCAGCACGAAACCGGTGGCGGCGAGCAGCGCGATCAGCCCCGGGACGGCGGACCGGTCGGGAGCGGCGGGAACACCATCCGGCACCTCGCCGCGACCCGCGACGGGGTCGTGCTCCTGCACAGCCATGAGCCGTCCCTCATCGGTGGGCGGGCCAGGCCGGACGCACCGCCGTGCTCCAGGAATGCCATCTTAGAGATCGTTAAGAGCGGTGCCGCGCCCAGGGTGGTCAGGAACCGGTCAACCGGCGCTGCACGATGAAAATCAGGGCGGGCACCATCAGCGCGGCCATCGAGGAGAGCTGCCAGGTGAGCCGCGGCCGCCGCGGCGTGCCCAGCAGGATGATCACCGCCAGCAGGTACGCCTCGATGAACGACCGCATGTCGGCGTCCAGGCTGTTCCAGGTGCTCGGCGTGACCACGCAGATCTCGATCAGGTACAGGACGAAGGCCAGCCGCTCGTGCAGGGGCGCGCTGGTGGACCGCCAGCACAGCAGCGCCGCCACCGCGAAGGCCACCAGGATGACCAGTTCGAGGAACCACAGGTCGTACTGCTCGAAGTCATGCAGGTGAATGTGACCGAGGTTGTGCCGGAACGCCTGCAGGGGAGCGATGAACGGGGCGCCCGCGTTCCGGCCGCCGTCCGCGAGCAGCGGGATGCTCCCGGTCGCCAGCTTCACCACCGCTTCCCAGGCGGTGAAGACCACGGCCGGTATCACCCAGGCCAGGTCGTCGCGGCCGGGGCGGACCCGGCTCCGCAGCATGCCGATCACCCGCAGGATCGCGATCGCGGCCACCGCCACCATGACCGTCTCCCTGGTCAGCGCCCCGTACGCGAGGAAGAAGGCGGCTAGCACGGGGCGGCGGGCGCGGATCGCGAGCAGCGCGGCCAGCAGGAGGGCGGCGGCCAGCGGCTCGGCGGTGTCCCGGCTCAGGCTGGTGATGAGGCCGAAGTACCCGGGCACCAGCAAGCCGGCCAGCGCGTGCCGTCCGCCGTCGAGGGCGAACCGGGCGCCGAGCCAGCCCAGCGCCCCGATGGCGGCGATGTTGACCGCCACCAGCATGACCGGGACGAGGGAGTGCTGGCCGGCCGAGACCAGCCAGGTGAGCGCGGGGTAGCCGATCCGCATGAACCGGTACGGC
>JBEKJP010000238.1:0-8728 GCA_050011155.1 Streptosporangiaceae bacterium
GCGGGGGGTGCGGGGGGCTCGGAGGGGGCGGGGGGCTCGGAGGGGGCGGGGGGCTCGGAGGGGGCGGGGGGCTCGGAGGGGGCGGGGGGCTCGGAGGGGGCGGGGTATCGGGTGGTGGGGGTGGGGGATCGGGAGGCGGGGGGGCTCGGCGGGTGGGAGCTTACAGCGCCGGATGGGGGGCGGCTGCTTTATCCGGGGGGGCCGGGGGCGGTGCCGGCGCCGGCGGATGGCACGGCGCCTTACGACGTGGTGTTCCTCGATCTGCTGGGCGATCCGGGCCAGCTGGGCTATCTGAGGAGCCGCGGGCTGATCAGCGCGGCCACGACCACGCTGGTGGCGTTCGCCGATCATCGCGTGCCGTCGGAACGGGAACTGACGCGGCGCTGTGGTTTCTGGCGGGTGGGGCTGGCTGGGGACGGGGATGTGGTGAGCCAACCCCGTTCGGTGCAAAAAGATCTTGATCTTGATCTTGATCTGGGGATACGGCGGGTGCTGGTGCTGGGCGGGGCGCGCTCGGGTAAGTCGGAGCGGGCCGAGCTGCGGCTGGCCGGCGAGCCGGAGGTGACCTACGTGGCTACCGGTCCGGACGGGGCGGGTGATCCGGAATGGGCGGCCCGGGTGGCGGCGCACCGGGCGCGGCGGCCCGGCTGGTGGCGGACGGTGGAGACCACCGACCTGGCCGGGGTCCTGCGCGCCGCCCGCGGCGCGGTACTGATCGACGGGATCGGCACCTGGCTGGCCGCGGTCATGGACGAGTGCGGCGCGTGGGAGGGTGACGCGGCGGCCCGGGCCCGGCTGGCCGCGAGAACCGGCGAGCTGGCCGGGGCGTGGCGCCAGGCCGGCGCCTACGTGGTCGCGGTGAGCGAAGAAACCGGGCTCGGCGTGGTGCCCGCCACCCAAGCCGGGCGGCTGTTCCGGGACGAGCTCGGGCGGCTGAACCGGACGCTGGCGGCCGAATCCGAGGAAGCCGAGCTCGTGGTGGCCGGCCGGGTGCTGCGCCTAGACGAGTGACGGGACCCTGGAATCTGGTAACGGTCAGGTGACAATATTGGCGGGGGGTGCGTGTTACGCGGGCATCCAGCCGCGTTGTCTGCTGGGCCGCTGGCCAGCCTGGGTCGCTGGCCGCTACCGTAGTAGCACCTGCGGTCGGGCAATGAGGTGATGACGAGAATGGCGCGCGTGGTAGTCATTGGCGACCTGATGACCGACGCGGTCGCCCATGCGACGCTGCCGCTCGCCCGCGGGAGCGACACGCCCGCCGCGGTGACGATGCACGGCGGGGGTTCCGGCGCCAACATCGCGGCCTGGATGGCGGCCGACGGCGGCGACGTGGCGTTCGTGGGGCGGCGCGGTGCGGACATCGCCGGGCGGAACCGCGACATGGAGCTCATGGGCTACGGCGTGGACGCCCGGCTGGTGATGGACCCCGAGCGGCCCACCGGTACCTGCGTGGTGATGGTCACCCACAAGGGCGAGCGGACCATGCTCTCCGACCCGGGTGCGAACGCGGCGCTGTCGCCTGATGACTTGCCGCACGACCTGTTCGTGCCCGGCGCCCACTTGCACGTCTCGGGGTACACGCTGCTGTCCGAGGGGGCCCGGGCGGCCGGGCTGGCCGCGATCGACTACGCCCGCCGGACCAACATGACCGCGTCGGTGGACGCGGCCTCCGCGGCCCCGCTGGAGCGAGCCGGGGCGGAGCCGTTCCTCGAGCTGTCCTCCGGGGCGGTGCTGCTGTTCGTCAACGCCGCCCAGGCCAAGGTGCTCACCGGCCGGGACGACCCCGAGCAGGCGGCCCGCGTGCTGACCGCCTGGTACCCGCACGTCGCGGTCAAGCTCGGCGCCGAGGGCTCGCTGTTCTACGCCAACGGGCGGCCGCCGGTACGGGTGCCCGCGCCGCCGGTGGACCGGGTAACCGACGGCACCGGGGCCGGGGACGCGTTCATCGCCGGCTTCATCCCGGCCTGGCTGGACAAGAAGCCGCCGGGCGAGGCGCTGGCCAGCGGCTGCCGCCTGGCCTCGCACGCGCTCGGTCTTATCGGCGCGCGGCCCGTTCTTTAGCTCTTACGTGGCCCCGTGCTTAGGTAGCCCCGTGCTTAGGTGGCGGAGAAGCCGCCGTCCGCGTAGAGCGTGTGGCCGGTGATGTAGTCGCTGGCCCGGGAGGCCAGGAACACCGTCACCCCGGCGAAGTCCGCGGGGTCCCCGTTGCGGCCCACCATGGTCCGGCCCGCCAGCGCGGCCGACAGCACCGGGTCGTTCGCCACGCGCGCGTTGAGCCGGGTCGGGACGAACCCGGGGCAGACGTTATTGCAGCAAACCCCCGCGCCCGCCCAGGCCTCGGACTGCGAGCGGGTCAGCGAGGTCAGGCCGCCCTTGGACGCCCCGTACCCGCCGCTGTTGGAGAAGGCCCGGCCGGCCTGCTGCGAGGTCACGTTGATGATGCGGCCCCAGCCCCGGGACGCCATCGCCGGGCCGAACCGCTGGCCGAGCAGGAACGGCGCGGTCAGGTTCACCGCCATGGTCAGGTCCCAGTCAGCCTCGGTCAGCTCGCCCAGCGGCGGCCTGATATTGATCCCGGCGCAGTTGACCAGGATGTCGGGCTCGCCGTAGACGGCGGTGACGTCCTCGGCCGCGTCCGGGAGCGCGGCGCGGTCGGCGAGGTCAGTGCTGACCCAGGCGGCGTCGCCGCCGTCGGCCTCGATGGCTGTCACCGCCTCGGTGAGGCGCTCCGGGTCCCGCGCGACCAGCACGGTTCGCGCCCCGGCCAGGGCCAGGGCGCGCGCCATGCCCAGGCCGATGCCTGAGCTGCCGCCGGTGACCACGGCGGTCCGGCCGTCGAGGGAGAACAGCTCGCTGAGATAGTCGCTCATGGCCGCCAACGTAGCGCTTACCGCGTCGTGGCACACGGCGGTGCCGGGGGCACGGCAGAATGTTCGGTATGGCACGACGAGGCGGTTCTACCGCGCCCCCCGAGGATTTCGAAGAAAACATCGTCGATATCGACGTGGCCGAGGAGATGCGCGGCAGCTACCTCGAGTACGCCTACAGCGTCATCTACTCGCGGGCGCTGCCCGACGCGCGGGACGGCATGAAGCCGGTCCAGCGCCGGATCCTGTACCAGATGAACGAGATGGGGCTGCGCCCGGACCGCGCCCACGTCAAGTGCGCCCGCGTGGTCGGCGAGGTCATGGGCCGGCTGCACCCGCACGGCGACTCGGCCATCTACGACGCTCTGGCCCGAATGGCGCAGCCCTGGTCGATGCGGCTGCCGCTGGTCGACGGGCACGGGAACTTCGGCAGCATGGGCGGCGACGACTCGCCCGCGGCGATGCGCTACACCGAGGCCCGGCTGACCGCGGCCGCGATGGAGATGGTCGCCTCGATCGACGAGGACACCGTCGACTTCATCCCGAACTACGACGGCAGCGAGACCCAGCCCGAGGTGCTGCCCGCGGGAATCCCGAACCTGCTGGTCAACGGCACGGCCGGCATCGCGGTCGGGATGGCCACCAACATGGCGCCGCACAACCTGGGCGAGGTCGTGGCGGCGGCACGGCACCTTCTGCGCCACCCCGACGCCTCGCTGGACGCGCTGATGCGCTATGTACCCGGGCCCGACCTCCCCACCGGCGGCCGCATCGTGGGGCTGGAGGGTATCAGGGAGGCCTACGAGACCGGACGCGGCATCTTCCGCACCCGGGCCACCACCAGCATCGAGCAGCTCACCCCCCGGCGCTCCGGCATCGTGGTCACCGAGCTGCCCTACGGCATCGGCCCGGAGAAGATCATGACCAGGATCAAGGACCTGGTCCAGGCCAAGAAGCTGAACGGCATCTCCGACCTGAAGGACCTGACCGACCGCAACCGCGGCCTGCACCTGGTGATCGAGGTGCGCAGCGGATTCAACCCCGAGGCGGTGCTGGCGGAGCTGTACCGGCTGACGCCGATGGAGGAGACGTTCGGCATCAACAACGTCGCCCTGGTCGACGGCCAGCCCCGGGTCCTGGGGCTGCGCGAGCTGCTGGAGATCTTCGTCGCGCACCGGCTCGAGGTAGTCAGGCGGCGGACCGAGTACCGGCGGCGCAAGCGCGCCGAGCGCCTCCACCTGGTCGAGGGCCTGGTCATCGCGCTGCTCAACATCGACGAGGTCATCGCCGTGATCCGGTCGTCGGACGACACGGCGGCGGCTCGGTCGCGGCTCATGGAGATCTTCGAGCTGTCCGACATCCAGGCCCAGTACATCCTGGACACGCCGCTGCGCCGGCTGACCCGCTACGACCGGCTCGAGCTCGAGCGGGAGCAGGACGAGCTGCGGGCCGAGATCGCGGCGCTGACGTCCATTCTGGAGTCGGATCAGAAGCTGCGAGAGCTGGTCAGCGGGGAGCTGGCCGAGGTGGCCAAGAAGTTCGGCACGCCGCGGCGCACGGTGCTGCTGGAGGGCGGCTCGGCGGCGGCCACGGTGGCCGCGGTCCCGCTCGAGGTGGCCGACGACCCGTGCGTGGTGCTGATGTCCGCGACCGGACTTGTCGCGCGGGTGGCCGTCGCTCCGGGTGCTCCGGGTGATGGGGCCGAACGGGTGCTGCTTCCGCCCGCACCGGACGCTTCCCGCGCCGCTCACGATGTCGTGGTCTCCGCGATACGTGCCACCACCCGCGGCACCGTGGGGCTGGTGACTTCGGCGGGGCGGCTGGTCAAGCTGAACGTGCTCGAGCTGCCCGCCATGCCGCCGGGCGCGGGCGCGGCCTCGCTGGCCGGGGGCACGCCGGTGAGCGAGTTCGCTTCCTTCGCTCCTGGGGAGGCGGTGATCGGGTTGGCGTCCGTCGATGCGCCTGGGGCCGGGATCGCGCTGGGGACGGCGGAGGGCGTGGTCAAGCGGGTGCTGCCGGAGTACCCGCAGAACCGGGACGAGTTCGAGCTGGTCACGCTGAAGGACGGGGACCGGGTCGTGGGGGCCGTGCAGCTCGTCGCGGAGTCGGACGAGCTGGTGTTCATCACCTCGGACGCGCAACTGCTGCGGTTCGCCGCCTCGTCGGTCCGGCCGCAGGGCCGGGCGGCCGGCGGCATGGCCGGGGTCCGGCTGTCGCCCGGTGCGTCGGTGGTGTGGTTCGGCGCGGTAGACGCTTCCTCGGCCGCGGGCACTCCGGCCGGGGCGCCGGGGACCTACTCTCCCGCCGTGGTGGTCACCGTGGCGGGCAGCGCGGGCGCCTTGCCAGGGACGGGAGCCGAGAGCGTGAAGGTGACCCCGCTGCACGAGTTCCCCGCCAAGGGGCGGGCCACCGGCGGGGTGCGCTGCCACCGGTTCCTCAAGGGCGAGGACCTGCTGGTCCTGGCGTGGGCCGGACCGGGCCCGGCGGCCGGCGCGACCGAGGCGGGTGCGCCGGTCGAACTGCCCGACCCGGTCGGGAAGCGGGACGGCTCGGGCACCGGGCTGACCCGGGCGCTGGCCGTCCTCGGCGGCTCGGTCCGGGTGGACTAGCCGGGCTATCCCTCAGGTATCGATGCGCGAGGGGTCGAGCTCGGCCGCACCGCCCACGATGAAGTCCCGGCGCGGGGCGACCTCGCTCCCCATCAGCAGGTTGAACACCTCCGCGGCGGCGGAGGCGTCCTCGATCCTGATCCGGCGCAGGGTGCGGTGCCTGGGATCCATGGTCGTCTCGGCGAGCTGGGAGGCGTCCATCTCACCGAGGCCCTTGTACCGCTGGACGGGTTCCTTCCAGCGCTGGCCGCGCCGCTCGAGATCGAGCAACGTCCGGTTCAGCTCCGCGTCGGAGTACGTGTAGCGGTACTTGTCCTGCCCCTTCCGCACGTTCGACAGCTCGATCCGGTGCAGGGGCGGGACCGCGGCGAAGACCCGGCCCGCGTCCAGCATCGGCCGCAGGTACCGGTGGAACAGCGTCAGCAGCAGGGTGCGGATGTGCGCGCCGTCGACGTCGGCGTCGCTCATCAGGATCACCCGCTGGTACCGGGCCGAGTCCAGGTCGAACGAGCTGCCCGAGCCGGACCCGATGACCTGGATGATCGCGGCGCACTCGGTGTTCTTGAGCATGTCCGCCAGCGAGGCCTTCTGCACGTTGAGGATCTTGCCCCGGATCGGCAGCAGCGCCTGGAACTCCGAGTCCCGGGCCAGCTTGGCGGTGCCGAGCGCGGAATCTCCCTCGACGATGAACAGCTCGCTGCGGTCGTCGGCCGAACGGCAGTCGACCAGCTTGGGCGGCAGCGACGAACTGGCCAGGGCCGACTTGCGCCGCTGGTTGTCGCGGTGCTCACGGGCCGCGATGCGGGCCTTGGCCGCCGAGATCACCTTCTCGAGCACCGCGCGGGCCTGCTGCTTGGCGCCCCGCGGCGGGCTCTCCAGGTAGCTGCCGAGCTGCGCGCTCACCACCTGCTGCACGATCTTGGTGGCGGCCGGGGTACCGAGCACCTCCTTGGTCTGCCCCTCGAACTGCGGCTCGGGCAGCCGGACCGAGACCACCGCGACCAGGCCTTCGAGCGCGTCCTCCTTGGTGATCCTGTCGTCGCCCTTGAGCAGCCTGGCCGCCTTGAGCTGGTCGCTGAGCGTGCTGGTCAGGGCGCGCTCGAAGCCGGTGATGTGGGTGCCGCCGTGCGGGGTGGCGATGACGTTCACGAACGAGCGGAGCACCGAGTCGTAACCGCTCCCCCACTGGAGCGCCACGTCCACCTGCATCTCGCGCTCGACGTCGGTCGGCGTCATGTGACCGCGGTCGTCGAGCACCGGGATCGTCTCGGTGAAGCTGCCCGAGCCGGTCAGCCGGAGCACCTCGGAGACCGGCGCGCCGGACCCGAGGTGAGCGCAGAACTCGCTGATGCCGCCGTCGAAGCGGAATGCCTCCTGCCTGATCCGCCCGGGCTCGTCCTCGTCTCCGTCAGGATGCGGGGCGGGCTCCTCGCGGATGCTGATGGTCAGGCCCGGCACCAGGTAGGCGGTCTGCCTGGCCCGCTCGGTGAGCGCCTCGAAGCTGAACACGGCGTCCTTGGTGAACACCTGCCGGTCCGGCCAGAACCTGATCCTGGTCCCGGTGGCCCGCCTGGTCACCTTGGCCAGCTGGCGCAACCCGGACTTCCTGGTGAAGTCGGCGGCCGGTCCCGGCCCGGCGAACTCGCCGGTGACGCCGCGGCGGAAGCTGGCCGCCCAGGTGTGCCCTTCCCGGTCCACCTCGACGTCCAGTCGCGAGGCCAGCGCGTTGACGACCGAGGCGCCGACGCCGTGCAGGCCGCCGGACGCGGTGTACGAGCCGCCGCCGAACTTGCCGCCCGCGTGCAGCCTGGTCATCACCAGCTCGACGCCGCTGAGCCTGGTCTTGCGCTCCACGTCGACCGGAATGCCGCGGCCGTTGTCCCTGACCTCGGCCGACCCGTCCGCGTGCAGCGTCACCTCGATCCCGGTGCAGTACCCGCCCAGCGCCTCGTCCACGGCGTTGTCGATGATCTCGCTCAGGCAGTGCTGCAGCCCGCGGCCGTCGGTCGACCCGATGTACATGCCGGGGCGTTTGCGGACCGCCTCCAGGCCCTCGAGGACCGACAGGTGCCGGGCGGTGTATCCGTCGGCGGGGGCGGACGGCGTTCCGGGATCCGCGGTGAGGGTGGGCACGAGCGGCCGGTCTCCTTCCCTGGCCCGCACGGGCCTCATCCGAAAATAGTAGCGTCTCGCGCCGGTCACGTCGGACATGCCGCGCGGCGGACCAGCCGGAAATCCCAGACTGACCACGACGAATGCATCAACCGCGGCCGATCTGGGTATATGTCCGGTTAGAAACACACGGTGCCTGTGTGCTACCGGTACAGCCCCCGCGTACCGGTGGGGCGCAGGCACCGTGTGTGACAACTGGCGATAGTTGCGGTCGCTCGCTACGGGCCGCATCCCGTCGACGAGGGGTTTTCGCTTGTGGCGTACACCCCCCGGAATGGGGAACGCTGACGCCGGGGTATGTGTTGTGCTGAGCTGTAAGGGCAGAAAACGGGAGCCAGCCGGATACCGAGGCCGGAGGCACGATGCGAAGGAAGGCGACGTGACAGGAGCGATAGCCCCCACCAAGCCGCTGACCGCGCTGGACGTCTGCGATCGATGCGGCGCCCAGGCTTATGTACGCGTGCTGCTGGTCAACTCAGGAGAGCTGCTTTTCTGTGCGCACCATGGCCGCGAGCACGCCAAGGCTCTGGCTAAGGTCGCCGTCGATATACAGGACGAGAGCAACCGCCTGTCTGAGCCACCGCCGCAGTAACGAGCGGGAACAGCCAGACCGGCAAGGACGCCGGCGCCAGTTTGTTGGCGTCGGCTTCTTTGTGCCCGGTAGCTCGTCTGGATTCGGGTTATGGGGTGGATTCGGTACCCCCCAGGGCCCCAGATCCACCCCAGAGGCCAGATCCACCCCGTTAAGCGGGCGCGGCTGGACGGGTGAGCGGACTCTGGCGGCGCTTGCTGGACCGGGGCCTGGCGGCGCTCTCTGTGAACGTTGAAACCCGGGGTTCAGGGCGTTGGGACGCGGTGAACCCCGGGTTTCTGTGTCACTAGGGCGCGACCGCTGCGGGGGCGGCCGGGGCGGATGAGGTTAGTCCAGGTAGTCGCGGAGAACCTGGGACCGGGAGGGGTGCCGGAGCTTGGACATGGTCTTGGACTCGATCTGGCGGATCCGCTCGCGGGTCACGCCGTAGACCTTGCCGATCTCGTCCAGCGTCTTGGGCTGGCCGTCGGTCAGCCCGAACCGCATCG
>JBEKJP010000239.1:0-8721 GCA_050011155.1 Streptosporangiaceae bacterium
CCGGGTGCCCGAACCGCTGGAATGCGGCCTGCCTGCTGGTGCCGAGCACATCACCGATCTCCCTCCAGCTCTGCCCGGCAGCCCGGGCACGGTCGACGGCTGCCTGCAGCGCCGCTTCCGCGACGGCCGACAGATCTCGTGCCGCCGCGACCTGCCGCGGCCCGGGCCGATCCTGTTCGTCTAGCAAGCGGCGTGCCGCAGCAGCCACCTTGGCGGCCACGAGATCGCCCGTACCGGGCATTTCGTCGATACTGTCAAGATATTCTTGACGATCGAGGAATGTCAAATCTTTCTTTACGTTCTGCCGTTCCCGGCGGGCAGGGCGCGCTCGCTGGCGCCGCGCCGCGTCCCTGCATCTCGCGTCGCAATACCACCGGGTACGTCCGCGCCCCTGCTGGGGTGGGAGCTGGCGCCCGCACGCCTGGCATGCTCCCGGCTCCGGCACATCCGCCATCGCTCACCTCGCCTTTTACGTGTGAACACATTTTGCCACGTAATTTTAAATCGCGGCAAATTCGTGTGGTACGGAAAGCAAGGCCTGCAACCGGCGCGCGGCACCTACTGCACAGCCGTGTACCTATGCCCCGTCGGGCACCACGCCCAGGCAGAGAGCTCCACGTGCCGCTCGCGGAACCGCAGGTACCGGCCGACCCGGTAACCCCGCAGGCCCCATTGCCGCCAGCAGCCGTAGACGGTCTTCTTCGGCACGCCCAGGTAGGCAGCCAGCTCCTCGACAGAAAGGAGCCGGTTCGAGCCGCCCACGGGAGCCGTGCGCCGGGCAACCCGATGCCGGACGGATGCACGCTCACCTGCGGCCACGTCGTCAAGTTCGCGGTTGCCCCGGGCGGTCGTCACGGCAACCTCCGCCCGCTGCGGGTGCGGCGTTTCGGTGTGACGCGGGCCATGGGGCGGGGTTCCCGGGCAGTGGCTGTCGGCGCCGTGCTGGTTTCTCCCCGGGCCCCAGCTCCTGTGCGGGCCGGGGAGCAGCGCGGGCTGGCCTCCCGCCCGGGACCGGCGATATCCAGCACCAGCTCAGCCCGCGATGTCAAGCCGATGGCGGTAGCCGACAGTGGGCCTGGCCGGGCGCGGCGTCCGAGGGTGCCGCGGGCGCTAGGACGGCGGGGCTGGCCGTCGGCGGGCTTGCCCCTGACCGGCCCGGGCGCGCCGTACGTGCGCCGCAGGCGCCCGGCCAGGGGGAACGGACCCGGGGACGGCGCAGCGAGCCGCCGTGGCCGGGCGCTCAGGCGCTCAGGCGCTCAGGCGGCCCGTCGTCGTCGGCACCATGAACGGCGGGGAGAACGATCTGCTTTCTGGACAGTGCCCCGAGCAGGGTGAGCACGGAATGAAGGCATGGCAGTATGGACATGGGATCCAGGTCCCGCTGCCGCCATAAAACGCTGACAATACATAAATCGGGTTTTCAGCCTCTTTTTTCACCGTCGACCCGGTTTTTCTTGTCGGCGAAGGCAAAGTGGCTGCTCGAAGGCCGATGGGATCGTCGGTCCTGCCGCCAAGCTGGCGGTGACCGTGTCGGTTGCTCCTTGCCGTTCCCCCGCTGACCCGCTGCTGCCTGACCCGCCGCCAGCCTGCTTGCCGCGTCGCTTACCTGCCCATGTCAGGCCACCACGCTCTCTGATCAAGGATGAGCACGCGCTTCAGCGCAAGGGTAAGAGCCAGACCCTGTCGCTGTCCGACTCCTTGTCTGGAGACCATGGGATTTATACGTCAGCATGCATCTCCGCCGCGCCATCCATAATTGTTTTACGAGCTCTGCGCGTATATAAGTCCGGGAGTCCACCGGAAGGTTTATTTCCGCCGGGTCCTGCGCATTCCCAGCCGTCAAGTTATACCGGTGTAAGCGGAGTACGGAATGGAGTACGGATTAGCTTGCGACATGGAGTGCCAACCGGTGCGCAGGGATGGATCTACCTGACCACTCGGCATGCATCAGCCGTAACCACCTGTGGGCCTGCTCGCCGACAGTCGAGCCGGTGCAATGGCCGAGGTGCGTCGCCTGCTTGGCTCAGTGAGCCTGGCGATAGGCAGCCCATGATTTCGCGGCTTGTGCCATCTTGACTGTCCAGTCGCTCGTGCTCGACTGCGCGATCTCGTCCCAGACCCGAACGTTGGCTTCGGCGAACAGGTCGATGTGCGCCGGGTCGGCGCCCTGGAACGCGGGGAGTCGGGACGCTTGCCGTTCGGCCTCGTGCGCGGTGTGGCCGCCGGAGGCCATGAGGCGCAGCACCCAGCAGGCAGGGTCGGTCCAGGCGGCACCAAGGGTGGGCCAGGCCCAGTCGATCAGCCAGGCTCGGTGCTCTGATATCAGCACGTTGTCCGGGGTCCAGTCTGAGTGGGTCAGTACCGGCCCAGCGAAAACCGCAGCCGTTTCCGGGTCATCAAGGTACGGCTTCCAGCGGTCCTCGGCTCGCTTGAACAGCCCGGGATCGTCCGGGACCTCGATGGCACATAGCTCGTTCATGAGCTGCACCAGCCGGTCGAGGTCGGGTGAGCCCGGGGAGTAGTCGGCGTGGCGGCCGGGCGCGTACTCGTAGCCGAGGATGTTCCACCCGGCGTCGTCGAAGTGCCACAGGAGGGCCGGGGAGATGTCCTTGACGAGCGGGGCGACGGCGGCCTCGCGGTCCTGGGTGACGACCCGACGGTGGGATGAGGGCAGGCCCTTGGCGAACACTTTGCCGTCGCGGGCGTCGATGATCGCGGCCAACGGCGAGTTCTGTCCCGCGCTCGCGATGCGGACGTCCGTGATGGGGCCGGTGCGGGCCTCGATCGCCTGCTTCAGCGGCCCGGGCAGATCGTCCCACGCGATGCGCTGTTCCACGGTGCTCCTTACCTCGTGTCTGAGGGGACCCGGGTGGTGCCGGGTCCCCTGTCAGGCCGCGCGGGCTGCCAGCCTCAGTAGGGCTGGTCGCTGCTCGCGCTGCACGCGCACATCGTGATCAGCGTATCGGTGTCGGCGATGAATTCGACGGCATCCGGCGCGAGTGCCGACGGCGTGCCCGCTTCAGCCAGGTCGGCCGAGTCAGGCGGGCGGGTGAGCAGTTCCACGGCGACTGCGGTCATGAGCGTTTCACCTCCTTCCACGGACGAGTGACGGGCTCCCTCACCTCCTTCCGTGCTGGCAGAACACTTCGAGCGGGGCCTTAGCCTGCCGGTAGAGGCTGGCCAGCGGCATGCAGGTCCCGCAGGTCTTCTGGAGGGTGCAGCCGGTGCAGCCGCCGTGGCGGGTGAGCAGCGCGTCGGCGGCAGCGGCGAGCCTGCGCAGGCCGTCGGCGCCCTCGGCGATCAGGTCGACCTGGGGGTCGCGGCCGACCTTGCAGATGGACGCCTTGCCGTGCGGGTCGGCGTGGAAGTGCGTGATCCCGGCGTTGCACCCGGTGTAGGGCTTGCGGGTGCGGAGCATCTCCCGGGACTGGCTGGGCAGCACCTCACCGCCGCCGTGGATGGTGGGGCTGATGTTCGTGTACTCGAACGACTCGATGCCGAACCGGTCGGCGATCGCCTTCATGGCCAGGACCTCGTGGGCGTTGCGGTTGGAAACCACGATGTTGATCCGCATCGCCAGCCCCGCCTCGTGGGCGGCGGCCAGGCCGCGCATGAAGCGGCGGAACGATCCCCGGCGGCGGGTCATCCCGTCGTAGGACTCCTCGGTCGCCCCGTACAGGCTAAGCGTCAGCCGGTACGGGCGGCGGGCTGTCAGCAGGTCGAGAGTCTTGGGCCGGTCGAGCCGTGACCCGTTGGAGGAGATCTGGATCATCATGCCCATGTCCCAGGCGGCGGCGTGCGTCTCGGCGAACAGCGGGTCGATCAGCGGCTCGCCGCCGGTGAGCTGGAGCCACAGCACCCCTGCGTCGACCATCACCTGCAGGAGCCGCTCGCGGCCGGGCCAGTCCATGCCGGCGAACATCTTTTCTCCGAGGTAGCAGTGCTCGCAGTCGTAGTTGCAGCCGAGGTTCACCTCGTAGCTGGCGCGGGCGTACCCATAGGCGGTCTCTGGCCGGACCAGGATGGTTTCACCGATCAGACGCCCTGTCAGGTCGGTGCCCCATCCGGCTCTGACCGGACTGGCGAGCCAGGCGGGGACCAGGGCATCGGCCGGTGCGTCGCGCAGTTCGGCGTATCGGTCGGCCCCGATCCTGACCGCTCCGTCGTAGCCGGGTCGGACGACGATGTGTCCCTCTGGGTAAGGACTGGCGATGAACTGATGGGGCATGAGCGCCTCCGTGACTGAGGGGTATGCGGGTCAGGCGAACAGCGTGTCGGTGTAGGCGTGGAGCCGGGCCGCGAGTCGGCCAGGGTCGGGGAGCCGGGTGAGGTTCCGGAGGATGAGGGCGGCGGCAACCAGCTGGGCGTATCTGCCGCTCGGCGTGTTCAGCACGTCCGCCAGTGCCTCATGGACCCGGTCGGCGACGGCGGGGACTTCCAGCGCCGTGAGGTACAGGTAGGCGGCGCCGTAGCCGGTGACGGCCGAGCACCAGTGCTCCATGTCGAGGATGCAAAAGCCCGGCGCTGTGATGTTCTGCCAGTTCAGGTCGATGTGCTCGGTCCCAAACGCCGGAACGCAGTCGGCCGGGACCGGACGGCGGTAAGTAGCGCCGAGTAGATAGCCGTACTCCTCGGCATCGTGGACCGGGAACTGGCGGTCGGTGGGATATGCGCGCAGCGCCGCAAGCGACGTGCGCAGGTCGCTGAACCAGTCCGACGGAAGGTCTGGGGCCGTCCGCAGGAATCGCTCCTGAGAGGCGGGCGGGTCGGTGACGAGCGTGAGGACTTCGGCGCTGACCGGGACGGGCGGCGGTCCGTCGGTATGCCACTCGATCCGGTGGAGCAGCGCGGGCTTGCTGACACCCGCGATTGCCGCCGCCTCGGCGGTGCCCCGCCATGCCTTCCCGCTCATCTCATGCTCAAGGAAGGGACTCACCCGCAGCCACGCACGCTGCCCGCGGAACATAACCGGCGAGCCGACAAAGCCCCAGCGATGAACACGCCCGTCAGGCTCCAGGCGAGCGCCCAGTCGTCTTGCCGACTCTTCAAGCAAGCTGGACTGCCATTTCTCGAAGTCATCGATTCGGACCGGCAGCCAGCGGGCTCCAGACTCGTTCCGAATGATCATCCGCTTTCCATGCCTTCCTGCCGCGAAGCTCTAATTCCGAGCGGGCAAACTGGCCCACACGACCTTGCCGCCGAGGCCTGCGGCGAAATACCAGCCCCACCGCGTGCTGAGCGCCTCCACTAGAAGCAGCCCCCGGCCGTTCTCGGCATCGGCCGCTGGGTCCGCTATCTCTGGGGGATCCAGGCTCGCGTCCCAAGTGAGGACGAGCACCTGCCGACCGTCGGAGATCAACCACAGCCAGATTTCCTCCCGGCGAATGGTGGCCGAGACAGCCACGGCATTGGAGACCAGCTCGGACACCACCAGTTCGGTATCGTCCGAGAGCGCGGGAAGTCCCCATGCCCTCAGGACGTGCCGGGCGTGCCGCCGGGCACCCGGCACCTTGCGCGCCTCCGCGGCGAGCTCAAGGGACGACCGCAGGGGCCACGAGTCGACCATGCCGGCCTCCGGCAGTACGCGCATACCAGCGCGCTGGCTCGCGATGCCGAATGCGGTGTCTCCTGTCGCCATGTCGCTGCTCCGTATTTGGGATACGTCCTGATGAACGCAGTGTTCTCCCGGCCGAGGCAGCCGCGTAAGGGTGTGATCGCCACTGCCAATTGCGCGCATCGCGCACCCCGTGCGAACGGTCTGCATTCACACCCCGTGTGAACCACGCGCACACCCGCCGTTCGCCGCGCGCCCGGTTACGCTGGGAAACAGGACGCTTTCTCTAGGGAGCAGCCATTGCGCGAGCCGAATATCCTGCTCGACGCGCTGATCGACGAGGCCGACATGTCACATGACGGGCTCGCCGCGCGCGTCAATCAGGCCGGGAAACGCCATGGCCTGATGCTGTTGTACGATCACGCGTCGGTCCGCCGGTGGATACGCGACGCCACCGTTCCCCGCGGACAGGTGCCCGACCTGATCTGCGAGATCCTTTCCGCCCGGCTGGGCCGCACCGTCACCCTGGCCGATGCCGGATTCGACCGGCACAACCCAGGGGATGAGGGCACTCCGCTGGTGCAGACAGCCGACGCCGCCACAGCACTGTGGCGCAGCGATCACAAGCGGGCCGCTGCGCTCCACACGTCCGCGCCAGCTCACGGGCCCGCCGCCATCGCTCCCGTGTACGAGTGGGAGAACCCGCCAGACGACCTGGACGTATCCCACCGCGCTGGTCCCCGGGTGAGCCGCGAGCAGGTAAGAGCGCTGCGAGCAGCTCGCGCCAGGTACGAAGGCATGTACCGGGTCGCCGGGGGCATCCCGGTGCGCGCACGGATCACGGAACTCCTCGCGGTGCAAGTAACCCCGCTCGTCAAGGGCACCTACGACGACGCCACCGGACGGGAACTGTTCCGCGCCGCTGGCGGCCTGGCAGCGCTCGCAGGAATCTGTGCCTACGACGCCGACCTGCAGGGCACCGCGCAGCGCTATTACTTCCAGGCGCTCCGGATGGCCAAGGCCTCCGGGGACCGCGGGTTCGGCGGGTACGTAATCGCGCTGCTCACCAACCAGGCGCTCTACCTCGGCCGTAACAGGCAGGTCATCCAGTACGCCGAGACCGCACTGCGGGGCGCGCATGGCAGCCTGTCGGCAGCCCTGGTCACCGACCTGAACTCCCTGCAAGCCAAGGCCTACGCGCGGATAGGAGACCGGGGCGGCTGCCATGCCGCGATGGCCCGCGCGGAAGCCGCCGTAACCCGCATCAAGCCGGACCGGGAACCTCCCGAGACCAGTTATGTGCAGACGGGACTAGTCGAGACCCAGCATGCCGACGCGCTGCGGTCCCTCGGCGACCTGATCGCCGCCCGCACCTACGCGCAGCAGTCCGTCGATGCCGCAGCCCACAGCCATGCCAGGGGACGCGTCCACCGGCTCGCCACGCTCGCCACGGTCCTAGCCGGGCAACGCGACGCAGAGCATGCGGCCGACACGGCGATGCGTATGCTCGACCACGCGACAGGCATGGAATCCCGCCGCATCCACGAGCGCATCATCGCCGTCCGCGACGCGATCGGGGACATGTCCGACGGCCGCGCGTCCGCCGAACTGGCCGAGCGGATCACCGACATGACCGGCGCGCACCTGCGCGCCGGGTAACCGGACTGCGATACTGGCGGGCATGCGCTGGACCGTGCACAGTGAGAAGCCGCTGTACGAAGACGAGTGGCTCGACATCCGGCTCGCGGACGTCGAACTGCCCGACGGACGCCACCTGGAACACCGGCTGATCCGCACCCCGCCCGGCGCCGGCTGCGTCACCGTCAAAGACGAGCGCGTCCTGCTGCTATGGCGGCACCGGTTCATCACCGGTACCTGGGGCTGGGAGATACCCGTCGGCAAGATCGACCCCGGCGAGGATCCCGCCCATGCCGCCGCCCGCGAAACCGAGGAAGAGACCGGCTGGCGCCCTGGCCGTCTCAGTCCGCTCCTACGGGTCGAGCCCACGCCCGGCATCTCCGACTCCGTCCACCACATTTACCTCGCCGACAGCGCCGAGCGCATCGGCCCGCCCAAAGACGACTTCGAGTCAGACCACGTCAGCTGGGTGCCCCTTGCCGACATCCCCACGCTAATCAGCCAAGGCGAAATCTCCACCGGCACCACCCTCGCCGCGCTGCTCTATGCGCTCACGCGCCAGCCACCGGGAAACTGAGGCCGGCACGCACTACCTAGACCGGCACCCGACGCGGCCCAACCATCAGCACCGATTCAGCACGGGGTCCGGAAACGACGGGAAACAACCGGCATCAATCGGACATTCGGAACACGAGAACGGATCGCCAGACTCGATGGTCTGACGGCCCATTCCATGCAAACGGTTCCGAGAATCCGCAGGTCAGAGCCCGATTACCAGCCCTTGAGCAGCTGCCGGGCCATGACCATGCGCTGGATCTGGTTGGTGCCCTCGTAGATCTGGGTGTTGTCGGATGTGAGTGGAATTGAGCTGGGGGCACGTCGGTGACTATGCAGTCTACCTGGCCATGAGTGATGGTTGCCGATGACCAGTTTTCGTCATTTTCTCGGTTCTCACGGAACAGGAACGGAACACCACTGCGGCCTGGTGCTCGACGTCGCTGAACTCCCTGTTGCTGATGCTCTGTCTTGACGAGTTCCCGGCAAACGGTACATATCGCGGGATCTAGGCAGACGCGGGGACATAGAAGAAATTAAAGGCATAGCACGTAATTCCCAGCAGAAGAGGTCTCGTCGAAAATATCCCGGGGACCCTCGACATACATCGTTCGTTAGTAGGCGAGGAGGCGGGAATGAAGGGTCGCATTCAAATGCGGATGCTAGCCGCTGGAGCAGCAGCAATAGCCGCGCTGGCGGGATCCACGGTGACTGCAGCAGCAGCCAGTGCTCATACGGCGAACTGGAACATTCCCTGGAAGGATATTCACTACTCGTTTAATCCGTGCAAGACGCACATGAGTCCATATGAGCCGCAGTATGGCGGAATGATCTGTCAGGGATATTATCGAGTCAACCACAGAAATTACAAGTTCACCGAGGATGACACGAATGCATGCCCGGCAATAGGCACCCTGGAGTATTATTCAGAACCCGTTATCCGGGCAACTCTGTACGCTATCGCAGCAACTGAG
>JBEKJP010000240.1:0-8572 GCA_050011155.1 Streptosporangiaceae bacterium
CGGGGGATAGCTGGCAGCGGACGTGGAAGGTGCTGCCCCGGGACCGGGTGTGGATGATGGCGTTGGCGGCGATCTCCCTGGCGATCAGGATGGCGTCGGCAGCGGCGGGGCAGGTTTCCAGGTAGGCCGCGATCTCGCGGCGGACGCGGGCGGCTTCCTCGGCCCGGCCGCTGAATGTGCCGTGGTAGCCGGCTGCTGTCGAGGTGCTTGGGTTCCCTGCCTCGCCCGGGCGGCCCGGGGGGTCGATCTTGGCTGTGGTGATCGGCATCGGTGGTGGTTCCTAACGGCATCTGGCAGCGTGATATCGCTACCCAAGGTGGCAGGTCAAGCGCGATAATTGCGAGTAGTAATTCGATCATCGAGCACATCCCGCACATGCAACGGAAGGTGCGCACCAGATGACACCTAGGGGAGAACTGGCTACCCTGCTCCGGCAGGCTCGGCTAACTGCTGGCTACAGTTCTCAGGCAAAGCTGGCTAAGGCGCTCCATGTGTCTCGTCCGCTGATTTCCCGGGCCGAGAATGCAGGCGAAGCGCTCCCTAGCGCGGATGTGCTCGCGGGATACGTAGATGCCACGGGGGTAGATGCGGGCAAGATCGCGGAGCTAACCGAGCGAGCGAAAAGCGGCACTCCGGAATTTTTCATGCCGTACAAGCAGGCGGAAGCCATGGCGAGCATCGTCAGGCCGTGATCGGGCGCGCCTATCTCACAGCCGTCATCGACCAGCATGTCTTGCATAGGGTGATCGGTTCGCCAGCGGTGATGTCTGAGCAATGCGGTTACCTGGCTAGCATGGCGGAACAACGCAAGATCGCGCTGCACGTAATGCCGGAGAACGTGAACATCGGGGCAGGAGGCGCACTTGACATCGCAACGAGGGACACGACGTCTACGGTGTGCCTCACCACGGGCCTGGACGACGTGACCAGCACAGCATCTGATGTGGTGGTCAAGGCTATGCAGACCTTTGAACGGATACTGGGCGCAGCGATGCCATGTCCCGAGTCGCTGACGCTCGTACGAGCGATGGAGGAGCAATGGAAGACACGGATCTGAGCTGGCGCAAGTCCAGCTACAGCGGGAACGGCGGCGCTACGTGCGTTGAAGTCGCCCAGTACCGCGACGGCATGGTCGCGATACGCGACACCACCGACCGAACCGGCCCCGTGCTGGCGTTCGCCCCGGCCGGGTGGCGGCGGTTCGCTGAGCAGGTCAAGCGCTCGTTAGCGGCCGACCTGATCCGGCGTTCGTAGGGGCATTCCCGTGTCTGATGACCGGGGGTGCCCCTTCGCGTGTCCGGGTGGGCGAGACATCGGGGGCGCGCTCACGCTGGCGGGCGGGTGTTTTGTCTGGGTGGGGCGTCGGAAGAGGCAGCGTCTGCTGTGGTGCGTTTCCGCGCGGGCCGAGGTCGGCGCGGTGCCGGAGTGTCGGCAGCCCGGGTGCAGGTTTTCCGTGGTGGCTGGGGCTGGCGCGGTATGCAAGGACGCCGCCCTGCACGGCCTGCCGCCCGCCCGGACCGGCAGGCCCGGCCGTCCCAGGGTGAAGGGGGACCGGCTCCCGTCCCTGGCGAAGCTGGCCGCGGCAGTGGAGTTCTCCCAGGTCACCGTCGTCCGCTACGGCAGGACCGAGACCGTCGCCGCCGCCGTGGTCACCTGCCTGTGGTACTCCGTGTTCGGCTCGCGGCCGGTCACCGTCGTCATCGTCCGCGACAAGCCGGGCAGCGGCTTCGGCATCGCGCTCGTCACTACCGACCGGGAGGCCACGGCGGAGCAGGTGATCGAAAGATATGCCGCCAGGTGGTCTATCGCCTGCCAGGCCGCCGCCGTCACCTGGTACGCCACCGCCGGCCACGACTCCGCCGACCTGCACGAGCGTCGCGCGCTCACCCCGTGGTACACATCCAAGGCCGAGCCCGCCACCGCCGATATGGCCGCCAAGCTCCGCCGCGTCATGATCGCCGCAAGGTTTAGGGCATCTCGCCCGGACCAGCCAACACCCCAGGAAATCGCCGTTATCCGGCTGGCCTGGGAAAACGCCGAGCCACTCGCTGCCTAAATCCTCGAAAGTCGAGTGTCCTCGTAAACGGATTATCCGCGCTTGTTTCCTGGCTCCGATGTAATGCCGCCAGCTAGCAGCTTGATGCAATAGTGAGCCGCCTGTCCATCCGTCGCAGCACTAGTCGAAGTTCTTAGCGACGCGTAGAATGTCGATGAAGTTCTACTATCTGTGACTACGGCATCACGTGGCCTTGCGCCGATGGATGCGACGGACGAGGGCGTGGACCTGGAGTGGAGGGTAGCGGGTGTCTGCTCATAAGCTGTCCGCGCTTACCTGGCGTAAATCATCGGCGAGTGACGACGCCGACTGCATTGAGGTGGCCTCCGCCGAGGGGATGATCATGGTCCGGGATTCCAATGATCGCCATGGCAGTAGTCTGATATTCTCGGGCTGCGACTGGGGTGCCTTCCTGGCCGCCGTACGCCGGAATACGCTCGACTTGCCCGCGTAGATCGTCGATCTTGATCGGCAGTGAATGACGGGCGAAGGAGGTGGCACCGTTAAGCGCCAGACATCCTGAGGCCGCTTCGCGTCACCTGTCCCAACGCTCGAGTCTAGCTATGACTCTGTATGGAGTTTCGACGGGAATCGACGCCGCTGCGCTCGGGGCATGGAGCGCCTCGAGAATCAATAATGACGCCCGTACTGTCGTGTGGATTACTGTTACCGCGATCCTTTCCACGGGTGCTGCGTGGCTGGCGGCGCCCATCATTTCATTGTGGTTGAAACCATTCAGGAATGAGCAAGGTTTTCGTCGTCATGGTCCTCCGTAGGAGGCATGATCTTCGGCACTAGTCGCTTCGCCCGGCGGTGCCGCAGGCCGATTCCTCCGGTTGTAACCATGATGATGGAGCCGAGCCCTATTCCCGCCCTCACTCCAATCGGGGCGTGATATGATATGATGTACCCGAGCCCTATCAGGGCTATCAAGACAAATGAAATGCCGCCCGCGAACTGCCAGACCAGATAGCCGAGTCGGCGTGTCTTGAGTTCGCTGCCCAGCACAACGTCAAGGAACCCGAGAAAACCTGGCGATGGCTTCGAAGCGGGTTGAGCTGGGGTCCTTTGGTGCTCTCTGTCCGCAGGTTCCCCGGCATCCGGGGCTTCGCGTCGGCGACCTACCATATGCTGTGATCATTCTTGTTTATTGGTTTGATGGGCGGTCGTCAGGTCGTCGAGCAGGCGGTCGACCAGGTCAATAGCATCCTGGCCGCCCAACGACATCGCGCGTAGTAGATCGAATCGCTCAATGTACTCGGCTACCTGATCCTGATTTTCGCGTGTTGTCACGCTTCCCTGGGTCGTCTCCTGATAAAGGACGTCCTCATCCCAGTCGGCAAACTCCAGCACAGTAAAAGAGCTGCTCATCGATGGATGCGCACCCGCAGAAAATGGAATAATCTCTACGGAAATTTTCGGGTGGTCCATCGCCTCCTTGAGCCTTCGTAGCTGACGGCGCATTGTGGCCGCGCCTCCGACCTGGCGGTGCAGGGCTGCCTCATCGATCACGTAGAAGATTTCCGGGCAATCTTCCTGGTCGAGTAGTTCCTGGCGTTCCATTCGCAACTCCACCCGCTCATCGATGCGAGTGACTCGCCGTATCTCCAGGATCGCTCGCGCGTAGTCGTCGGTCTGGACAAGGCCCGGGATGATTAGCTGCGTGAATGCCTTGATCGTGGCTGCTGACCGCTCGTATCCAAGGAACTCGGCAAATGACGCGCCGATCACGTCTTGGTACTTGCTGTACCAAGGGGAGCGCCGTGTGTTGCGGGCGATCTCGAGGAGGTTGCCGACCCGGGTTTCGTCCTCGATGGCATACAGCTGCAGGAGGGCCTTGAGGTCTGTCGTCGACACGTTCACCGTTCCCGCTTCGATTCGCACCAGCTTGGACATGGACCAGTCCAGGTCCTCGGCGGCTTGCCGCTGTGTCAGATGCTGCGCTTCGCGGGCAGTCCGCAGGGCATCCCGCAGGCGTCTGCGGTAGAGGTTCGGATCGTCGTGGCGCGGCATTGGGACTCCTGTTCGTTCACACGTGTAGGTAAGCACTAAGCCGCTGAGCGAACGGCTCATCGGCTGAGTGGATACTAGCAGGAGGCCGCATGTCGGGTGTCCAGACGTCGATTAGCCTATTAGCTTTTAGCGTACTGGTTGAGAGCCTAATGTCCAGGCGACTTAGAAGAGCTGTTGCCTACTGAGGCGAAACTGGCATAAATCGTCAAGCTGGGCGCCAGGGAGGGACCGGTAACAAAAACTGCCGTGAACCTCAGTGACACGTGATTCTGGCCGCCGAAGAACGCGCTCACCGCATCGACGACTTCGTCGGAGCGTGAACGCGGCCGCTGCGGATCCGGGACCGCGAGATCGCGGCCGGCGACCGGGTGCTGCTGGCCCAGTACGCGGCCGACCACGATCCGGCCCGGTCCGCGGCCCCGGAGACGGTCGACGTCACCCGCTGGCCGAGGCCCGGTCCGCGCCCATCCGCTCGGCGATGTCGTTGATGCTGGTCGCGTCCAGGCCCTTTTCCTTGAGGACCTCGGTCGCCGCGGCCAGCAGGCGCTACTGGCGCGCCAGGTAGCCGTCGCTGGGCGCGCGCCGGGCGTGGCGGCGCCGGCGGCCGATGGAGCTCGCGGCGGCGTCCCCCGTGCCGACGGCGGGCGCCTGCTCGGCCAAGGCTCGTCCTCTCCGTGCGGGAGCCCCCGCGGCTCCCCGGTGTCCCAGAGCGCACCCAAGACCCGTCTCGGACCTGTCAACACCTATGTTGACAGGTCAGGCCAACGCGCTGGCAGCAGGCCCTCGAGGTCGGCCTGGATCTGCAAAGCCAAGAACCGGGAGAACAAACGGGCCTCGTTCAACGCCCCGCCCATGACCCACAGCCGGTCCTGGCCCGTCCGGTCCAGACGATCTCGTCCCGGCCGGCGAAGGTCCGGTACGACCACTCTAGCGCCAGGATGTCCCGCCAGTACCCGGCGGCTGTGAACAAGCCGCCACCCGCGCGCCGTCTCCGCTGGCCAGCGCGGCCTCGAAGGCTTCCGCCGAGCGCACTGGCTTGTCCGGAGCGACGGTGCCGGCCGGTGCCTCCGCGATGACTCCCATGCGCAGCCCTACTCCTCGCCCTGCCGCCATTCAACCCGAGCTCCGCGGGCCTCTCAACACATGTGTTGACAGGGTTTAGGCGCGGGTGGCGAGGACGCAGACCACGGGCGGGCTGAGGGGAAGGGTCTGGGTGCTCAGGTGCGTGAAGCCGGCGCCGGCCAGCAGGTCCCCGATCTCGCGGGCGGCCCGGCGGGACGTGTCCGCCGTGGCCCCGGGGCAGCGGGGCTGGGACACGATGGCCAGGCGCCCGCCCGGCCCGAGCCGCCGCCGCAGCTCGGCCAGCCGGTCGGCTGGCGCGGGCCAGAACCCGAGGGAGTTGACGGCGAGGATGGCGTCGAAGGGGCCGTCGAGAGCGGCCGGAAGCTCATCGGCCGAAGCCCTTATCAGCGTGACCCGGCCGGTCCGGATGGCGGCGGCGTTGCGCCGGGCCGCCTGCCGGAGCATCACGGCGGAGTGATCGACGCCGTACACCTGGCCCGCGCCGGCCCGGGCCAGTCCCGCGACCGCCAGGCCGGGACCGCAGCCGATCTCGAGGACGCGGTCGGCGGGCCGCACGGCGAGCAGCGTGACCACCCAGCGGTTGCGCTGCCGGTTGGACGGTCGGTGGGCCATCTCCCAGGCGGTCACGCGCCCGGCCGCGCCCCGCGGATGATGAGCCTGGCCGATGACGTCGCGGTCCAGGGCGCGTACGGCGGCCAGCCCGGCCCGCGCGACGGTGTACTCGACGACCGCCGTCACGGCCCGCCGCACGGCCCGATTCACTGGCCGATTCACTGGCCGATTCACTGGCCGATTCACTGGCCGTGGCATGCTTCCCTCATGTCGTGTTCCCATGGCCGGCAGTCAATGCCTTCAAGCGCACCTGAAGTCAACCCGCCGGGCGACCTGATCACCATCGGCGAACTGGCCCGCCGTGCGGGCGTCACCGCCTCGGCCCTGCGCTACTACGAAGAACTCGGCCTGCTCCCCCCGCCCGCCAGGATCTCCGGGCAGCGCCGCTACCCCGGATCAGCGGCCCGGCAGGTCGCCGCCATCTTGCTCTACAGCGACGCCGGGTTCACCCTGGCCGAGCAGAAGGCCTTGATGGCCTCACGCACCGGCGCGCCCGGTGAATGGAATCGGCTGGCCCGGCACAAGCTCGCGGAACTCGACGAGCAGATCGCCCGGGCGCAGGCCGCCCGCGACGCCATCGGGCACGGGCTGCGCTGCCCCCATCAGGACATCACGCAATGCCCCAACTTCAACGCCGGCGTCACCGCCCGGCTGGCCGGCCAGCCGCTGTCACGATCCCACCCGCGGCTGCACGGCAGGTAAGTGACCCGCCCGGCCGACCAGGCCGTACTGATCGATCTCGGCGGCGTGCTGATCGGCGACTACCTGCTGGCGGCGGCCGCGGCGTAGGGCACCCGGCTGGGAATCAGCCAGCGGGCATTCCTGGCCGCGCTGTTCGGCGGCAGCGACGAGCAGGTGCTCACCGGCCGGGTCAGCGAGCCGGCGTGGTGGGACGTCTTGTCCGGCGAAGCCGGGTACGCCAAACCCGACCAGCGCATCTACCACGCCGCCCTGCGGCAGCTCGCGGCCAGCCCCGGCCGCGCCCTGTTCATCGACGACACGCCCGGCCATGTCGCCGCCGCCGAGGCCCTCGGCCTGGCCGGCCACCTCCACACCAGCACCGCCACCACCATCACCCGGATCGAGGACTTCGTGACAGCCGGGCCGGCGTATGGGATCGTGAACTCATCGTTCACTGCGCCTTGCGGTGAGCCGTGGGGTAATACCCCGCGGTAGATCGGACGCATCGGCTTGGCCGACGCGGATGATCTGCTGCGGGGCGCCGTCACTCTGGAGGCGAACCCCATGAAATCACAGCTCACCACCCTCACCTCAGCAGACATCGGGCGCTTCGAGCGCGACGGCTACGTGGTCGTCAGGCAGGCGTTCTCGCGCACTGACGCCCTGGCCATGGAACGGCAATGGTGGCGGGAACTGGAAGACACGTACGGCATCCGCCGCGACGACCGTTCCAGCTGGCGCCAGATCCCGGGCGACCTGAAAGCCGCCAGGCGCGATCCCGCCCAGACCCGGATCCTGACGATGCGGGTCCGCGGCGTCTTCGACGATCTGCTCGGCCCGGCCGCCTGGTTCGCGCCCAGAGACTGGGGCCGGCCCCTCGTCACCTTCCCCGAGCCGGGCAGCTGGGAGGTGCCGGCCAGGCACTGGCACTGGGACAATCCTTGCGACCTGCACCTCGATCACCCGAGAGCGCTGTTCGTGGTCAGCTTCATCGGCCCGGTCGCGCCGGCCGGCGGCGGGACCCTGATCCTTTCCGGGTCCCACCGCCTGCTGATCCAGCAGGAACGCCAGCTCCCCGCGAGCCAGCGGCGCGTTTCGATCGCGACGCTCCGGGACCGGTTCCACCGCTCTCATCCCTGGCTCATGGCGCTCACCGGCCAGGCACCGTCACCTGCGGACCGGATCGCCGCCTTCATGGACACAGAAACCACCATCGAAGGCGTGCCCCTGCGCGTGGTCGAATTGACCGGCGAGCCGGGAGACATGGTCTTCTGCCATCCCGTCATGGTCCACTGCGTCGCACAGAACCGGGGCACGCGGCCGCGCTTCATGCGGATCAAGACGCAGGTCCTCACGCACGAGGGCCGCGAACTGCGCAGCATACTCCAACACGCGCACTCGTAGCGGCCGGGAATTATGCGCCCTCGCACGCGTTAACATGGGGAGTAGCTAAGAACCGAGCCGGTCGTGCAGCGGCGACTTTCCTGGGCTGTGGTCATCAGCCCACCCGTCGGCGGCTCCGGGTCCGCGTGAGATGCTTGTCTAGGCTCACTGCGTCGATCCTCGGAGATCCGCAAGTCGGCTCGGTATCGAAGCACCAGGCCCTGTGCCCGGGACGTTCCTCGTCCCGTCCGCAGGGCTACGCGGCATGATGCCGTGGGCACTGTGCCCCCGGCATCACAGAGGAGGAGTCTGTGGCTCGACCAGGCCAGCGCCAGACGGGCGCTCGCCGGAACGCCCCGCGGAAGCAGCGCGGCGTCCACAATCACCACCGCGGCGACGTCGTCTCGGTGCTCGCCCGCAATGCCCGTGAGGTCGAGGCGGCTGCCCAGCGCGGCCGCGTGACGCCTGCCGTGCGCACCAAGTTCCAGGCCATCGCCCTGCTGCTACGGGACGAGCGCGCCCGGGTCCGGGCCGCGGCCGGAAGCGACAGTCATCGGGCCGAGCAGCTCAGGCGCCTGGACGGCATCGCGACCATCCTGGCGACGACCGCCGTCCGGGACGCTCAGCTCCTGGCGCTCCTCGCCGAGGACTCCGACGTTTCCGACGCGGCCCGGTCGCTCAAGCGGGAGATGCTGCGGGAACTGGGCATCGAGCCGGCGCCAGAAGAGATCGCTCCAGCGCAGG
>JBEKJP010000241.1:0-10886 GCA_050011155.1 Streptosporangiaceae bacterium
CGCTTGGGGTGGTTATCGGGGTACGGCGCCCACAGCTGGTTGGCCCGCAGCACCAGCCACGCGCCGTGCAGGGTACGGAACCAGTCCATGCCGAAGCCCATCCGGACCAGGCCGATCGCGGCACGCAGGACCTGCGGCCACTTCCGCAGGTAATAGCCGGTCCAGGCGCGGTACTCGAGGTCGGCCAGCCGGACCGGATCGAAGGAACGCAGCCGCGTCGGCGTGCCCGTGCTGACCTTGCCCGTGCCGCCGACCTTGCCCATGAGCGTCCCTCCCCTGGCTGTTTCCCTATTGGTATCAGCTCGCCAGGGCGAGGCGCAGCCAGCGCAGAAGCTCGGCGAAGTCGGCGTCGATGACGGACTCGTCGTGCTGGCGGAACCGGCCAGCCGCCTCGCTGACCGCGAAGCCGAGCACGGCGGTGACGATCAGCCGTTCGGCCTGGGCGATCCGGCTTTCCGGCAGGCCGCCCTCGCGCAGCGCGGCGTGCACCGCGTCGCGGGCCGCGCGGGCGGCCGGGGTGACGGCGGGCCGGGTCAGCAGCAGCGGGAAGACGGCCGGATGACGGCGCGCGGTGGCCCGGATCCCGGCCGCCAGCATGGTCAGGCGCTCGTCCCAGGACTCGCCGGCCAGCGGCAGCGGGTACTCGGTCAGGAGCAGCTCGACCAGCCCGTCGAGCAGGGCGTTCTTGTCGTCCACGTGCCGGTAGAGCGCCATCGGGGTCACCCGCAGCCGCCTGGCCACGGCGTGCATGGTGACCGCCTCGAGGCCGTCGTCGTCGGCCAGCCGCAGCGCGGCCGCCAGCACCGCCTCACGGCTGATCTGCGGCGCTCGTCCCACGGCGTTCCATCCTTCCGTTAACCTCTTGCCGTTCAAAGTATATGACGTATGCTTACATTATATACAAATGAAGATACGAGGACGAGCGGGAGCGGGCGTGCGGCCGGAACGGGGGCCCGCACGTGCGAATCGCGGCTGGTAGTGGCTGGGCTTAGGAGGAAATCAATGCTGATCATGCTGAGCGACGGGGCCGGGCTGACGTCCCGGCAGGCGGCGACCGTGCTGGCGCGGACGGGCCACCAGGTGGAGGCGCTGTGCCCGCGGGGTCTTAGCCTGTGCCGGATGACCCGGCATGTGCGCCGGGTGCACGACGTCCCCGCGGTCGGCCGGGATCCGTTCGGGTGGCTCGGCGCCTCCCTCGCCGTCGCCGAGCGGCGGGGGGCTGACGTGCTGCTGGCGGTGCAGGAGCAGGTCGCGGTGATGGCGCTGGAGCAGGACCGGATCGAGGCGGCCGGGCTGGCCACCGCGGTACCGTCCTTCCCGGCCCTGGCCCAGGTCCAGGACAAGGTGTCGGCGTACCGGACGCTGGACCGGATCGGGGTGCCGCAGCCGCCGTCGGTGATCGCCGCCAGCGCGGCCGAGCTGGTGGAGGCAGCCGGCCAGGCCGGGACTGCGGGACCGGGACGGCCGGTGTTCGTGAAGACGCCGATCGGTACGGCGTCGGCCGGGGTGCGCCGGGTGGGCTCGCAGGCGGACCTGCGCCAGCTCGTGGCGGACTACGAGAGCCTCGGGGTCTTCGCCGGGAGTGGGAGCGTGCTGGTGCAGCAGCCAGTGGCCGGACCGCTGATGATGGTGCAGGCGGTGTTCGCGGCCGGAGCGCTGGTGGCGTTCCACGGCTGCGAGCGGGTCCGCGAGGGCACGTCGGGCGGGGCCAGCCACAAGCTCGGACGGCGGTTGCCGGACGTGCGCGAGCACATGGCCCGTCTGGGGGCGGCCCTGAAGTGGCACGGGGCGCTGTCGGCGGACGTGATCCTCGGCCCGGACGGGCCGTGCTTCATCGACATCAACCCGCGCCTGGTCGAGCCGGCCAACGCGCTGGCCTCGGGCGTCGACCTGACCGGGGCGCTGGTCGAGGTGGCGCTGACCGGCACGGCCCGGCCGCAGCCGGACGCCGCGCCGGGCGTCCGGACCCACCAGCTGCTGCTGGCGGTGCTCGGGGCGGCCCAGCACGGGCGGCGGCGGGACGTGGCCCGTGAGCTGGCCGGCGCCGCGCTGCACCGGGGCTCGTACCGGGGCAGCCGGGAGGAGCTCACGCCGGCCCGGGGCGACCTGCTCGGCCCGGTGCCGGTCACGGTGGCGGGGCTGGCCGCGCTGGCGTGGCCGTCGATCTGGCGACAGTTCGTGGGCGGCAGCGCCGGGGCGTACTCGCTCACCCCGGCCGCGTGGAGCGAGCTGACCAAGGCGGCCCAGGCCTGCACGGCGGCCAGCTAAGGAGCGGCCGGCTGAGGAGCGGCCGGCTGAGGAACAGGAACCAGGACGGCCCGGGCGCTGGTCGCGCCCGGGCCGTACGCGGGCCCAGGGGAGGTCGTCCCGGGCCGTCAGCGGGAGTCAGCTAGCGGGTCAGCCGCCACTGACCTGCTGGACTCCGTCCACTCGCGATCGGGGCTCTCGACGACCTCGACCCTGACCGTCCCGTCCCAGGGGTATGCGGTCTCCACGCTGAGTACCACGTCTCCGGCGGCTGCGCTCCCACGCGAGCGCCTCGAGCCATTTGTAGACGTCCGAGTCGCTGAAGACCATGCCTCGCCGCTCGACCGAGCCCCGTCCCGCCGCGATCCGGAGGTTGTCGAGAGTTCCGGCGCGTTAGTTCCGGCGCGTTCGAGTTCCTCGGCGCCGCGAAGAAGCGTGACCTCCCGGTTCACCCGTTGCCTGTCCGCGAGCAGGCCGTCCCGGATGGCGACGCACCGGGCGTCGACCGGGCGGAGCCGCACCCGAGCGGCTGCCGTTGGCGCAGCGCTCGTCACCAGGTCGGTGTAGTTCTTCACTGGGATCTCCGGGAAGGTCGGATCTGGGTCCCGTGGCGCCGGCAGACCGGCGCCACGGGCCGTTGGTGCGATACTCCGGCCAGCTCTATCCCGCCAGGATGGTGTTGATCTGACTCTGAGCAGTGTTCAGCGCGGCTTGCACGGATTGGGAACCGGACAAGGCCGCCTGCATCGCCGTCCACACCGCCTCGGAGATCTTCGGGTACTTGACTCCCAGGCCGAGCGTACGCGGGTGCGCGAAGAGCGTCTGGTTGACATAAACCGACCACTCGGGGCCGGCCTGCGTTAGGTAGGTCTTCGCGACGCTGATCTTCGCCGGCAGATAGCCGAACAGCTTCGCGAGTTGCAGCTCCTTCGCGGGTGTCTGCATGCCCTGGATATAGTCGAACGCCAGCTGCTGAGCGGCGCTGCCGCCGCTCTTGCTGACCATCCAGTCCTCGCCGCCGAGCGGGACGACGACGTGCTCGCCCGCCACCCGGGTCGGGATGGGAACGACCCCGAACTGCTGGCCGTAGATCAGCTTGGCCTGGTTCATCGTCGGGAAGTTCCAGGGACCGTTGACCATCATGGCCGCCTTGCCGTCGATGAACTGCGTCGACGCAGCCGGGGTCTGGCTCCAGTTGAGACACGACTTGGACGCGGAGCCGTCGCTAATCAGCTGGCGCCACAGTGTCAACGCCTGCACACCGGGCGCACCCGAGACGTTCGAGAACGTGGCCGTGCCGCTGTTACTCCAGAAGAACGGCTCCCACTGCCACGTCGTGTCCTCGGCCGCCTCACAGGTCAATGCGATCCCGTAGTGAGCCGAGGTCGTCAGTGCCTTGGCGTCGGAGACCAGGTCCGCCCAGGTCTTCGGCGGGGTCAGGTTCGCTGCCTTGAACATCGCGATGTTATAGATCAGCGCGATCGAGTTGGCCCCTGCCACGGGGAGGCTGTAGTACTTGCCGCCCGATAGGCCCTCGTTGATCACGGCAGGGTAATAGCCCGCCGTGCTGAAGCCCGACAGGCCGCTGATCGGCACGACCTGGCCGGTCGAGATCATCGTCGACACGAACGGGTTGTCGACGGCCAGCAGGTTCGGCAGGTCCTGGCCGGCTGCCTGCGTCAGCAGCTTCGTGTCCAGGTTGGCGAACGGCACATACTGCCGCTTCACCGTCACGCCCGGGTGCGCGGCTTCGAATGCCTTGCTGTAGGCGGCCAGGGCCGCGATCTGGCCGGGGGTGTTGAAGTAGTCCTCTTCGGTGATCGTGATCTTAGTGCCGGACGTGCCGGACGTGCCGGACGACTGCGAGCACCCGGCTACGGCGCAGGCCACAACCAGAACTGCTGCAAATCCCCACCGACCCCTTCTGATCGATCTCTTCATAACACTGTGTCCTCTTTTGCGGTCGATGTTGCGGTGAATTCGGTCGAAACGACAGAGGGAACCAAGAAGGCCGATCCGATTATCGAGATCTGCTACCACCTCCCTCGTGCGGCCCGGCGCATCGCTACCCCTTCACCGAGCCCGCCGTGAGACCGCTCGCGATGTACCGCTGCGCCACCACGAGCAAGATCCCGGCCGGTACCATCGCGAACACGCCCGCGGCCATCACGGCGCCCCAGTCGGTCGAGTAGTTGCCGAGGTATGTATAGATCCCGAGCGTGATCGGCTCGATGCCCGAGCCGTTCAGGATGGTCAGGGCGAAGATGAAGTCGCCCCACCCGGCCAGGAACGCGAAGACCGCGACGGTGATCACGGCCGAACGGGCGAGCGGGATGACGATGAGGCGGAACGTCTGCCACTCGGTCGCTCCGTCGACCCGGGCCGCGTAGATCAGCTCGTTGGGCAGGCTGAAGAGGAACGCCCGGAGGACGAGGATCGCGAACGGGACGGCGTACGTCGCATCAGCGATGATCAGTCCCAGGTACGAGTTCACCAGGTTGATCCAGTGGAAAACGATGAAGAGGGACGTCGCGAGGACGATCGACGGGACGATCTGCGCGATGAGCAGCGCGCTGACCAAGATCACCGTCACCCGCAGGCGGTACTTGGACAGGGCGTAGGCCGCCGGGACCGCCACGACCAGGGCGAGCAGCGCCGTCCCGACACCCAGGATCAGGCTCGTCACGACGTTGGCCGACTGCGCGTGGACGACCGTGCGGTAGTTGTCGAGCGTCGCGGCGTGCGGCAGCCAGTAGAACGTGCCGCTGAACAGCGTGTTGGTCGACTCGAACGAGCCGACGATGATCGCGTATACGGGGAAGAGAACCAGCACGAGTGCCGCCGCCGCCGCGAGCGTGCACAGCCAGCGCAAGGTCCGGGACCTCCCGACGCGCCTCACCGGCCCGCTCCCGAGCTACGGCGCAGCGAGTCACGACTGAGGAACAGGTAGATCGGTGAGCAGACGAGCGCCAGCACGAGCAGCAGGTTGTTGAGCGCCGCGCCCTCGCCGAAGGAGAACTGCTGGAACGACAGGTTGTAGGACCAGGTGGTGATCAGCTGGGTCGCGTTAGCGGGCCCGCCGCCGGTGAGGCCGATCACGAGGTCGAACACCTTCACCGTGAACACGAAGCCGAGGAGCATCGTGACCTCGATGACGGGCAGGATGATCGGCACGATCACGAGCCGGAGCCGCTGCCACGGGCCCGCGCCGTCGATGATCGCCGCCTCCTTGATCTCCACTGGCACGTCCTGGAGCGCGCTGTAGAGCAGGAGGGTGAAGAACGGTACCCCGAGCCAGATGTTGGCGATCAGGATCGTCCAGATGGCCAGATGCGGATTGTCCAGCCAGTCGACCCCGTGGCGGACGATCCCGAGACCGGTGAGCACCTGGTTCACGGCCCCGCCTTCGAGCTGAAACAGGAAACGGAACATGACTCCGGTCACGATGAGGGGTAGAAGCCACGGGACGATCACGAGCGAGCGGGCCAGAGTCCGCCCAGGGAACCGCATGCTGAACAGCAGCGCGAGCGCGAAGCCGATCAGGAACTGGCCGGCGAGCGAGCCCACCGTGAACAAGAACGTGTTAGCGATCGCCTTCCGGCTCGTCGGATCGTTGAGGATGAAGTGGTAGTTGCCGAGCCCGGCGAAAGGCGCGGTGAGGCTCGCAATCGTCGCCGGCGACGTCTGCTCGAAGCTGAGCGTCACGTTGTAGACGATGGGCAGCGCGAACGCGAAGAGCAGATAGGCGATTGCCGGGGCCAGGAAGAGCCAGCCTGCCAGTTGCTCCTTACGGCGGGAGGTGAGCCGCCGCAGCGTCATGAGGGTGCTCGCAGGTCGGTAAGGCTGCCGCCTTCGCGGAGATAGACCGGGATGCGCTCGAGCGGTGCCGCCGCCGTCACCCAGCCTGTCGCGCCGACGGGGTTGCCCGTCCAGGCGTCGAGCCACGAGGCTGCCTCCGGCAGATACACATCGCGCTCCCGCGCGCCGTACGTTGTCACGGGCGCGACCAGCACGTCCGGGCCGAACATGAACTGGTCTGTCACCTCCCAGGCCGGCGCCTCGTCCGGGAACTCGAGGAAGAGCGCGCGCATCGGCGGAAGCCCGTTCGCGCTTGCCGTGGCCATCTGCTCCATCACATACGGTCGCAGCCGCTCCCGCAGGAACAGCAGGCGGCGGATGATCTCGTACTCGGTCCCGCCGAACGACCACACCTCGTTGGCGGCGCCGGTCTGCTCCGAGCCCACCATGGTGCCGGGCTGGCGGATCCCGTGCAGCCGGAAGACCGGGCAGAACACACCGAACTGGAACCAGCGCACGATCAGCTCGCGGAAGTACGGCGAGTTGATGTCGCCGCCCTTGAACCCGCCGATGTCGGTGGTCCACCAAGGGATCCCGGACAGGCCGATGTTCAGCCCGGCCGGGATCTGCCGGCGCAGGTCCTCGAAGGTGGAGTCGATGTCGCCCGACCAGACCAGCGCCCCGTAGCGCTGGCTGCCGGCCCAGGCCGACCGGCACAGCAGCACGACCTCCTGCTCGCCCTCAGCCAGCATGTTCTCGTAGAAGCCGCGGGCGTGCAGCATCGGGTAGGCGTTGCCCACCTCCAGGCCGGGGCCGATGTGGTAGCGCAGGTTGTCGGGCTGCTCGGGCACCAGCTCGGGCTCGCACGCGTCCAGCCACCAGGTCCTGATCCCGTACTTCAGGTAGTTGTCCCTGACCTTGGACCAGACGTAGTCGCGGGCGCGCGGGTTGGTGGCGTCGTAGAAGGCCATCGGCACCCGCGTGGCCGAGCCGCGGTCCCAGCTGGCGAGCTGGAGCCCGAGCCCGTGCTCGTTGGCGACCAGGTAGCCCAGCTCGCTCATCTCGGCCCAGTTCTCGCTGGCCGGGTTGACCGTGGGCCAGACCGACACCATCAGCTTGATGCCGAGCGCCTCGAGCTCGGCGACCATGGCGGCGGGATCGGGCCACTCGCCGGGGTCGAACTTCCAGTCGCCCTGCCTGGTCCAGTGGAAGTAGTCGATGACGATGACCGAGATCGGCAGGCCGCGGCGCTTGTACTCACGCGCCACCGCCAGCAGCTCGTCCTGGGTCTTGTAGCGGAGCTTGCACTGCCAGAACCCCGAGGCCCACGCGGGCATCATCGGCGCCCGGCCGGTCACGGCGCTGTACGCGCGGATCAGCCCGGCCGGCTCGTCCGCGGCGGTGACCCAGTAGTCCCACTGCCGGGTGGCCTCGGACACCCAGCGGGTGACGGTGGTGCCGAGCTCGACCCGGCCGATCCCCGGGTGGTTCCACAAGAACCCGTAGCCGCGGCTGGACACCAGGAACGGGATGGAGACCTCGGTGTTGCGCTGGATCAGCTCGACGACCGCGCCCTTCTGGTCCAGCCGGCCGTGCTGATGCTGGCCGAGGCCGTAGAAGCGCTCGCCGTCGCGGGCGGCGAACCGCACCTCGAAGCGGTGCATGCCGCCGGCGGCGGAGGTGTACCGGCGGGTCGGCGGCCCGGTGAAGTGCGGGGTGGTCTCGGCCAGGAGCTCGGCGCCGGACGAGTCCAGGAACCTGAGCTGGCCCGAGGCGGAGATCTCCGCGGTCAGGCCGCCGTTGGTGATGCGGGCCGCGGCGTCGCCGATCTCGATCACCGGCTCGGCGCTGGCGGGCACCTGGTCGGTCAGGGCGCCGGGCTGGTCGTCGCGGACCCTCTCCCAGACCGTTCCCCGGACCCGGAGGCTGTCCGGGCCCCAGGGCTCCACGCGGACGGTCTCGTGACCGCCCCGCCACTCGAGGGCCTGGTCGTCACGCGTGAAGACACCCATGTCTCACAGCTCTCCAAAGGGCCATTTAGGCAAAGCTTTTCCAACCCGGATGCTAGAACCGATCTGTTCCAAACGTCAAGGTTTAGCAGGACTTTTCAGCAGATGAAGTGTCTGCACAGAGTACGGGAAGGAAACTTCACAAACTACCTTTTCCTCACCTATACTCAGGCGATTACTCAGGCGATCAGATCGCCCGCGCAGCCTGGCGCCAAGGCCGTCGAGCAGAGTCGAGCAGAGGAGGCGAACGCGGTGCCTCCCAGCAAAAATCCAGCCAGCAAAAATCCGGCCAGCAAGACTCCCGCGACCATCAGCGACGTGGCCCGCCTGGCCGGGGTGTCACCAGGCACCGTGTCCAAGGCGCTCAACGGGCGCGGCGCCCTGTCGCTGGGCACCATCGCGCGCATCCAGCAGGCCGCCGAGCAACTCGGCTACCAGCCGAACGCGCTGGCCCGCGGGCTCCTCGCGGGCCGCACCTTCACGGTCGGACTGATCACCACGGACAGCTTCGGCCGGTTCAGCATCCCGGTCATGCAGGGCGCCGAGGACGCGCTCGGCCCCGGCCGCATCTCGGTCTTCCTCTGCGACAGCCGCGACGACCAGATCCGGGAGCAGCACTACCTGCGCACCCTGCTGGAACGTCGGGTCGACGGCATCATCGTGACCGGCCGCCGTCAGGACCCGCGCGAGCCGATCGGCAGCGACATACCGGTCCCGGTGGTCTACGCGATGACCTCGTCCACCAACCCCGCGGACCTCTCGCTGGTCCCCGACGACGCCGAGGGCGGCGCGATCGCGCTGCGCCATCTGCTCAGCACCGGGCGGACCAGGATCGGCCACGTGACCGGCCCGATGTCGTTCGCGGCGGCCCGGCTGCGGGCCCAGGGGGCGGAGGAGGCGCTGGCCGCCGCCGGGCTCGAGCTGGCCACGGGCGGGCCGCTGTACGGCGAGTGGACCGAGGAGTGGGGCCGCCAGGCCACCGACGCCCTGCTCCGCGCGGCCCCCGACGTGGACGCGATCTTCTGCGGCAACGACCAGATCGCCCGGGGCGTGGCCGACGCCGTCCGCGAGGCGGGCCGGCGGGTGCCCGAGGACATCGCCCTGGTCGGCTTCGACAACTGGGAGGTCATCGCGGCCGCGTGCCGGCCCCCGCTCACCACGGTGGACATGAACCTGCGCGAGCTGGGCCGGACCGCGGGCCAGGAACTGCTCGCCGCCATCGACGGCCAGCCGAGCGCGGGTCTGCGGCGGCTGCCGTGCACGCTGGTGCTGCGGGAGTCGAGCCGGCCCCGGCAGCAGCCCGCCTTCGATCCGGCCGGCCTCAGGTGAGCAGGCTCAGCCGAGCAGGTTGGCGACGGCGGCGATGGCGGGCTCGATGGCCCGTTCGCCGACGTTGCCGAAGCCCATCACCAGCGCCGGCGGCGCCGCGGTGCCGGGATCGCCGCGGTAGTCGCCCATGCCGTGCAGCCCGACCCGCCGCTCGCGCGCCGCGGCGACAACGGACGCCTCGTCGGCACCGGGTGGCAGCGGCGCGACCGCGTGGAAGCCGGCGGCGAGCCCGGTGAGCTCGATGCCGGGCCCGTGCCGGGCGAACGCGCTGGTCAGCGCGGTCCGGCGGGCAGCGTAGACGGTCCGCATCCGGCGCAGGTGGCGGTCGTAACGGCCGGTGGTGAGCAGGGTGGCCAGGGCGAGCTGGTCGAGCGTGCAGGAGCCGCGGTCGCTCATCTCCTTTTCGGCCGCGATGGCGGCGGCCAGCGCGGCGGGCGCGTGGACCCAGCCGAGCCGGACCGCGGGCGCCAGCGCCTTGCTGGCCGTGCCGAGCAGGAAGATCTGGTCGGGGGCTAGCCCCTGCAGCGCGCCGACGGGTTCTTGGTCGTAGCGGAACTCCGAGTCGTAGTCGTCCTCGATCACGTACCCGCCGCCGCGCCGGGCCCAGTCGGTCAGGGCGTGCCGCCGGGCCGGGGACATGACCACCCCGGTGGGAGACTGGTGGGCCGGGGTGACCACGACCACCTGGGCCCCGCTGCCCACCAGTTCGCTGGTCACGAGGCCTTGCTGGTCGACCGGCAGGTAGGTGACACCGAGACCGGCCGCCAGCGTCGCGCGGACCGTCTCGTCCGCCTGCGCGCTGCCGTAGCCCGGGTCTTCGAAGGCCACGCGGGTCACGCCGATTTCGCGGGCCAGCGCGCGCAGGACCAGGTTGATTCCCTGCGCGAAGCCGGTGCTGATGATCATCTGACCGGGGCGGGCGGCGGCGGCTCGTACCCGCCGCAGGTAACCGGCGAGGACCTCGCGCAGCACCGGGCTGCCGTGCGGATCGCCGTAGCCCAGGTCCGCCGAGGCCGCCTCGGTGCACGCCTGCTTGACCGCCCAGGCCCAGTCGGCCCGCGGGAAGCTGGACAGGTCGGGTACGCCCGGTGCGAAGTCCGCGATCAGCGGCGGTTCCCGGCGCGGACGAGGCGGACGGGGTGGCGCCGCGGCCTGGGCGCCGACGTCGGCGACCCGGGTGGCGGACCCGGTGCGGCTGGTCAGGTAGCCCTCGGCCAGCAGCTGCCCGTAGCCGTCCTGCACCAGGCCACGGGAGACGCCGAGCTCACGCGCCAGCTCCCGGGTGGACGGCAGCCGCTCCCCGGCGCGGAGCCGGCCGTCCCTGATCGCCTCGCGCAGGCTCGCCTCCAGCTGGGCGCGCAGCGGCTGGCCGGCCGAACGGTCGAGCCTGACCAGCAGCTCCGGACTCAAACCGGACCACTCAATCGCCATGAAATCGGACCTTACCAGGGGGCCGGCCGACTCTTAGCGTCGTTCCTATGAGCACCTTGCCCCAGACCCAAC
>JBEKJP010000242.1:0-8332 GCA_050011155.1 Streptosporangiaceae bacterium
AGGTCTCCCAGATCACCTACATCGCCTCCCTGGCCGCCTTCGGCCTCGGCGGACTGACCCTGCTCGCCTCCCTGTTCGGCCTCACCGTCGGACGCCGCCCCGAGATCATCCACGAGATCATCGACGGAACCCCCGTCACGCACGTATGACCCCCCGGAGCCCCTCCGGCCGGCGTCCGTTACCGGGCGCCGGCCGAGGTCCAGACCCCCCAGATGAACAAGCAGGAAAGGACGCGGACGATGTTCCAGGTACGGTTCCACGGACGAGGTGGCCGATCCGGACCTACGAGCCGGTCACCGAACCGGACGCGCTGATCATCCAGGACCCGACCCTGCTTCCACCAGGACCGGCTCCTGGTCGTCCCGGCCAGCTCGCTGGTCATGACCCACCTCGGCCGCCCGCTGCCCGGCACCGCCCTGCTCGGCGGGTTCACCGCGCTGACCTGGGCGGTCAGCCTGGACTCGGTGCTAGCCGCGATTTCGTCCGGGACGAGCGGAAGGCGCTGGCCGATGCTTAAGAGCGCCGGCCACTCGTCAGGCGGGCTGGATCCGGCGGCCGGTGATGCGGGACGGGACGATACGGATGAACAGCTCCCGCTGCCCGGCGGGCCAGGGCTCGACGCCCGCCCGTTCGGCCGATTCCCGCTCGTCCTCGGACAAGTGATGAGCTGGCCCTTGGATCAGCACGCTCCATCCTTGGCGTCCGGGCACGTCGATCTCGTCGATCTCGAAGGCCACCCGGTAGTCACCGCCGGCGATGCCGGTCCGCAGGTCCTCGTCCAGCGCGCTGTGCTCGGCGGTCCGGAACACGATCGCCTCGTCGTGCCACTGGTAGTTCACCGGCAGCACGGCCGGGCCGAACCGGCTCTGGTAGGCAATCCGGCCGATTCCGCCCCGTGCTATCAGCTTCAGGCTCTCGGTCTCGTCGAGCTCGGTGATCGTGCGGTCAGACATTGCATGTTCCTTCCCGGATGCAGCCTGATCGGATACTCACGACCCTAACGTCATGGAGCTGTGATGAGACCTTCCACCTGGCCGAAATGACGGTGACCTTCAACCCGCTGTGAATGGACTTTCGGCCCTGCCTTCCGGCCGCGTTCGCGACCAGGCTAGTTACCGGAACTTGACCATCCAGTGGAGGAAGCCATGCGAGCCCTCGTCTACCACGGTCCCGGTCAGAAGGCCTGGGAAGAAGTACCCGAGCCGGAGATCCTCGACGACGGTGACGTCATCGTGCGAGTCGACGCGACCACCATCTGCGGGACCGATCTGCACATACTCAAGGGCGACGTTCCCGCGGTGCACGACGGCCGCATCCTGGGCCACGAGGCCGTCGGGACGGTCTGGGAGGCCGGCGACGGCGTGCGCCGCTTCAGCCCCGGCGACCGTGTGCTCGTCTCCTGCATCAGCGCGTGCGGGTCCTGCCAGTACTGCCGCGAGGCCCGCTACGGGCAGTGCCTGGAGGGCGGTGGCTGGATCCTCGGCCACAAGGTCGACGGCACCCAGGCCGAGTTCGTCCGCGTGCCGTACGCGGACAACTCCATGTTCCACATTCCCGCCGGCGTGAGCGACTCCGAAGCCCTCATGCTGGCCGACATCCTGCCGACCGGCTATGAGGTCGGCGTGCTGGCCGGCGGCGTGCGCCCGGGCGATGTCGTCGCCGTCGTGGGTACCGGGCCGGTCGGCCTGGCCGCGATCGCCGGCGCGCGGCTGTACAGCCCCAGCCACATCGTGGCCGTCGGCCTGTTGGACGCCAGGCTCGAGGCGGCCAAGCGGTTCGGCGCCGACGTCACGGTGAACAGCGCCCGCGAAGACCCGCTGGCCGTGATCAAGGACCTGACCGGACGGCTAGGCGCGGACGTGTCCATCGAGGCAGTCGGCGTGCCCGCTTCCTTCGAACTGGCCGTCAAGCTGGCCCGGCCGGGCGGCCGGATCGCGAACATCGGCGTGCACGGCGAGCCGGTCATGCTGCACCTGGAAGAGCAGTGGATCAGGGACATCACGATCACTACCGGCCTGGTGGACACCTCCTCCACGCCGACCCTGATGCGCCTGATCACCACGGGCCAGATCGACGCCAAGCCGTTCGTTACCCACCACTTCGACCTCGCCGAGGTCGAAGAGGCCTACGACGTATTCGCCCGCGCCGCCGACACCGGGGCGCTGAAGGTCGTCCTGACCTGAGAGGGTGAAGAGAAAATGAGCAGGACAGTCCAGGAGATCATGACGACCCGGGTGATCTGGGTCAAGAAGGACGCGACGTTCCGGGAGATGGCCGTCGCCCTGCACGAGCACCGGGTCAGCGCGTTTCCCGTGGTCGATGACGACCATAAGGTGATCGGCGTCGTTTCCGAGGCCGACCTGCTGACCAAGGAGGCCCTCGACGACGATCCCGGCGTGCTGGCCGGGATCCTGCACCGCAGGGACCAGGTCAAGGCACGGGGAGTCACCGCGGGCGAACTGATGACGGCCGCGGTCGTGGCCGTCCGTCCGCAGGACACGGTCGAGCACGCGGCCAAGCTCATGTACGACCGCCGGGTCAAGCGGCTCCCGGTGACCGACGCGGACGGGCACCTGGTCGGCATCGTCAGCCGGGCCGATGTGCTCTCCATCTTCGACCGGACGGACGCCCAGATCCGCAACGAAATCACCGAGGAAGTGCTCCTCCGTGGATTCCTGGTGGACCCGCTGCCCTTCACCGTGACCGTCAAGGACGGGATCGTGACGCTGAGCGGGCATCCCCGGACCAGCGAGACCGGACACGAGATCGTCCGGCAGATCCGGCACCTCCAAGGCGTGGTCGCGGTCCGCGACCGGCTCGACTACCCGCCTCCGGAGGGCCCTAGCAACGGGTTCGACGTGCTGGCCAACTTCCCGGTGGACTGAAAGGGCTGACGATCATGAACGGCACGGTCAAGGACGTGATGACCGCCGAGGTAGTCGCGGTCCGACGCGACACGACCTTCAAGGAGCTGGCGGCCACGCTCCGCCAGTACCGGGTGAGCGCCTTTCCCGTGGTTGACGACGCGGGCCGGGTTATCGGCCTCGTCTCAGAAGCCGACATGCTGGCCAAGGAGGCGCTGGCCGAGCCGGGCGTGGTCGCCGGATTGCTGCAACACAAGGACGTGCGCCAGGCCGAGGCCGTGACCGCGGGCGCCCTGATGACCCACCAGGTGGTGACCGTGTCCCCGGGCGACTCGATTGAGCAGGCCGCCCGGATGATGCACTTCCTCAAGGTCAGGCAGCTCCCGGTCGTCAACTCCGGTGGTGAACTCGTCGGGATCGTCAGCCGGTCCGACCTGCTCTCCGTGTTCGACCGGCCCGACGAGGACATCCGCAAGGACGTGACCGACACCATGTTCAGGCACGAGTTCCTCATCGATCCGCGTCAGTTCAAGGTGACGGTCGAAGCCGGCGTGGTGACCCTGGAAGGAACGCCGGAAACCGCCGCACTCGGCCGCGACCTGGTACGCAAGGCCCGGCACGTCCAGGGCGTGGTGGCGGTCCGCGACCGCCTCAGCTACCCCGACGACTACCGCGTGGCCGCGGGCCCGGTGCTCTAAGCCATTCCGGTGGGGCGGTTTCAGTTAAGGAGATTCCGATGAGCACGGCACAAGACACCAACCGGGTGTACGCGCTCCTGGCCGACGGCACCACGGTCGAGATCCGCGAGGCCTGCTCTGACGACTTCGAAGCGGTCCAGGCCATGCACGAGGCGATGGCGCCGGGCAGCATCTACCTGCGTTTCTTCAGTTACAGTAAGCGATCGGCCGAGATCGAGGCCAGGCGGATCTGTCACGATCCGGCCCCAGGAAACGCCGCCCTGCTCGCCCTGAGCGGCGGCGAGCTGGTCGGCGTGGCCAGCTACGCCGGGCTCCGCGGGCAGCCTGGGCGGGCCGAGGTCGCGTTCGCGGTGGCCGACCACATGCACCACATGGGCATCGCCACCCTGCTCCTGGAGCACCTGGTCTCGCTGGCCCGGAGCCGCCAGGTCACCACGTTCACGGCCGCGACCCTGACCGAGAACATGGCCATGCTGAAGGTGTTCGCCGACGCCGGCCTGCCCGTGCTGCGGCGCTTTTCCGGCGGGGTCTTCGAGCTGACGTTCCCCCTGCCCCGTGAAGAGGACGGCATCGCCCTGGACACCTACCTCAGCGCCGTGGCCGAGCGGGAGAGCAGCGCCGACGTCGCCAGCCTCCGGCACCTGCTCGCGCCCGAGTCGGTCGTGGTGATCGGCGCTAGCCGCCGCCGGGAGGCGATCGGCCGGGTGATCCTGGAGAACATCCGGGGCGGCGGCTTCGCGGGCCGCCTGTACACCGTGAACCCGCGAGCCCGGCAGATCGACGGCGACCGCTGCCTGGCCTCCGTGCTCGACCTGCCCGAGCCCGCCGACCTGGCCATCATCGCCGTACCCGTCCCGGCCGTGCTCGGCGTGGCCGAGCAGTGCGGCCAGCGCGGCGTGCGGTCGCTGGTGGTGATCACATCCGACCTTGACGCGGCCGCCTGCGCCGACCTGCTGGCGGTGTGCCGCAGGCACGGCATGCGGCTGGTGGGCCCCAGCTGCTTCGGCGTGGCCGTGCCCAGCATCGGCCTGGACGCCACGTTCGGCGCCACCCGGCTCCGGCCCGGCGGCGTCGGGCTCATGTCCCAGTCGGGCGGGGTGGGCATCGCGCTGGCCGGGCAGCTCTCCCGGCTCGGCATCGGGATCTCCTCGTTCGCCTCGGTGGGCGACAAGCTCGACCTGTCCGGCAACGACATGCTGCTGTGGTGGGAACACGACGACGTGACCCGGCTCGCCGTGCTGTACCTCGAGTCGTTCGGCAACCCCCGCAAGTTCGCCCGCACCGCCCGCCGAGTCGGCGCGAAGATGCCGGTGCTCACCGTGCATGTGGCTGCCCCCCCTTCGCCGGTAAGCCGGGAGGCGCTGTTCGAGCAGGCCGGGGTCATCGCCACCAGTAGCTTTGGCGAGCTGACCGAGACCGCCGCGCTGCTGGCCACTCAGCCCATCCCGGCCGGGCGCACCATCGCGATCGTGTCCAACATGGGCGGCGCCGGGGTGCTGGCCGCCGATGCGTGCGCGGACCTCGGCCTGACCGTCCACCAGCCGCGCGGGCTGACCCGGCGGCGGCTGCGGACACTGCTGCCAGGCGGCACCGTCACCGGACCCGTCGACACCACCGCCGCCGTCTCCGGCGAGGACTTCCGCCGGTGCCTGGAACTGCTCGCCGCAGACGAGCAGGTTGACGCGATGATCGCATTGGTCCTGCCGACCGGCGCCACCGGCGATCTGATCGAGGCGATCGCCGAGGCCGACGTCGCCGTCCCGCTCGTCGCTGTCGCGCTCGACCAGGCGGAATCCGTCCGGTTGATGCCACGGCTGGGCCGCGACGGCCAGCTGCCGGTCTACGACGTTCCGGAGACGGCAGTCGCCGCGCTGGCTCACGCAGCCAGGTACGGGGCCTGGCTCACCGAGCCGCGCGGCCAGGTACCCAGCTTCCCTGACGTCCGGGCCGCCGACGCCCGCGCGCTGATCACCGGATTCCTGCACCACGAGCCGGGCGGCGGCTGGCTACCCGCCGGCAAGACCGCCGACCTGTTGAGCTGCTACGGCATATGGCTAGTCGAGTCGACCCCGGCCGACAGTCATGATGAGGCCGCGGTCACCGGGGGCACCGAGGTGACCATCGGGGTGACCGATGACCATATGTTCGGCCCGCTGGTGGTATTCGGGCTCGGCAGCACGGCCACCGAAGTGCCCGCGGACCAGGCGTCCCGGCTCACGCCGCTGACCGACACCGACGCGGACGCGCTCATCCGTTCGGTCCGCGGCGCGCCGTGGCTGCTCGGCCGCCGCGGCAGCCCGGCCGCTGACCTGGGCAGGCTGCGCGAAGTGCTGTTGCGGGTCTCCCGGCTCGCCGATGACCTGCCCGAGGTCACCGAGCTCGACCTCAACCCGGTCGTCGTCAAACCGCACGGCGTGTTCGCCGCGGACGCGCGGATCAAGGTCGCCCCCTGCGTGCCGCAAGACCCCTTCCTGCGCAAGCTGCGTTAAGGACTTTGGTCCCGGTCTGTGGTGACTCACATCCCTACGGGCCCCCGGCGGCGGACGGACAGACTTGAGGCAATCGATTGCCGGCCGACCTGGAGGCACTGATGCACGTCGTTGCCCTGGCGGGACACGCTCCCGCCGCCATTGACCTGAACCAGCCCGGTTCGTACCTCAACTGGAACGTCTTCACGATTTCCGTAGCGAACCTGGTCCTGATCGCGGTGATGGTCGCGATCTTCGGCGCCGCGCTGCTGCTGCCGTTCCCGCGGGCTCACGGGGGCGACCAGCCCGCAGACACCACAGACACCGCAGACACCGCAGACGCGGCGGAGCCGGTGCCCAGTGCGGACGCCGCGCCGGGAGACGAGCGGATGTGGACGGCACGGGCCCGCCGCCGGGTGCTGGCCTCGCTGCCGCCGGGCAAGCTGCTGCCTGACCGCCAGCCCGCCTACGTGGCCTCCTGGGTGTACGTGTTCGGCGTGGCGGCGCTGGCCGCCTTCGGCGTGGTGATCGTGAGCGGCTTCGCCATCGCCCTCGGCGGTCCCGACTGGTGGCACACCAACGCGGTCGGGCACTTCTTCAACAGCCTGCACCTGTGGAGCGTCGAGCTGTTCATGGCGCTCCTGGTCATCCACCTGTGGGGCAAGTTCTGGATGGCCGCCTGGCGTGGCCGCCGGGCCCTGACCTGGATAACCGGCGTGGTCGCCTTCCTGGTCTCGGTCGTGGAGTGCTTCACCGGCTACCTGTCCCAGCAGAACTTCGACTCACAGTGGATCGCCACCAACGGCAAGGACGCGTTCAACGCGGCCGGGGTAGGCGCGTTCTTCAACCTGATGAACTTCGGCCAGATGCTGATGTGGCACATCGTGCTCATCCCGATCCTGCTCGTCGCGCTGATCGGCGCGCACGTGCTGCTGGTCCGGATGCGCGGCGTCAGCCACCCGCTGCCGGTCACCCGGCCACGGGGGGTCGCCGCCAGGCTGGCCGCCCAGCGCGCTGACCGCGCCGCGTGGCGCGGGCCGACCAGGCGCTACGACATCCTGAAGGAAGGCACGATCGCGTCCTCGATCGTCCTGGTCCTCGTCCTCGCCCTGGCCGCCCTGCTGTCCTCGCCGGACATCCCGTCGGTCACGGTGAAGAGCTGGGCCCAGGTCGACCCGGGCGGCTTCCTCGCCACCGCGGCCACCGAGCTGAACCAGACCAGCGAGAGCGCCACCCTCGGACCGCCTTACAACAACAACGGCACTCCGCAGCGGGTACTGATCGCCCCGTCCAGCTGGGTCGGGGTCGTGCAGCCGCTCGACACGGCGCAGACGTTCGTGCTCTCCCCGCTGGCCAGCATCGCGCCCACCGACCCGGCGCTGGCGGCGGCGCTGGCCACCTACCGGGCCGCCTCGTCCGGCCAGCAGGACAAGTGGGCCACTAACTACGGCAACGTGGTTACCAAGGTGAAGTTCGTCAACGGCAGCCCGGTCGTGCCCGCGGCCAGCGACGGCCCGGTCCCGGTCCTGCTGGCGACCGAGCTCACCCTGGCCCGCAGCGGCGCGATCGACACCGACCTGCTCGCCCAGAGCCAGTTCTACGGCACCGATTTCACCAAGCCGCTGCTGTTCCTCGCGGACGGCGACTACTACAACAACCTGGCAACCGCCCAGCACCTGAGCGGTGACCAGTGGGGCGTCATGAACGAGACCGGCAGCTACCCCGGCCAGCCGTGGCTGTGGCTGTTCCAGATGTGGTACCACATGGAGCCCGGCTGGGGTAACTCCGCCAACATCGACCTGATCGCGATCTTCATGACCGGCGTGGGCACCCTGTTGCTGCTGTTCGTCCCGTTCATCCCGGGCCTGCGCGACATCCCGCGGTGGATCCCGGTGCACCGGCTCATCTGGCGCAACTGGAACCAGGAACCGACTCAGCCAGCCGCCCATCCTGACCCCGAGACCGCCGGGCAGAAATGAAGCAGGAAACGACATAACCGGGCGGGCAAGGACCTAGGTCCCGGTTTACGGAACCTAACGCCCCTGATCGCGGCAGCGCCGCACCCAGGAGACTGGGTGCGGCAAAGCTGCATGAAGCCGGGAACCGGGGCGAGCACTACTTCCCGTTTGGGTAAAAGGGGTTTACATGACCGTGATGGAGCAAGAACCGCTGACCATCAGCGAGCTTGACGCGATCGACGCCTGGTGGCGGGCGGCGAACTACCTGTCGGTGGGGCAGATCTACCTGCTCGCCAACCCCCTGCTGACCGAGCCCCTGCGGCCCGAGCAGGTCAAGCCGCGGC
>JBEKJP010000243.1:0-8300 GCA_050011155.1 Streptosporangiaceae bacterium
CGCGGCCGCGCGTCCCCCGTGGAATGGCGTGCCATTTTTTGGTGCCGGTGAATGCCAGCCCCGTTCGGAACGGTAATTCTTGTCCCGAGTCATAGCAGGCAACTTCCGTATCCTGGTGCACACGGCCCGGCGATCATGCCTGGACTGACTAGCCGTTCAAGTTTTGGAATTTGCAGATGCACTTGCATCCGTTCGTGCAAGTTCGTTAAAGTTGCTGTACGGGGCCACACGACAGAACCGGACACGGTGTCGGAGGGGCTTCCGGTTCGTCGCCTCCGCCCGACGGCACTGCTATCGACGTAGGCCAGCTTTTACCGCGCCGGTATCGGTATTACCTGATATCCGGTATCGGCGGGGTCGCAGCCAGAAAGCCGGAAGACCGCAGCGGGACTTCCCTTTCCGCAGGGAAGGAGGCGCAGTGTGAATAATGTCATTGGCTCCGGTACGGTCGGCGCCGGGAATTCAGCTGGGGACGCATGGTGAGCCGTTCATGACCCAGGCCAGCCATCAGCAGGTTGAGATCGGGCCCTGGGGCCATGGCGGCAGCAGCTTCGCCGACACCCTGCGGCCGTCCGGTGCCTGGTCGGCCGCGACTCCTACCTTGATCTCCCGGTCCGGCTGATGAGCGAGTTCGCGTAGTGACCTCAGGAGGTCTTCGAGGTGGTCGAAGCTGGATTCGACGCCGTCGAATCCGTTCTGGATGCTCTCGTCGCGGTACGTCGTCGGCGGCTCGATCTCAGGGTAGGTCCCGCGGAACGAGCACTCAGCCAGTCGTGCAACGGCCGGAGGGGCGCGGGTTCCAGGCGGTACAGCCGGTGACGCCCCTGTGCTCTGGACCTGACGAGCCCAGCCCTTCTGGATTTCCTCTTCTGCCGCTGGCCGGATGACGTCGGCCCATCTCATGGTGCTTCGGCCAGGACGAGGGTATGCCCGCTGGTTCCTTCCGGGATGTAGCGGTTCCAGCGGGGTGTCAGCTGCGCTTCCTGCAGCCAGCGCAGATAGGTGGCGGCGTCGGCGTGATCCCAGAACATCTCGGCGTCCAGGTACGGGGCGGTGCCGGTCCACTGCCCGGCTCCGACGATGCCCAGGAAATACCCGCCCGGGCGCAGCCAGCCGCGGATACGCGGGAACAGCTCCCGCTGGTCCGCGAGCGGGACGTGGATCAGCGAATAGAAGGCCACCACGGCATCGGCGCTGGCCGGCCTCAATTGCAGCGTAGCCATATCGGCTTGCACGAAGCGGGCCGCGGGCACCAGGCGCCGGGCCCGGTGAACCTGGACAGCGGAGAAATCAGCGCCGAGCACCTGCAGCCCGTGCCCGGTCAGCTCGCGGGTGGCCGGTATCCCGGCCCCGCAGCCGAGGTCGACAACCCGGGCCCCGGGGCGCAGCAGGCCGGCCAGTTCCGCTACCCAGCCCGCGTAGCGGCTGACGTCCTCGGCCGAGGAGGCCGACGCATCGCCATCGTCACTACGGTAAGCCAGCGAGATCGCATCATAACCGCGGCGGACAAGGGCACGCTGCCGCACCCGCTCAGCCATGCCATCAGATCCCACCCTGGCTATCTTGCCAGGCACCCCGCGCTCTTACCAACGTAAATAGCGACGCACTCATTTGCCGCGGACAGGCCTGATGCCGCAGGTAGCATGGCCCTCAATCCGCCAGCGCTGGGAGTGGGTGACCTGGGATCAGTCGTCGGGTTCGTACTTGAAGGAGAGCTGGAGTTTGGTGCGGTAGGTGATCGCCCCGCCCTCGTCTAGGTGGATGTCTTGCTTGACGACCTCGGCTACCCGCAGGTCGCGGATCGTCCCGGCGGCGGTCCTGATCGCTTCTGCCGCCGCGTCTTCCCACGAAGTGCTGCTGGTCCCGATGATCTCGGTCACCCGGTACACGCTCATGATGGTCTCCTTTGACCACGCGGCCCAGGAAGGGCTGCTGTCGCCAGCTTGTCACACCATCACCCTGCCCGGTTACCCGTGTCGGCAACTGATCCCCCGGGGGCGTCGGTCCGGGTGGTCCGCCGTTTCCGCGGAAGCGCTTGTGCATCGTTTCACAAGCCGTTTCCGCGGAAACGCGCTTACATGCCGATCTCCGCGCGAACGCGGCTGCTATTGATCAGTCGCACTTGGTGGCAGTCGGCTTGATCCCCTTCATCGTGGTGATGTCCAGCTCGGTGAAGTCCTCCTGCTCAGTGGCGAAGACCTTCAGCGCCTGCAAGATGCCTTCGACCGATTGGGAGGTCCGGTCCGGGTGGCCAGGCACCGGGATCCCGCCGTGCAGGTGAACGGGCTGAGGCGGATCCAGGGGTCGGCGACATTTCCGGCGTCCTGGCCCGGTCAGAGCGTTCCGCTGGCATTGACGCTCTCGGTTCCGAGAACATTCAGGAGCGCCAGGGCTTCGGCGCTGCGGGATCCTGACGGCGCGGTGTACAGCACGAGGTGCTGGTCGCGGTCGTTAAGCGTGAGGGAGTCACAGTCGACGGTGATCTCCCCGACGACCGGGTGCCGGCGTGTCAGATCGGAGCGGCCCGAGGAACGCCCGGCGGGCGAGGTTGCGGTCCTGCGGGGCGAGCCTGCCGAAATCTTCCATGAGCGCCGCCGCGAGGTCGTTCCACGCCAGCACCTCGAACGCCGCGGACGTGACGAACGCGGCTGTCTGCGGGAGTCGCTCGAGGAGCGTGAGAATGCTCGGGCGGACGTCGCGGCGGTGCCGCCCGGTCCGGGTCGGCACCGTGCCCGCCAGGACGTGGAGGTGATCGGACTCCGCGTCGGTGAGCCGCAGCGCGCCCGCGATCCCGGCGAGGACTTCGCCCGAAGGTCGCGGCGCCCGGCCCTGCTCGAGCCGGACGTAGTACTCGGTGGATATGTGCGCGAGGACCGCGATCTCCTCGCGACGGAGCCCCGGGGTTCTGCGCCGCGGCCCGGAGGGGAGGCCGATATCCTCCGGCCGGAGCCGCTCGCGACGGCTGCGGAGAAACGCCCCGAGTTCTTGCTTGTCCATACCCCAAGTCTGCCCGCGGCGCGGCCACCCACCCTGGTACCGCCTGTGCCTGGATCCGGATCCTCGGCCGCCACGACCCTATTTACATGACGAACGACATCGAAACCACCCCTATCGGCCTGCTCACCGGCAAGGTCGTGTTCATCACGGGCGCCAGCCGCGGCATCGGAGCGGCGGCGGCCCGGCTCTTCGCCCGGGAGGGCGCCGCGGTCGTGCTCGCCGCCCGCGGCGCCGACGCTCTCGACCGGGTCGTCGCGGAGGTTCGCGCCGACGGCGGCGTCGCCGACGCCGTTGCCCTGGACCTCGCCGACCGCGCCAGCATCCGGGCCGCGGTCGACCGCGTCGAGGAACTGCACGGCCGGCTCGACGGCGCGTTCAACAACGGCGCGGCGGGTCAGCAGCCGGGCCCGCTCGACACGACGAGCGAAGAGGACATCGACCAGCAGTTCGCGGTGAACTTCCGGGGGCACTGGACGGCGATGACGGCCGAGGCGGCGCTGATGCGCCGGGACGGCGGCGGGGCGATCGTCAACACCTCGAGCATCGGCAGCCGCCGGGGAAACCCGGAGCTTCCTGCCTACGGCGCCATGAAACGCGCGCTCAACAGCATCACCGAGACCGCCGCGGTGACCTGGGCCCATGACGGCATCCGGGTGAACGGCATCACACCGGGCGGCACCGCGACCGAGATGATCGACGCCTGGGAGGCGGCCACCCCCGGTGTCATCGAGCGCATCAACGCGGCGATCCCGCTCGGCCGCATGGCCGAGCCTCGCGAGGTCGCCGAGGTCGCCGCCTGGCTGCTCAGCGACCGGGCGTCGATGGTGACCGGCGCGATCATCCCGGTCGACGGCGGCGCGGGTGCCTAGCGGCGGCCGTCAGTTGATGTCGAACTCGTTCCCCTCAGGGTCCTTCATCGCGACTGCGTAGTGATCGAGACCCTCGGTCTCATGGACCGCGACGAGCAGGGCACCGAGGCCGGCCAGCCGGGCCGCCTCCGCGTCGACGCGCTGCCTGCGCGTCTCGATCGGGACCGCACGGCCACCGCTGATGCCGATATCGAGGTGCAGCCGGTTCTTGACCGCCTTGCGCTCCGGTACCACCTGGAACCAGATCCGTGGCCCCCGCCGGGCGGGGTCGACGATGCAGTCCGCGCCAGCGCCCAGCTCATCCTCGGGCACCCCGACCTCCCGCCAGTACGCATCCCAGCTGGCGAAGCCTTCCGGAGGCGGTTCAAGCTCATACCTCAGAGCGGCGGCCCAGAAGCGCGCGAGCGGCTCGGGGTCAGGCGCCTAGCCCCTGTGCAGCTTGCCGAGTTCGATCAGCCCGCCCGTTCGGTAGGAAAGGTACGGCGCGGCCCGGCCCGAACGGCCCGGTGGTGGATCGGTCCTGGCGTGGCCCCTAACCGGTAGCGCCCTTCGACCCGGCATGAGCCTGTCCGCATGAGCAGCGACACAGGCAGAACCGGGTAGCCGTGCGTGACATGGGTGTATAGAGTCCCCGGCTATGCCTTCGATCGACAGCATCGCCGCGGATTACGTGGAGCGGGCGGCCGCCCTGGACCCGTTCTTCGCCACGTCGGCCGGGATCGCCGGGCACGACGACGAGCTACCGGATCTCAGCGCGGACGGGTTCGCCGGACGCGCCGAACTGGATCGTTCGGCTCTCGCCGCCCTTGAGACGGCCGAGACCCCTGGGCTGCGCGAGCAGGTCGCGCGGGCCGCGATGCAGGAGCGGCTGGCTGTGGCCGTCGAGCGCTACGACGCCGGGGACACCACCAGCGAGCTCAACGTGATCGATAGCTGGGTGCAGTATGTGCGCGAGCTCTTCGACCTGATGCCCACCGAGGGTGAGGAAAGCGCTGTCAACATCGCCAGCCGCATGGCGGCGGTGCCGGAGGCTTATCGCCAGCTGGTCCAGTCCAGCGGACTCCTTCTATTCCGGGCTGGCGGCGCGGCTCACCGGGGTTCCGGACTCGCTGCGCGGGGAGCTGGACGTGGCCGCCCGCGCGGCCACCGCCGCCACCGCCGGGCTCGGTGCCTTCCTCGGCCGGGAACGGGTCAGCAGCCTCATCCGGCCCGGAGCCACCCGGGAGGAGGCCGTGGCGGTCCTGGACGGCGACCCGGTCCGGCGCATCGAAGGGCGGGAGAACTTCCGCGCCTGGATGCAGGAGCTGGCCGAGCGCACCATCTCGGAGCTGAACGGCAAGCACTTCGACATCCCGGAGCCCGCGCTACGGATCGAGGCCGTGATCGCCCCCGTCAACAACGGAGGGATCTACTACACCGGACCTTCGGAGGACTGGTCCCGGCCCGGGCGGATGTGGTGGTCCGTGCCGGACGGTATTGGCGCCTTCACCACCTGGAAGGAGGTCACGACCGTCTACCACCTCCAACGTAGCCCTGGATATCGGGGTGCACCTGGAGCTGAAGATCCCCGCGGGCACGGGCTGGCGGGAGGGCGAGCGCTGGAACGCCGAGATCGCCTGGGAGTTCCTGCGAGCCCACTCCAGCTGGGACGAAAAGCGGCTGCGCTTCGAGTTGCACCGCTACCTGGGCTGGCCCGGGCAGGTTCCGTCCTACAAGCTCGGCGAGCGGATCTGGCTGCAGGCCAGGGACGAGGCCAAGGCCAGGGGTGGAGACACCTTCAGCCTCAGAGACTTCCACACCAAGGCCCTCAGCCTGGGCGCCATGGGCCTGGACCCGCTCCGTGAGGCCCTGGCCCGGATCTAGGGGACCTTGGCTTGTGTCGTTAGCACCTCGCCGTGAGCCGAGTTGCTGGCCGACGGCGACGGCGACGGCGACGGTGGCGGAGGCGACTCCGGCGTCCTGCGGGACCACGCCGAACGTGCCGGTGTTGATCGCCGCCGCGATCACCATGCCCAGTCCGGCCCCGACCAGGATGAGCGGGCCGAGCACGCCGCTGGCATAGGCGGTGTGCGGGCTGAGCTGGGCCAGCCAGACCATCACGCCTGCCGCGGGCAGCATCCCGAACGCGACTAGCAGCTTGGGCCCTACCCGTGGCTTTCCGGAGCAGGCGTTCGACACGATCGTGACGCTGCTGGCCAGGATCTACGGCGACCCGTACGACCCGGTGTTCAGTATTTCGCGCAAAACGGGATATTTCAGAACACGCCAGTGGCCTGGGTCAAAGACTACTCAGGTTCCTGATATCCCACGATATGCCGATTCGCTTAATAGGCGCCGAATGGGAACTGCCTATCATATTATTTCAGGATTCCCGGCAAGTCTGATATGGCCGGCTGGGGTCTATGGAGGGTATCGGTCTCATTGCTGGCGCCGATTATAATAAGCTGTTATGACACCCGGCAGCGACGTAACAGGCCAAGACGGCGGCTGCGGCTTCGTCGTGAGTAGCGAGGTCACTATCTCGCCGGAGAGCGCGGGGACTCTGGAGCGCTCGTTCCGGGAGCGTTTGCGCCTCGTCGAAAATGCCCCGGGCTTCCGGCAGCTGGAGACCTGGCGAGATGCCGCCCGGCCTGGCGTCTTCCAGATGGTGTCGTGGTGGGACGACGCCGAGAGTTTCCGCCGCTATATGCGGTCGGAGGAACATCGGGTCTCTCACGCACGGATTCCTGCTATGCCCGATAGGCCGCGCGGCACGGGTGTTCGCTGTTATGTCCTGCTTCCAGATAGCTGACTGGGCCCGGGGAACTCGTTACCCCTGCGCCGTGCGGCGCTGGGGTGCTGAATGGGGGCACGAATGAGCCAGGACACGGAAACGCCGCCGGAGCCGCACTACCGAGTGCCAGGCGCTGTGTACCAGGCGACGCGTTCCTTGCTCTGGCTGCGCACCAGTGGCGACGCCCGGCGCATCGCCGAGCACCTCGTCCGCGAGCTCGGCGGCCGCCTGGTCCCGGCCGGAACGGACGACCCGGGCATGCTCCCGGTCGACGTCTCATTCGGCGACGGTGAGCCGCTTCTGCCCGCTGCCCCGCCCGGCAGCGCAGCGCATGCACTCCTCGAACGGCACCTGGCGCCCTTCCTGCTCGATGCCCGGCACCTACTGGAGCTCAGCGGGAGGAATGAGCGGCTGGCCGAGTCCGCATCGACCGACGTACTGACCGGCCTGCCCAATCGCCGCATGCTCGATCGCGCCCTGGGCAGGCTCTCGGCCGACGACATCGTGATCATGCTCGATCTCGATCACTTCAAGCAGGTCAACGACAATTTCGGGCACGCCGTCGGCGATGAGGTGCTGCGCGTGTTCGGCCGCGTGCTGCGCAGTACTGTCAGAGGCCGCGACATCGTCGGGCGATTCGGCGGTGAGGAATTCCTCATCGTCCTGGCTCCACCGGAGGGGGCGGACGCCCTTCTCCGGCGGCTGCGCGCCGGATGGTTGACCGAACGGCCACTTCCGGTCACTTTCTCCGCGGGCATCGCCGCGATGGCTGGCGATCCCGACGAGACGGTGAGACTAGCTGATCAGGCTCTCTACCAGGCCAAGGAGGCGGGCCGCGACCAGTGGGTCTGGGCTACGGCCGGTAGGCCTGTCAGTTACCGGCCGCCGCGCGACTACGTCCGGGCCTACCTCCACCATGCCGTCCCCGGCAACCGGCGGGCGGCCGTGGGGCTCACGCTTGACCTGCTTGACCAGCGTGTATCCCGGAAGCAGATCGTCGTGGACCTCCTTGCCGCAGCTCAGCGAGAAGTCGGCCGGCGCTGGTACTGCAACGAGCTCACCGCGGCCGACGAGCATCTCGCCTCCGGGGTAACCGCGGCCGCGCTTGACACGCTCATGGGCGAGACGAGCCAGTCGGCCAGCGCTAGCCTCACCGTGGTCGCATGCGCGGAGGGTGACTTCCATTCGCTGGCCGCGCAGATGTTCGGCGAGTTGCTGCGCGAGTACGGCCTAGGCGTCTCGGTGCTCGGCGCTTCGACGCCCGCCGACGTGGTGGCGGAGTTTCTCGTCCGCTCGGGCGCCGACTCACTGGCGATCTCATGCAGCGTTCCTATCTTCTTCCCAGGCGTGGTGCGCTTCATCGACGCCGCCCACCGCCAGGGAATCCCTGTCATCGTCGGTGGCCCGGCGCTCGGCAGCAGCCCGCAGCGAGCCGGGCGCCTCGGCGCTGACGCATGGGCACTCACGGCGGCCGACGCCGCGGAGATCCTCCAGGGCTGGAAGTCAGAGCCACCTCCGGTCAGCCGCGAGCCGACGCTGGTGGACCCGGTAGCACTCCGTCTCGCCGCCCAGGCCGATGCGCTGGGCGGTGCCGCGCTCGACGGCCTCGCCGCCCGCTTCCCGCCGCTGGCCGATTACGACGACCGCCAGATGGCCCGCAC